>QHYI01000089.1 GCA_003223245.1 Acidobacteriota bacterium
CTCCCGGCGCAACTCGCAGCACAGGCTCGTTCAACGCCGAAAATTGCCGGTAGAACTTCGTCGGCGTGAACTCATGCCGTTGCGGCGCACCACCCCTCCGTGCCGGTGCCAGTGTCGCCGTAAACAAATGCGTGCTGGGATGCTCTGGGTCGTCGGCATCCTTGCGTACAATTGTCCCGGAAATCGTTCCATCTTTCACCGTGGCGGTGCACTCCTCCGTCCCGCCGTCCTCGCCTTTCGCCACAAAATGCACGGCATTCCCTGTGGCCCTTCCCTCCAGCTTGTACCCGCCCAATTTCCCCGTCAGCTTCCCGCCCTCATCTTTGAGCTCCAGGTGAAAGTAGAGCGGCGTCCCATAGAAGTCCGCCTTCACAGTCCACCTACCCGTCAGGCCGCCGCTCGTATCCTCAGTCGTCCGCTGCGCCGCCGCTATATTCCACTCCGCCACCAGCACGACTCCTACCACAGAGAGCAACACGACCAATATGCTGCGCATTTTCCACACCTCGACTTTGAGATTTGCCGGATTCCTCAGGAGAAGACGAACGAAACCGCCAAAAGTTCCCCCGCCGGCCTTCAACCAGAACATCAAGCCCGATCAGACCCGCGCCTATAGACAAACCTAATCCGCATGCCTGGTTCAAAATGCCGACACCATTGTCACCTAAATCCGGCGTCAAGTTCTCTGTTTTCATGCAAATTTGCAAGAAAATCGAGGTTCTCTCCCAGAAGTTTTGCAGCGGTCGATGATTTTTTAGAAAAGTAGCTTTAGCCCTCCAGCGGTTTCAACCTGTGAACTCGATGCAGGATCTTCTCTGCCCACACGGTAAATTGGCTGGCGGTGAAAATCCCGGAATCGATACTGCTTGAGATTCCAAGAGGCAAAACCCACCCTCAACATCTGCTAACCGGCTTACCGGACAGAATCGTTGTAGCACTGACGTGTTCGGTAAGCGCGTCCAAGTGAACTGGCGGTTGCGGCCTCAACTTCCCAGAAACCTAATTTTATGGACAGTTTTCTCGATTGCTGGGGAAGCCCTACTAAAATGAACAGTTCTTCGACCAACTCTCTCACCGTCAACAGCAATGTTGAAGCTGCTTGGAGGTACCACAACGCTTCCAAGCATTCCTACGCCAGCGTCCATAACAATCTGCATTTCTTGGATTGGGACAATCAACCCTTGCCATTCAAGGCTTACACCACTCTAGAGCCGTTGCGGTTGCCCCGAGAGGTACGCCAAACTGGCGTCGCTGCCCTCTCCGCGATCGCGGAGAGCATCCACCCGGTGGCCAGTGCTGTACCCGACTTGGAGGCGCTGGCCCAATTGCTGTATCTAACCGCCGGAATCACTCGACATCGAAAGCATCCTGGCGGCGACATTTATTTTCGCGCCGCAGCCTGCACCGGAGCGCTCTACGAAGTCGAGGTCTACGTTGTTTGTGCAAACCTTGTCGATTTGGAAGCAGGTGTGTACCACTTTGCGCCCGCCGAGTTTGCCCTACGCAGACTGAGGGAAGTATCAGGCTCGTACGTATCGCCACTTTGGCTGGGATAATGGCACTCTTCTAGCCAATTTGCTGGCGGTCGCCACGGCTCTTGGAATGCCTGCCAAGGTGATCTGCGGATTCCTGGACGCAGAGGTGAACCGATTGGTTGATGTCGATCCCGAGCGCGAGGTCGCCTATTCTCTCGTAGCCCTAGGCCATGTCGCAGCATTGCCGCAGCAATTTCTTTCCAAGCCCTCCGTTCTCCATTTGGAAACCGTTCCGCTCTCTCGAAACGAGATTGTCTATCCAGCCATGCGCGAAATTCACGCTGCCTCCTCGCTCCGATCGGCTGAGGAGGTTGGGACTTGGCGTGGTAATGCTCCGTTCGCAAAACTACCCGCGCAAACGGGAGCGACCGTTCAGCTCCACCCTTATTCGGATGCAGAAATGCCTCGTGATCCGATCGAACAGGTCATCCTTCGGCGGGGCTCCGCACGCAAGTTTGCCGAAGTGCCGATCGGGCTGCTCCAGCTCTCTACCATCTTGGATCGAGCTACCCGCGGTATACCGGCGGACTTCCTGCATCCCGAAGGGACGCAGCTGAACGAGGTCTACTTAATTGTGAACGCAGTCGAAGGTCTCGATGCCGGAGCCTACGTATTCCACCGTGACCGGCAGATGCTCGAACGCCTGAAAGCAGGAAACTTTCGCACTCAGGCTGGTCACCTGGGTCTGGACCAGGACTTGCCCGCCGAAGCCGCCGCGGACATCTTCTTCCTTGCAGACTTACAAATCATTTTGGGGCGCTTCGGCAATCGCGGCTACCGCGCGGTGCAGCTCGAAGCCGGCATCTTGAGCGGCAAGGTATATCTTGCCGCTTACGCTCAACGCTTGAGCGCCACGGGTTTAACGTTTTACGATGATGACGTGATTCGGTTCTTTTCTCCTCACGCTCACGGCAAGAGCGTGATTATGTTGGTAGCGGTAGGCAAAAACGCCAAATCAGTGCTCTAGGGCCAGCTATTGGTAAGTCCGCGCGTCACCAGCAAAACTCCCGCGAATTCCGGTTCGGGGAAATTGCTTGCTCGCGGTCTACGCGCTGTTTAGTCGATTATTACCGGCGAATTCTGTGAGTCACAGCGCTTAAAAAGCCATAGCCGCGAAGTCGAGCATCTTTGGAGTGGCCGACGGCCTGTCAAACTGCAGCCACCCCAGGGGAAACGTGGATCCGCGACATGACCCATATAGACGTTTTCCCTCCTTTTATTGCATTGCGGGCAGCTTTCAACTCTCTTCAGGGAACAGTCTTGCGAAGTTCTAGCACAGAAAATCCAGTGTTTACGGCCTTTGGCTGGCGAATTGTTATTTCGCCCTTGATTCCTCAGGATTCCCCGCTTGCTACAATTATTCGATTCTCCTTTCGGTCCGCAGGACCGTCCGGAGAAGTGAGTGGCATTATGCCGACTTAATCAAGCATCATTGTGTGCGGAAAAACTGGGAATGAAGGGAAACGGCGTTGCTGCATAATTCGGAAGGCGGAATTATATGGTGGTCATGGTTCTGCGACGATCAAGGTCTTAGCGGACTTGTGGGACCAGAAAAAGTAAACTGCGATTCCCCGCTTCTCTTGCCTGAATTTCACTCCACAGACACAGACTGCAGGAGTTCTAGCGTGACCGAGGAAAGGAAATTCGCCATTTTGTTTGCTGCAACGATTCTGGCAATCGAAGGGATTCACGGTTCCCGTCTTGATCGGCAGCGTTACCGTCATGCCCGGCGATCTCGTCGTCGGCTATCGCGAGGGTGTCTACTTCATTCCGCCGCAGCTCGTGAGGGAGGTGCTGGACCGAGCCGATGAGATCCACATACACGACGAGTGGACAAAGAAGAAGTTTGACGAAGGCACGTACAAGTCGAGCGAAATCTACTCCACTCCGGCCGATCCCAAGTTGCAGCAGGAGTATCAGGAATACTTGAAGCGCCGGCTGGAAGAAATTCGAAAGCAGCGCAGTCCGAAGTAATGGAGGAATGATCATGCCGGTTCTCTCCGAAAAAGAAATCACGCGCCGCAGTTTCATCGCGAAGGTCGGCGGAGGCATCGTCGAGGCCAGTGTTAGCGGGGCATTACTGAAGGATGCCAATGCACAGCAACTTGTCGTCCCCGATCCGCCTGGCAGGAAACTTGGATGGGCTGTCGTTGGCCTTGGCAACCTGTCGATTCACGAGATTTTGCCCGCTTTCGCCAAATGCGAGAAATCCAAGGTCGTGGCGTTTGTAAGCGGCCATCCGGACAAAGCCAACAAGTTGGCCATGCGTTACGGCGTAAACCCCAAAAACATCTACAACTACCAGAATTACGACACCATCAAAGACAATCCCGAAGTCGACATTATTTACATCGTTCTGCCCAACGGCATGCATGCTGAATATACCGTCCGTGGATTGCAAGCCGGCAAGCATGTGCTCACCGAGAAGCCCATGGCCGGCACCCCTGCCGAATGTCAGACGATGATCGATGCCGCGCGCAAAGCCAGTCGAAAGTTGATGGTCGCCTACCGTTGCCGCTACGAGCCGTACAATCGCGAAGCCATTCGGATTGCGCGCTC
>QHYI01000032.1 GCA_003223245.1 Acidobacteriota bacterium
GACGTGAGCAAGCAAGTGGGCAAGGTCGAACCAACACGAGATTGGTTCCCTATTTCCGCGGTCAGCACCTTCTCGGACTTTGCAGACCTGATCCATGGCCCACAAGCACAATGGGGCACGCTTTCCTGCGGCTGTCACCCGAACTGCGGCGTGGGAACGGCGGTTCTGATCAATCGAGAAACTAAGGAATGGGCGCCAGTCCCGCGATTCCTCAATGTCCCGGGGCTGATTGCAGACCTGAAAAAAGTTAATGACGCGAGCCGCAACAAGTACCTCTCCGTGTTCACGATGGCCTTAGCGGTTCTGAAGAACTACAACCCACTCGAGGCCCCGCCTTCCCTGAGACTCAAGGATCTCTACACAGAGTTCGACATGACCTTGGGGATATCCAAAGCCGAACGCGCAAGAAAGCTCTATGGAAGCACGGGCGCCGACCGCACGATCAAGGACGTGAGCAAGCGCCGCAGCAATCCCTGGAACCTTCTTTTCATAGCCGGGATGTGGTTTCAAGACCTGTTCAACTACGATTTCCGGCGCACGGAAATGTGCATCATTCCGTACGCGACCCAGCAGGGCGAAATTAGCTTCTGCGCGTACAACACGGGCATTGGCTGGCGCAAAATCATCGAGAATATGCACAAGAACGCGACCGTGGCCCAGTGGTACAAGGAACAGGGCCGGCACCAGATCTATGCCAAAGGAAAGAATGTGGATCTGGACAGCTACGAGCACTCGCTGGTCGTTGACCCGGTCGACGCAGCACGAGTGCGAGAGAGAGTCGACGACGGTGTTCCCCAGACCGCGTCGGAAGAAGACCGCATGCGGCGCCGGAAGGCCATGGAAGAAGCCGCAAAGGTCCGCCAGATCTACGAGGAACTCGTACTCAAGCGGCCCCCTGAGCAACTGGTGCAGATCGGCGGTTTGCCGGCGACGGCAAACGGTTTGACGCCAGACACGAAGCCCAATCCGGCGCACGACCCTGGCGGAGCTTCGGAGGCATCTGAGGTCACCGCTACCGCCGCTTCGGGCGACTGAAGCTGCTTCAGGTTCTTCAGGCTGCGGTTCTTTCCAATTAGACCAAATGTCCGGCCTAACAGCTCCCAAGTTTGGGCATGCCCAGCCCCTCTCTTGATTTCCCGCCGCTCCCCGGTCCCAGCGTCAGTTTACGTGTTTTGTGAACTAGCACTAGCGGTCCACTCCGGAGGTTGGACCTATGGACATTGCACGAATGAATTCTCCGGCCTTCGCCGTTGCAAGGATGCAAAAGGTTAAAAATGCGATGACCGCGATCTTGTGCGGCGCCGTACCGGCAGCGTTCTTGGGAACCAGGTTTCCCACTTCGCCGTGGCATTGGCTGGTCGGTTTTGCTGTGGGGCTCGTTTGGGCGAATGCGTTTGAGTATTTCTATCACCGCTACTTGCTGCATTTGCCCGGCAACTATCTGGGACGGATGCACGAATTGCATCATGCTTCGGTCGGAACGCCTCTCGAGGTCGAACACTTAAATCTCGGCGGAACGCCGCCATTGGTTCTCGCGGCTTTTGTACTGAACGGCCTGCTTGTTACTTTTTTTGGTGAAGTGTTGTTCAAATTGCGGATCAGCCCGGGAATTTTCATTGCTTTTACGGTTTACGTCATCCTCATGGAGGAAGTTCACTGGCGCATTCACGTCGGTGGGTGGCTCCCTGCGTGGTTGAACTTTGGGCGGGATCATCACCTGCACCACCACGACCGGCCCGACGCACGCTATAACGTATTTTTTCCCCTATTCGATTGGCTGCTCGGTACGGCCAAAGATTGACTTCCCGTTGAGCAAGCGTTCTTGGGCCTGCAACTGCCATGGGCAGCTTAACTTCCCGGGAGTGATGGGCTGACGTGCAGTGAAGAAAAACCGTTGGGCGGCTCTTGCATCCGGCGGGGGCCCTCTTCTTTAGTTCGGCTGCATGCTATTCTCAACTGCGACGATGCAATCCGATATTGACTTCATGCAAGAAGCCCTCGAGGAAGCCCGCGCCGCGGCCGCGGCGGGCGAAGTTCCTATCGGCGCTGCCTTGGTGCATGAAGGTAAAACTATCGCGCGCTCGGGGAACCGCACGATTCGCGATTGCGATCCTACGGCCCACGCAGAGATCATCGTTCTTCGAAAAGGCGCAAGGGTTCTCGAGAATTACCGGCTTGCGGGGGCAACTTTGTACGTTACTGTCGAACCGTGCAGCATGTGCGCCGGCGCGATGATTCAAGCGCGCATTCCGCGTCTCGTCTACGGCGCCGAAGATCCCAAAGGCGGCGCCGCAAGAAGTTGCTTCCAAATCCTGTCCAACCCTCGTTTGAACCATCAAGTGGAAATTACGGCGGGGGTTCTCGTTCGCGAGTGCGCTGAGGTGATCCAGACGTTTTTCGCCGAACGGCGCTAGTTGCTCGCCGCGCGAAAATGATGATTTTCACCCCCTCGGCACGCTATCAGAGCGGATTTGAGCGGATGCGTTGCCGAAAAATCGAAGGCTCTGTTACGATGGAAGCTGTGACCACCGGGGAGAGGTGACTGAGTGGTTTAAAGTACTCGCCTCGAAAGCGAGCGTGCGGGAAACCGTACCGTGGGTTCGAATCCCACCCTCTCCGCCATACGACTCTTCCCCTTTGTTTTACGTCA
>QHYI01000160.1 GCA_003223245.1 Acidobacteriota bacterium
TAGCGTCCCGGAGTATCGTCGGGAATCGCGTGATGGAAGCCGTTCCGGTCACAGGAATTCCTCCATGGGATCGCGGGATGGGACAGGGCGAGATGCGGATCTTCCGATTCGACCTGGGACAGCCTGTAAGGGTCTCAAAACACAAGCCTCGCAAATCCCGAAACGCTGTGGGACAAGTTGGGAAGCCGTGGGGATCGTTTTCTCCAGCGATTCTTGCGATCGTTCCCGCCGTTCCTGCACGCCCGTGTATGCGCGGCGGAACGGGAACGCGAATTCGCCCACACCTCTTCCTGACCCGAGTTCTGTGGCGTGCGAGGAACTGATCCGCTAAGTACGGTAAGCGGAACAACGAAACCAGGTGAAACGGAAGCGGGCACTGCAGGGATGCAACCATCGCCGAGGGATAATCTGGTGGGCTTCACACTTCTCCCCACATCGGACGAATAGACCCCCGCATGCCTTGAAAATCCTCTTCCGTTTTTCCCGCGCACTAACGCACCCACTTGTCGGCGTAGCTCCACCTTGTGCATTGGCAGGGTTCGGGGGGCAGAGTTTCCCGACGCGTCGCTCCGTCGGATCAACACATCAAACCGGGACGATTTTCCCTGCCGAGTGCGGGCCGGTACAGTGGAATATCGCTCCGCCGACGGCAAGAACATCGCAATTCATGTCGTTGTCACGCCGGCGTCGAGTTTCAAGGCACGGTAATTTGATAAGGAGAAACGGATTCTTCGAGAACGAGTAGCGAGCAT
>QHYI01000161.1 GCA_003223245.1 Acidobacteriota bacterium
GGTCGTCGTCGCCCATGGCGATGGCTCCGTGATTATGGCAAACGGAGGAGCACCGCTTCCGCCTTCACCCTGGAAAAATGGAGGCGCGCCGCTTCCGCCTTCACCGTGGAAAAATGGAGGCGCTCCGCTGCCACCGTCGCCCTGGAAGTAATAGCCTAAGCAGCTAACGGCCAGGGCGTAGAGAGGAAAACGTGCCTGGTCTGCTTGATTATTCCATATGGGTCCTCTGCACGCTGTTCGAAGCAGGCGTGGTCATTTGCGCTGCGAGGCGAGGTGTGTTTCGACGTTACCTCGCTCTTAACCTTTACATGCTGGCCTCGATCCTTGTCAGCATTATACGTCTAAAGATCTTGCTCGCGTACGGCTTCGGTTCAGCCGAGTATATGTATTGCTACTACTACTCGGACTTATTGCTGACGATCGGACTGTACTGCGCGTTGATGACTCTGTATGTCCATGTCTTTGAGGACTTGGGTGCGGAGCAATACGTGCGCTTGGGGGCCGTGCTTCTCCTGCTCGGTACAGCAGGCTTCTCCTTTGCAATCGTGCAGCAATTCTCCACCAAAATCTTGAGCCATTTCGTGGTGGAAGTCTCCCAAAACCTCTACTTTGTTGGTTTGGTTCTCACCTACGTGCTTTGGGGCGCGATTCTCAAGTTGAGGGAAACGCGGACGCGGCTTATTCAATTGGTGTTAGCCCTAGGATTGTATTTCAGCCTCTTTGCAGCCAGTTACGCGCTCAGGAATCTATACCCTGGCTCGCGTGGCGTGTGGGATTATGTCACCCCTCTGTCTGGCTGTATCTTGCCCCTTGCTTGGGGCTATGCCTTCTGGCAGGTTCCTGAGGAAGCCCGTACGGTTCCTGCGCATCTTGTGGCGGTGCCCCGATGACGGCTGCCTTCATTTTCGTCGTGTCTGTGGTGATTTTCCTGCAGTTCTTCGTGTTTTACTGCCGGTCGCTGATCGCTGTGTCGTCCAAGCAGCCTCTCTCGCCAGAGGTCCAAGAGGTCACCGGCATACAAAGAGTTCCCTCCGGTGAAGATTTCAACCGGGTTATGCAGCTCTTACATCTGTGCCCTGAGCGGCCGGAAGACCGCAAAGGAATCCAAGCGATTGGCGCCTATTTCCGCTTGCTGAGTTTTGTCAGTTCCACGTTCGCGCAGTTGGTCCCTTCCATGAAGGCCTGGATGGAGTCCGAGCGGGGGCATTGTACTTATTTCGCGGCCATCGCACTGGAACGCCGCATTTCGTTTAGCCGCGACATGCTCGCTCAGCAAATGGATTCCTGAGCGGGCCCGGGCCTCCCCGCTGTCCGGATGCTTCTTTCGTGACCGCCATCCACGATTTCCTGCTTGACATTTCAGCGGCGTGGTATTCTACCCAAGCTCTCTCCTCACCGGAGCGGAAGCGTCCGCAGCGCAAAACTCACGGTGACAAAAACATGCTCGCAGTGTGGCGCGGTGTTACCCACAGGGGCCTGCGTCTGCCAATTCTGTGATTCATCCTTTTCTACGGGTTTTTCTGCCCTAGAGGATCCTCCAGAGATCTCTTCGCTCGGAACCCTTCCGCGAAGCTCAGAGGATGAAAAGCCAGCTGGGGAAGTGTCTGGATTGCCGATTGCTCCTGTTGGAGGGGCGACAGAGCCCGGTTCATGGCGGGGCGAATTGGCGCAACGCCTGAAAGCTTATCGCACACGCAGGAAACTATCCGACAGCGACCTGCAATCCCATTTTTCTTTTGAGGAATCGCCGGCGGAGCGCGGGACCGAGGCTTCCATTGCCATTGCCGAAGGGCGGGATCCTAAACAAGAGTTCGCTTTCACCATCGCCATAGGCAGATCTTCAGAAACAAAGGCTTCTGAGGAATTACCGGTCGAAATTCATATCTCTGCCGCGCCGGACACAAGCGGTCATGCTGGGGCACAAGTCCCCAACTTGGAAGCCGGCTCTCCTGCAGGCCTGTACCCGGTCGCTTGCATCGATGACCGCCGGCTGGCCGCGGTTATCGATCTTTTTTGCCTGCTATTTGCATACGGCGGCTTTCTGGGGCTCTTCGGTTCATTGGGAGGACATTTCACGCTGAGCAAGTTGAGCGCTGCAGTTTGCGTCACGACTTTTGCGATTGTCTATCTGCAGTACTTCGCGCTTTTTACCATCTTCGGTGGGACCACCCCCGGAATGATGATGCGCGGCTTGCAAGTGGTCAGTTTTTCCGGCGAAGCGCCCGGGCCAAGACAAATGTTGTTACGCAGTGTGGGTTACCTGCTCTCGGCCGGGACATTTTTTCTGGGATTTCTGTGGGCACTGTGGGATTCCGATGAATTGACTTGGCATGATCGTCTCTCGCGGACGTATTTGAGCGAGGAGCGGACGCTGCCCGACGTAGAAGTTCCAAACGCCGCTCGAAGCCGGTAATGCTTCCAGATTCTCATGCACATGACGAGACAGATTGACAGTCACGCGCTACGCGAATAATGGCTTCAAGGCTTCTTTCCACGTCAGCCGCGGTAGTAGCCCAGGAAGAAACGCTGATCCGCATGGCCGTCTTTCCTTGCCACACGGTTCCGCCGCACCAACATGTGCCTTCTTCCTGAACCCGGCGAATCACTTCTCGAGTCACTTCGGGAGCGCCGAAAGAAACCAGCACTTGATTGATCACCACTTCGTTTAATACTTCAAAGCCTGCATTGCGCAACCCGCTGGCAAATCTTTGAGCGTGAGTGCAGGTTCTTGCAATGAGTTCGCAGAGACCGGCTCGACCCAACGATTTCAACGTGGCCCACAATTCCACTCCGCGAGCCCGTCGCGATGCATCGGGCGTGTGATACATCGGCTCACGGCGCGCACCAGGTTCGAGATAGGCCGCGGTCATGCCAAGGGACGCTCGCAACGCATCGCCATCTCTTAGCAGAACGACGCCACAGTCATAGCCGGCGTTTGGCCATTTGTGTGTATCCGTGGCCCAAGAATCAGCGTTCTCAAATCCTCGAGTCAAGTGCTCAAACTTGGGTGACACGTGTGCCCAGAGGCCGAAGGCGCCATCCACGTGTACCCAGGCGCCCTGTTCCTTGGCGGCAGCGCAAATTTCTTTAGCGGGGTCGAACGCGCCGGTGTTTACGTTGCCTGCCTGGATGCAAACAATCGTTCGCTTTGTCAGCCTCGGAAGGCGGTCGGAGCGCATTCTCCCTTGACTGTCCGCGTCTACCATGGTCACGCGCTTTCTTCCAAAGCCAGCCATGCTTAAGGCCTTTAGGATTGATGCGTGAACCTCAGCTCCAACGACCACTTCAATCGGCGGCGCGCCAAACATTCCATCTTCGTTGACGTGCCAGCCGGCCTGCACGAGGAGGGCGTGGCGAGCAGCAACGAGAGCGGTGAAGTTGGCCATAGTTGCGCAAGTAACGAGCCCGCCTTCGCAATCGGAAGGCAATCCGAGAGCATCACAAATCCACTGAAGAACTATATCTTCGAGCTCTGCAGCAACCGGGGACATGCTACGAAGCGCAGCGTTTTGATTCCAGGCGTCTGCCATCCAGCTTGCAGCGAGGGCGGCGGGAACGATGCCACCGTTCACGAAACCGAAATAGCGGCCGCCCGTCATGCCCGTCGTAGCCGGCGATCCGATTGCGTCTAGCTGTTTGAGCACCTCGGCGGGGTCGCAAGACACTTCGGGAAAAGGTTCGTGAAACCCGGAGAGAGCAGCAAGAGCAGCGGAGGCGGGACCCACTCTGCGGTCTCGAACTTGATCGGCGTAGCGAGTCGCTTTTTCAGCAGCAAAACTCAACAACTCGCCAATCCGTGGTATTGCGCTTTCATCGGACAAGGCGCACATAGGATCCATCCTTCTCGGCGCGCGTACACAGGAACGCGCCTTGACGAGTTTCTTCGCCAGCACAAAAGCTAACAGCTGTTGACTGGAGGGAAAGAGCCGAATTGTCCGGCTATTTCTTTACGGCCTCATCGGAGGCGATTCTGCCGTCGCGGATGTGGATGATGCGATGGGCGTGTTGCGCGATGTCGTGTTCGTGGGTCACAAGAATGATCGTGTTTTCCTGGCGATAGAGGTTTTCAAAGAGCGCCATGATTTCTTCGCCGGTTTTGGAATCCAGGTTACCGGTGGGCTCGTCTGCCAGCACGATCGATGGATTATTGACCAGAGCGCGCGCAATGGCCACGCGCTGCCTTTGACCGCCGGACAGCTCATTGGGTTTGTGCTGCATGCGGTCAGTAAGATCCACCCGCTCGAGGGCCTTCTTGGCCTTTTCCATGCGCTGTTCGGCTGGCGTACCGCTATAGATCAAGGGCAACTCGACGTTGTGAAGAGCAGTTGCGCGGGGCAGTAAGTTGAAAGTTTGAAACACGAAACCAATTTCTTTGTTGCGGATGTAAGCCAGTTCATCGTCGTCCAAATCACTGACCGGCCGGCCCGCCAGCCAATACTTTCCGGAGGTTGGCGAGTCAAGGCAACCAATGAGATTCATAAGTGTGGATTTGCCGGAGCCGGAAGGCCCCATGATGGCCACGTACTCGCCTTTGCGAATCTCCAGGTTTATGCCGCGCAAAGCATGCACCTGCTCCGCGCCCATTTCGTAGACTTTGGCAAGTTCTTCCGTTTTGATGACTATGCCAGAGTTGACCAGGTCTTCCCGGTAAGAATCAGCAGTCTGCGTCTCGACAGGCATACAAATCTCCCTCGTTCTATTTATCAGCTCTGCTGATCATCTTGCTTCTTGGGGGCGCTGTTGTCTACCTTGACCTGGGCTTCCGGCTTCAAAGTGCGCAGCGCTTTATAACTTCCAATCACAATTTCATCGCCGGGCTGCAAGCCTTTGGTGACCTCGATGTCCGTCACGCCTGAAATGCCGGTGTCCACCGGACGGAAGACGGCTTTCTTCCCGTGCACCACGAAGACGCCCTGGATTTCATCCTTTTTTGGATCGCCTGGCGTAGCTGGTGGCGGCGCAGCAAGAGTCACGCCTGATCCGCCTTGCCCCTTTGCGTTCTTAGCGGCCTCTTCCAATTCCTTGCGGGTCCGCATCGCCAAAGCTTGGATGGGAATAGCAACGACATTTTTCCGCTCGGCCGTCTTGATTTTTGCCGTGGCCGAAAGGCCCGGCCGCAGATTGTCGGGCGGGTTTTCAAGGGTCACCACAACTTTGAAGTCTTTCGCCTCTTGTGTGCTGGTCGTAGTTTGCGTGGTCGTCAAACCGGAACTGCGCAGGACGGCTTGCGAACCGATTTCCGTCACTTTGCCCTTGAAGACTTTGCCCGGGGCAGCGTCGATCGTGACGTCAGCTTCCTGACCCATCTTCACGTTGACGATGTCGGTTTCATCCACTTTAACTTCCGCGGTGACCGTGGACATGTCAGAAAGCGTCATCAAGAAGCTGCCGTTGGAGTTCTGGATGCCGGGGACAACATAATCGCCCACACGCTCCGGGAGATAGCTCACAATTCCGTTGATCGGTGAAGTGTAGATGGTCTTGTGCAAAATGTCTTCACTGTGCACCAGCATGGCACGGCTCTGATTCAACTGGGAGTGCGCCTGCTCCAGTTGCGCTCTCAGCAGGGAGACGCGTGCGCGGGCCGAATCGACCGCAGCCGCGGCTGCGGCATAAGTGGTTTTTCGCTGGTCGAAGTCCTGCTTCGGGATCAAGCCATCGTTGTACAGCCCTTGGCCGCGTTCGTAATCCAGTTTGGCTTTTTCCAGGTTGGCTTCCTGGGAAGTCAAATCCGCTTGCGCTGCTTTATAGCTGGCTTCTGCCGCTTGCACGCCCGATGCGGCGGAATTACTCGCGGCCTCCTGAGCTTGGACATCCGCATTGGCCTGAACGTTCTCCTGAAGCAGCAGTTTGTCACCCTTCTTGACGTGGTCCCCCTCTTTCACCAGAATCGCTGTAATCCTGCCAAACCCTTGTGCCGTCACGTTGGTATAGGTGGTGGGCTTGATTTCGCCCGAGGCCGTTACTAGAGACACCAGGCTGTCCTGCTTGGCCACCTTCGCCGTTTGCACCGTAACAACACCCTTGTTTGCCTGGTTTACGCTGAACAGAACAATGCCGCCGAGTACGACTACGACACCCGCGCCAATCGCCACTTTATGCCACGTCTTCATTCGCTTGCCTTTCGCTCCACCACGCCCCGGCCACTACTCCAAGTCGCTGCTATCCTGCGAAGTTCCGTGAGAAATCCTTGGTTTAGGAAGCTGCAACGACAGATGCCTGCCCGAACCGCTCTACTTTACATACGCCGGTTCGCGTGGAAATGTTTCGCCTGGGCTCAGTGCGAGATTGCAGCTCGGATTCGCAACAGGAAAGTCTAGAATTGGTGCTGCGGGATCCGGATCATCTCTCCAGAGACAGCGGCTTAGCCACGCAATGCCCTATTCTATCGTCACTTGCTTGCCATGAAAAGCGCGGTAGGGGACTTAGCCAATAGTCAGCCAGGAGATTTTGAGGGCCGGGCCGCGTTGTCCTGTCTGCTCCGGACGTTTAATGCCATCCTTTTCGATTTGCGCCGTCTCATTGGCGGCAGCTAACCGGCCGCGGGGAATGGCAAAGTGGCTGAATGCGGCGGTTTTGCCAGACCAACCTGCCTTGTCTCGAGTCGCTCATTTACATTTGCTTTCAACAACTTGCGCCGCTCTCATTGGGGGGCCAAGATAGTCTCATTGGGAGGTTACAGTGCACCAAGAAAAATAAGGTCCCTTGCGGGTACAGGGTGCCAATGAAGTATGTGCTTTGACCGTGCTAACGCCGAAGCATACACTCGTCGGTAGCTGCTGTTATTCAGTTCTTCGAACGTTGAGCGGCAATACCGCCACTACCGTAGTAAGCGCATTCTGAGAACTGATCTCCAGATTTCCCGCGAGCTGCCGCATACGCTCGCGCATACCTGCAAAGCCAAGGTGATTCGCCATATCTTCAGATTCAGCCTTGCCGAGGCTGCCCCGAGACATTCCCTGGCCCTTGTCGCTGACCTCCAAGGTCACTTCTCCCGTTCCTACGCTTAGGCTGACGGTTACCGCTGGCCTTGTCGAGCGGCGGAGAAAGCTCGCAAGGCTTTCCTGTGCCACGCGGAACAGCGCAATTTCGGCATCTTGCGAGAGTCGCACCAAAGTTTCGGGAAGCCTCATGTCCACGGGGATTCCTGTGCGTTTCGTGAAATCGGAGATGTACCAACGCAAACCCGCCAACAAGCCGCTCTGTTCGAGCATGCTGGGGTGCAGGAGTTGAGAGAGATTCCGGACAATATGGGAAACATCGTCGACAAGCTTCAAACTGTCATCGAGGATTTTGGAAGCTCCGGGGCCAAGCTCGCGGCTGCTGTGCCGCAAAGTGTAGAGTTTTCCGGTTAGCGAGGCTAGCAGCGGGCTGGTGCTGTCATATAGTTCCAGAGCAACCCGTCGCCGCTCATTATCGCGTGTCTCAATCAAGCGCCCCAAAAAATCTCTGAGAACTTCTTCTGCCACCTTGCGGCCGGTGACTTCGAAGAGGAAACCGTCCAGATGCTCTGCTTTGGAGGAGTTGCTTGCCACCGCCCGGCCCTGGTCCAAGACCCAGCAGGTGCGACCGTCCGCGCGAACTATGCGATACTCGAGACCGAAGGAAACTCCTTTTTTGGCAGCCTCTTCAAGAGCCGATGACAAAACTTTTGCGTCATCGGGATGTACGACGCTGGCATAGCTTTTGCGACCTTCGATGAATTCGGAAGCGGCGTAACCAGAGAGCCCGGCGATGGGGTCGCTGACAAATTGGAATTCCCAGGGCGGCTCAGCCTTGCGCCGGTAGACCGCACCGCGGACATTCGTAATTAAAGTCCTAAAACGCGCTTCGCTCTCCCGGATTTCCTCCGACTTTTGGAACAGTTCGAGGAAGATGCCGACTTTGGCTTTCAACACTTCAGACAGATACGGCTTAAAGATGAAATCGACACCTCCCGCACAATAGCCGCGGGCAATTTGATTGGGGGTAGCGTCAGCCGCGGTGATGAAGATGATAGGAGTATGCCGCGAGCGTCGTCGCTTACGGATGAGTTCCGCGGTCTCGAATCCATCCATGTCGGGCATGCGGACATCGAGGAGGATCACCGCAAAATCCCGGTCGAAAAGGAGCCGCAGCGCTTCTTGGCCCGAACGCGCTCGGATGAGGTCCTGTCCAAAATCTTTCAGGACCGCTTCAAGGGCGTCGAGATTGTCGGGGCGGTCATCCACGAGCAGGATCGCTGCTTTTGACCGGCTGGTTTCCTGGCTCCAATGATCAACTGATGATTCTAAATCTTTACTCATGACTTGGTCCGGAGCGAGCGCCCTTCCACTATGAATTGAATGCACATGCGCAAAATACTACAAAGTGCCCTGCCTGCTTTCAATCAGTCGCAAAGTGATCGGACATTGGCTGCCCTCACTGCTTGGGATATAGCCATACGCGGAGAAGCGAAAGGAGTCGCGCCGGGTCAACCGGCTTCGGGATGTAGTCTGAAGCGCCCGCCTCGATCGAGCGCTCCCGATCTCCCGGCATAGCTTTGGCCGTTACTGCGATGATCGGGAGCGAATTGAAGCGCTCCATCTTGCGGATTTCGCGCAATGCCTGATAGCCGTCCATTTCCGGCATCATAATGTCCATAAGAACAAGGTCGATCGCAGGATTAGAGGCCAGTTCCTCGAGCGCCTTCCTTCCATCCTGCGCGCATACAACGTTCATCTGACAGAGTTCGAGGACGCTGGAGAGGGCGTAGATATTACGCATGTCATCGTCCACAACCAGGGCAGTCTTGCCGGCGAGCCCCGGGCCTTTGTCAACAGAGCTTTCGAGCATTTTGCGAAGCGGAGCACCAAGCACAGCGACAGGCCGGTGCAGGAAGAGTGTGACCTCTTCCACAATGCGTTCCGGCGAGGTCGCATCCTTGACGACAATGGCGCTAGTAAGCGTTGAAAGATGCGCTTCTTCCTCCGGGGAAAGGTCCTTCCCGGTATGAACAACGATCGGGAGTTGGAGAAGCCCGACTTCGGATTTGATCCTTTCGAGCAGTTCAATACCGGCCATGTCAGGCAGCATCAAATCAAGAACCAAGCAATCGAAGGGTTTGGATTTGAGCATCTCCAGGGCCTCGGCGGCCGTCCCCGCCTCTTGCGTAACAACATCGTCGCCAGCTAGAAGGTCAACGAGACTCCGCCTTTCGACCTCGGAATCCTCCACAATCATCAGATTCTTTGGCTGCCGGCTTAGGAAGGTCTGTATCTTCAGCAAGGCCTTAACCAGGTCCTCTCGCTCGGCGGGCTTCTTCATATAGGCAAACGCCCCTGCCCGCAACGCCCGCTCGGGGTCATCGCCGCCCGAGAGAACGAGCATGGGGATATGACGCAATTCCAGGTTGTGCTTAAGGTAGTCGAGAAGAGCGTAGCCCTCCATGTCGGGCAGCCGTAGGTCGAGCGAAATGGCCTGCGGCCGGAACTTCCGGGCCATGGCAATAGCCGCCTCGCCCGTAAAGGCCAGCAAACCCTTGAAGCCCTGCTCGCGCGCAAGATCAAGCAGCAGGCTCGCAAAGGAGATATCGTCCTCCACGATGAGTAGGGCCTGGTCTCCAGGTTGCAAGTTTTCGCGATCATCTTGCACTTCGGTGGTAAGGAGTTCCACGATGGCCTCACCGGCCATAGCTGGCTTCGACTCTTCGCGCGCAACTTCGCGCATCGGAGTGACAATTGCCTCTTTAACCGTCTTAGGCCGCACCGGGACGTAACGGTCGGGCAGATAAAGCGTAAAGGTGCTGCCCTGGCCCGGAGTGCTCTCGAGCTTGATTTCTCCGCCCAAGAGCTTAGCCACTTCCCTGGAGATCGAAAGTCCTAATCCGGTCCCGCCGTACTTGCGGCTGGTCGAGGTGTCGGCTTGTTGGAAGGGCTCGAAAATGACCTGATACTTGGCTGGAGAGATCCCGATCCCGGTGTCCTTGACGGCGAAAGAAACCACCTTGTCCGCGCGGCCCAGAATCTCATGGTCACGCGTCCAGCCGTGACTCGCCAGCCCAATGTGCAGCTTCACGCTGCCCTCGGAGGTGAACTTGAAAGCGTTCGAGAGGAGATTGCGAAGCACTTGCTGCACGCGCTTGGTGTCGCTTTCAAAGGCTCCCGGAAGGTCAGCGTCCGTTTCGATCTCAAAGTCCAACTTTTTTGAGAACGCAATTGGGCGAAAACTGGCCTCCACTCCGTCCCGAATATCTCTGAAGCGAACTTGGGCCGCGTCTACGGACATGGTGCCCGACTCGATCTTTGAGAGATCGAGGATGTCGTTGATGAGCGAGAGCAAGTCGCTGCCTGCCAAGTTGATGGTTTTTGCGTGCTCGACTTGCTTGGGAGTGAGGTTCCCTTCGATGTTTTGGTACAGCATTTTGGAAAGGATGAGAAGGCTGTTTAAAGGCGTCCGCAGCTCGTGCGACACGTTGGCCAAGAAATCGCTTTTGTATTTTGACGTTAACTGCAGCTGCTCGGCCTTTTCGTTGAGTTCCGCGTTCGTCTGCTGGAGCTCCGTAGTAAGCGCCTGGGACCGTTTGAGCAGGTCCTCGGTACGCATGGTGGCCGCAATGGTGTTCAACACGATACCGAATAGTTCGGTCAATTGATCGAAAAACGTCTGGTGTCCCTCGCTGAAAGGCCTGAAGGATGCGAGCGAAATCACTGCTTTGACCTGTTTCTCGAACAGCACCGGAAGTACGACCACATGAGACGGTTTGGCCTCGGCTAGTCCGACATTAATTCGCCAACCGTCTTCCGGAAATTCATCGACAACGAGTTTCTTGCGGTCCAGCGCGCATTGACCGATCAGAGTCTCGGCCAGCTTTAGCCGGAGTGGCAGATCGCGGCTTCCGGCGTAGGAAGTTACCAGCAAAAGCGGTTCTTCCGGATTCTCTCTGTCGTCATAGGTATAGAACACTCCTTGGTGGGCATTCACCAGGGATGCCAACTCGGAAAGAATCTGCTGCGCGACCGTTTGCAGATCGCGCTGCCCCTGCAGCATTCGGCTGAACTTGGCGAGATTTGTTTTCAACCAATCCTGCTCCGAGTTCTTCTGGGTGGTGTCGCGCAGGTTCCGAATCATCTCATTGATGTTGTCCTTCAGGACCTCGACTTCGCCTCGCGCTTCGACTGCAATCGAACGCGTGAGGTCACCCTTGGTTACGGCGGTTGCGACATCCTTAATCGCGCGGACTTGAGTCGTCAGGTTGGCGGCCAGCTGATTTACGTTGTCCGTCAGGTCCTTCCAGGTGCCGGCCACATCCTTTACTTGCGCCTGCCCGCCAAGTTTTCCTTCCGTACCCACTTCGCGCGCTACGCGCGTCACTTCCGAAGCGAAGGCGTTCAGCTGGTCCACCATCGCATTGATGGTCTCTTTGAGTTCGAGCAGTTCGCCTTTCACTTCGACGGTAATTTTCTTTGCCAGGTCGCCACGGGCAATCGCGGTGGTCACGTCCGCAATGTTGCGCACTTGGTTGGTCAAGTTCGAGGCCATGAAGTTGACGTTGTCGGTCAGGTCCTTCCAAACGCCAGCCACGCCTTCGACCTGGGACTGCCCGCCGAGCTTGCCTTCGGTGCCGACCTCGCGAGCCACGCGCGTAACTTCCGAAGCGAACGCCTTCAGCTGATCGACCATCGTGTTGATGGTGTCCTTGAGCTGGCGGATTTCGCCTTTCGCGTCTACGGTGATTTTTCTCGAGAGGTCGCCCTTAGCCACGGCGGTGGTCACGTCGGCGATATTTCGCACTTGGTTGGTCAGGTTTGAACCCATGTAGTTCACGTTGTCGGTGAGATCTTTCCAAGCACCGGCTACACCTTTAACCTGAGCCTGACCTCCGAGTTTGCCGTCGGTGCCGACTTCGCGGGCCACGCGCGTTACTTCCGAAGCGAACGAATTCAGCTGGTCCACCATCGTGTTGATGGTCTCTTTTAGCTGAAGCAGTTCGCCCTTTACTTCTACCGTGATCTTTTTGGAGAGGTCGCCTTTCGCAACGGCCGTAGTTACCTCGGCAATGTTGCGCACCTGGTTGGTCAGGTTCGAGGCCATCAAATTCACGTTGTCGGTCAGATCCTTCCAGGTGCCCGCCACGCCCTTCACTTTTGCCTGACCGCCGAGCTTACCCTCTGTGCCGACTTCGCGGGCGACGCGTGTCACTTCCGATCCAAAAGCATTGAGCTGATCCACCATGGTATTGATCGTCTGCTTGAGTTGCAGCAGTTCACCCTTGACCCGGACGGTGATCTTGCGAGAGAGGTCTCCGCGAGCCACGGCGGTGGTGACTTCGGCGATGTTGCGCACCTGGTTGGTCAGGTTGGAAGCCATGGAGTTTACGTTGTCGGTCAAATCCTTCCAGGTTCCCGCCACGCCCTTCACCTGAGCTTGGCCGCCGAGCTTGCCTTCGGTGCCGACCTCGCGCGCAACGCGAGTGACTTCCGAGGCGAAGGCGTTGAGCTGGTCCACCATGGTGTTAATCGTGTTTTTGAGTTCCAGAATCTCCCCTTTCGCTTCCACGGTAATCTCTTTGGAAAGATCGCCCTTGGCGACGGCGGTGGTGACTTCGGCGATGTTGCGCACCTGATTGGTCAGATTGGAAGCCATGGAGTTCACGTTGTCGGTCAAGTCTTTCCAGACCCCGCCCACCCCTTCGACCTCTGCCTGACCACCGAGCTTGCCTTCTGTACCGACCTCGCGCGCCACGCGCGTGACTTCTGAAGCGAAGGAATTCAACTGATCGACCATCGTGTTGATGGTCTGCTTGAGTTGGAGCAGCTCGCCTTTGACTTCCACGGTAATCTTTTTCGAGAGGTCCCCGCTGGCGACGGCCGTAGTCACCTCAGCAATGTTGCGCACCTGGTTGGTCAGGTTTGAGGCCATGGAATTTACGTTGTCGGTCAAGTCTTTCCAGGCGCCCGCAACGCCCTCAACCTCCGCCTGACCACCGAGCTTGCCTTCCGTGCCCACTTCGCGCGCCACGCGCGCCACTTCGGAAGCAAACGCATTGAGCTGGTCCACCATCGTGTTGATGGTGTCCTTGAGCTGGCGGATCTCACCCTTGGCTTCGACGGTAATTTTCTTCGAGAGGTCGCCTTTGGCGACGGCGGTGGTGACGTCGGCAATGTTGCGCACCTGGTTGGTAAGGTTGCGCGCCATCGAGTTGACATTGTCGGTGAGGTCTTTCCAAGCGCCGGCTACACCCTTCACCTGTGCTTGGCCACCGAGTTTGCCGTCCGTTCCGACTTCGCGCGCGACGCGGGTGACCTCAGAGGCAAAGGCCTTCAGTTGGCCAACCATCGTATTGATGGTGTTCGCCATTTGGAGGAAGGCGCCCTTGACAGGCCGGCCTTCGATTTCGAGGGGCATCGTTCGGGAAAGATTGCCCTCGGCAACCTCATCAATAACGCGTGCCACTTCGATGGTCGGCTGAACCAGATCACCGATTAGCGTGTTCACCGCAGCAATGGACGTGCCCCACGAACCACGAGCGTTCTTCAATGACGCGCGCTCCAGGAGCTTCCCTTCCTTGCCCACCAAACGGCTGACACGCTCCAATTCCCCGGCAACTCTCTCGTTCATCCCAATGACGTTGTTTAGAGCGCGGGCGACCGGGCTCCGCGAATGGCGGAGGGGCACGCGAGCGGCAAAGTTGCCTTGCTCAAATGCCTCAAGCGTGCGTAGAAGGTTATTCCTTTCCCTGCGAAGTTCCTCCAATTCGGCAAAGACTTCGTTCAGACCTGCAGCGACCTCTCGCGTAATCCCCGATTGTCTTTCAGCAATGCGAACGTTGAGCTTCCCGTTGCGCGCAGCGTTCAAGACCTGCAATAAATCCGGCGATTCGTGAGAAACCCGAGCGACCCCGTTACCACGCATTGCTCCCTCCCGGAACACAGCCTCGCTTCCGAGCTTCGATCCAACCGCAATTTTCAAAACTCATGAAAGGGCAGGTCCCCTTGCAAGCACTTAAAGGCAAGCCACATCTCTCTGTTTTTTTTCGAGATTAGCGCCCACGGCGTATCCCAGGCGCACAAGTCCCCTCGGTATATTCTCGACATCGAATTCAGGCGGGGCCTGCCCCCCTTTTAGGGCAATATCTGGGGCGCCACAATCCGGTAAACACCTGAATCTGCGGGATGGACCGAACCACCAACCCTCCTGGTTCCGCCTTGCAAGTACAAGTAAAAGCAAAAGTAAAAAGTCCATAAGCCATCGTCTGGGCGTCACTTACCGGAGATTTTCTTCGTGGCGAGAATAAAGCGACGGCGGTTCGAGACTTGATGCGAGGGCTGGCTATAATAGATAAGTGGAATCCCACGAAGGAGGAGGTTTTCTAGAATCGCATCAGTAAATTCCTGGGAAAGCTCGTACAGACTCGTATAGATTTTGAAGCACTAAATTCTCTCGAGTTGATCGCAGCGGTCACGTTTCTGCATCTATAATAGTGTTCGTTCGCGTTGGTTGCAAAACGCTTACGGTTGCTTTGTTGCTTGCACCAGAAGGTATCCGGTAAATGAAGTGGTCAGCCGCGGATTCGATCTGTCCACCGTTCCCAGGTCTTTCCCGTTTACATAATCCGTCGCGCGGTATTCCCCGGACGGCAGCCCGCGCAATTCGATCGCTCCTCGGTACGGCGCGCTTGGAGTGTCCGTGAAGAAGGCATAGTACATGGTTCCGTCCTTCTCAATCGCGTACGCCTCGGGATCATCGTAGCCGTAGACATAGAGGTCGCGAAATTCGCCGCGCGAAAGCATCTTCTCATTGTAAAGAGAGATCCATTTCTTCCACTGCGCCTCCTTCGAGGCCGTCAGCGCCACGTCCTTGTACTTCGGGCGGTTGTCTCCCCAAGTGAACTTCGTTCCCAGCACGCCGCCTGCGCCCAGTGTGGAAGCGAAATCGCGACCGTGCTCTTTCCAGTTGCCATTGCCGGTGCGGGTCATTTCCGAGAGTTCGACGTGATCGCCGTAAACTGCGGCGCGCGGCCCGAGCAACGCCTTGTACCACTTGATCCGGCGACGCACCTGCACTCCGCCGACCGGATCAGCCGTCACCGCCTGGTCCATATACTGCAGCCACGTAAAGTTCGGTGTCGTTCCGCAGGGACATATTTGCGTCACACTGTCGGGTTTCAGCGCCCGCGTGGTCTCGAAGATCACCTTGTAAACCTCGGCCATCGCCTGAATCGAATCTCGCGGCGATTGGTGATGGTGTTTGGGGTTATAACAGGCGGGCACACTGTAGATATTGTCCAGCTTGTGGCCGTCGAAATCCCAATCGCGGATAAACTTCTCGGCCGAACGCTTGGTGTATTCCCGCACTTCCGGCAGCGCGGGGCAAAGGGTTGCCAATCCACGCGTGCTGCGTGCCGGTTTACCGCCTTGATCCAGAATGAGCCAGTCTGGATGCTGCTTCACCACGTCCGCAACAACGTATTTGTGCGATTCATACCCGCCGGTCCCGTCTTCCGCCACCAGCGGATACCACCAGATCTGCGCTCGTAGTCCTTCTCGGTGGAATTCATCCACCATTTTCTTGAGCGAATCGCCGGGAAACGTGTCCTTGCGCGGATTCCAATCGCCGTAGGTATCAAACCAGCGGTCGTCGAGAGTGGCCCAGCGGATCCCTAGCTCCTTTAGCTTTGGGATGGTGCCGAGCATCTGCTTCGGCGTCACATTGAATTCGTAGCCCCACCCACACCACGCTACGCCATAGTCTTCATTGTTCGGTTTAGGAAGCGTCCAGCCTTCTTTTTGCAAGGCGAGCGAATACATCCGCAGCGGCTCGTAAAAATCGCCGGCGTACACGGCGAGAAACGTCCTGGGAGCCGCAAAACTCTCACCCGGTTTGAGCGTGGCCGCATCGTTCAGCTCGATCGACGTTTCAACACGCTGGTCGCTTCCCACACGAACGGGCATGGTGAGCACGAAGGGGAGAGTCTCCACATGCCCGATCGCGAGTCCTACGCTTCGCGTCCAGAATGCATTGACGGGAATCCCGCCTCCGTGTCCGTGATTGACCGGCGCCGCCATCACGTTTTCTTGCGCGAATTTCGCGGGGATCGGCAAAATCTCATCATTGCCCCAGTTCACGCTGGCGCCTTGGAAAGACCACATCTGATAGGGCTTGGCTTTAGCGTCGGCGAGCGACGCGTCCAACTCGTGCCGCTCGGCAATGACTTTGTCGAGCTGGAGATCCCTACCGGAAGCGTTCTTGTACGCCGTTGAGCGGATCGCCAGATTTGGGAAGTCGTCATAGACCTCAATCGTGTCGGTTCTCTCAAGCTTCGTCGAAGCGCTTGTGCTTACGAATTCCATTCGTCTGCCCTGCGCTCCGAGCCTGCCGCTGGCTTCTGTAATCTTTGGCGGGGATTGCGCGACGAAGTCGTACACCGGCTTTCCGTTGACGATCGCTGTTTCCGACTGATCCGCATCTCGATCCGCCTGAATCGTCAGCTTATTCCCATTGGCTAGCAGGAACGCCCTTGCCGAGTGCGCGCCGAGCACCTGAAACTCCGCGGTCTTGGTGCGCACGACCCAGCGACTCTCGTTCCCCGAGGGCGGAGCGATTTCGACCGATGACAGTGGTGTCGCTCGGGGCGCCTCGCCCGTTTTTCTCATGCAGCCCGCGACCGCATGCAGAAGAACCGGCAGCGCCAATGCGAGCGGGAGCCGTGTCGGCGTTTTCACGGTCCTGCATTCCCGCTGCGCCCGCCGCATGTTCATCTTGACTTGGGTCCCGCTTTGCTTCATATTCCGCAGCGCACCGAAAGCAATCGAAACCTTTCAACGCGCCATAGCGTGTCATAAAGGAGCGATACGAAGCAATATGAAACGCGCCGCTTCGCCGATCGCGGCTTCGCTCTTTGTCGTTGCGGAAGAAAGACGGGCCAGCTGAAAGGAACTTCGCGGTGGGTGGATGCCCGCATCGCCATACGCTCCTCGGTCTCGACGAGCCGATTGCGCGTCGTGATTTCCTGGATGGAGTACTGCTGGCCTCCGCGGATGTGTTACTGGCCCGGTCCTGCCCGATTCTTCTCCGTGCCCAAGGAACCGGTGAAATCAGTGCTGACTGGACGGGATATACCGGAGAGGGCGACTACCAGGCCTCTGCCGGCAATACCGAACGAGTGATCCAAAACGCGCATGCAGTGCGCGATGGGCAGTATGACAAACCTCGGTCGGAATCCACGGAAACAGGCGAGGCATACGACTGCATTGTGGTCGGAGGAGGCTTCGCCGGTTTGTCGGCCGCGCTATTCTTCTCCGAGCAAGCCGGTCCCAAGCGCAACTGCCTCATTCTCGACAATGCGCGAATCTTCGGCGGGGTCGCCAAACGAAATGAATTCGTCGTGGACGGCCATCGCCTGTTCGCCCCGCAGGCGTCGGTTCATTTTCAACCGCCCTATCCGGACAGCTTTCTGAAAAGCGTCTATGACGCCATGGGCTTGGACTGGGATGCGTTCCAGTCCTATCAGAAATGGCAAGGTCCCTCGCCTGAAATTTCCCTGCCGCGAAGCGCATACGGTCAAGGGACGATGAACGGCAAGCCCGCGGTGGGTTTCTTCTTCGGCGCGAAGTACGGGCACAAGCCGGGAATCTGGATCACCGACCCGTGGGGCAAGAAACTCGAAGGAACTCCCTTCCCGGAGACCACCCGCAGCGAAATGTTGGCGCTACACGGCGAACAGGCGGTTCGCCCGCCGCTGGTTTACGACTATCCGGGCGACGCCGTCTCACGGCAGCTTGACAGTATGACTCTCGAGGACTACCTCATACGCACCTACGGCGTCAGTCGCGAAACGATTCGCCTGCTGGTCGCAGGGGAATCGAGCGGCGGATTTGGCCTGGGCCCCGATGCACTATCCGCATTCCTTTACTATGAATGGTCCAAGGTCATTCCGACGGTCGACGACAGCATGGCGACAGGGATTCAAATGTTCCCTGGCGGCAACTCCGGCATGATTCGATTGCTCGTCAAAACTCTCATCCCGGAATCGATAGTAGGACCGCGCACCATGCAGGCGGTCTGGAACAACCCGGTGAACTTCTCTGCCTTGGACCGAACCGGTCAGCGAGTTCGCCTGCGGCTCGATTCCACGGCGGTTCGTGTCGAACACCTCGGCGAGCCGGACAAATCGGATTTCGTTTCGGTCACCTACACCAATGGCGGTCGCCTCTTTCGAGTCAAAGCGAAGACTGTGGTTATGGCCGGAGGCGGTTGGATGACCAAGCACGTGGTCCGCGATTTGGATGAGACCCGGCGCAAGAGCTACGAAGAATTCAACTACTCGCCCTATATGACGGCGAACGTCGCCGTTCGCAACTGGCGCTTCCTCTACAACCTGGGCATCTCCAGCGCCGAGTGGTTCGAGGGCTTCGGCCGTTATGTCAACGTGCGGAAAAGCGCGACGTTTGGTGTCGATTCGCCAACGATTGGCCCGGATCTGCCCACCGTGCTCACCTTCTTCGTCGATTTCGCCAAGCCGGGCCTTCCGGCTCGCACCCAGGGTCAGCTGGGCCGCGCGGAGTTGCTTTCCACCTCATTCGCCGATTACGAGCGGCAAATACGCCAACAGATGACCGACATGTTTGCCGCCTCGGGCTTCGAGGCCAGGCGCGACATCGCCGGAATCGTGCTCAACCGCTTTGGTCACGCTTTCATTAATCCGCAACCCGGGTTCTTCTTTGGACGGGACGGCCAACCTGCTGCTCGCGATGCGCTTCGCAATGGTCCTTTCGGTAGAATCGCGTTTTCTCATTCCGATTTGGCCGGAGCGATGGATCATCGCAACGCGTTCTTGGAGTCCAAACGTGCAGTGAATCAACTCCTGGATCGCGTCCTAACGTAGGGAAAGGATGGCGAAGCCACAATGCTTAGCGCAATTCTGGTTCGCAGACTAACCCAAATCTTTGGGTTTATCGCGCTCGGACCGATGCTTGCGGTAACGACCTTCGCACAGGTTGATGCGGGGGCAATATCCGGCACCGTCAAAGATCCGAGCGGCGCGGTCATTCCCGGCGTCAGGGTGACCGTCGCCAATGAAGATACGGGACTCTCCATGTCGACCACCAGCGGCTCCGCTGGCGAATATGCTTTTTCGCCCGTCAAGATTGGACATTACTCAGTGTCCGCAGAAATGAAGGGCTTCCAAAAGGTCCAGCAGAAAAACGTTACAGTGGAGGTGCAACAGAGGGTCGTCGTCGATTTCACGCTGGCGCCGGGCCAGGCGATGGAGACCATCGTCGTAAACGCGGAACCTCTCGTACTCCAGACACAAGACGCGTCTGTCGGACAGGTGATTCGCGAACGCACGATAGACGCTCTTCCCCTGAATGGACGTAACTACATCTTTCTTGCCCAGCTCTCTGCCGGCGTCACTCAGGATCAGCAGGACACGCGTGGGCTCGGCGCCAGCGGAAGCTTTGCCGCGAATGGCCTGCGACCCGCACAAAACAACTATTTGCTCGACGGAATTGACAATAATGTTGACCTCGTCGACTTCCTGAACGGCACGCATTTTGTGGTCCGCCCTCCTGTCGACGCCATCCAAGAATTCAAGATTCAAACCAATAGCTTTAGCGCCGAGTTCGGACGGTCCGCCGGCGCCATTCTGAATGCCACCATTAAGTCCGGCACCAACCATTTCCACGGAACGCTCTGGGAATTCCTTCGCAATGACAAGTTCGACGCTGCCAATTTTTTTGAGAATGCCGGAGGAATTCCCAAAGGAGAATTCCGGCAAAACCAATTCGGCGGATCCCTCGGCGGTCCGATAATCCTTCCGCATCTCTATCACGGCAAGGATAAGACCTTTTTCTTTTTCGATTATGAGGGTACCCGCATCCGCCAAGCTGTTCCCTATACTTCAACGGTTCCCACGGCCCTGGAACGCTTGAGCGGCTATACCAATCTTTCCGAACTCCTCACGCAAGGCGGCACGCAAACCGATGTTCTCGGGCGAACCACGCCGCTCGGCCAGGTTTTTGATCCCTCCACCACGCGCGCGGTGTTCTGTGGTATGGCCGATCCCGTCACGGGACTCACGCCGCCTAGCGGGGCGGGTACCGCTTGTCCCACCGGAACTCCGGCGGGAACTCAAGCAGGGTTTGTCCGCGAACCCTTCTCGGGAAATCTCATTCCGGCAACCCGGCTTGATCCGAACGCGATTAGCTTGCTGAATCTGTTTCCCGCGCCGAACAACGCCAGCTTGTTCTCCAATTTCGCGAGTAATCCCGTCTTGCGCGTCAACGCCAACCAGTTTGATGCGCGCGGCGATCAGGTCATCGGCGACCAGGACCAAATGTTTATCCGTGTCAGTTACTCCGATACGCCCGAGTTCATCCCTGGACCCTTTACCGGAATCGCCGACGGCGGCTCTTTTTCGGCCGGCGACCAAACCGCAAAATCGTGGAACATTGCCCTGAGCGAAACACACACGTTCTCTCCGCTTCTCGTAAATGAAGCCCGCATCGGCGTCAATCGCATCGACACCACACGTGTTCAGCCATTCAGCAACGACCTGCGCAATATTCCCAATCAATTTGGCATTCAGGGGGTTCCGCAGGTGCCCTCCAATGGGGGCCTCGGGACCATTTTCATCACCGGACTGAACACTTTGGGCAGCAACCAATTCCTTCCGTCCATCGAGACCAGCCAGACCTCGCAGTACACGGACAACCTCACCAAAGTTTGGGGAGAGCAGACCATGAAGTTTGGCTTCGAGCACCAGCACTTACGCTTCACCATTCTGCAGCCGCCCTCCGGCCGCGGAGCGTGGTCCTTTAGCGGGGTGTACACGGAAGTTCCCTCGCAAGGCGGAGGGAATACGGGATTGGCACAGCTGCTGTTGACCCCCATCAAGGGTACGGTTTCCGGCGCGTCCGACTTTGTCGGCGGCGCAGATAATGTGCAGGCTTCCAACTACGCCAACACGGATATGGGCCGCAACTATAACGCCGCGTACATACAAGATGAGTGGAAAGCCACTCCTAAGCTGACAGCGAATTTAGGGCTGCGGTGGGAATATTTTGGTCAAATTGCCGAGCGCTACGGCGCACAAACCAATTTTCAACCGGCCGCGACACCGGGGGGCACTTCGGTATTTCTGCTCACCCAGCGGAGATGCGGCGTGCCCTTCTCCGCCGATTTCAAGGCCGCCGCTGCAGCGGACAATATCAGCATCGTGTGCTCGAACGTAGGCGGGCTCGGTCACTCGCAGAAGACCAATTTCGGCCCGCGTACCGGTTTGGCCTATCGCGTGACGTCCAAGTTCGTTGCGCGTGCCGGCGCCGGTCTGTTCTTTGGCGGCTTTGAGAACTCCGTTGTTGAAACCTATGTCGATTTTCCGTTCCAGTTCAATTTGTCTTATCCCTCGCTTGCGCCGAATCTGCCCATCACTTTCGCAAATGGCGCGATCGGGACACTCGAAACCGGGCTTTCCGCGCTTGTGCCCATTACGTCTGCCGTAGCAGAACCCGCGGGCTCGAGCTTGATTGGCGAAGACTACCATATGAAAACGCCTTACACCCTGAGCTACAACCTCACTCTGCAGTACGAGCTTTCCGCGGGTCAGACCGTGCAGGCAGCCTATGTAGGCAACGGTGTGAGGCACTTGGGTGTGTACATCAATCCGAATTCACCGAACGAGATTCTTCCTCCGGGACTGAACTCGTTCCAGTATTCTCCGTATCCCGATTTTCCGACCGGCTTTACGTATTCGAGTTTTGCTGGAAACAGCTACTACAATTCTCTCCAACTCAATTATGAGCGGCAGTTCAGCGCGGGCTTGGAGGCGCTCGCGAATTTCACCTGGTCCAAGTGCCGGACCGATGCCTCCGACGTCCTCAACGAAACGGCGATCTTCTATCGCGCCCCGCGGCTCCCGGGGTTCGGCATCCAGGGAGACTACGGGCTGTGTGATTTCGACATCACCAAGGTCTTCCATTTCAGCGGCGCCTACCAGTTGCCCATCGGCAAGGGAAAGCGCTTCCTCGCAAATAGTGCTGCGCTCGTCGACGGTGTGCTGGGAGGCTGGAAAACCAACTGGATTCTCACGCTCCAGGACGGCCAGCCGCTTACCGTTCCGTGTGTTAGTTCCACGACTTCCGGATTTGGCTGCAATGCTCTTCTTGTTCCCGGGCAGAACAAATACGCTGGTCCGCACAACGTGGACCATTGGCTGAACCCCGCGGCCTTTGCCAGCCCGGCCGTCGCGACCACCATAGGGCAGTCGGATCGCTCGCCCTTGGGCGGCTCCCCGACTCAATTCTATGGCCCCGGCTTTCACCGAATGGACTTCTCCCTATTCAAAGATTTCCGCACGTCCGAAAACACGCACTTTGAGTTCCGATCCGAGTTTTTTAACCTCACCAACCATCCTAACTTCTCGCCCCCCGGATTTAGCGGCAACGGGGTCCTGTCCGCGCCCGGTTCGCTCGATTACACTTCGCCGTCTACCTTCGGCAAGATAGCGTCGACACGCGACGGCCAGAACGACCAGCGCGAAATTCAGTTCGCCCTGAAATTCTATTTTTGAAGCGGAAATTCTGTCTGACAAGATTCGTGCCAGCTTAGTCTGGAAAGAGCCTTGGTGGATTTCCTACGTTCTCCCAGGCGAGGTGTGGATTGTAGAGGCCCGCTGACAAAAACTGAGAGGAGAAGGTGTTGCTCGCTGCGTTAGTCTTGAGAGGGGACAAGTGCGTTTAATGCCAGTGGGCGCTTAGCTTGGGCGAGGCTTCATTGTGCGTGCCGTAAGTTGCGATATTGTAATCAAGCCTCGGAGAGTCGATCCGACGCTGACGAACTGATTCGGAGAATAGGCGCCGGTTTTTCCCGACCGCTGCTGCAAATTTTAAGGAAGACTCGCATTGATCTTGCAGACTTATTCTCTCTTCCGGGACTTCCGGCTCGTTTGCTCACTGTGCGCAGTACCCGTAGATGGACTATCTCCTTTTTAGTATGTCTTCCGCCCAACTGATCGCCGCCATTGCGCGGGGGAACCCGATCGTGGTGATAGTCAGCAGGATCACGTGACGAATCTCCTCGGCGGGAATCCCGGCGGCCTTTGCATGGCGAACCGCGGAGTGCACAGCTCCTTCCGATTGGGCGGCGGCGGCGATTCCTACTTTGACCAGCCGCCGAACGCGGTCATCGAGCGGCCCAGCGCCGTGACACTCTTCTCCCAATTTCTGAAATGCCTGCCAAACGGTTGCAAAAGTGGTGGAAAAGGATTCGACGGTCTTGGGTAAGGGCGGTCTCTTCATCAGTGGTCTCCTCGCTTCAGCCTGGTTGTTTTCCAAGTTGCGGCAGTGCGTATGCTGCTGAAGTATCCCTGCTTCTACCACAAAAACACGAGCACCGTCGTGTTCCTGCGAACTTAGATTTGGAGTCTAGAGAGGGAGACTTTGCGCGTTGCGCACTTGGGCCTTCAGCACGCGCCGGATGAAGTGACACGCTTGGCGAACTTCGGGGAGCGCAAGAGAACAGTAGACGTGCTTGCCCTTCTTTTCGGTAACCACGACGCCCGCGGCCCGCAGCGTGGCCAACTGGACGGAAACATTGGCGAGCGGGATTCCCAGCGCCGCCTGGAGTCCGGATACCGTGTAGGACTTCTTGCCAAGCAGATCCAGAATGTGCAGCCGAGTATGATTCGCAAGCGCTTTGCAGATTCGCACTTGCATTTCATAAATGCGGTTCTCCCCCGCTGCCGTTTCGGCAGTACCAGCGGGCCCGGATCTTTTGCTTGTTGAGTGCCTCTTCATCGTATGCGCCGGAACCGGAAGGTGGCTTTCCGCAAACTCCGTGATTCCGTGACGCACCTTCAAAACCGAACCAAATCTGTGCGCGGTCGATCCATTCTTATGCATTACCCACCTCCTGTGCAAGGTTTCGCCGCGACCGGAAGCATCATCGGATGGCACTCATCTGACCCGCAAAGTTGGCGGGAGTTTCCGCTGGTGGGGATTGTGCCCAGGCCGTGACTCCGGCCAGCAGTAAGCAAATCGTGAGAACTAAAGACTTGGCCATGTGTATGACCTCCGTAAGTGTCTGGCGTTAACCTCCAGTGGTTTGGACCTCCAGGAAAGGGCCCTTCTGAGAACGAGTGTGCGCGGACGGGCGCAGAACCGCAGTGACTTTGGATACTTTTCCGCGTGACGATCATCACACAGTTACATAGTTATATATTCTTATAACCATCAAATCATCGAATTGTGTCTTCCCGCGAGAAAGCCAGTTACAGATGGGAGCAGCGGAACAAGATTACTCGTTCCAACATGAAAGGGTCACAGTCTTGGAGTGTCACAAGAAAAACGGATTCGGCGTTCGCCAGACACTCCATGGATGCGCCTGGCGACCGCGGCCGATTAGTCAGGTTGGCTCTTGGGCCGAGGAGGAGGAGCAGAGAGACCTGCGAGGGCCCTCCGTTTTTCCTCGATTTCGTTCGTTTCCTTTTGTAGACGCATGAACGCATCCAGCGCTTTGCCACGATCTTCTGTCTTCCCAAGCTGCCTGTACACGTTCGCCAGAACATAGTAGTACGAGGACGCCCGAGGATTTAGAGAAACTGCGTGGGCCAGAGCCTCAGCCGCATCGTTGAGCCGGCCTTGCGCCTCATCGGCCTTTGCCTTTTGAAACCAGGCGCCATCACATTCAGGATCGATCTGCAATGCCGCGAGCGCATATTCGCGGGCTTTTTCGTAATCGCCCTTACGGTTGTAATAGCCGCTCAGGTTTACGTGGGCAGAGACGAATCTTCCCTTCTTGGCCTCATTGAGGGCGATGGCTTTCTCATAACTCGCAACGGCTCCAGCCCCGTCTCCCAAAGCTTCCTGAGCAAATCCCAGAGCATCCCACGCTTCCATGTACAAAGGGTCGATACGGAGCGCCTGTTCAAATTCTTTTCGCGCAGCCGCCCAGCTGTCCTGAATGGAGAATAGTTTGCCCAGGTTCAAATGCATCTCGGCTGACTGCGGGCTGTACCTGATTCCTTGTTCAAACTCTGTTTGAGCCGCGTCGAACTTTCCAACAACCATAAGATCGCGGCCAAGAATCTTGTGGGCCTCCGCGTTCCGGACATCGAGTTGGAGTGACCTGGCCAGCGCCTGAATGGACTCCCCAATTTTTCGCTGCGCGAACTGGCTGTACCCCAGTGCGTACCAACCCCAAGAGGATTCCGGGTGCTCTTTCACATAGGCGACAAGCAGCGGCTCGACATCCTGAAACCGTCCTTCGCGGATGTAATCTTCGAATTGGCTGATACGAGTTGGCTCATCTGCAGCGCCTCTTTCGCTGGAAAGCGCGGCGATTCTCTCCCTGGCGAGGATATCGCCCGGATTCAGTTCAAGAGCTCTTCGATAGGCCGTCGAAGCGCCCTCCGCGTCACCCCGCTTTTCAAGAACTGCTCCCAGAAAATGTTCGGCATCGGCGGATTCGGGCTGCAGTTCGAGCGCGTGCCGAAACTTGGCTGCGGCTTGCCCCAAATCCCCTTGTTCGAGCGCAACATGGCCTTCCGCGATATCCAAAGCCGCGTTCTGCCTTCGATCGTCCGAGGAAGCCAGTTCTCGGCTTTTTTGCAACTCAACAGCACCCTCGTCCTTGTGTCCTGCCCGAACCAAAGCCAGCCCCAGTTGATAATGAGCCTGGGTATTTTGTGGCTCTAGACGGACTGCTTCTCGAAGTTCTCCGACGGATTCCTCCACTAGCCCTTCGCCGAGAAGGCTTCTGCCCAGGGCGAGCCGGGCTCCGGGAAAATCCGGCTGACTGGCGATCACCTTGCGCAGCTGTTCGATTTCTCTGGTCCGTCCGTAGTTCGCATTCTCCCCATAAGCTATTGCTAGATTGAACCGCGCTTTCAGGAAGCCTGGCGCGAGCGCCACAGCCCTCTCCAATTCATGCACCGCCCCTTCGCTGTCCGAAGTGGTTAGGACTGCACCTAAGTTTGCGTGAGCGTCCGCGTAATCCGGGCTGATGCGCAAGGCTTCCAGGAACTCGACGATGGCTGCCTTCTCGTCATTATCCTGCGCCAATACAAGCCCCATGTTGTTGTGGGCCTCTGCAAAATCGGGGCGCAGGCGCACGGCCTCACGAAACTCTGTCAAGACTTCTTTGCTACTGGCGCCCCTGCGTCCAAGAAGGAGTCCAAGCACATTGTGAGCTTCAGCGTTGTCCGGTTTTGTAGCAAGTGTCTTTCGAAGCTCCGTCGTCGCACCGTTCCAATCGGGTGTCGGACCAGAGGGAGCAGGGACGTTTATCCCTGCCTCGAACTGCCCGACAGCTCTATCAAGTTCTCCCCTGCGGAGATAAACGATTCCAAGGTCAATGTAAGTCGATGAAACGGCGGGCAGAAGAGCGATGGCGCACTGGAGGTTTCGCCTTGCCTCGTCTAATTCCCCAGTTTGAAGCAATGTCGTGCCGAGGAATGCATAGGCGGAGCCCGCACCCGGGTCGAGGCGAACAGCCTCTCGCAACTCTGCAACGCTTTTAGCTTTTGAGCCGCTATACCACAATGCAACGCCCCAATTGTAATGCGCGTCGGCCAATCCGGGGCGGAGGGCAACCGCGCGCTCCAAGTGCGGCAATGCCGAAGTAAGGTCGCCCTGCTGCCCCAATACAAAACCGAGCAAATTCTGCGCCTCGGCGTGGTTGGTATCTTTATCCACGGCTTCGCCTAGGAGGCGCTCCGCCTCTTTCAGTTCGCCCCGCTCCGCAGCCTGCTGCCCTCTGTGAAATAAATCGTCGGCGGGGCTCGCAGACGGTTGACGCGGCTTATGTAATGCTGCGGCCTCTTGCTTCAAGGCCACGCCGAGGGCGTAATAACCTTCACGAAACTCGGGATTAATCCGAAGCAGATCCTCGAAGGTCTTGATTGCCCCGCTGAGATTTCCGCCCTGCTGCAAGGTCTGGCCCAGCAGAGAAAGCGCCGTGACGTTACTTGGCTCGCGCTTAGCGACAAACTGGAAATGCACTAGGGCGTTTTTGCTGTCGCCTTTTTCCCGCAGGGCGATGCCCAGATTCAGATGCGCGGCTACATTGTTGGGCTCAAGCGACAAGGCCTTTTGAAAAAAAACGACCGCGCCGGCTACATCACCATTCTTTGCCGTCGCGGATCCCAGGTTTGTGTATGCGCGGGCATATTTTGCGTTGCGGGAGATGGCTTTTTTGAACTCGGTGATGGCGCCCGGGAAATCACCCTGTTGCATTAGAGCGGCGCCCAGCCAATTGTGAGCTTGGGCGGACGCAGGGCCGAGCTTCACGGCGTGTTGAAACGCTTCGAAAGCACGCGCATAGTCGTTCTGACCCCAGTAAGCCAATCCTAGTTCGACGTAGAGATTGGAGCTGCTAGGACGCTGTTTTATTCGATTTTCAATTTGGCTGACCGACGCGGGGGCCTTTTCTTCTGCCTGGGGCCAGACGCCAGTGGGCAGCCCCAGAACCAAAGCGGCCAAGCTCATGCTCCGAACGGCTTTTGCGCCGAAACCCATTGAACTCCGGCCCCTTCATCGCGGCGCGAACCGGTTGTTCGCGATTATCACCCCGCCGAGGAGTAGAGAATAGCGCCGCGTAGACTCGCTGTAAACGAATACCTGGGTTTTCGCCAAGTCGAGCGATTTGTCCAGGAAGGTCCTGGCATAGGGGCGGTCAAGCGTTTTTGCGTAATCTCTTTTCTTTTTAGAGTTTTCCTAAGATGCGAAAATTATTTTTTGAAGGTTCCAAAAAAATCTTGACATCCACTGCCCCAGGGAGTAGAAAGCGGGGCAGTTAGGGAAAACGTTTACTTATCCCCTAGGGGATAAAGACGAATTCTCCGAACTTTCAAAGTTTGGGGACTGAAGCGAGTCGCTCGGCGAGCGGCTCCCGCGTGGAACAACCAGGGGGTGTGGAACCAGAGAACTCACAAAGTCAAATTCTGCCTCACAAAGACCCACTCGACTTGCAATCAGAGCGGGGTCTGGCTGCACGCGGGATAGCTCGCGGAATGCTGAGGTGGCTTTGGTTCCACGCACATCGGGGAGTTCACGCCGGACGGCTGCAGCATTTGAGTCTGCGGGAGGCGTGAAAATGAGGCGAGCATTAGCTCTGGGCGTCTTGTTGGTGTGTGCTTTGCTTGTGTTCGCAGGACAGGTCGCCCGTGCTCAACAGGCTGATCGGGCTGTCATTACGGGTATTGTCACGGACTCGAGCGGCTCGGCAATTCCTGACGCGAAAGTCACGATTATTGACGAGAAGACCGGAACAAGAATCGAAGTGGGTACAAACAGCGCCGGAAACTACAGTACTCCCCCACTAATTCTAGGCACGTACACAGTCCAAGTCGAAAAGAATGGGTTCAAGCTCTCCACCACCAAGGGAATTGTTGTCACCGGCGGGCAGACTTATCGGCAGGATGTAAAGTTGGAGGTTGGCGCCGTCACCCAGACCGTTACGGTCGAAGGTGGGGTCGAGCAGATCAACACGGACAATGCAACAGTCTCGCACACGATAGGTGAAACCTATTATCGCGATCTTCCCGCAGCCATGGGGGCCGACATCCGGCTAGCCGAATCTCTGCTGCAGCTTCAGCCCGGCTTTGTGCCTATGCAGCCGAATGGCGACGCCATCTTCCGCGGCAGCCAGTTCACCTCGCGAATTAACGGCGGGCAAACCTTAGCCACGGAAAACTGGTTTGACGGCGCGGCGTTTGGTTACGCGGAAGGCCACCAGGGAACGCAGGAAAGCTCTGTGCCGTACACCTCGGTGCAGGAAATGACCGTGGTGGAAAATACATTTTCGGCGCAATACGGGCACACCAGCGGCGGATTCGTGAACTACACCACAAAGTCCGGCACAGACAAGTTCCACGGAAACTTGTACGACTTTTACAGCAGCGACAAGCTAGACGCGGGCAACTTCTTTTTTGCAGGCATACCCACGATCCCTAATAAGAAACTTCCCCTCACTCAGGATAACTGGGGAGCCGCGATTGGCGGGCCGGTTCCTAAGATCACCAAGTGGGGCAAGACCTTCTGGTTCTTCAATGTGGACGGCCTCGACTATCACAGCACGGTCAATACTGGCTTTGTGAATACTCTTCCAACGGCCCTTCAGAGGCAAGGAGACTTTAGTGAGTTCCTGACGGGCAAGCAGGCGGTTGACTCAAAGGGGAACCCACTTTTCGATGCGCTTGGCCGACCCATTATGCAAGGGGCCATTTACAATCCAGCGACGACGCGTTTAGTTAACGGAGTGCCGGTTCGCGATCCTTATCCGGGGAACGTCATCCCTGCCAATGACCCTTTGCTGAGTTCGCTCGGCGCATTCATGGCGCCGATTATCCCTGCGCCGGACCGCAATACTCTGGCCATAAACGGTTTTGGCGGGAGTTCGGACGACAACAACAAAATCCACGTGAGGACGTGGCTTTTCCGAATCGATCATACGTTCAACAATAAGTTCTCCATCAGCAACACCTATTATCAGAACAACAGGCCGCGCATCGCGCACTGCGGCGGACCGGATGGCTGCAACACGCTGCACGACGGGGAGACAGATTCCGCCGCGAATGATACGTACATTGGGCAAGGCTTTTTCCAGCGTATCACAAACCATTTTGAGCATTTGCAGATGAATTGGGTGATTAAACCGAACCTTTTCAATCACACCACGCTGGCCTACGATCGCTGGCACATGCAAGGCAACCAGCTGTCAGGAGGGGTTGGCTGGAACCAAAAGCTGGGGCTTGGCTTGCCGAACGCACCCGTATTCAACAAAGCCGGCTTCCCCTCGATTAACTTCAGTGGACCGCAGGGTTACACAGCTTATGGTACGCCGTGGGCGAGTGGTGGGAGCGATATCAACAATCGCTACCAGTTCCTGGATGATGTGAGCTGGATCACTGGCAAACACACCCTGAAAGCTGGGATCGAGTATCGTTACATGAACTTCCCGCAAACCGGTTGGGCCGTAAACACCGGCGGGAGCTTTAACTTTAGTTCCAATGAAACTGCCGCCTACGATGCCTCGGGGGCTAACAGAAGCGATGTGAGCGGGAACGGGTTTGCTTCGCTGCTACTGGGACAAGTGAATAGCGCCGGCTTTTCTATACCGTTCAATTATATGCCTAAGATGAAATATGCCGCTCCTTGGGTCAATGATGACTTCAAACTGACGCCCAAGCTTACGTTGAGCTTGGGCTTGCGGTTTGACTGGCAATCCGGGCTTTACGAAGAGCACGGTCGTTTTTCGACATTCGATCCCACAGCGCAAAACCCCGTTGGCCATTTGGGAGCGACGATTTTCAACAGCCCGAAGGCCAACGGCAACAGCAACTGGAATGTTGGGCCGCGCTTCGGTTTCGCCTACGCCCTGGGTGAGAGTGGTAAGACCGTAATCCGCGGTGGTTATGGAATCTATTATGCAGGAGCGCAGGCCGACTCCTGGGACCCGTATCCGGTAGACGGCTATCAAACGAACCCGACCGCGCCGAACGTGACTAACGGTCTACTACCGGCCTTTTACTTCCAGGGCACGGGCAGTTGCCCCACCCAAGAGACTTCCCAGGGTATTTCCTGCGGATGGCCCGCGGGCTCTATTGTTCTGCCTCCCCAACTTAAGGCTGATGTCGCGAACGGCGGGAATCCTGTAGGGGTCGACCCCAAGACCTACACCATGCCGCGGTATCAGAACTGGTCCATCTCGTTCCAGCGACAATTGACGCAGAACATGGCCGTCGATATCGCGTACGTGGGCAATCATGGGACCCGACTCATTGATGGCCGGAGCTCGGCCGGAGTTTTCGACAACATGAATCCCGGAAGCGTCCTTGCTCTGGGGAGTGTTCTTACAACTGGGGCCTTCACAAACGGTGTTCCTAATGCTGCGGCCGTTGCCGCCGGATTCACAACACCTCCGTACCCGGGGTTCACGGGGGACATAGCCCAGTCGCTAAGGATGTGGCCACAATATCAACAGATTAACTGGCGTTATTTCCCGAACGGCGCAAGCCATTACAATGCACTCCAAGCCAGCTTTGACCGACGCATGAGTCAGGGCTTGCAATTCAGGGTGGCTTACACCTATTCGCGCCTGATGAACAACGGCGCAGAGACAGGGCTCGGCTCCGGGGGACCTCCCGTGCAAAATCCCAGCGACATGCGCGACCTTTACACGGTCAGTTCCGACGATGTCCCGCACATTTTGACCTTGGGCTGGCAGTACCAATTGCCTTTTGGCAAGGGCAAATGGCTCGGAAGAGACGCGAACGGAGCTTTGGACAAGGTCATCGGGAATTGGGAAGTTTCAGCCATACAAACATACCAATCGGGCAGACCGCTATCCATCACGATGGCAAACAACAGCCTGGGGGGATATCTCTTCAACTACGTCCAATTTCCCAACAGGGTCAGCGGCACGAACCCCCTCACGGGAAACTTTAGCGATCCCAACAAGGACACTTATTTGAACGCGACGGCGTGGGCCGACCCAGGACAGTTTGGGTTTGGCAACGCGCCTCGCGAAAATGAGAATGTCCGCTGGTTCGGGTACAGGAACGAGGACTTTTCCATCCAAAAGGACACCTACTTCAGTGAGGGCAGATATGTTCGATTCCAGGGCGATGCCGGAAATGTCCTTAACCGCGTTTTCTTCTGTCCGCCCGTCACGGCCTTGGGTAACAGCAAGTTCGGCACAACTGGTAGCCAGTGTAATATCCCCAGGCGGTGGCAGCTCGCCTTGCAAATCTTCTTCTAGGTTCACCCCCGCCCCGGGGAGACCTGCCGCGGATGGTCCGCAAGGGTCGTCTACGGTTAGTTGATTAACCCTCGAAAAAAGACTAGCGGGCAGATCCAGCATGTTCGGGTGTACATCTCGGTGGCAGCGTGCCTGTCACGCGCCTAATTTCTGGCGCCTTGTAATTCCGTGGCCTTCCTGCAAGATTAGGAGTTGGTTTGCTTTGACATTTTTGAATGATTCCATCAAACCCAAGGGCCAGCGAACCTCCACCAAATCCGCCTGCCTGGCCCGACCCAGCCCAAAATGCAAACGAAAGTCATTTTGAGATAAAAAGCTAGACCCGCTCAGGACCTCATTCATCTGCGAATGCCTGCCGGTAACCACCCGGACGCGCGCGCCAATGGCACTGCGATTGGACTTCGTGCCGATGCACTTGACCTTTAGCCAATTGGTTCTCGATGGCGAGTCGTTGCGGAGGAGCGAGGGAGGCTCATTCATATTTATGACAGCGACGTCGACGTCTCCATCATTGTCGAAGTCACCGAAGGCCATCCCGCGGCTGGGGCGGGGTTGCGTCACGGCCGGCCCGCTGATCGCTGTCACGTCCGCAAAGCGACCGTGGCCAAGATTCCTATAAACAATTTTTCTTTGTTCGAAAGTGACGTGTAACTTTCGCGCGTCCACCTCGGGGAAGACGTGGCCGTTGGACATGAATATGTCTGGCCAGCCGTCGTTGTCGAAATCAAAGAGACCGACTCCCCATCCCAGGTACTTTGTGTTCGCGCCCAGTCCCGCTTGAAACACGGCATCATAAAAAGTGCCGTCTCCGTTGTTGTGATATACGTTCGCGGTTTGGTCGGAATAGTTGGTCTTGATTATGTCCAACCAGCCGTCGCAATCGTAGTCCCCGACGCCCACTCCCATGCCGCCCTGCGCTTTTCCGTTCCCGTCTAAGGCGCAGCCGATCTCCGAGCCGACCTCTTCGAAGGTTCCATCATGATTGTTATGGTAGAAACGACTTGCGACGGAATCGCACGCGACATAAATGTCCGGCCAGCCGTCGTTGTCAAAATCCGCGGCGCACACTCCGAGACCGTAAGAGCCCGCGGGAATCCATTGGTCGCTGACGAAGGTGGGAACCGCCGGACCCCGCGGAACTACGACGCCGGATCGCTCAGAAACGTCCTCGAACGTTCCATCGCCGCGATTGTGATACAGGATATTGGTGCCGCCGCTTAGTCCTTGCGGTCCGCATCCGATGGAGAGGCCAAAGTAGCGGCAATACTGGCTGTCGCCGGGCTGAGGAGCGGACGGTGGATCAAAATTCACGTAGTTTGCGACAAACAGGTCGAGAAGGCCGTCGCGGTCGTAATCCACAAAGCAGCAGCCGGTATTCCATCGCGGAATTGGTTCTTTTTGCAGAAGGCCAGCCTTTTCTGTAACGTCGGTGAATGTCCCATCCCCGTTGTTGTGGTAAAGGACGATTCCGCCCCAGTAGGTCACAACCAGGTCATCAAAGCCGTCGTTGTCATAGTCTCCGACACAGCAACCCTGTCCCCATCCTGAGCGCGTCAGTCCGGCTTTTTCAGTTACGTTAGTAAACGACCCATCGCGTTTATTGCGAAACAAGAAGTTCGTCGGCGGGTGTTCTGGCGAGAGGCCTTCGAATCTCGTTCCATTAACTAGGAAGAGGTCCAACCAACCATCGTTGTCATAGTCGAAAAACGCTAGACCGCAACCAAGTTCTTCCAGGAGGTACCGCTTGCGTGTAACGCCACCAAAAACGTTGGTTGCGTGGCCTAAGCCTGCCTGATCGGCTACGTCCGTGAAATGAAAACTCGCCCTGGATGTGGAAGCGGCCCCGGTTTTCCCTGTTGCCGTGGCTGTCCGCGGCCTTTGGAGACTCAGTGTTTCACGGAGCGCCGGCAAAAGCAGGGACGCGGGCACTATAGAACCACATCTCCCGAGTTGACGGAGAAAACCGCGACGCGAAATCTGTTCCAACTTCCTGGTGCTAAGCGAACTCCCCCGGTTAACCAAATGACTCGACATGTTTGGATTATTCTGGCAACAGCAACCGAAGACGCAGGTCGCTCTGCGCCCTGCGCTCGGCTTCCAATTTTCGCGACTTGGCAAACTGTTCCTCAGATTCGTTGAGTTTGCCGAGGCGGCGGAATAACAGGCCCAGCTGGTAGTGGGCCTCTACAGACCCTGGATCGAGCGCGACCGCCCGCTCAAGATCTTGCCGGGCTTCGTCATACTGGTGTTGTCTCAAGAGAATGCTGCCCAACTTGGCGCACGAAGGGGCATGGTCAGGATGGTCCTCGAGGAGGTTGCGAAACACAGCGACAGCCTGATCCGCCTGTCCAACGGCATCATACGTGAGACCCAACCGCGCCCATTGCGTAGTTCAGGATGGCATCCTGGGGACGCTTTTGCAGAAGCCCCGCGAGAAGGGATGCCGCTTTGGCCAAGTCGCCTTTAGCGACATTGGCTGAGGCCAGAACATAAACATAGGGATCATGATCGGGCTTCAGCGAGACAGCCCTGGAAAGGGCGGGCCAAGCGTCTTCCAGTAAATTTCGCTGCAAGCACACTTTTCCGAACTGGAATAAGACCTCGGGATCGTCAGGAGCCTGTTTTTTCGCCTCAATCAAGTAGGCCAGGGCTTTCTCCGTGTCTCCCTGGTGCACTGCAATCTCGGCGAGTTTTTGGTTGCAGACCACGCACGCGGCGTCTAAGGTGAGCGCGGTTTGGAAGCTTTGCTCAGCGCGCTCGAGAAGTCCCAGGGAAAAGTAGGCCTCTCCGAGTTTCAAGGCTAGAAGGGAAGAGGGGCGCGCAGCGGTCCTTGTCTCTGCGGCTTCCAGAACTTCCTTCGCCTCCGGGGTCATTCCGTATTTGGCCAAAACACTAGAGAGTTCCATTGAGGATTCGTCAGACGGAACAGAGATCTTCTGCCAGTTACGAACCAGACCCCTCAGCTCTTCTGTTTTTCCTAGGGCTCCATAGTCTGTCGCCAGCAGAAGGATGCCATCATCAGACGCGCTTAGCTGAGGCACGATGGGTTCCGCTATGTCCAGAGACTTCTGATAATTCTGGAGGAATGCCTCCACCTTGGCCAAGTCAAAGCGGGCGTTGAGGTTGCCGGGATCAAGTCTGAGGGCTTCCAGGAAACTTTTTTGGGCCAGGTGCGATTTTCCCTGGAGCAAGTAGGCGTTTCCCAAACTTGTTCGAGCGCCAACCAGTCGAGGATTGAGCGCTAGAGCTTGCGTCAGGAAGTGTGTGCTCTCCTTG
>QHYI01000033.1 GCA_003223245.1 Acidobacteriota bacterium
CCGTACTGCTCGATTTCGATGAAGATAGGAAAAGCGCGGATATCCGAGAGCGGCGAACTCGTCTCGCAACAGATCGTTAGGCGACGCAGACCAATTCAATTCCTCCTGCAATGGGAGCGCAGTCGGCGGTATATCTAGCCTTCGAAGGACGCGCGCGGTTGCCGGACGCGAAAGTGCACGACGGCCACTCTCAAGCATCGAAAGATAAGCTTGAGTCATGCCCAGTTTCTTTGCAGCCTGCTCCTGCGTCCAGCCTCTTCGTTTGCGCGCGTTTCTCAGGTCTCCGCCGGTCATGATGCCGCCCAACGCCCTTGGTCCAAAGTCATGCTGTATTATAACAAGGAATGTTATGCTCGGCCTAGAGACTATTTCCGGCCGGGAGCGCCCTCCTTGAACAACCCTGAGCACCTGCTTCAAATAAAAAGTGTCCTCAAACTCCGTCAGAAAACTCATTTGCCGCACCGGGGAGCGCACGTGCTTTTGCAGAAGGTGCTCTGCTCCAAAAAAAAGCAGGTGCTTCGTCAGAACTGTGTCAAAACCCTATCCGTTTTGGCCGTTGGGGTTAGGCTTTCGGGGAGATAATCGATCAGGGTTTGCCCCGCCAGGTTCCTTACTCAAAAGTTGACGGAACTGGCCGGCGTGGCCGTGGATGCCAAGCAGGTGGAGAGAACCCCAGAAGCCCTGGGCGAAGAAATCGCCGAAGACGAACGTCATTGCACGGAACCTTGCGATGTTCTTCCTCTGCTGCGGACCCTGTATCTCGGCATGGATGGAACCGGGATCCCCTTACGCACGGAGGAGCCCTTGGGTCGCACCGGCAAACAACCGGACGGATCGGCCAAGACCGGCGACGTAAAACTTTGCACCATTTGGAGTGCTGAATCGCTCGATGAAGAAGGCACGCCCATCCGCGATGAAGGATCGGTCACGTATTCAGCTCCCATGCCTGCTGCCATTCTTCCTTGAGCTTGGCCCTGCCCGGCGTCGGCCGCTCCTTCGAGTGGCCAGCGTCAAGAGCTCTGCGCAACGCCGCGCCCGTTTCAGGCCCCACTCTCTTGAAGAGACGATCCACGCCCGCCTGGTCCAAAGACTTCAGCGCCCCCGCCACTACGCGTTGGATTTCTTCCTGAGAGAGCCCGGCGGAGAGTCGATCGAGGATGTGTTCTTCTTCCTTTCCAACGCGGCTATTCATCTTCTGCTTGCTCACCGTTGTCCCCCCAACAGTGGCATTCTGTCGCGGCTGTTCGCAGGAACCAAGGAATGGACATTACGCTCCGCCACCATGCGTGGAACTCTATCGAATCAATTCAACCACCGAGCTTGCCCTCTGGCCATGAAGGCGAGTCCCCCAATATCGAGGAAGCAGAGGATTTTCCGTGATGGGTAAGGGCATGCCTATGCCGGCCGGGCCACCGCCTCCGCGACAGCCTGCGGTTCACGGCCGTCAGGTTAAGCTCCTCCGGCTGGAATCGCCCTACGGATCGGTTGATGGGCGAGGGTCCTTGGGCCCATTGGATGTAGTGTTTAAACTCCTCGTGGCGGGGTTCGAAAATGACTTCCAGGAATTCCTCGTATCCCGACGTGCCACCCACGTCCTCCGGAGGGCAGTGTCGTTCGCCGGACAGGCAGACCGGACGCACCGTGCCATCCGAGGCGGGCAAAATCTTCTCCAGCACCACGTCGTGCCGCCAGTCATCCCCCAGATCGTAGGTATAAACGACCGAGTCACCCTGCGCCTTGAGTACGGCGCCGATTTCCGTCCGGCGCTCATCGAGGATGTCCATATCGTAGTCTTCGAAGGACTCCGGCACGCCCCAACACTTGTCGTCTTTCTCGAACTGATGAAGATGGCTGTCCGTCCAGCCCATCACAATCTGGAGGGCATCATGGAGACAACACAGACGGAAGGTGCTGGGGATCTGCAACCGTCGCCAGATCGGTGGACAAATATCCTGGAGCGAAGTTCTGAGTTCGTAGACCAAGAAACGAGTCTCCGCTTGGGGTGGGAGGTCCATGCTTGTGCGCTCACGCTAAGCGGGGGTCAGTATATCGCAATGGCCAAACAACGCCAAGAGTGGCCAAGTTGCACTTTGGAGGATATCGACAGGTCAGAAATGCGCCGGATCCAAATATCAGAGAGCTGCCTCCCCTACTCCGGACAATCCCGCGGGAATGACGGCTGCAAAGCTTCACTGGCTGACGCGCGAGCGGGGTGTCAGTGGGCCGGCAGCCAAACGTGGAACTTGGTGATCTTTGCTGAGGGCAAGCGAGCCAGTACGTCGGTGGCTATTCCTACTTTCTTCGGGCCAAGCAATTCGGGTGCTGTACACGGATTCAGAGGTTCTATAGACGGGGAAGTCAAGAGAAAACACTCCTCCGACGGCCGGAGTTTCTCTTGCTTCCAGCTGTCCCTACCAATAATTCCGTCTGAGTCGTCAAAAGCTGCTGCGAGAGGGAAGCGAAGAATTCAGATCGACCTGTATGTGGCGTTTCCCTTTGAAGCCCCTCAGAAATATTTGATCTTTGATCGAGATCAGAAGTTCGGGTTCGAGGTCA
>QHYI01000162.1 GCA_003223245.1 Acidobacteriota bacterium
CGGCGGTCGCGAAACCGGATACGCTGCTGGCCTGGTACCGAAAGCTCATCGCCAACAAGTTCGACGGATCGAAGTTTCGCAAATCCTCGGGTCGTCCCCGAGTTGACGAGGAAACCGAGCGGTTGGTGGTGCGGATGGCGAAGGAAAATCCCGGGTGGGGCTATGACCGGATCGTGGGCGCCATGGCCAACCTAGGTCACCGGCTCTCGGATCAGACCGTGGGCAATATTCTTCGCCGCCAGGATATTCCACCGGCTCCCAAGCGGAAGCAGACGACGAGTTGGAAAGACTTTATCCGTGCGCACATGGCGGTGTTGGTTGCGACCGATTTCTTCACGGTGGAAGTGCTTACGCTAAGAGGTTTGATCACGTACTACGTGCTGTTTTTCATTCATTTGGAGAGCCGGAGGATATGCTTGGCCGGAGTCACACGTCATCCGGATCAAGAGTGGATGGAACAGATGGCGCGTAATGTGACGATGGAAGATTCTGGTTTTCTGATCCATCGCAAGTACCTGCTGCATGATCACGACAGCAAATACTGCTCGTCGTTTCGTCAGGTGATCGAAGCAGGGAGTGTGAAGACCCTTGCCTTGCCGCCCCGAAGTCCGAATCTGAACGCCTATGCGGAACGCTGGGTAAGGTCGGTTAGGGAGGAATGCCTGGCGAAGCTGATCTTGTTGGGTGAAGGCTCATTGCGGCGCGCGCTGCGCCACTACGAAGCCCACTATCATGAGGAGAGAAATCACCAAGGCAAAAACAACGTATTGCTATTCCCTTTGCCAACTCAAGCAGCCCGTGGAGAACAGGAAAAGGTGCGGTGTCGGGAGCGGCTGGGCGGCCTGCTGAAATACTATGAGCGTGAGGCGGCATGAGCCGCAAACAAGAACATCCGATTCAGGCCATGGGGTTCTGGCTGTTTGGCTTCCTTTCTGTGGTGCTGGCAGTTTTGAAACTTACCGTGGCGGGATACTGGTCGTGGTGGAGGTGATGCTGCCATGCCTGGCGTTTCTGGGCCACAATGCGGTGTATCTCCTGGCTGGCTTCCTATGCTTCTGTTGGCTGAAGCAGGAAGAAGATGAGGAGGAGCTTACCACCGTGCAGAAGCATTCGAGGGCAGGGTACAACATAGCGGCGCTGTTGTTTTTCTTCCTGTTTTTGGACAACCTGTTGCGACGAGTCGAAGGACAAGCCTGGAAGGGGTTCTGGCTATGCTCGGGGAGACTCGAGGTGGTAGTCCTGTTTGGGATGTTGAGTTTGGTGGCACAGTTTGTGTACTGGTCGCGGATTGTCAGCGGCCTCAATCAAGAGCACACCTGAAACCTTGACGGTGACCTTTGAGGAGTTCAGCCCTACGCACGACTTTTTTGACTATAAGGGTGTCGCTCCTGCATGTGGACCATTATCACATACATCGTAAAATGGTACAGACTATTTTACGATGATCGTGAAAATAAGCTCGTGGGGATTGGTCCACGTTATAGGGGGCGGCGGTAAATGCCCCAAGCATGGGAACTCAGCGTGGAGCTGCTACCTGTACGTCCGGCCCAGCCGAAATCAGGAGGTTTGGTGCAGAAAAGTTCGAAAATCGTCTGCTAGGGTCGACCAATTTCACCGTTATGCTGCGTCCTCGACAGCCAATTCCACTTAATTTTGCGGACAATACGGACAACAGCTGTAACTTTGCTTGGAAGTTCGAAGCCCGGATATAGCGGTCTTTGGTTACCTGCGATTTCGCAGCAGGCATTGGACGTACATCCGTAGCTAATCTTGCAAGGCGTGCGGAAACTCGCGGGGCTCTCGGGGCGCTTCTGCTGGCGAAACAATCTCCCCGGGAATTTCTCGGGAAGCCGGTGAACGGCGATTGGGGAGATCTCTGTGCCGAGCATGCGACAGAAAAATGAGTACGCAGTGGCCGACGAGCTACGAGTCCTCAGCAGCTACAACACGGCCGCTGGGAACCGAATTTGGCTCCTCACTGAGGCCGATCGCTCCACGGCCACTTTTCTCTTGTCGGAGGAATACTTACACACACATCGGGAGGGAGAAGACCACGAACTCAACAAACCGACCACCAGGGCGCAGCTAGGACATCCGGCGCCAGCCACTGGAAAGTCTCTCCTGTATGCAGCAACAAGCCTGCTCGGGAGGCCTTGCCGTACTCAACCCGGAACGAGCGCAGCGTCGCAGCGTCGGACAGGCGCGGTCGCGACGTGGCCTTGATTTCGATGGGTAGAAGCTGGCCACCGCCCTCGATTACGAAATCCACTTCCTCGCCCGTTGCCGTTCGCCAATATAAAATTTCCGTCTGCTTGGTCCGCCCGTCACGCCAGCACAACAGATCCTGGAGGACAATGTTCTCAAGGTGCGCTCCCGCCAGTTCGGGAAGGCCGGCCAAATGAAGGCCGAGGCCGATGTCGCCCCAATAGAGTTTGGGAGTCTTGATGAGGCGTTTGGTGCGATTCAAGGAATAAGCCGCGACGCGAACAAGCACGAAGGAGGTTTCGAGCAGGTTCAAATAGCGGTGCACGGTCGGCTGGGGCAAGGCAACGTCACGCGAAAGCTCGGTCTGATTGACGAGTTGGCCGAGTCGGAGACTTGCGGCGCGCATCAATCGCCGGAAATCCGGCAGGGCCGAGATGGCCGAGAGCGTTTGGAGGTCGCGTTCCAAGTAGGTTCGCACGTAGCCCTCGAACCACACGGCCCGTTCCGCATGGGTTTTCATATGAACGGCCGGGACTGGAAACCCGCCGCCTCGCGCCAGCGCCCGCCAATCTTCTGGATGACTCTGCTCTGAGCGGAGAACGTCGAGCCAGTCGCGGTCCTCCGTCGATAGCAGCTTTTCCCATAGCCCGCAACGTCCCATGCCGAGCTGTTCCCTTCGGGCCATGGGCCAGAGCGTCAGGTAACTGGCTCGCCCGGCGAGCGACTCCGACACCCGTTGCATGAGGAGGAGGTTGGCCGAGCCCGTCAGCAAAAACTGCCCCGGCCGGCGATGGCGGTCGATCGCGCGCTTCACGGCCGACAGCAACTCCGGTTTGCGCTGAATCTCGTCGAGGATGACTGGCGTCGAGCCTCCCACCAGCGCTTCGGGGTCCCGCCGAGCCAGATCCGCCACGTCGAGGTCGTCAAGAGACAGGAATCGGCGCTCGCCTGGAGTCAGGTGCTGGACTAGTGTGCTCTTGCCGGTCTGCCGTGCTCCTATTACGACCACGGCCGGCATCACACGCAACCGCTCCACGAGTGCCCCTTGCAGATAGCGCGGCAAAGGCTTTGCGTTCACGGCATGAATGATAATCATTCATGCCGTGAATAGCAACTGAGAGGCACCCCGAATTATGGTAATTGTGTTAACTGAGATTTTGTTCTTGTCCAGCCAGAATGGGTCCTTTTCAGGAACTTGGAAGCCCACCCTTATATCGCTTTTGAACCCCGCCGCCCTTCCAAAGAAGTGCTAAAGGGCTGTTATCGCCAGTTGTTCTCAGGAGAGCTATGACGCCTTGACGGCATCTGTTACCGTCCTCGCTCAAGGTGGCACGACCCATTTCGTGTAACGCAGTGAACAGTGCGTCAGACGACGCACAGTAGCCTCACATAACAATCCAGATAACCTCTTCTAAATCAGCGCGGACGGTTTGGCTCTCAGTTTTGCAATGTGCGGATGGGATATGAGCATGCCTATCGTGATACGACCCAACACATACAATGTCGCCATGCACGGGGTCCCCTACGGTATGTTGGCGATCGTCCTGGCGTTCACGCTCAGCGTTCTGGCGCAGTCACAAAACGAAGAGGTGACCCACGTCCCTCCGATCGCGCCGGCTGCTGTGTACCGAGAATTCCAGGAAATCTACAGAACGCCACCCACGCTGCCTTTGATCCCCAACTCGCCCCCGGCACGTCGCGGCGACGTATGGCTGCGCACGACGGAAGACGGCCTGCACATCTGGGGAAAGGTGGACCGCGGCGACCAGGAGATACGCTGGGCGCAGCAGAAGTCGGAGGTCCTCGCCAGCGACCACATCGAGGTGTGGCTTGCGGCCGCGAGCGATGTCGCTATGCCGACCGTCGGCTGGGGAAATCAGTTCGGGATGCAGGAGTTGAAGAGCGAGAACGACTGTGCCGACTTGACCGATCCTCACACAGGCGACAAGGCGTCGGGAAGGAGGAACTGCGAGCGTTGGTATGAAGAGCAACGCCGGTACCGGCAACAGTTTCGTCGGCTGTTCGCGCGGCAATGGCTGATCACCGGCAGCAACTACGCCGAGACGACGCACTCCTTCGAGGAGTTTGCGTCGAGCGCCTATGACAACCTCACGACGAGCCTGTTCCCGGAGAACCTGCCGAAGCTGCTGAAGCCCAAGAGCGATGATCCGTTGAAGGCCGAGATCGAAATCGACGTCACACCGGAAACCCGCAAGACCGAGGCCGGGCGGGAGTACCAGGACAACCGCGCGACTGCATACCACTTTCATGTCTTCATCCCGTATACGGCGTTCCCGCCGGCGCAGCAATTGAAGCTGTCGGACCTCTATGTAATGGTGGATGTTTTTGGCGCAGCGGCCGAAGGACAAGAGCAAGGGGCTTACTCGACGACAGCTCCGAAACGGCAGTGGGGCAAGCCAGACAAGTTCGACCGCATTCGTCTGGACGCACCTCGCACGTTCGCTGTCACTCCGTGCGAGTACAAACTGGAGCAGAAGGACCTATATAACGTTCCATATTCCGCATGGTTCTTCCCGACCGGAGGACAGGACAATGACCTGCGCTCCACATTCGCGCTGATCAACCCAGAGCAGGGGTACCTGTATGAGCCGGGCGGAGTATCGCCCTCGATGTGGCTGGCAGAGTACTTCTGGAAACCGCTAAAAGACGGGGCGATTGTTTGCGGGCCGTCGCTGGCGTGGCGCAAGGATGCGAATATCCGGCGCACCGAGTTCACCGTCGATGAACAACACTTCGCGACAAAGACCCTGGCGGATGGGTGGACACTGCTGCAGTCAGGCCCATCAACGTCAACCGTGAGCCAATTCGGCTCGGGCGCGTGCGGCGCGTGCCCGGTGCTGAATTTCGCGATCTATGCCATCTCTGCAAGCGGGGAGATCACGACGGCGCTCGACCTCAACAAGGGACTCACTGGCGCCCCCGATCAGCCGTCTGGGGCGGACATGACGATCGCCGCAGACTGGTCGCGTATCATCTTGTACCTCAAAGGTACAGGCGAGGAGGAGTACGGCGCGAGCAGCTGGAAGTCGGTCACGTACTGCCTGGAAGGTCATGCCTACAACCAATGCGGCGACGCCAAGAACGTGCAGCCGCCGAACCCGCCCCACTACAAGGAACTGCTGGGGCCGGACGAGCCAAGTGCGAATGGGTTGCAACTTGATCGAGATTAGGTCGTTCAGGTTCGCGGAGTAACCAGGGGGCGAAACTAAGGAGCGAAAATCCATTTATCACAAGTTTGCGGTGCCGCCGGAGAGGATCCGCCAAAAAAGTTCGAAAATCGTCTGCTAGGGCCGACCATTTTATCCCTTATGGTCAAAAAAGTCGTGCGTAGGGCTGAAGTCAACTGCACTTCAGACATTGGGTGGGGGTGAAAGCGCCTGGCCCGCAGCAAGCCAGCGAGAGGGTGTCCTGAAGCGAGGAATTAATTCCGTTGGAGAGAGGGAGCCTCGGTCATCCCGGATCCTCGTTTTAAGATAAGGATGCGTGAGCAAGAGATTTCGCGCGGCAGAAGAAAGCACAGTCTTTTGCCGGATAGGGCGTCTAGAAAATTTTGGATCGCACTCGGCCCGACCAGGTGGGCTAACTCTAGGGAGAGCGAGCGTGATCGAGCTGATGCGTTAGGCCGCGACGAAGTCGCCGTGTCTTGGCTAAAATTTTTTGGCGCGCCGGCTCCTCCAGCGTCAGCAACAACTCCTGATATTCGAGTGGAGCTAGGCGGGCCACAAAGGCCTGATAGAAGATCAAGATCACCGTCATCGTCGGCCCAGCGCAGGGAGATGTCGCCGGTCTCCGGATGGGTGACCTTGTGGCCCATGGCCGGACCAAAGGCCTCGATCATGCTGCTGGAGCGCACTAGGAAGGGAAAGGCATGAAAGTGATGCTCGCCGTGAAAACGCATGGACAAGTTGCTGGCCATATAGACCCACAAGGGCACATCGTGCCGCTTGCGCGGTGAGGGGTAGCTGTGGGCCAGCTTGTCCAAAATCTTCCGCTCGGTGATGACGCGGAAGAAGTCGGCTTCGCTGACTTCACCGATGGCATCGACATAATCAAACTCGACCCGGCGAAACGTTTCGAGCACCCGCGCATCATCACGCTCAAACAGCATGGCGGCGGATGTCGACAGCGCCGACTCACTCATCTCCAGGTGCCTCGCGACGCAACTCCTGAATCTGATCCAGGAGCGCCAGGATGCGGTTGTAAAGTATCGATACTTCGATGCGGGCCCGACGAAATCGAGCATACTCCTTACTTTTCTGACGGATCTCGACGACCCGTGGGGGCGGCAAGGAACGCATGCGGTGGCGCCCCTGCTCACTCCAAGTCAGAACGAAATTGCGATGCAGTTGGCCGCGGGTGCAACGGCAGTTAGGCGTTCCGCAGCGGCGGGCGATCTGATAAACACTGCCCTTGACCAACGGAGAGCGGGCTAAGACAACTTCGAGAGTCTTGCGTAGCCGCTCCAAAACTTCGAGCAGTTCCTGGCGCAAACGGCTGAGCTTCCGGTGTTGCTGCCTATCCTGCATGTAGCCAATTTTCTTTGCGGATTGGGCCTCGCGTAGGTGATTGATCCTATTAAGCTGGAAAAAGGCCAAAAACATCTTCACTCAAGTGAAGGTGCGTAGCGGAGCACAGGGAGTTCAGCCCGGGGGCAATCGCTTAAGCTTCGATGGGAATCTGGCGGTGCCAACCGATCTCCAAGTCTAGCGACGCCTGTCCATCTCGGTGCCCTGCGTACGCATATTGTGCGGACTTCTATCCGGACACGTTCGGCTTGTGGAGAGTATAAGTATCTGATATAAAGAGCGGTTAGTATGGGGACAACGCTGCGCAGACAAGCGGACATTTCAGCGGACTTGGCAAAGGACCGTGGTGAATCCCCTGCCGAAATGGAGCCTTTGCTCATCGGGGAAACGTCCCGGTTTCGTGGCTCCCTGACCGATCTTGCAGTCGAACTGGCGCAAAAGGCCGCTGGATTTCGGCGCAGCTTGCCAGAGAGTCTTCTGAAGTCTCTGGCTGATCTCGTTCGCTCGATGAATTGCTACTACAGCAATCTAATCGAGGGACACTACACGCACCCCATTGACATCGAACGGGCCCTGAAGAACGACTACAGCAAGGACGCACGCAAACGCGACTTGCAGCTCGAAGCGAAGGCGCACGTTGCTGTCCAAAAATGGATTGATGAAGGCGGGCTAAAAGGACGCGCCGTCGCAACGGAAGGCATTTGCGAAATCCATCACCGCTTCTGCGCGGAGCTACCGGAGACATTGCTTTGGGTGGAAGACCCTGAAGGCAAGGACCGAGTCCGCGTTGTCCCCGGAGAGCTACGCAAACGAGATGTGAAAGTCGGCGGCCATGTCGCCATCAGTCCTGGCGCTGTACCGCGATTCCTCAAACGCTTCGAGGATGTTTACGGCAGTTTGGGGAAGACAGACTCCATCCTAGCCGCTGCCCCAGCGCATCATCGGCTCGTGTGGGTTCATCCGTTCTTGGACGGCAACGGTCGAGTCGCGCGCATCATGTCACACGCGGCGCTGCTGGAAACGCTACACACCGGCGCAGTTTGGTCCGTGGCGCGTGGTTTGGCTCGGAGTGTGGAAGAGTACAAGAAACATCTGGCGGCTTGCGATGCGCCCCGGCGGAACGATTTGGATGGTCGCGGGAATCTGAGCGAGGAGGCGCTTGCGTCGTTCTCGGAATTCTTTCTGAAGGCCTGCACCGATCAGGTCAGTTTCATGGAGAGCTTGATGCAGCCGGATCGCTTACGTGCGCGCATCCTGCTTTGGGCGGAAGAGGAGATCAAGCTGAAGAATCTCCCTCCGCGTTCAGGGCGTGTACTCGAAGCCTTGCTCTACCGGGGAGAACTGCCTCGGGGTGACGTGGCCAGTGCCGCTGGCGTTGTTGAGCGGCATGCTCGGCGCGTCGTGTCCGCCTTAATGGACCGCGGTGTACTTGCGTCGGACAGCCCGCGAGCGCCATTGCGTCTTGTTTTTCCGGCTACCCTCGCGGCACGCTGGATGCCCGGCTTGTTTCCTGAACGTCCGTAGCGGGCCCTAGCGCGAGTTTCCGAGTTATCGTCGGTTGGAATCCAGCAGAAGCGAAAAACATCAAGCCTGGCGCGGCTGTGAGGCCTATCGGAGGCGCCAGCCGGCGTAGTTACTAACGCGCCTTGCAATCGTCCAATCGGAAAATTTCGGCGAGACGGCTGCTCGTGGGTGTCGGCTCGGTGTAGGTAGTGGCCGCTCGAAAGCGGCCCGCCTTCCCCGAAATCGGGGCGTAGAGATTGATGACTTCGCAGATCGAGGAAAGTTCCCGACCGATGGCCTCCAAACTGAGCTCCAGGCCGGCACGGTGTGCTTCGCGCTGCAGCAACCCGGCCAGAGTCAGGGCCATCACGCAGTAGAGGGCATGGACGCGGATCTTCTGATCGGTCCAGTGATACATGGGCTCCCAGCCCACGAAGTGAGGATTCAGCACCGTGAGCGGCGCTAACGGTGGCTTCGGGGCGGGGGGAGGGGACTCCTTTGCGGGTCAGGAAGATTGATGAGGAACTCATCATTGATGCCGCTCGGTACAAGAACACCCAAACCGTAAGACCCTCGTATGTCTGATTTATGACCCCGAAGATGTAATGAAAAATCCGCGTGGCATTGAAAGCAGCCCGGTCGGATTTTGTCGAACACCTAGCATCGCAGTGACGTTATCTTATCCCGATCGCAGTCTGAAGGAGACGGGGAAGAGTCTAACCGTCGATGCTCACTCGCAGTTGTTTCGAGAAGTGGCGCGGCTGTGCTCTTCGGTCTGAATGGCTTGCCTGAAGAAGACCCTCGAAGGTTCTCTGTGTCGTGGGTCAATGCCCACGAACTCTCGCTTGAGACGGGCAGCCTGACCAAGAGCCTCAGCGTACCGTAGCGACGCCAGCACTCCCGACCACTCACGGTCCTTCAATAGGTGCGACATGAACCGTCCTAGCACTCCTCCACCACTGATTCCTGGTTGGCCGATAGCAATGCGGCCTCCGCTCGCAAGGACTTAGCGGACGAGGAGAGCCGTGTTTCCCGGTTCCTCTGGCTGTGACGTGGTTCAACTGGAAAGATGGCGACCCCGCCGAGACTTGAACTCGGAACCTAATGGTTCGAAGCCATTCGCTCTATCCAATTGAGCTACGGGGTCTCCGGGATCATTGTACTGCGGAAAATTTTGGCGGGTCACCAAGTCAAGCGATGGCAGAATGGGGAAACTATATAGCACTACTACTTCCAAGAGAACGTCGCCTTTGTTTGATGACGTTACAATATGTCTCTCGGGAACGTTGATTTGGTAGAGAAACATATTCGGGCAGCGAAACCGCCTGCAGGGCTGCGAAATGAGTTGTGAGTTTCGTCCCGATGACTACCGGAGAGTTCGAGCGAGAAAATCTAAATCTCGCAGTCAATGGCCTTGCTCTGGCGGATGACACCGTTTTCGTCAGTAAGAACTGCGTACCCGCATTTCTCGTCCGTCATATCCGTCAGCAACAAATCGTAGCCCTGGCCATCAGAATGTACATTCAGCCGCAGATTCCATCCGGGCAGGATTTCTGGCGGGTTGTTGAACTGGATAGGGGGGAGAATGTGCAGAGTGACACCGACCTCAAAATTCGCCCCTTTATGTCTCGCAAGAAACTCATCAAACTGTTTTGGATAACTCGACAAAAGTGTCTGCCATGTCGCATATGAGCCATTCTTGATGTGGTAGGTTACTTCGGCTGTGCCGATTGTTCTCAGAAGACCGATAGCGAGTTCGTGGCGGTGAGCTGTTCCAGGGTCGGTGGAAGTATTCTGTGCGAATTGTGGCGTCTGAACCACCAGCAATACGAGCAACAGACTGGTCAAAATGCCCCACTTCTTCATGTTCGCCTCCTTCGTCCGACTAAAGTTGTAGCATGCTGGTTGCCGAATTGACAGGTCTCTGGCCTGTCTTCATACCGTTGAAGGTCCGCTCCCGTTTTTCACTGTTTTTTCATTTAACAATACGCGGTTTCGCGGCATCCTAAGAGCAGCGTAAAGAAGGACTATGACCCATGCAGCGGTGGAACCACATAGGCCGTTTTGCAGCTTTGCCGGAGCGAGATAATCGCGGCAGCAAAAGGGCGTCGTCTGCCCTCTTTAGCTAGCCCACGTCTCTTCTGGCCAACTTTCTAAATCATTTCGACATTCTGCGTATTTTGCAATTTCGCGTGCACCAATGCTCATTGTGCTGGTGCGAATTTCCGCCATCAGTGGGTGCAACCGAAGCGCAGTGCGCTTCTTAGAAAAAGAGAAACCATGGTCAGCATCAAAGTGAAAGGAGGAACGCCGCAGGGATGCGAATCCCTGTGCCGGACATGTGGCCACGGGCACATCGTTGCGTGTCGCAAGAAGAAGTGTTTTGCAGATACTTCTGTATCGAGCGTGAAATTCGGTTCCTGGTGAGCGAATGCACGTTCTACGAAGACAAGCGATTGGCAAGTAAGAAGGAGATGGAAGACATAGCTTGGATTCTCCGAACGGACATGCCTCGTCGTCGCGTAGGCTTCATCAGTCCGGAACAGCTTCGAGAAATCGAAGCCGAAGCAGCCGTTCTTCCCGCAGCTTCCAAACCGAAGCTGCAACCGTAGCTGAGGGCCGCACTGTTGCGAGGTGTAGAAGTGCGGCTCCCAGATTTTTCACGCTGAATAGCTGTTAGCGGCGAAATAAACGGGAACCACTTCGGGCGGGATAACGGAGGACCAAGGGCATGAAGGTGTAGTTGGCATGTCGCCTTGGGTGGATATCCTCTTGTATAGTGCTTGAGAGATGAAACGAGCGATGCGTGCTTCAAGCGATACCATTATCCAGTTAGTTTGAACGGAGCAACCGATGCCAGAGTCAACGAAAGTGGCGTCATCGATATGACTCGCCCCCTTTTGCCCATACCCGCAACAAGCTGTCTATAAAGGCAGTGGCAGTACCAACGACGCTGCGAACTTCACCTGCAAAGCTAAGGGCAACTGACCACGGCTCGATGGGACCGACGGCTTCAGAGCGGATGGATCGGCCACTCTTCCATTACGGTGGTTAGGGAAGGGTTCCGACCGTCCGGGAGTTCTGCGCTGAATTGGGCGTTTATATTCTTGCGTGTCACCTTCTCTCGCAACGCCTTTCGCGGGTTTGGATCGTAAATTAGGAGTGCTTCGTTCAGTTCACGCTGCAAAATGTCGAGTTCGGTCTGCGCCATGCGAATTTTGTAGTGAATTTCCGCGAACTCCTTGCGCCAGTTTGCTTCGTCCCTCTCTTCAACCTTAGACGACTGGAGGGCTGGGTCCTTTTTTCGACGGAATACACCTTCCTGAAACCTTCGTGTTGCCCGTTACGTTTCATACCACGAGAATGAACACACCTGCGCATCCCGCGGGCCCGTTCATCCTAGGGGGCCCCCATGTCCGGCGTGTTCTACGCGACGCCGTCCTTTGCGGTTCGGAAGATTGCAGACATCGAAATTACATTGCTATTGGCAGTAATTTTTGCGGGCGGATGCGGATCCGCGCCGCCTATTTCGATCTCGCTCTCGCCCTCTCCGGCCCAAACCGCCCAGACGCTCCGCGTCACGGCGACGCTCACTAATGATTCGTCTACGCGCGGAGTCCTTTGGACTCTTAGCGGTCCCGGGTCGCTTTCGAACCAGACGTTCTATTCGGTTGTCTATAATGCGCCGTCGAACGTTTCTAGTCCCGTTACGGCGACGCTGACAGCCTCTTCGGCGAAGGACTCCCGCAAGAGCGCTTCGCTCCAAATCACGGTGAATCCGCCGCCCCGGATCACTGATTTTCAGACGCTGGCGAGCGGCACTGCCGGCACAGCATACAGCCAGATTATTGCCGAGGCGGGCGGCTCGGCACCGTTCACATGGTCCATCTATGCTGGAGCCGTGCCCGATGGGCTGCCCCTTAATGCCAGCACCGGGGCGATTACCGGAACTCCGACCGGTGGGGGAACGTGGTATTTCGAGGCGCAGCTAACGGACTCGGCCGGCCTTTCCAATTATGGGGAATTGAGCATCTACGTCAATTCGACCAAACCACCGGGCAATCCAATGCCGCTCGTGTCGCAACCGCTGGTTCCGAGCGCAGCCGCGCCGGGTGGGCCGCAGCGTCGGGGGCATTCGCGGGAGTCGGTGGACCGAGTGGTAAGGGAGACAGCCCAGCCTGGACGAATATCTTGCTTTGCAGACTTACAAATTCACCGTAGGCTCTTAGGAATTGTATTCGTCGAAGTTGTGCAATCTCTAGCTTGCGCTCAAAATCGTCAGCTAGACGTTTTTGGCTAAAAACGACTTTGCCATTCTGGAGCGAGTATTGCCCCTGCCGAGCGAGGAACAAATTGATACAAGGCCATGGAGCTTTGCAGCCATTCTAGTTCGTTTTCGAGCATGTCAAGAGGATTGCTCGGTTGGGGGAACTTGCGCAACGAGCTCCGCAGGGATTTTCAATCGCTAGCTGGAGTTCAGGCTTGGGCCGGAACTCCTGCTCCGCCTGAGCCACTGCGCCACATCTCGACTCCACTTTCAGGTACTAGAAGGATGCCGCTTGGGCCTTGGCAACGTGCGCCCATACCGTCCCACTTGCGGGCCCCTACATCAATTCAAAGACTCAAGCAGGGCCGCGCGCTGCTTAAGCCTTCGATTCAATTGCAGGTATAACGCCTGCCATGGGCTCTTCGGAATTCTCGGGAGGGACACTCGCCCGTATTCGAGCAGAATTGGCAGTGATATCGCCAGGCGGAAACGCAGTTCCTGCCAGCCAGGAGCTCGAACGGTGTGCCCTTCCAAAAGATCCCAGAAATGACAACGTTGGTGTCGAGGACGGCCTTGATGGTCACTTCGCGCGACGTCTTACCTTGGCAATCGCGGATTTCAAATCTGCCTTCGTGATTCCGGCTTTTTTGTCCTCGACACGGACTTGACTCAGAAGCTTCTGGAAGTCCTCAGGCGGGGTGATGACCTTCAGGATTACGACGTCGCCTTGACCAAATGACGACGAACTGGCCGCCTTCGGCCAGGCCGAGATCATTGCGTACCTTCCTCAGGAATTTCAGGAATGACGACTTGCCCCTGGGACGACAGACTCGTAGTAGCATAAGCGGCCATGATGTTCAGTCATCCGCGCAGCCGAGCCATCTTTATCGATGCCGACCGTTACATCAATGACGAATCCCTGGGCGCTAGCCCACGACTCCGGGCACCTCGCGCCCGACAGGTCTAAAGGACAGGACGCCGAAAAGCGGCCCATGAATTCCGCAAGAGCCTCAGGGAAGGCTCGAAGCCCGGATCGCGTTGAAGCGATTCCAAATCAGGATCAATTCCCGGCTATCACCATAAGAATTTGGCCCCAAGCTGAAGCTGCCGGGGCATGCCACTGTTCACTGTACTAATTCTTCCCGGAAACAAGCTTCCGAAGTTCGGGTCGAAGGGATTTGTGTTGAAGCGCTCGAGAGGAAAGGCATAGTGGTTCAAGACGTTAAAGGCTTCGAGCCGCAGCTGTAGCCTGGCGCGCTCGCCGAAGGGAAAGGTCTTGTCCAGCGAAGCGTCCATGGTCAGCGTGTGATACATTCGGATTTGGCCGCTGCGAAAAGGAGTTTCGCGAGGCGCGTAGGGTGGAAGAATCAGGAAGTTGTAAGTGGAAGGGTCGGTCCCGCAGCCATAATTTATGCTGTAGGGTTCTGGTGAAACGGCGCCCGTATTCGGATCCATTTGCAAAACGCAGGGACGCCAGCCTTGGACCTTGGGTGCATGCCAGTCGGGTATGGAGAGCTTGGGGTCACGCAGGATGCGCACATTCCACGGCAAATCAGCCGGTTCACCAGACTGCGCTGTCAGGAAGGCGGTCGTTTCCCAGCCTCCAATCAACTGATCGAGGAATCCATGGACATTGCCGCCGATCCCGCGACCCCTACCGAAGGGAAGTTCATAAACACTGGTCACCTTCAGCATGTGAGGGCGGTCGTTGTAGTAGGGACCTTCCTGCGCGATGCTCCGATAAGGATCGTTATATCCCCAACGCTCAACCAACTTTGAGAAGGTATAGTCGGCCAGGAGATTCAGGCTCTTGCCCCAACGGACGTTGTAGTCCACTTGGAGCGAGTTGTACCAGGTGGCGCCGCCGTTCAACCCCTGCTCCTTCAAGTCTCCATTGAATTGGGGAAAAGGCCGTGAGAGCTGGAAGCGAGAGAGGGTCGGCGAAGTATAGAAAGACGTCCCAAGGAACGCCGGCTGCTGATAGAACGGATTCGGAAGTTTGGCGTCGCAGTACGTGTGATTCCCGCCTTCCAGGAGGTTGCACTGGCGACGCAAATCCAGGCTGGGAATATTGTAAGCGCGCTCGTCCTGGATATCGTGGCCGCGGCTGCCCACGTAGGAGGTTTCGAGCGTCGAAGACCGCGACAGTTCGATTTGAAAACCGAGGGAGAACTGATCCACCGAAGGCGTTTTGAAATTTGGATTAAACCAGGAAAAATCACGACCCACGAACGTGGCCGCATCGCGGCTCGAGCCGGTTGGCGTCAGGATGCCGTTCGGATAGGGGTTGGATAAAAGATTAGGGATGGGTGTCCGTCCGCCGTCGTTACTCGACACTAATGGTGTTTTGGTGCTGAATCCTGTTGTTTTTTGCCAGTCGTTACTGGGATTGGCAAAATAGCGCCCCCAGCCGCCACGCATCACCAGGTGCCGGCTTAGCTGGTAGGCAACGCCGATCCTTGGCTGGATGTTCCCGTAGTTGGTATTCGCGGCTTTCGCAGGATTACCACTTACACCAGCAAAGGTTAGGCCTCCTTTGTAATTGGCGAGTTCGGGAAAACTGGCTGGATCGGCTTGTGCGTTGGGATCGAAGCGATAGTCCAGCCTGCCGTACTTCTCGTCCGGAGCAAGGATAAAGTCCCAGCGCAGGCCAAGATTCAAAGTGAGCCGGGAACTCACTTTCCAGTCATCCTGGAGAAAGGGGGCGTAATACCACTGGCGGAAGAAAGGAAATAAGGGATAGTCCGATCCACCTTCGGAAGGAACACCTAACAAGAAACTTGCGATGCTGTTTCCGCTGAGCGGATCCCCTTGGTTCCAAGTCTGTTGTGTGTAGTTCCTATAAGCCTTGAAACGCCAGATGTTACCTGTGCCGTTCAAAATATAGTAGATACGCCGAAAGTCCAAGCCGGTGTGTACGGAGTGCGATTTCCAAATCTTGGTGAGGTTCGGGTTGATTCCGTAATTGTTGGTGATATTGACGTCAGGATAGCGACCGAGGTAGCTGTACCCGTCGAATTCATAGCGACCGAAGAACTTACCTCCGGGCAGTTGGCTGATCGTGGAGGCCGGGAAACCCAGCGTGGTGAGGTCGAAGCCAACGTCTCCCGCGGCAAAACCCTGTTCAATGAAACGGTTAAAGGAAAGCCGCACGTTGCCGATGAAGTTCGGCGAAAACGTGCCCACCCAATCTACTGTAGCGGCCCAATTCAAGCGCTGAAAAGGCTGCTGGCCTCCCTGTCCCGGACCGCTGAAAATGCCGTTGTCGTTGCGGTCTTCGGTGCGGCTGTTCTGAGCGTAGCGCCCAAAGATGCGGTGGGCCTGGCCAAGGATCTCGTCCACCCGAGCAATGTAGTTATAGAACTTGTCCTTTGCGAAGTAGCCTGGTATGGAGAGGTTGTTCTGGCCGTAGGCCGAATTTGGCGTCGTGGTATTCGGCTTAGGGAAGTAGCTCAGAATTTTCTGGGCAATGGGGTTAATCATGCTGGCAGGGATCTGATTATTGGGAAAAGGAGAACGAATGGGGTTGCCGCTGGCATCAAAGTTGGTGGTAAATGGGTTATAGATGGTGATGGGCTTACCGTTGGCGTCCACAAGTTTGCTGAAGTCGCCATTTAGAAATTCCGGCGCGGGTACGGATAACAGCAGCGGGGAGGGCGTACCTTCCCTGTAATTCTCAATGCTGAAAAGAAAGAAGGTCTTGTCATGCCCGTTGTAGAGCTTCGGGAAGAGGACTGGACCTTCGACTTGCCCGCCATATTGGTCGAGGTAGTGAACGGCCCGCGGCGCTCCTTGGGAATTATTTTGAAAAGTGTTGGCATCCAACCACGTGCGCCGCATGAACTCCCAAGCCGATCCGTGAAACTTATTGCCTCCGCTTTTCAGGACCACGTTCATGATGCCGCCAGCGGTATGGCCATATTGGGCGTCATAGGTGTTGCTCTGCATCTTGAACTCTTGAACTGCATCCACGATCGGCACATAGGCTACGTTGTTGCCGCCAGCCTGGCCGTTGTTGGGAGCACCGTCCAATAGGAACTCGTTTTGGCGCTGGCGGCTGCCATTGATGGACCATTCGGCGATAGCGCCGTTGTCAAAGGGCCGTTGCCAGATGGCCGAGCCGCGGAAAGTCACACCGGACATCATGGCGCCGAGCATGAAGGGATTACGGGCGTTCAAGGGCAACTCGGAAACCCGCTGAGTGTCAACCACGCCGCCACGATCAGCGGTTGCCGTTTCCAACAAAGGGGCCTCTGCCGTCACGAGCACCGACTGGTTCTCGGCCCCGAGCTGGAGTTGAATGGGGAGGAAAGCGGCTTGCGCGACCTCTAAAGTGACACCTTGCTGAGTGAACTGCCTGAAACCGGCGTGAAACACGGTGATCGTATAAGTGCCCGGACGAAGAAACGGAATAGAAAAGTTTCCGTGCGAGTCTGAGGTTGTGGATGAAACTTCGTCGGTGCTCGCGTTACGAACTTGAACGGTCGCTTCTGCGATTGTCAGATTCTGCGGATCGGTAACCCGGCCCGTGAGAGTTGCGCGAAACTCCTGCGCACCAATAATGGCTGCAACGAGGAAAAGAGCCCATGCTGAGCAGCATGCTCGCCAGAACATGATCGCCTCCGTATCGAGGTCAGTGATTGGGTTGATGAATCCTGTGTAGTTCTCTACGGAAAAACGGCGGGCCGACAAACCCCAAGGACATGCGTAGCTCTACCGCTTTCCACAGGGACTGACGAGACGTTAATGATATAGGGTTTTGCCCACAATCCGGGGTTCCTTGCATTTTCGTGCGAGCTTTTACCGGATTAAAGGCAAGAGGCACGATCCCCTCAAGACTGGCCGAGCGAAATGGAGCTGGTTGGGTCGGGGACTGGCGCCGTGCTCCTTAGGTTCGGCCTATTGGTTGCTCCCCGTTTCCTCTGGCAGTGCCTCACTAACCCGAACCGTAGCTGGGTTCCATTCCCAACCACATCGAACGGAGCGTGCAGATTTCCCGCACTCCGCTCTGCCGCTCGCTTCGCAAGGGCGACAGGCTGCTTAGGCACCGCTGCAAAATAAGAGGGTCCAATCTGAGAGTTTTGCCGCGGCTGCTGACTCTCTCAATATCGAACTCTGCGCAACTCCTCTCGGTTCGCCCCATCTTGTTCAGACAAAAGCCCGGCGGATGTGCCCAGCTGAGCTTCGCTCCAAGGCCATCCGCAGATGAGTATTGCCAACCCCAGCCCCCGTTGCGATTTTTGGTAATCACAGCGTTACTGGCAGAGCTGGATCGGTCAACTGTGCTGGCAACGGTTGGTACCTTTCGAAAACCTTGCGTTTATGCTGCTGGATCGCTTGGACGGAATCCTGAACTATTGCCGCACCAAGGTACGCTTCGGGGTGGTGGAAGGCATCAACGGCAACATCAAAACCCTTCTTCGAAGAGGTCGCGGGTACAAGAATCTCGGCTATCTGCTGCTGAAGGCCAAACGCATGGCGGTCACCAAGACTGAATTCATCGTTGTTCGGAAAGCAGCCTAACATGTGTGTCTTTACAAATTCTTGTGCAGAGCCGCTTTTCTCGGTATAGAGCCGCGTCCGCCTCAGCGAGTAGCTGGGCGAAGTCTTTTGGGTCAGTGGTTTCAAATCCTGCAAACGCGAAAGTGGCGGCCACATGGACGCTGTTCCCGTCAAAGCCAAAATCGTGACTTGCGAGCGCTGTTCGCAATCGCTCAACAAAGATGGGGATGTCTTTTCTTGCCGCATGGGTCAGCATCAGAACGAACTCGTCGCCACCCAATCGCCCGCAGATGTCCGATGCTCGCGCGTTTGCCTTGAGAATACTTGCAAAGTACCGAAGAACTTCATCCCCTGCGGCATGTCCGTACGTATCATTTACGAATTTGAATCCATTCAGGTCTGCGGCTATGACCCACACCGAAAACTTGTATCGGACGGCGCCGGAAATCTGTTTTGCTGCAAATTCCTCGACCGCACGACGGTTCGGTATACCTGTCAAATGGTCGGTCCGGGCTGACTCCTCCAACAAGCGTTTTTGAGCCTCAATTTCGCGATGCATGGCTATGATTTTGCACCCCACGCCGATCCGCGCCAGCAGTTCTTTTCGATGGAATGGCTTGGTCAAGTAATCGTCGGCTCCGGCGGCAAGGCCCTCGACTAGCCGGTCCATTTCCGAACTGCTCGTCAACAGAATGATGTAGATATATGGCGCGTTCGGCTGTTGCCGGATTCGGCGACACAGGTCAGGGCCGGAGAAATCAGGCATCATCCAGTCTGTGATGACAATGTGCGGATGAGATTCAGAGATTGTCTTTAGCGCATCACGCCCGTTCTCGGCGAAGAGTATTGTGTAAGGCTCCTGTTCGAGAGCTTGCTCCACGAGCTTCCTGGAAACACGTGAGTCATCCGCGACCAGGACGCGGACTTGCTCGGACTCGACGATTTTCGCTCCGCCTGACACCAAATCCCTCACGACTTTACGTCACATAGATCGCAGCTGAGGGCGTGCGATCAGCCCGGAGGACCTATAGTAACTGCGACAGCCACTTGTTCAGAACCTCTAGCTGGGCGCGGTCAATGGTTGTGAAGGCGACACCATCCCCATGTTCGGGCTGACAAAGATCACCTTGCCGAGAGCTGTGAACATGTCGCTGCCATGCGAAATAGTGATTCGAATCTCAGTTCCTGCTGGCCAGGGATTCAGCATGTCGAGGAAGCATCTCGCGGAACTGAGATCACTCGTTTGGGCCTTCAGCCTAGCGTCGGACAGAATTTCGATAACCTGCGCCTCGGCGATGAATGGAAATCGTGGAGCGCTCGGCGTCACCTCGGTGGTGAGTGCCACGCTGTCCAGGTCGGTAGCGGAGAGCAAGTCCACAAGGCCTCGTTCGGCAGGCCCCCCTTTCACTGCGACACCGTCGACAAATAGCCTGTTACCCGAAACTCCGATTATCATCCCGCTCTTCTTTTCGGAGAGCGCGGCTTGAAGATGTTTCCAGGAATCATTCAGTAAACAACTTGTCTGCGGATGGCTCATCCCATACATTCGTGCTGATTTCAGAACGATGTTCAGGCTGCGCAAGAAGCCGCGCACGGAAACGTTTTGATTCTCTGTGGTCACTTGTCCGGTCTGCGTTTCCCAAGTACTCCCAACTGTTATAACCAGGATAGAGTTCCTCATTGTTGGCCGATGCAGTCGATTTCCTTCTTGATTGCCAGCTTGTCGAGACTGGCCAAGGGCAGGGAAAGGAGCAAACTAATTCTACGATCGAGAATCATAAAAGCATCCCGGAAAGCCTTTTCAACCTGCTCATGCCTACCTTCGACTGCGGCGGGATCGGGTACACCCCAATGAGCGGTCATCGGTTGTCCGGGCCAAATCGGGCAGACTTCTTTTGCCGGGTTATCGCAAACGGTGAACACAAAATCCATTTTAGGAGCACCGGGTTTGGCGAATTCGCTCCAATCCTTGCTTCGCAAGCCGTTGGTGGGAAGCTTCGCAATTTCGATTTGTCGTAGCGCAGCCGGATGGACAGCGCGCTTGGGATGGCTGCCGGCACTGTAAGCGGTAAAATTCGGAAACCCTCTGTTGTTCATGATTGCCTCGGCCATGATGGATCGAGCCGAATTGCTTGTGCAGAGAAATAACACGTTGTATCGTCCATGCATAGCTCATCTCTCTTGCGAATCTGTTCCTGCTGACAGATTGCCAATTCTTGCAGCTTTAGCTGGAACGGGGCCGCAACCTCCACGTCCGCCGCAGCAGTTTTCCAACAGAAATTCAGTAAGACGATTCACAGCATCCAAGCTGGCCGAGTAACGGATCGAACGCCCGTTCTTGTGCGGTCGCACGAGCTCTGCCGCAGCGAGAACACTCAGATGGAATGAAAGGGTCGGGCTGGGGAGATGCAAACGACGCGCGATCTGTCCTGCCGCGAGGCCATCTGGCGCGTGGCGTACGAGCAGGCGAAAGATATTGAGGCGTGATTCCTGGGCAAGAGCGGCGAGTGAATCGACAGCGTACGATGTCTTCATATTTCCAAAACAGTGGAAATATAGGATAATCCGCTCCGGCTGTCAAACGGCTCGAAATGCAAACCGTCGTGGTCACACAAGAGGAGCGCCGCTGGGCCTGGACGCGCCTGCTGTTCGGGTTCGCGCAAATGTTTGGCGCCGTATTCTCTGTCATCCTCCAGAGCGTCTAAGTTGTTGAAATCACAAATGATGTACGTCTTACAAGGCTGTTCTATTCCGTCGCCATATCTCGTCTCAGCTATGCACAAAGGGCTGCTCAGCGTTCATGTTTCTGAGCCCGTTTGACGCAAACGTAAATAGGGATCAGCCCGTTGCGGCCTCGGTCGTGGCCGCCGCTGGCTCCGCCACGAAACGTTAAGGGTGGTGTTGGACTGGAACGGAAGTCATGAATCATGCCCCGGACAAAAGTACCAGACCGACTGAACTTATCGGCTATTAAAACATCGCGGCTACACGGGGATGATTAGTCAAACAGACGTCTGTTCTCAACCAGTCAGCGCCTGTTTCAAATCGGAAAGATAGCAATCCGTCCGCCATCTTTACGAGCAGTGATCACGCCAGATCCCGGGAGGATAATTGTGATGAAAAGGTTGGGTGCGTGGGGAAGTGTGGCAAACTCCGTAGGTCCGGCTGCACTGTTTTTTGGTGTCCTGTTCTTGCTTGTTTTGGGAGGCGCTTGGGATGCCCTTCTCGCCAAAAGTGACGGAAGTCATTCTGCGCCTGGGAAAGCGCCAGCCGCGAAGGGAGCCCCCCGCTGGAGGGAAGCTTACGGCAAGCTTCCGTTGAGCTTTGAGGAGAACCGGGGACAAACAGCAAAGGAAGTTCGTTACCTTGCTCATGGTGCCGGTTACGAACTATTTCTCACTTCCCACGAGGCCGTGCTCGCTCTTCGTTCGCGTTGCCACTACGACCTGTCCCCCCTTCATCGAACGGCCTCCCTTCGGGCCGCCCGCAAGGCCTGCAAGGAGCAGCTCACCGCGGTGCGGCTACAGTTAGAAGGGGCAGATCCCCATCCCTCAGTGAATGGAATGGCCCGCTTGCCGGGCAGGATCAATTATTTCGTAGGGAATGATCCGAAGAAGTGGCACACGGACGTGCCCTCTTACGCCCGCGTGAAATACGAAGGCGTCTATCCGGGTGTAGATTTGGTTTTCTACGGCAATCAACGCAAATTGGAATATGACTTCGTTGTCGCGCCGGGAGCAGACCCGGAAGACATCCAACTAAGAATCGCCGGTGCGCGCAAGATGCGCCTCGACTCGAGTGGCGATGTGGTGTTGAGTGTCGTGGCTGGCGAAGTCGAGCTGCAAAAGCCGCTCATCTACCAGATGATCGGCGGCAAGCGGCGCTTGATCGAAGGCAAATACGTGCTCGCTGCCGATCACCGAGTGAGGTTCTCGGTTGCCGATTATGACCGCAGCAAACCGCTGGTTCTCGATCCGGTGCTGAATTACTCGACTTACCTTGGCGGTAGCGGGGAAGATACCGGTAATGCAATCGCGGTGGATGGCGCGGGTAACGCCTTTGTAGCAGGCACAACGATGTCCACAGACTTCCCGGCAGGCCCTCCGGTAACCAATCCAGCCTCGTTCGTTGCGGAGTTGGACTCCACAGGGACGACTCTGCTCTACTCCACATATCTGTCTGGTTCAACAAGCGGCGGATCGGAGGGCGCGTTCGGGCTCGCGCTCGATTCTTCCGGGACAGTGTATGTGACGGGACTCACGTATGCCACCGATTTCCCCACTTCGGCCAACGCTTTCAACCCCGGTCCACTGGTTTCCAATGACAACGGTACAGTATACCTGACCAGACTCGACCCGACCGTAACTGGGCCAGGCTCTTTGATGTACTCCACGTATATTGCTGGAACGGGAGGAGATTTTGCGAACAGTGTTGCTGCCGATGACGCGGGAAATGCTTATGTTGTAGGACTGACTTACTCAGCCGACTTTCCTACGATAAATCCTTTTCAAAGCGCTCCCAGCAACCCCTTCGGAACCGCCTTCCTGACGAGAATCGACACAACCCAATCACAAAATGCTTCGCTTGTTTATTCCACCTACCTGGGCGGAAACGGCGCAAATCAGTTGAAAGCCCTGGGCTATGGCGAGCAAGCATGGGGAGTTGCGGCTGATTCTTCCGGGAATGCCTACGTGGTAGGAACGACGAGTTCCACGGATTCTTCCTTTATTACTTCCACTACCGCCTACCAGTCGGCTCCTCCTGCAAACACAGAAGCGAGTGTATTCGTTTCTAAAATTGACACCACGCAGGTTGGACCCGCGTCGCTGGTTTATTCAACCTACCTGGCAGGTTCCACTGGAGACAAAGGTTTCGCGATCGGCTTGGGACCGAATAACCTCGCTTACGTAACGGGGACCACGTCCTCGACCGACTACCCCTTTCCCGGTGCAACGCCGGGAGCTTTCGATACAAGTGGATCAAGTGTTGGAAAGGCCTTCATCACTCTTGTGGATACCACCAAGTCGGGCTTGAGCTCCGTTCCGTATTCAACGTACCTGGGAGGAACGGGAGGTGATAGCGGTTTTGACATCAAGGTGGACGCCTCAGGAAATGCCTACGTGGTCGGGACAACAACGTCGACGGATTTTGCCGGAGCTGGAACCCTGAAGACTTTGGGGGCGTTTCAGCGGACGCTCTTGAATCCAAACGGTGATGCGTTCATCGCGAAACTGAATCCCGCCGGGAGTGGCCAAGACGATCTCTTATACGCCACTTACTTTGGGGGCAGCGGCGACGGCTTGAATGCCGACCAGGGGCTCGGAATTGCCATTGACTCCGCCTCGCCTCCCAATGCGTATATCACGGGCGAAACGGTCTCTACGGATTTGCCGGTTTCTGCCGGCGCCTTTCAGACGACACTAAATGGCACCGGTGGCGCCGGGGCGGTTGACGCGTATGTTGCGCAGCTGACGTTGATCCCGACCCTGGGGATCGCGCCAGCGAGCTCAGATTTCGGTGTGCAGCTAGTCGGCACCACGTCCGCGCCGCAGACCGTTACCGTGACAAACAATAACAACGTCACGGTGAACTTCAGTAGCATAGCCGTTAGCAGTCCTGATTTCGCCATCACCGACACATGCACGCCGGGCGTCGCGGCTGGGGATCAGTGCACTATTAGTCTGACCTTCACACCGTCGGTTGCCAGCGCCGAGGCCGCCACGCTGACTTTCACCGATGATGACCCCAACAGCCCGCAGAGCGTGAGCCTGCGCGGGATAGGTACGAGCCCCGCGCCCGGCGTGGGATTCGCTCCCACGAGTCTAGGCTTTGGTAACCAATTGCTGTCGACCACCAGCACGCCGATGACGGTAACACTGACAAACACCGGCACGGCCGCTTTGACCATCAGCTCGTTTGGGGCTTCCGGCGATTTTGCGGCAACAAGTTCCGGTGCAAATGCCTGCCCCACGAGCCCGGCGACATTGGCCGCCGGTGCAAATTGCACCATCGACGTGACCTTTACCCCG
>QHYI01000163.1 GCA_003223245.1 Acidobacteriota bacterium
AACTGTGCACCATTGTCCGCGGAGGTTGTCGCGGGCGTGGTGTAGCTAGCTGAAGTCGCCCCGCTGATGGCTGCGCCGTTCTTCTTCCACTGGTAGCTCAATGGCGCGGTGCCCGTGGCTACCACAGTGAACGTGGCCGTCTGCCCTACCGTCACCGTCTGGTTCGCAGGCTGCGTGGTGACCGCGGGCCCGACCGCCGCATTCACCGTAAAGAAGTCGGCCATAGGGAGCCGCGTGGATGCCCCGCCCAGGCCGGACGTGTTCACTCGAAGCGCGTCGGCGATGGTGCGCAGGATGTTGGCTCCATCGTAGGTGTTGTTGTAGTTGGCAGGGTCCCCGGCTGTAGACTGGTAGGCCAGCTTGCTGAGCTGGCTGATCAGCACCGTTTCGACTTGACCGCCGCAGCCTTGCCCGACCGTTGTGGTACTGCAGTTGGGGGTCCCGGATTTGTTGTCTTCCTCAAAAGCGACAATCAGCAAGCCGTCGCCTCCGGGTTGGAAATAGCTGCTCGCCAGGAGCGGGCCGACTTCGGTCTGTAGCCAGTTGTCGAATGTGCCGATCGAGCAGCTGTGCGCGTCATCGCACCCGTTCGGCGACAGCCAGGAAAGATTTGGCAGCGCATGATTCGCCAGGTCCGTGGCGAATTGGCTGAAGCAAACAAAATTCGCTGTTTGGGTGTTGATGTTCGTAAAATATTGCAGCGGGTCGTGGCGCACGATGTAGCTTCCGCTATTTAGGCCGCCACAGCCCGATGCGCTCGGAAGGTTCTCCACGTAGTCTTTCCAGGTCTTGCCCGCCTGCTGCACCTCAAAGGCAATGTTGTCCGAGGAGAGAGGCAAACTAGACGGTGTCTGGGTGTCGTCATTGGTAAAGACTTGTCCCGCCGTGAAAACTTCGTAGTTGCCGATCGAAGGATGGGTGTCGGCCCAATACTTGGTGGCCAGCCCGTACTGATTGGCGAGCGAGGTCAAGTACGGCATGTTGCTGCTGTTATAAGTCTGGCTGTAGGCAGAGGTCTCCCCGATGACGATAAAGACGTGTCCAAACTGCGGCATTGTGCCCGCCGGGTTCACCGTAAGCGTGGCCGCGTTACTGGTCACGCTCCCTGCCGTGTTGCTGACCACCACCGCGAACTGCGCACCGTTATCCGCCGAGGTCGTCGCTGGCGTGGTGTAACTCGACGAAGTCGCCCCGCTGATGGCGGTGCCGTTCTTCTGCCATTGGTAGCTCAATGGTGCGGTGCCCGTAGCCACCACGGTGAACGTGGCGGTCTGCCCTGCTGTTACGGTCTGGTTGACCGGCTGGGTAGTGATCGAAGGTGCCGCCGCGGCCGCATTTACCGTAAGTGTCGCTGCACTGCTGGTCATGCTTCCCGCAGAGTTGCTGACCACGACAACGAACTGCTCGCCACTATCCGCGGAGGTTGTCGCGGGCGTGATGTAGCTTGCTGAAGTCGCCCCGCTGATGGCGGTGCCGTTCTTCTGCCATTGGTAGCTCAGTGGCGCGGTGCCCGCGGCCACCACGGTGAACGTGGCGGTCTGCCCTGCTGTTACGGTCTGGTTGGCCGGCTGGGTAGTGATCGAAGGCGTCGCCGCGGCCGCATTTACCGTGAGTGTCGCTGCACTGCTGGTCACGCTCCCTGCCGTGTTGCTGACCACGACAACGAACTGCTCGCCACTATCCGCGGAGGTTGTCGCGGGCGTGATGTAACTCGACGAAGTTGCCCCGCTGATGGCGGTGCCGTTCTTCTGCCATTGGTAGCTCAATGGTGCGGTGCCCGTAGCCACCACGGTGAACGTGGCGGTCTGCCCTGCTGTTACGGTCTGGTTGACCGGCTGGGTAGTGATCGAAGGTGCCGCCGCGGCCGCATTTACCGTAAGTGTCGCTGCACTGCTGGTCATGCTTCCCGCGGAGTTGCTGACCACGACAACGAACTGCTCGCTACTATCCGCGGAGGTTGTCGCGGGCGTGATGTAGCTTGCTGAAGTCGCCCCGCTGATGGCGGTGCCGTTCTTCTGCCATTGGTAGCTCAATGGCGCGGTGCCCGCGGCCACTACGGTGAACGTGGCCGTCTGCCCTGCTGTCACGGTCTGACTAGTCGGCTGCGCAGTGATCGCGGGCGCCACTGGAAAGACAACTCCAGTACATCCACCACTCACAATCCCAACTCCGAGAAGCAAAAAACGCAAAACTATACGCCACCGCTTCATGGACAGCATCCTTGTATCCTGCGAACTTGTGTTCTCCGGTACGCGGCTTTTTGAAACGTGGGAGCGTAGTTGACCGGGATGGAGCTTTATTAAGCCAGCCCGCCCCTGGCTTATCGCTCGGTTGGGTGTTGAGGCTATATTCCCCTTCCCGCGGCGTCTACTGCTCAACAGGACAAAAATCGGGCTTCCTCATATTCGCCCGCTAGTACAGGCACCAATTCGTACCATGGTGCCGACCCGTTTGAACTCAAGGACTCAGCACTTATTTTTAAGGGTAAGTTTTAGCGTGCGTATATCTCTAGACAGGTCCATGAGCGCCATTTGGCTCGCCAAGTAGAACGAGCTTCCGACGAGCTATCGCGCGAACCTGCCGGGCTCATCTGGCTGTTGATCTATGGCAGTTGGGATGTGACGCGGGGTGTCCCGTTGTTAACTCCTGGGGCGTTTTGAAACCGGCCGTGAAGAGGCAAGCCGGCCTTCAACAGTGCGGCTCGTGCTCATTTCGCTCCTTCGGATAAGACCTCCCGAAGACGACTCGCTACAATCTGATCTTCGCCCGGTTGCAACATCCAAACTCCCACGACGATCACGTTGCTGCCTCCAGCCAGACCGGCGCTGGCGGGGCCTCCGCCCGTGGATGGGTTCAGCTCGATGCGCGGGGTTCCTTCGCGCATCCTTTGCATGACCTCAATTGCCGAGAGCTTGATTCGATTCATATCGTAGGTGATCATCAGGTGCGGGACATGGTTAGCCACGGGAGGAATAAAAACTCTTGCTTCTACGCTCGGCACGCTTTGCACGCGCTCTGCGATTAGCGCGGCTCGCTTGCGATATTCCGCTTCCATTGCAGCATCGTCCTGCGCAAGAAACCAGTCCACCGCTGCCACGAGACCAACGATTTCTTCTTTTCCCACTTTCATCCCGCGACCGATTGTGTTTGAATACGGTGAATTGTTAAGTTGAGCCGCCTCGATCAGCTCTTTCTTCCCAAGCAGTAACCCGGTGCACTGCGGTCCACGAATACCTTTTCCCCCTGAAAAAGCCACCAGATCAAAGCCCATCTCGGTGTAGTTCCAGAGGTTTGAAATAGGGGGGACATCGGCAGCTGCATCGTTGAAGCAAGGGACTCCATGCTTGTGAGCCACGCGGACCCAATCTTCCCTGCTGATCCGCCCTCCCTCGGCAGCATTGAAGAATTGCGTCATCACCGTGCGTTCGGTGAAGGCGCGTTCGTATTCGTCAAGCGTTTCCACGTCGACGAACCGTGCGCCGCAATCTCGAATCGCGTGATCGTAATCGTAGTGATGCGCTTTTTGGACGATGACTTCGTTCTTTAATCCCTGCATTTCAGTCGGGATATTGATAATCGCGGACTTGTTCCCCCGAGTCATGCACGCTGCTGTCGCCAGCTTTATTCCAGCGGCGGCGCCCGACGTTACCAAGGCACCTTCACAACGTAATCGCTTGGCAAGATATTCCCCGGCCGCTTTGTGCAGCTCCATCAGATGGACTGGCTTTTGCGCAGCTGCCGAAATGGCCGCTTGTACCTGATCCGGCATGGTCGAGGCCGACAGGATCGTGTAGGTGCCGGCCGCGTTAATGAACGGCGTTACGCCAAGTTTCTGGTAATAATCTACGGCTGATGCGGGCGCTTCGGGTATAGAGGTGTTCACAGGCAATACGCTGCCGATACACACGCCACCGGCGACAGCCTGACTCCCGTTGCGCAAAAACTTTCGACGATTGATCGATCGCGGCACGCTTCCTCCTTTTTAGTTTCTCGGATAACTGTCGGCGGTTGCCGGAAGAGAACCTTGTCCCATGGGAATATTGAAATATTGCGGACGCGCTTTTTCCCATTGGACCATACTTAAACCGGAAGGATCATCGAGAATTCGCCCGGCACGAACCGTCATTCGCGCCACGATCTGTGAAGTCCCTTCCATCTTGGCATAACCACAATCAACATAGCCGAAATGACCGTGCAACTCCTGCAAAACAGCGATGTCTGCCTCCCTGCCAACAGACAAAGTTCCCAGCTCTGGCCGATGAATTTCGTGTGCAGGATTGACGGTGGAACGGCGGATCAAATCGGCCAGTGGAACTCCCATGCTCAGAAACTTGGACATCACATTGCTCATACTCAAAATTGTGAAATCGCCTGCGTGTAAGTCGGTGGACATCGAATCAGGGACAAATCCTTGTTTGACTGCAGGCACGGCATTTCGGAACCAGAAGCTCCCTGCTCCGTGGCCCACATCGAAAATGACGCCCCGGTTTCGCGCTTGTTGCAGGATGGGATTGATTTTCCCTTCAATAAGGATGGGGAATTGCTGCGCAAAAACATGAGTATGGATATCTCCGGGTCTGGCCTTTTGGAGAATGAGTTCGGCATAGCTTCTCTCAGGACGCGGCCAAAAATCATACATCACAGGAACTTTTGCTGCTTCTCCGCAAGCGATGGCGCGATCTACAGCGGCCCAAGCAGCGTGCAGGTCATCCAATGGCTTCTGCGGCCAGTAATGAGCGGTTTTTACGCCGACGATGATGTCTGAATATCTCAAGATCGTGTCGGCACACCGCTTCACGTCCATGGCATCAGCGTTTTGTTCCAATCCACCCTTGATGCCATCTGCTACGATGTTAAGAAAAGCCAGCACGCGTACCTTGGCGTGGTCGATCACCTTTTCCTTCTCTTGTAGAAACGTGTCCGCACCCGCCGTCCCCGCGTCAACGATTGTCGTTACGCCCGACTGCAAAGCTAAATCCGCTGGAATTCCGAGCGGAGCCAATTGCGAGCGCGGATCAGTTGTGAGTTCCGTTATGACGGGAATTTCGTGATCTGGAGAGTCGGCAGCGAACCAATTCAGCGGCGCGCCTCCGTGGCCAATGTGGTCGTGAATGTCGATCAGCCCAGGTGTAACGTAGAAACCGGAGACATCCACGACCTTTGCAGCCTGAGTAACAGGAATGTCCTTTTCAACTGCGGCGATCCTCCCAAGGGAAACAGCGACGTCCATTTTTCCGTCCAATCCGCTGGCTGGATCGATGACCTGCCCGCCCTTTAGCAGTAAGTCATGCTTAGGTAACTCCGTGCTGGGTAACTGCGCGTTAGCTACGCCAACCGCAATTATGAATAATTCCGCCAACGTGAAAACTGCCTTTACCGTTTGCCGCATTAAAGGCCCCTTTCGATGCTTCCAGGAATTCTGTCTCAAAAAACCGCGTTGCGCCGAACAAAGCGTGCTCTGCATTGAGCCGTGGCCCGGAGAGGTAATACAGAAGTCCATCCTCGGTTGCCCTTCGATGCGAATGATTATCCGGTGTTCCTTGTCCCGCAACAACGACTCGACTCCCCGCTAGGTCCGCTATGGTGCGGTGGAGCTTTCGCGAGCCGAGTCGAGATGCACTCTGGCAGTGATGCGCAGCTCCGGAATTATAAATTCAGTGAACCCCTCGCGTTCAACGAAAGGCAGAGAAGCGCATCGGGGTTCCTCGGGGGATTCCAATCGAACGCGAGTGAAGCGGCCCTTCACTTGAACTTGCACATCGTCGGGCTGGGCCGCGTAGTTTACAAGGTACAGGGTAACGTCTGAACGACTTTGCTCGTGATAGCCGGTTACGAGTGTGGTCAGGGAGTTCCACAAGGCAAGGGCCGATCGCTCTCTACCGATCAAACGGCGCAGGTCACGGGCGAAATTTTCCGGATCGACAATCGGCTCTGTGAGTTCAACGACTTGACCTCGACCGACGGAGTAAACTTTCACGCGAGATTCCTGGCGAAGCGGTGGAGCCGAGTGCCAAGGAAATTCATCGTGAGTATTCACAAAAATGACCATCCCGCCAGTCGCGGCAAAGTTACGAAGCAATGCTAGGGCTTCCTTATTCAAAGGGCAAAAGACAACGACGGAGTTCCAGCCACTGAGCCGCGCTCGCGTGAGACCCGAGGAGCGAACGGATTCGAAGGCAAGATTATGACGCGCCATCAGGTTAACGGCCTCGTAACTGGCCTGTGCGTCATCGAAGATGACACCGAGATTCACCACTGGCAGCGTCCTCTCCATTGGCGCGTGAGAGGAGAAGTCCAGGTAGGGCATGACGGCTTTCCAAAGCGTCCAAGCCCGAGGATCGTCCGCAACGAGCGCCCTTTGCAGTGAGCCGGGGAGATCGATGGTGACGTCTGAGCGGATTGCGTCCGCTTCGGCAATCGACACTGCATAGGCTTCGGCATCCGGGTGCCATATATCGGGCAGAGCCTGCGACTTGTCCCAGTGAAAATCGTAGAGGATCGGAAGTAACTCCGCATCCATCGATTGCGCGAGCCTGATCAAAGCGAGATTGGTATCGAGCCAAGGCTGGGAGGAAGGACTTGAAACTTGCAGGACGCCGTCACGTTCGACCACCAAACGTCCCTTCATTTGTGGCTGTTTTCCGCCGGGGACCAACACGCGGAATGTCAGGTTCCTATGTGCGGCGAAGTAAGGACGAAGCTGTTCGGCGGCGGGAGATTGGCTCGAGGGCACAGTGTTGGTGACGATCATTCCCGAGAATGCTGCGCGGTCCGCAGTAACGACGGCGGCGGCGAGGTCTTTGGATTCACACTGTAGAAAAACGCGGTAACCCTGAGCGCGGAGTTTGGCGATGGCCGATAGATCCCGCAGGGGCCAGAGCAGGACTACGTCATGAATCCCTGTCTTATCGGCGGGAGGCAGGGGCGACGGCTCCACGCGGAGAAAGACTTTCGCAGCTACCGGGGTGCCCGCGGCAATCGAGCCAAGAAACAGCAGGCAAAGAAAGGACATGCGCCTCACGGGAGCGATTCCCTCGCAGCTTTTGAAATTGCGGTGATTCTATTTTTCAGTGGCGAGACGTGGCTCGGACGGGTCTCTCCGGTCAGAAGGAAACTGACGCCGTCGCCGGCAAGTGTGCGCTGGCCATCAGAATCGATCCAAATAGCAGAGACGTTATGCAAAGTCTTCATCAAAGCCGCCCCCTTCGTGGGGCCGAGCAGAAGCAGTGTGGTTGCGAGTGCATCGGACGCAGTAGCGGATGGAGCGGTAACGCTGATCGCATAGCGTGTTTGCAAGGGCTTCCCGGTGCCGGGAAGAATGATGTGGCCCGGCGCGTCCCCTTGAAGCGAACTCGGAGCGCTCTGCTCGGAGGTGGAGACGCTGTTATTGATTAACATCACTTCTGGATCCAGCTTATGCGATGGGTCGCGCAAACGAACGCGCCATGCATTGCCCCCGGGCGCCGCACCCAGGGCGTAGATGGTGCTGCCTCCGGCGTCGAGGTAGGCGCGGTGAATACCACGAGCGCTTAGTATTTCTATTGCGCGATCGACAGCGTAACCCTTCCCGATCGCACCCAGGTCCAATCGCATGCAATCGGAATGAAATTGAATGCGGTCGGGCGGTAGCAGTTCGATTTTCTGATATCCGACACAACGCAGCGCAGAAGCCTGGTCGGCGGCCGTAGGCAAGGGTCCACCGGCGAGAGCCGCTTTCCAAAGATCGACAAGTGGGCCCACGCTGATGTCGAACTGGCCATCGGAATGACGCGAGTAAAAGAGCGACTCTTCGATCAATTCGTAAAGCTCGCGCGAAACATGGACTGGCTGAAAATGGGCAGTTCGGTTCATGCGGCTCAGGTTGCTTTCCGGCTTGTAGTTGCTCAGAATCCCGTCGAGACGGACAACTTCATCAAGAGCGGCGCGCGCAGCAACATCTGCGCGCGGCAAATCTTCATCGTAGATGACGATTTCAAAGACCGTACCCATGGCGTAGCGCTTCTGGTGAACAAACGAGCTCTTCTGGGGCGAACATAGGATGGATGGGAGCGGCAGCATGGCCAAGGTCAGGGACGCTAACACCGCAGATTTAAGCCAGCGCATAAACGTCGCCTTCCATGCTGGCCAAGTAAATCGCTGTTTCCGTAACAACCGGAGCGGATTGCAGCGAATTTCCAAGGCCAGCGCGCCAGAGGATGTTACCGTCGGCCAGGTTCAGCGCGTAGGTTATTCCCGACTGGATCCAGACTGTACTTCCACTGATTACGGGCGGTGCGGTGATGGCTTGGCCGAGACGCTGCGCCCATATCACTTTTCCGGTCTGTACGTTGAGCGCCCGGAGGACGCCTCCCTTACATCCGAAAACAACAAGATCGCCAGAAACGGCGGGTGAAGAAGTGATGCCCAACTCGGCTTCGTACTGCCAACGAATGGCCCCGTTCACCGTGTCGATTGCGTAGAAGAAATAATCGAGCGAGCCCACAAACAACGTCTGTTTGGCAACGGCTGGCGAGCTGTCGATGCCGTCTCCGGTGGCCGTCTTCCAGAGAATGTTGCCGGATTTTGCATCCATGCTGTACATTTTGCCGTCGCTGCAGCCTACGAAGACCTGCTGTCCCGCAATGCAAGCGGTCGAGTAGATTTTGCCTCCGAGCGCGCGTTTCCATTGCAGCGCCCCGTCAGCAGAGCTCACGGCCTGCATGTGTCCGCTTGTGTCGCCGAAGAAGATCGTATCTTTCGAGACGATCGCCGAGGTCCAAACCTCCGCGTCTGTTGGCACATCCCAAGTTTTTGTGCCACTGGTCGCATCAATCGCATACAACCTGCCGCCGTCACAAGTGACAAGAACTTTCCCTGAATTCAGTGACGGCGTTGAGTGGATCGGCGCCATAGTTTTGAACCGCCATCGCACTTTGCCGGTGTAAGTATCGATCGCATTTAGAAAGCCAGCCAGAGAAGAGACGTACAGGAGTCCGTCGTATAAGATCGGAGCGCTCCTCACGGATCCTTCAACGCTAGCCTGCCAAAGAGATCTTCGGGGAGCTCGCCACGGCTGCGGGGGTTGTCCGCCGCTGTGCCTACTGTCGCAGAGCAGGCTAGGCCAGTCGCTCACCACTTCTACTTGAACCTCACAACGAAATGTCGCGTCCATCAGCCAGCACCGAGCACACGATGATCGATTTGCTTAAGGTCGGAGGTGCCCAAACCGAGCTTTCCTGCCGCGGCGATGTGATGGGGCTGGCGGTAGAACAGATTCTTGGTGGCATCCTCGTAAAATTCGTCACCATTGTTGGTCAGACTCTTAGGATCGCGTGACCACACGCTGGGCGCGCCTTCTTTGCGGCGTTTCGCCTCAATCTTTTCGAGTTCAATGGTGTCCATTGCGACGGGGTCCGTGCCGACCATCAATATGCCCGCGGGAAAAATAAACTTGCGGTTCTGACTGAGCGGCCCGCCGTGCCAAAGCATTCTCATGCCGTCCATAATGTGAAGCACGGCCTTCGAGCGCAGGGGTTCAACCGAACACATGATTCCAATCAACGGGTCCGTAAAGGAAAATGGACGGCGGTGAGAGCGATCCACGTTGTTGAACGTTCCATAGCCAATATTTTTTAGACAGCCTGTGACCCCCGCCGCGGAGTGATCCTTCATCGTGGGAACGCTGATGATCTTCGTCAAACTGGAAGATACAATACTGGCCATATAGGAGCGTGTTTCCCATTCACCAAAAAAGTTAGCCTCGCAATAGATATTGGAATCGTAGCCGGAAGCATCCAGCTTGCGATCTTCTACGCCAATGACGCGCACACCCATCGGCACAAGCGTTTGGTAACTGCCGATCTCGATTTCATACGCGTAACGATCGTAGACAAGAATGTTTTGCACTGGAACTCCGACCGATTGCACGCCAGCGACAATTTCCCTCACGATTTCGGGAGAAGAGCAGCAGGCCGGAGCTCCCGAGGGATTGATCTTGATGCCCACAATGTCCTTCGGTTCGATGAATTTGCTCCACGCTTCACGGATGTCTCGTGCTCCCGTCAATTCGCGCAAAGCACGGTCGAGCATCCGACCGATGACAGGCTGTGAAACACGATTGGCCACAATCGCTTGGGGATCCGCGATTTCTACAACGCGGCCCGGAAGGAGCCCGGGCATGCGCAATGGAGAAGGCTGCGTTCCCGCCGGTTCGCTTACGTGTATGGCCGGCACGGGAGGGATTAAGTCTTGGCTGTAGGCTGGCGAGGTCGCCCAGTGGTCCAAGCAAAGTGCCAATCCGCCGAGGAAGGTGCGCTTCACGAACAGACGGCGGTCGATCATCAATGTCCTCGGGACTGAAGCACCTAAGATGCGGGACATTTTACCAGACCGGGCGCTCTCTAACACTTTAACCGTGTTACTCAGGAAAGAACCGTTTGGCATTTGGCGCCCGGCAGGAGTTAATTTCGAACCCACGCCGCAATGGGCTCATGAGCACTCGCTAGAAGTGGAACTTCAAAGCGAACTGTAGGATGCGAGGGTCAAACTCGCTGGGGATGAAGCCGGCACCCGGGGCGCTGGTGAAAGCACGTCGCGCTGTCTCTAGTCTATTTAACCTTGCGGTGCACGTTGCGCATTGCGAAATGATTCCAGCCATCATGAATTTTCTTTTTGCGCCAGCGGACCGCTTGGGTATGCTTCGCAGCGAGGATGGAAACTTTGGGCCGCCTGCGATTTCATGTGTTTCTCGCCTTGCTTTGCGTGGCAGTAGGACTTCTCGGCAGGCGTGAGTCGCCGCAAACGAATACGCTTGCTGCACTGCGAGCCGGGTTTGCGAATCCTCCGCCCGATTGCCGCATGATGGCGCGCTGGTGGTGGTTTGGCCCGGCGGTCGTTAGGCCGGAGCTACGGCGTGAATTGCAAGCCATGCAGCAAGCGGGCATCGGCGGCGTGGAGATTCAACCGGTTTATCCCCTGGCACTGGATGATCCTGCTACCGGATTCCGCAATACGCCTTATCTTTCCGACGAGTTTCTTGATAACTTGCGCTTTGCTGCCGACACGGCCCGGGAATTAGGCCTTCGCGTGGACATAACGCTTGGCAGCGGCTGGCCCTTCGGCGGGTCGCACATTCCTGTAACGCAAGCCGCAGGCAAACTGCGTGTCGTCCAGACGCCCATTCCGGCTGGCGCGGATTCGCTGGCGGTGCCGTCGATCAGCTCTGGAGAGGAACTTCTCGCAGCTTTTCTCATCGATTCGGGACACGCGCCCAACTCCTTTTCTGTGCTGAACCTTTCGGAGGTTCGCAACGGTCGCGTGAATCTGCCGAACAATCCGACCGCGCAAAGCGTAGCTTGGTTCATTGCCAGCCGCACGGGAATGATGGTAAAGCGCCCCGCCGTTGGGGCCGAAGGTTTCGTTCTCGATCACTTCGATCGTGCGGCCATCGACAACCACCTGCGCAATGTTGGTGAGCGCCTGCTGGGCGCATTCGGAAAGGCCCCGCCCTATGCGGTGTTTAGCGATAGTCTCGAAGTATACGGCTCGGATTGGACCGCGGATTTGCTGGAACAATTCCGGAAGCGGCGTGGTTACGACCTGAAGCCCTACTTGCCTGCTCTGGTGCAGGACATTGGTCCAGAGACTTCCGACATTCGGCACGACTGGGGCAAGACGCTCACGGAACTCATCAACGAGCGCTACCTTACGCCCGTTCGCGAGTGGGCCGCGCAACACGGTACGCGGTTTCGTTCGCAAACGTATGGGAGTCCGGCAGTCGCGCTTTCGAGCAATGCCGTTGTCGATTTGCCGGAGGGCGAGGGCGATCACTGGAGGGGCTTTTCCCCATCACGTTGGGCCTCTTCGGCAAGTCATTTGTACGGGAATAATGTAACGTCAGCTGAGACATGGACGTGGTTGCACTCACCGGCTTTCCGAGCGACGCCACTGGATTTCAAGGCAGACGCGGACCTTTACTTCCTCCAAGGCATCAACCAGATCGTCGGACACGGATGGCCCTACTCGCCTCCCGGAATCCCAGAACCAGGCTGGAGCTTCTATGCAGCCACGGCGCTGGACGACCACAACCCTTGGTGGCCGGTGATGCCGGAGCTCGCGCGGTATCTCCAGAGGGTGAGCTACCTTTTGCGCCAAGGCAGCCCGGTAGTCGACGTTGCCTTACTTTTGCCTACCGACGATGCGTGGTCGCGCTTCAAAGCAGGAAGCGACTCGGTAAGCGATTCTATGCAAGGGTTGCTCGGCCCGAATGTGATTCCGCAAATCCTGGCCGCGCGCCTGAATTTCGATTTCATCGATGCGGAGGCCATCGAAAAGATCGGAATCCCTTATCCCGTTCTCATTCTGCCTGGAATCGAGCGTCTGCCTGTTTCGACCTGTCAGAAGATTGAGCAATACGCTGAAAAAGGGGGCGTAATAATCGCTGTGCGCGCTCTTCCGTCTATGGCGCCGGGACTTCTGGAAGGAAAGCTGGACACGTCCAAAGTCCGCGCAATTATCCGGAAACTCTTTCGCGGCCCTGGGGCGAAGGGTTACTTCCTCGCCGATGACAACGCGCTGACCGCCTTTCTCAGCCAACATTTCACTGCGGACGTCGCCACTTCTCCGAGGGCGGAAGATCTGGGCTTTGTGCATCGCAAGCTGCCCTTTGCCGATCTCTATTTCCTGGCCAACACCTCAAATCGACCGCTCTCGACTACGGCTATGTTTCGTAATAAGAGATGCTGTGCGGAATGGTGGGATCCATTCACCGGCGAAGTCGCGCCGGCGCAGCCAAGCCCCTCGGTCCAACTTGAACTACAACCTTACCAATCGCAGATCTTGGTATGGAGCGACCAGCCCGCGGCTCCCAAAACCACCTCGAATGCACCTCCCGCCGAAAAGGGAAACCTTGCGGAAACTATCGATCTTGGAAGCAACTGGACTGTTACTTTTCCAAGCTTGTCCCGCACCATTCCGATAGACGCATTACGTTCGTGGACCGATGACGAGGCGACGCTCTTTTATTCCGGAGAGGCTGTCTATGAAAAGGATTTCACGGTTTCGGCAGATTGGTTGGGTAAGCGCACATGGCTCGATTTCGGACCCGGCTCGCCGATCGAACCGCCGCCAAGTGGTCTGCCGCACTTTCAGGCCTTGCTGGAGGGCCCGCTGCGGGAAGCGGCTTTGGTTTTCCTCAACGGGCGGGAGAGCGGCGCGATTTGGAAGCCGCCCTACCGGCTTGATGTTACCTCCTCAATTCGCGCGGGCCAGAACCGCCTGAGAATTGCCGTCTCTAACCTGGCGGTTAACGAGCTTGCGGGCCGCGCGCTGCCTGACTATCGCCTCCTTAACAGTCGATACGGAGAACGCTTCAAGCCCCAAGATTTGGAGAAACTTGAACCACTACCTTCTGGATTAGTCACCGTGCCCCGCTTGGTGACAGAGAAACGCGAATAGACGGAGACGGAGCAAATGCCTGCGGACTCCAGATGGTCATGGCGGTCGCGTCTCCTCTGTTGTCGGCAGATTTCGCATTGCGCAATCAGCCTGGCAGGCCCCCGAACTGCTCCGGGTCGGCCGATTGTTCGCGCAAAGTGTTTTTGAATCAATCGCTCCCGCAGCGACCCCCTCCTCTCACACCACGAAACTGCTCTTCCCCTTCGGAAACGATTTGCTCGCGCCACCTCGAATTTGTCGAAACTCGTTCGGTTGGTGTATGCCACAATAACTCGGTCCGTGGGTAAAAAGGCAGCCGGTGTTCCTTCACCTGCTGCGCAACGAAACAATGGTTCGGCTGGGTTTGAGGCCTACTCGCTTGATGTTCGCCGCTTTGGCGCAACCGGCGATTTCCGCACCCGGCCACGTGCGGCGTGACAGATGCACAACTCGACAGGATCGAGTCTAAAATGCTATGACCGAAAAGCGGAAATCGAGCAAGAGCCCGGCGCCCTGGAATACCGTTTTTTTTTGATGCTTTTGATGAAAACGCCCGGGCCGTTTGACTCTCGAGATTTGAGTGCCGACTTTGGGAGAATCAACTCAAACGCCACCGATCTTTGAATCAAGCAGAGTTTCTCAGTCTATGAGCGACTCTCGGCCGCAAACCGAGATGAATCGTGAGTCGGTGAAAGTTACCACTGCGTCTTTCCTTGTGCGGTTCAGCATTGTGGGCATGGCGCTGTGGGGACTTCCGTTTGATTACGATTTCATGGTGCAGCAGTTTGGCCGGACGCGCGCGCAAGTAACCTCCGGCAACGCGTTGAGCAAACTCGCAGTGGGGCCGCTATGCTGTTCTTGAGCCTGGACCTGCATTTTACGCAGGGCAAAGCGGCACAGGCTCTCTCCTTGGTTTTGGCCTTCAGTATTGCGGGAAGATTGGTGATGGGTTGGCTTGCTGACCGGTTATTTTCGGAATGGGTCTTGGGGGCGACTACATGATTGTTCCTCTGGTGACCGCGGAGATTTTCGGCATTCAGCGGCTTGGTCTTCTAATGGGAGTAATTTTGACCTCCAACGGCGTCGCCGAGGCAGTGTCTCCTTGGCTGGGCTTCTTTACGCTAATCGGAACGGCACTGCTCGGCGCGCTCGCGGCGGCGGTGCTGCCGAAAGGACAGCGGGCCACATGAGCACGCGGCCTTTTCTGCGTCTTGGCAGCGTAAAAAACGTGGAAGGCTTTCTGGACTACGTGCGGGCGCACGGCTTGCAGATTCCCTGTGATAAGGAAGTCGTGGGCGGACCTGACTCTCCTTTGATGGTTCCACTGGCGCGTGAGGGAATTCAGATCGGCAACCGGATTGCCGTTCAGCCTATGGAAGGGTGGGACGGAACAAAGGATGGGAACCCCAGCGAGCTTACAATCCACCGGTGGCGACGATTTGGACGCAGCGGGGCGAAGCTGATCTGGGGAGGCGAAGCGGTCGCTATATCGCACGAAGGCCGCGCCAATCCACATCAGCTTGTGATTGCGCGCCACACTTGCGAGGGCCTGGCAGGCTTGCGAAGGGTTCTCATTGAAGAACATGAGAAGACAACAGCGCTGCGAAAAGGGCTGCTCGTGGGCTTGCAATTGACCCACTCCGGGCGGTTCTGCCGCCCGAACGCGCACGACCGGCCTGAGCCGCGGATTCTTTATCACCATCCGATATTGGATCGCCGGCTGGGGCTGCCTAAAGATTATCCGCTACTTGAAGACGGTCAAATTGAGACCATTATTGAAGATTTTCATCGTGCGGGGAAAATGGCGTGCGATATGGGCTTTGACTTCGTGGACATTAAACATTGCCACGGATACCTGGGACATGAATTCCTCAGCGCGCACACGCGGGAAGGGAAGTATGGAGGAAGTTTTGAGAACCGGACGAGATTCTTACGAGAAGTAGTACAAGGAATTCGCGCCTTGGCGCCGAAGCTTCTGATTGGAGTGCGATTTTCTGCGTTTGATTCGATTCCGTACCGGCCTGATCCGCAGCAGTCAGCCAATGGAAAACCAGGCCCGGGGATACCTGAGCCCTTTAACGAGTTGCTTCTTTATCACTGGGGATTTGGCCTGAATCCCAGCGACCCGACACAGATGGATTTAAGCGAGACCATGCGATTCCTGTCCTTGTTAGAAGAGCTGAACATTCGGCTGGTGAATGTCACGGCGGGAAGCCCTTATTACAATCCGCACATTCAGCGGCCTGCCTTCTACCCTCCATCGGATGGATACCAGCCGCCTGAGGATCCTCTATCGAATGTTGCCAAACTGATGGGCGTTACGCGGCAATTGAAAGAGCAATTTCCAAACCTGATTTTCGTTGGGAGCGCATACAGCTACTTGCAGGAGTTTCTCCCGCTGGTGGCGCAAGCGGCAGTACTTGAAGGATGGGTGGATGCTGTGGGGCTGGGACGAATGGTTTTGACCTATCCCGAAATTTTATGGGATGCGACTCACGGAAAGGGCATGCAGCACAAGAGGGTTTGCAGGACGTTCAGCGATTGCACCACGGCGCCACGGAAAGGCCTGCCATCAGGATGCTACCCGCTCGACGGTTACTACAAAACTTCCGAATTAGCGGCACAACTGAAGGCTGTGAAGGCCCAGCGATGAGCATCACCTCGCTGCTTCAAAGGCAGAAGCCGGGCCGCAAGGTCCAGGGAATTGCCGCGGCCCTGCTCCCTTACTTGCCGAATGGCGAGGTTGCGGTTGAAGCCTTTCAAAAACACCTCGTGGCTACAAATCGGGCCGGTCTGATGAACGCAGTGAATATGGACACCGGATACGTGAATTATCTGAGCGCGGCGGAAAAGCAAGAAGTCTTACGCTGGACGAGAGAAGCATTGGGAAGAGACGTGTTGTTTGTGGCCGGCGCATACATCGAGGGCCAAAGCGGCGACGTGGTTGCACTCTATCGAAAAGAAATGGAGTCCATTGTTGCTGCCGGCGGCATTCCGATATTGTTTCAGACGAGTCAGCTTCACGAAAAGTCGCCGAGAGAAAAAGCAGCAATCTATCAGGCGGCGTGCCAGGGCTTTTCGCATGTTCTTGCGTTCGAACTGGGACAAATGTTTGCGGCAAGCGGAGAAATCTTTGACGAAGAGACGGTTCACCGGCTTATGGATATTCCGCAAATCAAGGGGATGAAACACTCTTCGCTCGACCGGCTGATCGAGTTGCGGAGGCTCGCTGTTCGGGACGCGCACCGGCCGGACTTTCGCATTTACACAGGAAATGATCTGGGCATCGATATGATTGAGTATGGTTCTGACTACTTGCTGGGCCTAGCGACGTTTGCGCCGGAGAAGTTTGCTGAGCGGGACCGCTTGTGGGAAGCAGGGGACCCGCGGTACTACGTTTTGTCGGATACGTTGCAGTATCTTGGAAATGTAGCATTTCGCGAGCCGGTGCCCGCGTACAAACATTCCGCCGCGGTTTTTCTTCGTTTAACGGGACGGATCCCGTCGGATCGAGCTCATCCTCGAAACCCGACGCGTCCCGCTTGGGAGGAGGAAATCCTGGCGGACTGCGCCCGGCGGCTGGGGTTGCAAGACCAAACTGGCTCGCTTGCTTTTTGCAGCTGAAGAAATGGTTCTTCCGTCGCGCCGCGCTTTGGGTCACGCATTGTTCCCGGCTCTCTGCATATTTCCTCAGTGCAACATTCAGTTTGGTTGGTAAAATTCATGGTTCTTTTTGTTGAACACCTGCTTGCTTTTTTCGGGGATGTGCGGATTTCACGCGCGTACGGACGAAGAGATCCACAACGGCCTGGCGCCCTTGTTCTTACACGGAGAAAGGCTAGTTATGGTTCGATAGGGCGGTGCAGGTTTGGATGCGATTACGCGCTCGCATTTTCCTTCGAAGACTTTGCGGATGACAGATTCACCTCAACCGGGCTGCAGATTTTTCTGTAAACAAGCCGAATGTCCTTGACATCGGCAAAGCGACCCAATAGATTACGTGCGGTTGACCATCGCAGTTTCCCTGCGAAGTAAAATCCCAGCTCGGTTGCCGGAGTATACCTGCGAAGTAAGCGCCCCACAGCCGTCTAGCGTGGCTTGGTTTTCCTGGTGTGTCCGAAGGCAAAAGCATCCCTGTCGAGGGGGAACGGTGCGCGAGTGAGTCTCTTTCGTAGTGGAGGAGATCGCGTATGAAAAAGTCAGGGATTTCTATCTCACTGCTTTGCCTGTTTGCCGCTGTGTTGTTGTTTTCCTCGCCTGTTCGAGCGCAATCCACCTACGGATCGGTCGTGGGGACGGTCACCGACCCATCCGGCGCGGCGGTAGCCGGCGCGCAAGTAACGCTGACGAACGCCGGCACGGGGGAGAGGCGCACGCAGCCCACCGGGCCGGACGGGCTGTATTCGTTTGTGAACCTCTTCCCAGGCAAGTACAAAATCGAGGTGGAGAAAACAGGGTTCAATCGCGTTACGCGCACGGATGTGACCGTGGAAGTGAATCAAACCGCGCGGATCGACGTGGCCCTGCAAGTCGGCGAGGTCACGCAATCGGTTGAGGTAAGCGGAGAGACGCCGTTGCTGCAGCCGGACACGTCTTCACTCGGCCAAGTGATTGATCAGCGGGAAGCCAACGAACTGCCTCTAAATGGCCGAAACGTGTTCAACCTTGCGGAACTGGCCCCATCGGTAGTTCCACAGGGAAGCACGCTCGGCAACATCGTGGGCAAGAACCCATTCGACCTCGGGAATTTCCAGATTGGCGGATCTTTTGCGAACCAGGGGGCGGAGTATCTCGACGGCCAGCCGCTCAATATCGGCTACATCAACGTGCCGATGCTGGTACCAACGCAGGATTCCATTGGGGAATTCAAGGTGCAGTACAACAACCTGGGGCCGGAGTGGGGCAAGTTCTCCGGCGGCGTGATCAATTTCAGTACGAAATCCGGCACCAACACATGGCACGGCGGGTTGTACGAATTTTTGCGCGCGCGAGTTCTGAACGCGAACGATCCGTTCTTGAAAGCGCAAGAATTGCGGGCAGGGCAACCAACCAGTCGCCCACCGTACACGCAAAACCAGTTCGGGGGAACGGCCGGCGGCCCGATCATCAAGGACAAGACATTTATCTTTGGCAGCTATGAGGGATACCGGCAGCGCGCGGGAACCGTTTTCACAACGACTGTTCCGACAGCGCCTGAGCGGACGGGAAATTTCGCCGATTTGTGCAAATCAGGCTTCACTTTTGTGGATCCGACTCTTCCCGCGGGAAGCGCTCCGATTTGTGCCGACACCGCCACGGTCAACGTGAACGGCACGCCGACCACCGTGCACATCGATCAGCTATACAACCCACTGACGGTGTTTCCAAATGGCCATCGCATGCCGATCGCCAACAACGATCTCACGGGAACAAATCCCATCACCGGTCAGCCGTATATCAATCCGACCGCGGCGTTCCTGATGGGAAAGCTGATTGCCAATCCCACTGGACCGGGCACTCCTTCCGATCCGGCAAGCGGACTTGCAACCAATAACTTTACCAAGTCCGCCAGCACCGGTGGAGACATAGACCAATACGTGATGCGAGTGGACCACAACCTCACACAAGCGCAACACCTTTTCGGGCGGTTCACTTACTTCAAGGAGCTAAGTTTGGCTCAGGATCCGTTTGGAACCGGGCTCTGCAAGGACCGTTGTGCGGAAAACACCACGAGCCGAAGCATTGCCGTAGGTTGGACCGACGTGTTGCCTTCCGCTTTAACCGCCAGCGTAAACACCAGCTTTAGCCGCTACCACTATATTCGCAAACCGATCAACGCGGGATTCGACGTGACGCAGGAAGGCTGGCCGGCAGGCTACAATTCCTTAGTCCCCGCCGGCGAGCGGACGCCCATGACGCCGTGCTTTGCCAACCTCGACGCGCTGATCTCCTGCAGCCAGGGACAGAGCGCCATCCAAGACTGGGATACCCAGTGGAACCTATCCCCGCAGTTCACCAAAGTGCATGGACGGCACACATTCGCTTTCGGGTTGCAGCTCGAACAAACCTTTGACAACTACTATCAGACGAACATCGGCGGCGGAATCGTGTCGTTTAACGGATCTTGGACTGCGCCGGTGGCGGGAGGAGCCAGCCAGGTCAATGGAAATGATTATGCGGACTTCCTGCTCGGCTATGGTTTGGGGGTCGGAGCGCAATTTGGCAATCAGACCACCGGACAACTGACAATTTCGCAGCCAACAGCCGGAAAAGAGACTTACCGCGGATTCTACTTTGGCGATACGTGGAAACTCAGGAGCAAGCTGACCTTGAACCTGGGTTTGCGCTATGAACTGGCAGGGCCGTGGTCGGAACGGTTCGACCGATTGGATTACTGGAACCCTGCCGCCACTAGCGCGTCGGTGACGGGTTGCGGCGGAACGGTGGGCAGCCCCTGCCAAGGCGATGTCTTCCTGGTGAAAACAGGGATCAACGGCGGCAGGACGGCGGTGCCGCTACCGAAGGATGAGTTCTCGCCGCGCTTGGGAGCGGCTACGGCGTGTTCTTCATCCCTAATAATGTCTCATTCCAGGTAAATCCAAACAACGATGCGCTCAACGACTCGGCTACCAATTTCTTTGCGAGCAACAATGGTGGATTGAGCCCTTCGGCGACTCTCAACGCAAATGGTTGCACATTAACCGGGAGCGGCGGAACGACGAACACGTTTACTTGCACGGGCCAGGGACCATTTGGGCAGAATACCTCCACGCTTATACCGCCGGCGGGGCGGAATCCTAAGCCAAACGTGTCCACGTTCTTTGTGAATGCATCAGGACCCACCACTGCGGACTACACGGGATATAAGCCCGGATATGTGCAGCAATGGAATCTCGACATCCAACGGGAGCTGCCTGCCGGCTTCTTCGCGGATATCGCTTACGCCGGAGCACACGGCGTGCACCTACAACAATACAGCACGAACGTAAATCAAATTCCTGACAGTTTCCTGGCGCAAGCCGCGCAGCAAGCGGCGGCCGGGCAGACCGTGGCCATCGCTCAACCCTTCAGTGCTCCGTACCCGTTTAATTTCAATTTGCCAGGTTCTTTGGGACCGGGCAGTTTGAAAGTAGCGCAGCTCGATCGTGCTTATCCGCAATTTGCAGGGCTTAACCTGTACGACGACCCATGCTGTAGCAGCAGGTACGATTCGCTGCAACTGACCGTGACCAAGCGGTTCAGTGGAGGCGGGACGCTGCTTGTTGCCTATACGAATTCCAAGTTGCTTTCCAACACCGACACGCTGACGTCCTGGCTTGAAGGCCCTGCAGATGGCGGCGTGGGCGGCATTCAGGATTGGAATAATCTCAAGCACGAGTATTCGCTCTCTTCGCAAGATGTTCCACAGCGCTTGGCCATCAACTACGTTCTCGACGTGCCGGTCGGGCGGGGCCGGAGGTTCATGAGGGACGTCGCCGGAGTCGAGGACAAAGTCATCGGCGGATGGGGAGTTGACGGAGTGACCGTGTTGCAGCGTGGATTCCCGCTGAAAATCAGTGACGGAAACTCGCTGGCAATTTCCAGTTTAGCAGCGGGCGTGGGAACGATGCGACCTAATTACGTACCCGGATGCAATAAGGGCGGCCCGCGAACGACCAGTGAATGGTTTAACACCTCTTGTTTTACGGACCCTGCGCCCTACACCTTTGGCGATGAATCGCGCACGGATCCCATGCTGAGGCAGGACGGCATTGTCAACTTCGATTTCGCGGTGTTCAAGAGGACCTACTTCGGACCTGATGAGAAGATGCATGTGGAGTTCCGGACGGAATTCTTCAACCTGTTCAATCGTCCGCAGTTTGCGGCGCCGAATACTACCTTCGTCAACACAGGCGGCACTTTTGGAAAAGTGAGCGCCATCGCAAACAATCCGCGGCTTGTGCAATTCGGATTACGGTTCGCGTTTTGAAAGGTGCGGGACATAGGGGGAGGCGAAAAAGCACCCCCTTTTTCTATTTCTGCAGGGTTCAGGGAGTTGTGCGAACAACTTCAGTATGCTTGGCGGTGCGGTTCACGTCGGATATGCTTTCAAGTGTTGAGCCGAGGAAGCGGTGGAAGAAAGCGGCGAAAACGTTCGCTTGTGCGGTAAGCCTATTGGGGCGGGGCGGGATGTGGGAAGAGCCGGGGGCCTGACGAAATGCATGAAAGGGCGATTCAGCCGGCGACGATTTTTGCATTTGACAGCGTTCTCCGCCGGTGCGCCGATTTTTGATGCGAGGCTCCCGCGGGGGCTGGATTTCACACTCGAGAATTCACCAACCACTCAGAAATACCTCATCGAGACCATGCCCGGCGGGGTCGCCCTGCTCGATTACAACAACGACGGCTTATTGGACGTTTTTCTGGTGAATGGGGGGCGGTTGACAGATCCCATGCGGCTTCCGGAAAAATTTGACCGCGGCAATCCGCGGTATTGGAATCGGCTCTATCGCCAGAACAAAGATGGCAGCTTTACAGACGTGACCGAGGCTGCGGGCTTGGCCAATGCCGGGTCAGGAAATTACGGCATGGGCGTAGCGGTGGGTGATTACGACAACGACGGCTATCCTGACTTGTACGTGACCAACTACGGAAAGAACATTCTCTACCACAACAATGGAGACGGAACTTTCACGGATGTCACGGCAAAGGCTGGAGTGGAAGGCGGCGGGTGGTCGGCCTCCGCAGGATTTTTTGATTACGAAAATGACGGTCATTTGGACCTTTTCGTGACGCGCTACATGGAATGGGACACGCAGCACAGCAAGACCTGCAATGGCGCTTGGCGAACATACTGTCCGCCTGCGGAATTTCCGCCGACGACGAACCTTCTGTACCGCAACCGTGGGGATGGCACGTTTGAAAACGTGAGTGAAAAATCCGGCATTGCCGCAAAGAAAGGGCGTGCTTTGGGCGTTGCCTTCGCTGATTACGACAATGACGGCTTCACGGACATTTTTGTGGCCAATGACGGCATGCAGCAATATCTCTTCCGCAACAATCGCAACGGGACGTTCGCGGAATGCGCGCTTGAATCGGGCGCGGCGCTTTCTTCGGACGGCAGGCCGCTCTCGGGCATGGGCACGGTGTTTCAGGACTACGACAATGACGGCAAGCCGGATATTTTTGTGACTGTGTTGCCAAGGGAAATCTACGGCGCCTATCACAACGATGGACAGGGATTGTTCAGCAATCAAAGCTTGGAAACCGGCCTCGGCGCGATGACCTCCGGCAGTTCCGGTTGGGGCGTGGGGCTGGAAGATTTTGACAACGATGGCTGGAAGGACCTGCTGGTGGCCCAGAGCCACGTCCTGGATAACGTGGAGAGCATTGATCACTCGCTGCACTACCTTGAGCCACCGCTGCTGGCCTTGAATCACCAGGGACGTTTTGAGCCGGCGGAATCGGGAATTACCACGCCGCTTGCAGGACGCGGGTTGGCTTTAGGAGATTTGAATAATGATGGCTGGATGGATGCGGTGATGACCGTCCTCGGCAGGCATCCAATTGTGTTGATGAACCGAGGAGGCCGGCAGCATTGGCTGACGATTACGTTGCGCGGCACTCGCAGCAACCGCGACGGACTCGGCGCGCGCGTTCGAGTGAATGGACAAACCAGATTCGCGACTACTGCCGGAAGTTATCTCTCCGCAAACGACAAGCGCCTCCATTTTGGTCTAGCAGATGCGGATCGCGCGGCCGTTGAAGTATGGTGGCCGTCGGGGGCGCATCAGGAGCTGAAAGACGTGCCAGTCAAACAGTTTCTGGAAGTCCGCGAACCGGAACGCCCATGACACTCGCGATCTTGTTTTTGTCGCTGGCCCTGCAAAATGTTTCTCCGGAAGTCGCGCAGCATATGCAGGCAGGTGTGGAGGCGCACAAGCAGGGAAGACTCGAAGAAGCCATCAGCGAATTTCGCAAGGCCACCGAGGCGGGTCCCAATCTCGCCGAGGGTTTTCTCGATCTCGGCGAAGTTTACGCGGAGATGCACAATTACAAAGCGGCGATCCCTGCGCTCCGGCGCGCGTTGGAGCTGAGCCCGGACCTCGATGCGGCGCATTTGCAACTGGGCTATGCGCTCCTGTCGCAAGGCTACGCTGCGGATGCCATTCCGCATTTGGAGCGCGTTCACGCGGTGGAAGCGTTAGGCGTGGCCCAGATCGCGACCGGGCAATACCAGGAGGCGATCGCAAATCTTGGCGCGGCCCTGGCGAAGCGCCCCGGGAACCCCGACCTCCTTTATTACCTCGGCCGTGCCAGCGGCCTGCTGTCCAAAAGCTCGATTGATGCGTTGCTGAGCGCCTATCCGGACTCCGCTCGCGCGCATCAGGCCATGGGCGAGAACTATTTCGTGCTGCGGCAAATGCCGCAAGCGCAAAAGGAATATGAGGAAGCTCTGCGTCAGCGACCCGACCTGCCTGGGTTGCGCATGGAACTGGGAATGGTGTTCGCGGGGGCGGCGCAATGGGACAAAGCGGAAGAGCAATTCCGTTTGGAAGCTAAGGAGGAGCCGGGGAACGCCGAGGCAGCATATCGTCTCGGAGCGGCGTTATTGCAAGAGGGGAAAGCGCATGAGGCGAAGCAAGAGCTCGAGCGGGCCGACAGTCTCAAAAGCGATATGCCGGAGACGCTGTACTCGCTGGGCAAGGCTGCTTCCCAGGATGGCGACGCGGCACTCGCTGAAAAGGCATGGATGAGAGTGATCGCCCTTGAAAAAGAAACTTCACTCGCCGCACAGGCGCATTTCGGTTTAGCGGGTCTTTATCGAAAAGAAGGCAAAACGGTGCAGGCGGAACACGAAATGCGGGAATTCGAAAAGCTGCAAAAGTTGATCGCGCCACCACCTGCTCCCAACTGAATTTGCAAGCGGGGAGGACGCCACTGAACCGACGTGGGACCGTCGCGCGCAATGACTGATCTTAGATGGACCGCGCCGCGAGCCTCGGCCAAAGAGCCATTGAACTAGTGGGGAATGATTTGACCTCTGCCTAGTGGGAAGCACGACGAAGGGACGAAGGCCGCCAGTCTTGACAAAATATCACATTAGAAATATTCTAAGCGGTCTAATGAACGCTGCGGCGATTAAGCGGTCTTTCGAGGACAGCGGGTTGCGGTGCACACCACAGCGCTACGCCGTGATGGCCTTCTTGAGGGAATGCAACAGGCATCCCACGGCTGCGGAAATCTTCGAAGCCGTGAATCGCTTGGATCCGCGCTGTTCTCGGGCCACGACTTATAACAATCTTCGGGACCTGGTGCAGGCGGGATTGGTGCGGGAAGTGGCCGTCGAAGGCCGCGCCGCGCGATTCGATGCGAAAGGCATGCGCCATCACCACTTTATCTGCGACCGCTGCGGCAATGTAGAAGACATGGTGTGGTACGACGTGCCCAGGCCTACCTCGCGCACCCTCGGCAGGCGGGTTCTACACGAGTGCGAATTGATTTTCCGGGGGCTTTGCTCGAAGTGCGCTCTGCCGCGCTCTTCTCGTAAGGTTTCCAACGCGCGTGAATCCCGGATAAACGGCGCGCGTCCGCCAGCATAGCCGCTAACGGTTGCTCGATTGGAAAGCCAAGATGGGCTCGCCATTCGCCACAGTTTTTTGACTCAATTTTTTGACCAACGGAAGGAAGGAGTAAATCATGGCAACTGAAGCGAAGTGCCCGGTCGTACACGGGACCACCAATGTGGGAATGAGGTCGAACAGAGACTGGTGGCCGAACCAGTTGAACCTCAGGATTCTCCGCCAGAACTCGCCCAAGTCCGATCCCATGGGCGAGGCATTCAATTACGCCGAAGAGTTCAAGAAACTCGATTTCAAAGCGCTGAAGAAGGACCTCCGCGCGCTGATGACCGACAGCCAAGACTGGTGGCCGGCGGATTTCGGCCACTACGGCGGGCTCTTCATTCGCATGGCGTGGCACGCCGCGGGCACCTACCGCATCGGCGACGGCCGCGGCGGCGCCGGCACCGGCCAGCAGCGCTTCGCGCCGCTCAGCTCTTGGCCGGACAACGCTAACCTCGACAAGGCGCGCCGGCTGCTATGGCCGATCAAGCAGAAATACGGCCGGAAAATCTCCTGGGCCGACCTGATGGTCCTCGCCGGCAATGTCGCGCTCGAGGCCATGGGCTTCAAGACGTTCGGCTTTGGCGGCGGGCGCCCCGATGTGTGGGAGCCGGACGAATCCGTGTACTGGGGCAAGGAAGACACCTGGCTTGGCGACGAGCGCTACACGGGCGACCGGGAGCTTGAGAATCCGCTCGCTGCCGTGCAGATGGGGCTCATCTATGTGAATCCGGAAGGGCCGAACCGCAAGCCGGATCCTCTCGCGGCGGCCAAGGATATTCGCGAAACGTTCCGCCGCATGGCCATGAACGACGAGGAAACGGTGGCGCTGATTGCCGGCGGTCACACCTTTGGCAAAACGCACGGCGCTGGCGATCCGAAACTGGTTGGGCCCGAGCCCGAGGCAGCGCCCATTGAGGAGATGGGCCTCGGCTGGAAGAGCCGTTATGGCAGAGGCAAAGGCAAAGACGCGATCACCGGCGGCCCGGAAGTGACCTGGTCTCAGACGCCAACGAAGTGGAGCAACTACTACTTCGAGAACCTGTTCGGCTACGAATGGGAGCTGACCAAGAGCCCGGCCGGCGCCTATCAGTTTCAAGCAAAAGGCGGCGCCACGCCTATTCCGGATGCCTTCGACCCGTCGAAGCGTCATGCGCCGACTATGCTGGTCACGGACCTCGCTTTGCGGATGGATCCGGTCTACGAGAAGATCTCCCGCCACTTCCTCGAGCATCCGGATGAGTTCGCAGACGCGTTTGCCCGCGCATGGTTCAAGCTCACGCACCGCGACATGGGCCCGCGTTCCCGCTATCTCGGCCCGGAGGTCCCCGCGGAGGACCTGATTTGGCAAGACCCCGTTCCGGCGGTCGATCACAAGCTGATCGACGCGAAGGACACTGCCGATCTCAAGCGCCAGATTCTCGCATCGGGGCTTTCCATCTCGGAACTGGTCGGGACCGCTTGGGCCTCGGCGGCGACGTTCCGTGGCTCCGACAAGCGCGGCGGAGCGAACGGCGCGCGCATCCGTCTTGAACCCCAGAAGGACTGGGAGGTCAATCAGCCGGCGGAGTTGGCGAAGGTGCTGCGCACGCTAGAAGCGATCCAAAAGAAGTTCAACAGTTCCCACTCCAACGGCAAGAAAACGAAGAAGGTTTCTCTTGCCGACCTGATCGTTCTCGCCGGCTGTGCGGCGGTCGAAAAGGCCGCGAAGGCCGGTGGACACGACGTAAAAGTTCCCTTCACGCCGGGGCGCACGGACGCGTCCCAGGAGCAGACCGATGTGGAGTCCTTCACCTATCTCGAACCGGTTGCGGACGGATTCCGCAACTACCAGAAGGCCAAGCTTGGCGTAGCACCGGAGGAGTTGCTGATCGATAAGGCGCAACTGTTGACGCTCACAGCGCCTGAAATGGCCCTTCTGGTCGGTGGCCTGCGCGTTCTCGGTGCAAATTACGCGAAGGCCCCTCACGGCGTCTTCACCAAGCGGCCGGAGAGTCTCACGAACGACTTCTTCGTTAACCTGCTCGACATGGGCACCTACTGGCAGCCGAAGTCCAATGGCTCGGGAGGCGTCTACGAGGGGCGCGACCGCGAGACAAACGAACTGAAGTGGACCGCCACCCGTGTGGACCTGATCTTCGGTTCGAACTCCGAGCTGCGCGCCCTCGCGGAAGTCTATGCGTGCGCAGACTCAGAGGAGAAGTTTGTGGAAGATTTTGTGGCGGCGTGGAACAAAGTGATGAACCTCGATCGCTTCGACCTGGCCTTAGATCGCCCGACGAAAAGAGCCTCCGACCCGGCGGTAACCGCCGTTCCGGCTGCCTGAATCGGCAAAACCGAAGACCACGCTTTTCTTGGCTCGCGCGGGCCGGCTTGCGCGGCCCCTTGCTTTTGCGAGAATCCGCCCCGCCAAACGCAATTGCTGATTCTAGTGACTGAAAGCAGCCTCGCCTGTTAAAGAACAGGCCAGACAGGTGTTGTCTCGCGTATCTTTCCAGCTTTTCCCGGATTGACTACTCCGGGCACAAATCGCCATTGTTGCCGCGTCCGATTCCTTCACAAGTGACTTGCGCTCTGAACCAAAAGTGCCTTGAGGTACATCCGCCGCGCCGGACAACAGGGGCGTATACGAGGAAAGACGGAACGGCGCCGATTCAAACCCAGTACCGAAGAAGTGATGAAGACCAGCCTCGATAAGACCCATGGAGGGCGCGCCTTGAGCTTGCGAAAACGAATGATTACACAGAGCCTCGGTCATCGCTTGACGAAGATCCTTGCGGCGCTGTGCTTCTTCCTCGGCTCTCTGGCCAATGCGCAGGTCAACGGAGCCGGCGACAAACCATATCTGGGGTGGAGTAGCTTTCCCGAGCAAACGGTACGGAGTAATTTTCTTACCCAGGCAAACATGATCGTCCAATCGGATGCGCTGCGGGCTTCCGGCCTTCAGGTCCATGGTTTCCGTTACATTAATCTGGACTCCGGATGGCAAGGTAGTTTCGATAGTTACGGGCGCCCGATCCCCAACCCCGCAACCTTTCCCGACATCTCTGCTCTCGTCGCACACATTCACCAGAACGGCCAAAAAGCTGGAATTTATTGGATTCCAGGTGTGGAATATCCGGCTGTTGTCGCCAACCCCACCATCCTTGGAACGCCCTACCATATTCAGGACATACTCGCAGTTCCGAATCGAGCAGGCAATGCCTTTGGCATACCGGGAACCACGTCTCCTTATCACTATAAGATTGATTTTGCAAAGCCGGGCGCACAGGAATACATGAATTCTGTGGTGGATTTGTTTGCTTCGTGGGGCTTTGATCTCATTAAGCTTGACGGCGTTACGCCGGGTTCCTACAGCTATAACTTATCTATCGACAACCGGGCGGATGTACGGGCTTGGTCCACCGCGATTGCCCAAAGCGAGCGCCCAATTTGGTTGACCATCTCCTGGGCGCTGGACAAGGACTATCTTAGTATTTGGCAGCAGTATTCCAATGCGCGTCGGATTGAGGGTGACGTTGACTGCGAGCGCAACTGCGCCACGAGCACAAACTGGGCCTTGACTTCATACCGCTTTTACGACCTTGTGGGATGGCAAAACGCTTCTGGTGTCACACTCGGGTGGAATGATCTCGACTCGCTCGAGGTGGGCAGCGCCAGCTCAGGCTTGAGCGACGAAGAGCGCCGAACCGCCACGACACTATGGGCGATAGCCAACGCTCCGATGTATCTCGGCGGCGACTTGACTGCGCTGGACGATATAGGCAAACAGCTGTTGAGCAATGACGAGGTGATCGCGGTAAATCAGTCCGGACATCCCGGACAGCAGATTTTAGGCGGCGACACACCTGTTTGGGCATCAGCGCTTGGCGACGGAACGTATTACGTGGCTTTGTTCAACCTGAACGCGTTTCCCTCTCCCGTCGATTTCCCATGGAGCCGTATGGGCTTCGCGAACGCAACGCAGGTGCGTGATTTGTGGAGCCACCTTGATCTTGGAAACTTCAACCACGGCTTCAGTGCGGTTATCCCTGGCCACAGCGCACGACTGCTGAAGCTGACGGCCAGAGGAAGTGCCGCGGAAGCGCCTTCAGCCATTTCGCAAAGCTATGAGGCAGAAGCAGCCACGCTAAACGGTACTGCCGTAATTGCCAAGTGTGCGGCATGCTCTGGTGGAAAAAAGGTTGGCGGCCTTTGTTGTGGCGCTAACAACTACGTCATTTTCCCAAACGTCGTCGTCCCCCGCAAAGGAACCTATCTGATGCAAATCGATTCAATGACTCAGGGACCTCGCTCGTTACTTTTCCGCGTCAGCGGCGGTCATTTCACAACGCTCAACGTAGGTGGGGGAAGTTTTTTCCTGCCATCGAGCACAACCGTACCCGTCGAGTTGGAGGAGGGAATTAACAGCATCCAATTCGGCAACCCCACGAGTTATGCCCCCGACTTGGATCGTATCGTGATTAGCGGAAATGGATCTGCTTCTCCTCCAGAGTCCATCACCTACGAAGCGGAGAATGCCACACTGGAAGGCGGGACAGGACACTTTTACTGCGAATATTGCTCGGGCGCTGCGGAGGCAGGCTTCATCGGCGGCAGCCCGGAAAACGACGTACTCTTCTCTGACGTTACCGTCCCAGTCTCCGGAACGTATGAGATGGAGATCGACTATTTGACCAGCGGGCCGCGGTCATTTTTCATAAGCGTCAACGGGGGCCCCGGTGCGGAACTGGATTTAAATGGCAGCAGCTTCAGCTTGCCCACCAGCACGGTAATCCCGGTTCAGTTAAAGGCTGGTTCGAATACCGTCCGATTCGGAAACCCCACGGGGTACGCGCCAGCGCTCGACCGCATTGCGATACCCTTAACGCCGGCCTCGACAACGACACAGGAATAGCTTCCCTACTCTCTCTGGGCGACGAGGGCATGACGGCATGGTGCGGTCAGCGCAGTCGTCGCGACCCACCAGGGCCAGTGGTCCGCGACACTTCTTCCAGCACAAACGTGTATACCGATCTTGGATACAGATCGCTGGTGTACGTCTTCTTTGCTGGATCAAACGATAACCTATCGCTGTGCTGTTTCCAGTCGGGGACCTCGCCTCCGGGAGCCGTCGTAGTGGCAATCCGCTGAACAACACGACCGGCAGCGTTGAACTTTGACAAATCATATCTGATCGACACTCGGTCAGCGCCGGTCACGGTGACAATCACCAACTTTCGCTCGCTCTCGTCGTAGGCTGCAATCGAGTTTGGATCGTTTATTTCGATGATGTGAAAACCGGGCCGCACATAGCGGGTGAATTGTCCAAATACGAAGAATTTCCGATTAACGCGAACCAGGTCCGTTCGGGTCTCGGGCTTGATCTGGTCCCCAGTGTCGACGTATGTGGCATTAATAAAGCCCCACCCGGACTCGGGTTCCACCGGCTGCCAGTAGACCCAGGCTCTGGGCTTGAACTCGCGGACATCAAGAATAATGGACTGAGCCATCTCGAAGCCTGAGCCGTCCGGACCGCCGTACTCCGATTGCCAAATGTCTTTGTCCCCGGCCGCTTGCCGAAGGGTATTTCGGTTAGATCCTCGGTAAGGGTGCGTGCCTCGGTAATAGCCGTGCACATTCACTTTTCCGACCATTGCTCTTGTGGCGGTATCGAAGGCACTCCAGGTGTGCAAGGCAACATCAACATCGTTTTCGTCGGAAGCTGCAATGGGCACTTCGCTGAGCTGCCCTCGGTCGAGCGCCTGCCGCAATTTCTCGAGAATGACTTTTTGGGTGGCGATATCGAAGTGGCAGCCCTCCTGACGTTGGGGATACTTCCACCAGTCAGCCGACGGCTCGTTGAACGGCTCTACCGAATGAAACTTAACTCCCCAATGGTCGGCAGCATAGCGCGCTACGGTGGCCAAATAGACAGCAAAGCGCTCGTAGTTGGCTGGCGCGAGGCAGTCGCCCCCGCTGTCGCTGCCCGCGGTGCTGCTGTTGGAATTCATCCACCACATGGGCGAGTCGGAGAACAGCTCGAACACATCTGCGCCGCGCTCGCGAGCCTTGAGCATCATGGTGCGCTGGTTCAAGTCAGCGGCCCAATTCCAGCTGGGTGAATTGGGATCCTCGGTGTTTGGATCCACCCAATATCCGTGAATATCCATTTGCCATTTCAGTTTGGGACCTTTGTTTTCGCGTGGCTGATTGATTCCTCCACCGCCCACGTTGTAGCGCACGACATTGAGGCCGAGCCCAGGATAGCCATCGACTGACTTGAGCGTGTAAATAAGGTCCGCATAGTAGTCGGCGTTGCCGGTTCCGCCAATGGCACGTCCCCACCATGCCAGCGAACTGCCCCAGCCCTCCCACTTACCTTGGTCGTGATCGGGGTAGACCATAGCAACCTTCGCCTGTCGACCCGAGGTGTCGCGCCGGTGCGCACGATTTGCACCAAACAAGCAACTCGCTGCCAACGTAGTAATCAGGAGTATCGAGCGGAGAGGGACGCGCATGATCAATCCTCCAATTACAGAGCGACGTAAGCTCAGCAGAACCGCTGTTGGTCGATCTGCTGTACTCGCAGCCGCAAGCTCCAGTTCTTGGTGCTGCCGGGTCGGAGCAGATCGTTTTCTCCACGCGCAATCGCTTCGCACAAGGAATCAGGCCGCCCGCTACATGGCTCCAGGGCCGCCGTGTAGTGCCCATGCGAGGGGTCGGGCCATCCGCCCTGGCAGATCCAAAGGCCGATGTAGGGCACGGTCATCGAGTCAAAGAGAAAGGAAATCGATTCGCTGGAAGCCGGCTTTAGAAACGAGCAATTCCCTTCGGTAAGCCCACCAGTGAACACCTTGTCCGCAAAGCCGGCGGTCGGAGGAGCCAGGATGTCAAGACGTCGGCTGACACCCCGGGCTTCCGCCACCGGCCAATAACATCTGTCGCCGAATTTCCCCAGGCGATCGTTGAGCGAGTAGTTGACCAACACTTCCTTGACCTCGGCTGGCAGGACGATTTTGCTTCCAGGCTCCACCGCCAGCAGCGGATGCGCCGACCAAAGGAATTTGATTTCTGAATCGCTCTCATTCACAAGCTCATAATCGATGACTACATCTTGCGATTCGAGACGAACGGTTTTGGTTAAGCGATATGGTAGGACTCTTCCGGAGGCGGAAAGACAGAGCTGCTCACTCGAAATCCTGACCTGCCAATATACGGACCATAGTTCTCCGTGATCAGGCAGCAACTGCCCGCTGGTTGGGTCACGGCAGGCTGACACAGTCGGCAAACATTCATCGAAGCCGCTGGTGTCAAATGCTTCAAACGGATCGCCGTATGTCGGACGGCGGAGAGGCCTTTGTGGCTGAAGGAGAAACTCGTGGCCGCTGGAGATCCTGACCAGAGAGGTCATTTTGCCGCCTATTTCTGGCAGGAACCGCGCCCGCACCATGCCATTGTCCAACGTGACGCGATGCAGTCCACCAACAATTACGTCTTCTGTGATTACGGTCATTAGAGCGTGTTTTGGTAAAGATGTGGGCGAATCAGTTTAGACTTCCATTTTCCGTATCCGCTGACCATGGGGAAGCACTCGTCTAAACTTCTTTTTCTTACCAGGCGCCTGCGGGTCTTCCCGTCAGATCGCGTTCGATCTGTTCCAAGGTCTTGCCTTGTGTCTCCGGCACACGCCAGTAAACAAAAAGGAAGCCGAGCAAGCAGATCCCCGCATAGCTCCAGAAGGTCCCGGCCGAACCTAAATCCTTGTTCAACATTGGGAAACTAAAGGCCAACAGGAAAGATGCAATCCAGAGCGCCGAAACCGAGACGGAGACCGCCGCACCGCGCACGCGGTTGGGGAAGATTTCCGAGATGAGCACCCAAGTCACTGGCGCCAGCGTGAGCGCATAAAAACCAATGGCGCAGAGTGTGAGGAGCAAAATCGGCAAACCTTTCAGTCCCATGCGGTAAGTGAATCCTAATACGGTATGTGAAAGCGCAATTCCGGCGCAGCCAAATAACATCAAGGCCCGGCGTCCGAAGCGGTCGATCAGTCCGAACGCAATCAGCGTGAAAAGAAGATTGACCGCGCCGGTGATCACGATGTTGAACAAAACGCCGCTGACCCCGTATCCTGCCTCGCGGTAAACCTCTTCCGCGTAATTGAAAATGATGTTGATCCCGCTCCACTGTTGGAGGACAGCAAGCGCGACTCCGATGACCAGAATCTTCAGAATTCGCGGCGAAAGCAGCTGCTGCCAGGCGGATCCAGTTTGCGCTTCTGTTTCCAAGGTGCCCCCGATTTCCGACAAGGTATGCTGCGCGTATGGTTCTCCGCCGATGCGCGCCAGAACCAACCGGGCGCCCACGCTGTCGCCAGTTGCTACCAGCCAACGTGGGCTCTCGGGGATGAATAGAGCGGTGACGAAGAAAACCATCGCTGGAACCGCGATTACCGTGAACATCCAGCGCCAGGCGTATTGTCCGTTCCAGGACACCCGAATCATTTCAGCCGTTGCATTTTGCGGAACCCGCTCGGCGATCAGCCAGTTGACAATCTGCGCCAGCAAAACCCCGATCACGATCATCAACTGGTTCGCTGCTACGAGCCGCCCACGCCAGCTCGCCGGACTGATCTCCGCAATGTAGGTGGGAGAAACATTTGAAGCCATGCCGATAGCGACGCCACCGATGATGCGCCAAACAATAAAAAACGAAAAGGTGAACGCCCAGCCCGTCAACACCGAGGAGATGCCAAAAAGTATCGCCGAGAGGATCAGCAGCTTCTTGCGGCCCAGGCGGTCGCTTAATCCGCCCGAAAGGCAAGATCCGAAGAGGCAGCCGATCAGGGCGCAGCTATTGGCCCAGCCGATGAGTTCTTCGGATGTGAGCCGAAAATAGCTCTCGTAGAATGGCTTCGCCCCGCCGATGACAACCCAATCGTAGCCGAACAATAATCCGCCAAGCGCTCCCGCCGAGGCGATCGTTAATACATACGCGGCGTTAAAGCGTTCCCCTTCTTTGGTTCGAGAGGCGGCGCGGCTAGCCATGATCACCGAGAGTGCGAAACGTCCACGAGTTGCAGCTCTAGTTCTTCCAAGAAATCCGCAGCGAAGGGATAGCTCTGATCGAGCGAAAGGACTTCGTTAATGAGCTGCTGCGCCTTTTTCCCGTCGCCTAGCCCGAGGTAGGCTTGAGCTTTAAGGAATGTCCCCTTGATGCGGTTCCGCATTTGCAGATCGTCTTCGAACAGCAGCATGGTTGGGAGCGACGTCGCGAAGTAATCGATAACAGCTGGGCGTCGAATGAGTTCCTCGGCGTGCTTGAGCACCGAACGCAAGAGATCCTCTGCTTCGGCGTGGCACTCAAGGCGCTTCAGCGCCAGCGCACTGTAATAGGTCATTTCCGAGTATGGCTTGACGCTCATCTGCTGGAAATCACCCTTCTGCCCCGCAGCCCGTTGCCACCATTGCCGCGCTGCGGCCGAATCTCCGCTGGCCGCGAAACCAACCCCAAGCCAATAAAAGACATGACTTTGATTGGCCAAGACGTGCTTAGCTTCGCCAAGATTTTCGGGGCAATGAAATGCGGCCTCAAAGAATGCGCGGGCTTCTGTAGGATTTCCTTTAGCCAGGGCTTGACGGCCGAGCCCGAGGTGCGTCCGCACATGCTCGTCGAGGGCCAACCCCTCACCGCCTTCCCACGGTTGAAACTGGCGCGAGCCGATCACCTCGAGAGCCTTTTCGTGCTGACGGGTAAGGTTATAAAGAGTGGCCAGTTCAATCGACAAATCGTCCCGAGAACTGACCAGGGTCGGATATCTTTCCAACTCGGCAAGCCGTCGCTTTGGTGATTCTCCCGCTCGCTTCCACAATTGGTCGCGCTCATAAAGCACTCGAGCGTCTTCAGGGTTGGCGCGCAATGCCTTATCAAACGCGGACCGCGCCGCCCGCGAGTCTCCCATCACATTGAAATAGGCAATTCCAAGGTTCCGCCATACAACAGAAAAGGAAGGGTCGCGTTGTGCCGATTGCTCCCAGAGACGAATGGCTTCATGATGCCTTCGCCGGTCATACCGAAAATTCCCGAGGTAGTATGCGGCTCGAGCGTCCGCCGGATTCCGAGCGAGAGCTGCCTCGAGAAAGATCATCTCCTCCAGTCGGCTGGGAAAGCAATAATCCGGACTCGCCGCTGCCGCCCCCGCATAAGCCGTAGCTGCGCCTGCTGTATCGCCCAGCTGCTCAAGAAAATAGCCGCAAGCATAACGCATCATGGGGACGGAGCCGTCTTTCGCTTTTTCGTCGGCGCGGTTCACTATCTCAATCGCTTCTTGAAACAGACCGGCGCGTGCGCACTCAATCGCCTTGTCCAGAAGCACCTGGTTCTCCACCTTGGACAAGCCGCCAGCAAGATAGCGAGCCTCGCAATCCAAAGGATCGAGCGACAGTGTCTCGCGCAGCAGATCTTGCGCTTCCTCCAGCTCCCCCAGCTTGCGCAACACGATCACCGCGAGGTTCCGCGCCATCAAATGGTCCGCATTTCTCCGCAGGCAATCCTCGAGGTGTTGCCTAGCCTTCTGCCAGTCGCCCCGTTTGGCGTCGAGCTCTCCGAGCGCCAGGCAGGCGGGAGACTCCCATGCCTGATTCCACATCGCCTTACTAAAGGCATCGTAAGCCTCCCGATCACGACCGAGGTAACGCAAGGTTAGTCCGAGGTTGTAATACGCCTCTCCGTCTGCGGGATTGGCATTCCATTTCGTCAATCTCAAGATAGCTTTGCGGAAATACTCCTCAGCTTGCGGAAGCTCGCCTCTCCGGAGGTGCCACAGACCCATTCTGTTGTTCGATCGTGCGTCGCCCGGGTCGCGGCGGAGTGCTTCACGCCAATAGGTGTCGGGATACCGTGTGGCATGCCGGTATTGGTCAAGATGCAATCCGGTTAGGTACAACTCGTCGTTGCTTTCAATGAGCTCGGGCAGCGGCGGAGCTGTAGCCGGCGCCGGGGATGTGCGCTTCTCCCTGGGCGGTGGCGAGTACCGGAGCAGTTCCCTGTTCTGCTTTGTTTCAACAAGGACTTGGATGTCCGTCTCCTTAGCGGCTGAGGGCAATTCACATGGTTCGAGCATTGGCCGCCCAGGCACCAGGTCACACGTCCACACACGGACTTCATCGCGGCCCGCCATCAAACGCACGCTTGCTCCTGGGAATGGTTGGGTGACACAAATCCCCACTTGCCCCTTTCCCTCCGAGAAACGCAAACTGAGCGCGGCATCCCGGTTGGCCTTTTGGGCCGGCCCGATTTCCTGGATGGGGTACCAATACTGGCTGAAGACTTTGCTTTCCCCCGGAGCCAGGAAGGAGAAATCGGGCTGGTTATCCGTGAAGACCCCGGCCATCAATTCGATGTAGGGTCCATCTTCATCGGTCAGATTGCGGTCCCAAGCATAGCCGAAGTCATGATTTCCCCAGGTCCACTGCTTCTTGCCAGGCGAGATGTGATGATCACAAACATGAATCAAGCCGGCCTTTCGCTTGTGGTCATAGCCTCCCAGAAAATCTTCTGCAGAGCCGACGGCCATGTAGCTGGTGGGCACAGGGATATTGGCGTACCAACTTAGGTCATTCGCTGCGTAAGTGCCGGGCGGGACGTAGCTTCGAGGCCGTTCGTCGTCAGGAACGCCATTTCTTGCTCGCTCGCCGTAGTTCACACCATAGTAGAAGCCTTCGCAAAGAGGAAAGCGGCTCACTGCGCGCCTGGCGTGGTCGGCAACATACTGGACGTCCGGGGGGAAAAAGGATTGGTAGAGTTCATGAACGGGTACCCCGACATTGGCCCACCACAAGAAGGACTGCATAAACGGCGTACGGTTATAGAGTCGGACCTTCAGCTCGATGTAGCTTCTTGCTGGGTGGAGGCAGATGCCATGCATCCCCTTCATGCGGTTCAGGGGATCGTGATCGGAACACCAAATCGTCTGCGAGCCGTCAGCATGCTTTTCAATTTTCGCCTCGACCGGCATGAACGTGGCGGGCCGGTGATGCTGAGGCCAGTTGAACTCGACGCCGCCGGAAATCCATGGACCGGCGAGGCCCACCAGCGCAGGTTTGATTACGTTTTGGCGGTAAAAGAAGTCATAGCCGTTTGTTTTGTCCAGCCCCACATGGATTCGGCCGCCAATCTCCGGCAACACCATCACGCGAATGAATTCATTTTCTAGATGCGCGGCCTGCCATTGGTGTTCAACCGCTTTTGTAGCAATGCGATCGGTGAAGGGAAGTGGGTAGACACGCCCGCTGCTTCCTTGGTAGACGCGCTTCTCCAAGAACATCGGGTTCTTGTCGGGCAGCATGGGCAGGTAGCTGGGAATCGTGACCGGCGCAAACCAAGCTTTCACCGTGCCAGTCTGGTCTGGCGGTGCCTTCGGTAATTCAAAGCGCTTCACGATTTACTTCAACTTCTTATCTCCAGGGCCGGAGCCTAAAACATCCTCCCCGCTTGAAGGTCCGGCCACCGAATGATTGGAATGCTCGGCACGGTTGCCGCGACGATCTACGATGATCGAGAACAGGCGGCCATGGTTTCCTCGCAGAAATCCGTACCGTGTCCGTTAACGGCACGGATGAAGATACCCATAGCGCGGATTGCTGTCAATGGCCGTTCGACTTAGACTGCTCTGGTGCACAGGACGCCGGGCAACCTGCTCGGACTGGTTGCCCACATGCGATCCGGCTTGTCCGAGTCCTTATGGATAAAGGTGGAAAAGGAGGAAAGGGCCTGGGCGGAGGCTCCACCAGCGGGATTAAACTAGGCGCTATGAGGTTTGCTTCGGGTCCCTTGAGCATTCTGATCTTTTTGCTCCCGCCTCCAGCTCGAGGCGCACAGCGCGCACCTGCGGCATCCCCCTCTCAGGGCGTCACGAACCCAGAAAGTCGAGGAAGCCGTTTGTTTTCTGCCGCAGAATATTTGCTGCAAAGGGGTTCCGTCCAGCAAGCCCACGAAAAGGTCGACGAAGGGCTGAAACTCGATCCTTTCAATGCGCAAGGTTACAATTTGCTGGGGCTCATCTACCAGGCGGAACACCGATACGCCTTGGCTGCAACGGCTTTCCAGAGGGCTCAGAAAATCGCGCCAGATTCGGTCGAGATTCTCAGCAATCTCGGAAATGTTTATTTTCTCGAAAAAAAGTTCGAGCCGGCGGAAAACGAATTTCGCCATGCTTTGCGTCTGCAACCGGCAAATCGAGACGCAAATTACAGTCTTGGTCTTGTGTTGCTCAGAGAACATCGCGCGGAGGAGGCCATCCAGTATTTCCAGGCGGTCGAGCCCGCTGACACGCGCTCCCTGTTTAATCTGGTCCAAGCGTATTTCCAGGCCAAGCAAACGGAGCGGGGTTTGAAGACAGCGGAACAACTATCCGGGATGGCAAAAAACGATGTAAGGGTGCACTTTACGTTGGGCGTGGCGCTTGCCGCCAACAAGCAGTACGCAGCCGGCGTGCGCGAACTGGAAGCGGCGGACGCGATCCAACCCGGCACTTTCGAAATCCTGCACAATCTGGGCCAGGCGTACTTGCAAAACGGGCAGATCGAAAGAGCTCAAGCGGCCCTTAGCCGAGCGCTCCGGTTGCGGCCCAAATCCGTTCCGACGCTTTTCTTGCTGGCTGAGACATATCAAAACCAACACGAAGATCTGAACGCGCTGGAGCTTCTGACCCAGGCGCACAAGCTTTCGCCAAAAAACACCGACGTCATTTTTCTTCTAGCCCGGCTCATGATGACGCAGGCCTACTACGAGGATGCCATACCGCTTCTAGAGAGCGGGGTGAAGACCGCTCCGACGCGCCCCGATCTTCACGCGGCGCTCGGGGAATGCTATTTCAGCGACGGGAAGGTTCAGAAAGCGATTCTAGAGTTTGAGAAGCTTCTGAAATTCGAGCCTTCAGCGGGATCCTATGCGTTTTTGGCGCTCTGTTACCGTCACCTTGGCCAATTTGACCAGGCAAAAAAATATCTTTCCGAAGGGCTTAAGTCCGACCCGCGCAACCCAGGGTGCCTATATAACATGGGATATATCGCCAGCCGGGAAGGCCACCTTGAGGAGGCGGAAGCGTGGCTGGGGCAAGCGGTCGCGGCCGATCCGAATTACGTCGACGCTCTTTTAGAACTTTCGAATATAAAGATGCAAGAGGGAAAGTATCGAGATGCCGTTCCGCTTCTCGAGAGATGCGCGCAATTAGAACCGCGTCGAGCCCCAGTTTATTACAAGTTGGCAACGGCGGAGCGGAATCTCAAGGAGATGGAGGCTGCTGAAAGAGATTTGAAGGTATTCGAAACTCTGTCCCGTGATCCCAGTCCAGGCCCTTATCCTTATCAGCACCTTTTCGACTACTTGGATAAACGCGCCGGTCTTCCTCCGCAGGAGCAATCGAGATTCGACTTGGCGCAATTGCAAGAAGAAGCGAAGCGGCATCCGGGCCGACCTCGAGATCTCTATTTGCTAGCTGAAGCTTATCTCAAGCTTGGCCGGGCCGACGCGGCGGAGCAAACTATCGGGCAGCTGGATCAAATAAGCCAAGGCGATTTTCGAACCGCGGTGGGAGTTGGCGTTCTTTTGGCTCGCTATGGTTTGTACGCCCAAGCGATCGCGCACTTCCAGGCGGCTCTCCAGGCAGACCCGCATTCAAGTGACGCAGCTTATGACCTTGCCGACGCCTACTTTCGAGCCCATGACTATCAGCACGCGCTCGCCGCAATCCAACACATCTCGACGAATGAGCAACAGGACCCGGCCTATCTCTCTCTGCTGGGCGACATTGAAGCTCACCTTGGGCGGACGGAGGAAGCGGTTCGTTCTTTCCGACAGGCGATTGCCAAGAGCCCTTACAACGACGTGAACTACTTGTCCTTGGCGATGACTTATCTTCGGTCAGGGAATACGGCTCTTGCCCGTGAAGTTCTCGGTGAGGGGCTGTCCCGGACTCCGGATTCCGGCCGGCTTTTCTGGGGAAAGGGGGTGCTTGTGGCGACGGAGGGAAATCCTGAGGAGGCGGAAAAGTATCTCGAGAAGGCTGTGGAGCTGCTGCCTCAGTGGGCCGGAAGTTACTCAGCGCTGGGGGTTCTTTATTTCAAGACGGGCCAAATAGAGAAAGCCAAGGAGGTCTTAAAAAAATTTACCCGGAACGGCCCGCAAGGCGCGCTCGATGTGCAGAATATTGACCGCCTGTTATCCGCCGCTTCGCAGAAAGAGTCTGCAGCTGGAAATCCCATCGCCCTTTCACCTCAAGCTCGGCAGGAGTTTCTGGCAATGGCTCTGTCGCTAACCGATGATGTTCCCTGAAACGGACCTAAACGCGAGGCCATCGGTTCGCTCGGGAGTCCTAGCCGCCTAAGCTCCTAGCCAAGACCAGCTTAGCCTCCCTATTGTGACCGGCCGTCCTTCTGGCTTCCCCGAATGGAATAAACAAACTGACGAATCCGCTCGCGCTCTTGATTATCCTCGGCTAGGTGGCGCGCGTAGAGCTTTTGATGAAGGGCGAACTCTTTCTCAGCGAGCTCCTTTTTCCCTAGGTGGACGTAGGCTTGGCCCAAAAGATAGTGTGCTTCAATGAGCTTCGGGTCGAGCTGGACTGCCCGGTTGTATTCCGGGACAGCTTCGGAGTATTCGCGCTGCTCGGAGTAGAGCTTTCCTAGTTGCAAGTGCACGTCAGCGTAGGAAGGATCGAGTCTCGCTGCCTTCTCGAGCAGCGATACGACCTGGGGCAGAACGACATCGGAATTTTCCGCTCCCTTGAACTTCCACAAACTCATCGCGTAATAATAAGCAGCCCGCGTGTCATTAGGACAGAGATCCTCAAAACGTCGAAATCTCGCAATGATTTCGCTGGCTTCGCCCGGCGCCCGTTCATAAGCGTTGCTCAGGAAATAGTAAGTATGAGGATCGGAGGGGGCGAGATCGGTGGCCCGGAGCAAGGCCTTTACCGCTTCATCGTAATCGCCACGCCAGTAAAGGGCCAGACCCAGCCCGACGGCGAAGGGCACAGAATTGGGATACCGCTCGACTCCCTGGGAGAAAATCTCGACCGCCGGATTCCAGGTGTGGTGCAGCAAGTATTCGCTGCCCCAGTCGAAAATATTCTGTTCGCTTGGATCCAGGTGGGCGGCTTGCTGGTATTCCTTTGCCGAAGCCAGATAATCCCCCGACCGTTCGTCAACTTCGGCGAGAAGGTCGTGCAATTCGGCTGTTTCTCCGGTGCGGAGGAGTTCTTGAATCTGCCGGCGAGCCTCTTCGAGCTGCCCATTCTGCTCATAGGCTAAGGCCAGATCGTAGCCATTTTCGTAAGAGGAAGGACGAAGATGTTGGGCTCTGGCCAAGTAAGGGATGGCGCGCCCCATCCTGCCCGCTCTGGCGTAGAACTCGCCAAAGTCGTGATTCGCCTCAAAATTATCCGGCTCGGCCTTGACAGCCTGTTTGAATTCCGCTTCTGCCTGGCTGCTCTTGCCGAGCCGTGCCAGATTGACGGCCAGGTTTGCGCGCGCCGCCGCAGAAGCCGGGTTCAAGCGAACGGCTTCTTGCAAGACGCGATTGGCTTCCTCATCTTTACCTTCCGCAGAATAAACAAGACCCAGGAGTTCGTCGACCTGAAAGCTTGGCGGAATTTTTTGCGCCAAGGCTTCCAGCTCCCCAGCCGCCAGAGCATACTGGCCGGATTGATAGTGCGAGAGGGCTTCTTGGAACTGCTGCTGCGGCGGGCCGCCTCGCCGGGGTGCATTCTGCGCCCCCAAACACGTGACCAAAACCAGGGCGACTGACAGAAAACCCGCTGTCCTGCGAACTGCGCGCATGGCGAGCAGATTTTAACACCCTTCGGACAAACCAAGCCAATCAAGCGATATAGGTGAATATCGTCCGCAGCCTGCAGGTGGAGGAAAGGCCAGAGGCAGGGAGCGGCTTTTGGCGAAAGCTCTCGGTCGAGCGCCGTGCCTGCACTTCTGGCGCTGAGGCACAACGCTAGCGTGCCCGGACGAAGCAGGGAAGCCAATCCGTGCCCGTACACGGCAACCCTCTCATCCCCCCGCTGCGTGGAGGGGAGGGCCCATCACCGATCCGCCCTCTCGATGGCCGCGCGAACGCATTCCATGCAACCTCGTGCGGCCGGGCGCTCGGGAGCGTGCTGCAAATTCTCTTTCTCGGATGTAGACTGAGGGTCCAGGTTCATGAAAAGAATCGGCATTCAAGAAATCGCGCGGTTGGCTAGTGTGTCGATTGGGACAGTCGACCGCGCTCTCCATGGCCGCAAAGAGATCAGCGAAGACACCCGGAAACGCATTCTGCAAATCGCGAGGGAACACAAATACCGGCCCAATTTCGCGGCTCGCGCCTTGTCGGTTGGCAAGGCGACCATACGGATTGGGCTGTGCCTCCCACGTGAGGTCCACTATTTTTTCGACGAAGTTCGCGAAGGATTTCTCACTGAAGCGCGTCGTTACCGGGATCTCGGCGTGGAAGTCATCTATCGCCCGTTCGAACGATTAGGAGTTGGCGAGCGGGAGACGATGGCAGAGCTTGTTCGTGGCCGCCCGCAGGCCCTGGCTATTTGTCCCGGGCAACCCCGAGAATCTTGCGCCGCTGATCAATCATGCGGAAGAGCGCCATACCCACGTGATTTGCGTGAACACCGACGCTCCGGGCACGGCCCGCTCTGCAGTAGTCTCGGTTGACCCGGTCGTGAGCAGTCATCTTGCAGCTGAATTGATGACTAAGCTGCTCGGTGCGAAGGCGGTCGTCGCGGTAATCACCGGGAGCACAATCACAGAGGACCACCGAAAAAAAGTTCAAGCCTTTTCCGAAAGCTTCACTCGCTTCTCGCCTCAAAGCAGGACCCTTGAGGTTGTCCAGGGACATGATGACGAAGACGAAACCTTTCAGAAAGTCTATGACCTCCTCGGCCGCCATCCGCATTTGGGAGGGTTGTACGTCAGCACGGCGAATTGCCTGCCGGTGTGCCACGCGATCGGAGCCAGCAGCCTGCGTGACAAAATCAAAGTGATTGCCACCGACTTGGTTAGGGAAATGGTTCCTTACTTTGAGCGGGGTCTTATTCTGGCCTCGATTCACCAACGTCCCTACCTTCAGGGCCAAGTGGCAGTGCGTTTGGTGGTGGACCATCTTGTGAATGACCGGCCCATTCCCTCCGCCTACTTTCTAACTCCTCACGTCGTCCTGCAATCGAACATGCATCTGTTTCGCGAGCTGCGTCAAGACGGGTTACCGGAAGGTTAGGCGCCTTTCGAGACCTAAAATGCGCGGCAAAGTGTCGCTCGCGGCGCGCGCGCGAGCCTTGTCTTTGGGCATCAGAAGATTTTTAGAAGTTTTCGCTGTTAGAAGTTTTCGTTAGAAGTTTTCGCTTGACAAGTCCGAAGACGCTAGAGTAGTTTTCCGCCGTGTACGTTAACGAGATGCGCCGCTAAAGGGTGTCCGGATTCTCTTCGCAGCGTAATCCTTGATCGCCAAAGCCGTTTGGCTGGCTCGCTAAGCTGACCCGCCCTTGGGGTGGGAAGTCAAAAGCTGACAGGGGGCCAAAATGTCG
>QHYI01000164.1 GCA_003223245.1 Acidobacteriota bacterium
TGTTCCCACGAGCTTCACTTTCAGCCAGTGTCCGCCGCCACGGACATCGTTCCGCAACAGCGACGGTGGCTCGTTCATGTTCATGATCAAAATATCGAGATCGCCGTCGTTGTCAAAGTCCCCAAAGGCCACGCCGCGGCTGGAATGCGCTTCGGCGATCGCCTCACCGGCAGCGTTCAGAAGCTCCTCGAATCGGCTGCCACCCAGGTTGCGGAAGAGCACGCGAGGCGTCTTGTGCGCATACTCCGGATGCTTCCGCTGCACCTCGGGGAAGGTGCTCCCCGTAACCCAGAAGAGATCCGGCAGGCCGTCGTTGTCGAGGTCAACGATGCCGTCCCCCCAACCCACATACCGGGTCTCGACACCCAACCCGGAGCGCAAGGTGACGTCATCGAACACGAGGTGGCCTATATTTCGATACAGCGCCACCGTGTCTTCGGCAAAATGGGTTTTCAGCGCATCCAGCCGGCCGTCGGTGTCGAAATCGCCGATCGCGATACCCATGCCAGCCTGCTCGTTGCCGTCCTCGTTCACGGCCAAACCGGATTGCAGGCCCTGCTCCGAAAAAGTGCCGTCTCCGCGGTTGTGGAAGAGCAGGCTAGGAGTCGAGTCGCACGCCACGTAGATGTCCTGCCAGCCGTCGCCGTCCAGATCCGCCGCCACTACGGCCAGGCCAAACTCGGGTGCCGCCGCACCAACACCGGAGCGTGCCGTGACGTCCGTGAAGGTTCCGTCTCCGTCGTTGTGGTAGAGCATTGGACGCTCCGGGAAAAGCCCGCGCGGGCCACAATTGACAGGAACGCCCTTGAAATTACAGTTGGGGTCCTTTCCCGTGGGCGGGATTTTATCAAAGTCGAAATCGAGATAGTTGGAGACGAACAGATCCAGGCGGCCGTCGCGGTCGTAGTCCACCCATGTGCAGCCAGTGCCCCAGCGCTTGCCGGGATGCAACAGGCCCGCCACCTCCGTCACATCAGTGAAAGTGCCGTCGCCGTTGTTGCGGTAAAGAATGTTCTGAGGCCAGCCGGTGATAAAGAGATCCTCGAACCCATCGTTGTTGTAGTCGCCGACACTCACGCCACAAGCCCAGCCCTGGCGTACCAAACCCGCCTTAGTGGTCACATCGGTGAACGTACCGTCACGATTGTTCTTGTAAAGACGATTGGTGGCCCCCTCGACCGGACCCTCTCGGCGCGTCCCCGACAGCAGAAAAATGTCCAGCCAGCCGTCGTTGTCGTAGTCGAGGAAAGCTACCCCGCAGCCCATGGATTCGATAATGTAATCCATGCGATCTGGCGGGCCGTAGACAACCGGAGCGCGCAAGCCCGCATGGTAGGCCACGTCGGTGAAGTGCGCATGAAAGGGGAGACCTGAGGGTTTTCCGCGAGGTTGCGGCCTGACCCCGCGCGACGCCATACCCCCTAACTGCTGGGTCTGGGTTATGCTGCTTGTAGCTCCTGCGGCGAAGATGGCAAGGAACTCACGGCGAGTCATGCGAGCGTAGTGGTGATCCTCGAGACCGGTGTGCTGGGTAAATTTGAATAACCCGCGCTGCCGATGCATTTCTATTATGGCATAGCCCAATCAACCCGTCTTTCTCCTATAACCCTGCTTGACGGCTAGGAGAGAATCTGCCAAGCATCAGTCTAACTCCAAAGGCGGTCCCAGGAACGTTCGTGATCCCACTGTGGCGTGGGTTCGAAATAACCAGCGCCTGGGGCCAGGTGCTGTCGTACAACATCCTCGTCGAGAGTTACGCCCAGACCCGGGCGATCGGGGACTTCGATCCAGCCGTGCTTCACAATCGGACTATTGGCACCTTCCTGGACTAGCGATGACCACCACGGTACGTCGAGCGAGTGATTCTCGAGAGCCAGGAACAAAGTGCATGGCCATCGGTACTCCATATTCCTCGGCCAGGTCGCCGATCTTGTGCGTTTCCAGGATGCCGCCCGATGTCGCAAGATCAGGGTGAATCTTGCTGACGGCATGCCTTTCGCACAGCACGCGAAAAGGCTCTTTCAGGTAAATATCCTCGCCGGTGAGAATCGGCGTGGGACTCTCGTCGGAAATCTGTTTGAGCAGATCGGTATAGGTCCAGGGGATTACGTCCTCCATCCAGGACAGGTTGTATTTTTCATAAGCCTTCCCTAGCCGGATGATGGATTTCACGCCAAGATGTCCGAGATGGTCCATGGAAAGAGGGATTTCCATGCCCACCGCATCGCGCACGGCGGCCACGTATTGCTCAAGCATGGCAATACCTTTGTTCGTGACTTCCATGGCGAGGAAGGGATGGGGAAGCTGGTTCGCCTCCCATTGGTTTAAATCCGTCGGATTGGTTACCGTGCCGGGCGTGTCCGCAACCATCTCGATCCCTAAATCCATTTTGAGCCAAGTAAGCCCCATGCTTTCCTTGCGCTCTTTCATTCGCTGCGCGTAAATTTTGGGGTCTTTGGATTCCTCGGTGTCTGCATAAATGCGAATTTTGTCTCGGAATTTACCGCCAAGCATGGCATAAACCGGAGCGTTATAAACCTTGCCGGCGATGTCCCACAAGGCCATTTCGATGGCACAGACTCCACCGGCCTGGCGTGCGTGCCCGCCAAACTGCTTGATCTTGCGAAAGATTTTGTCGATCTCTAACGGATTCTCGCCGAGGATGCGGCTTTTCAAGAAAAGAGCATAAGTCGGGCTGGCTCCGTCGCGTACTTCGCCCAGTCCGCTCACGCCCTGATTGGTATCAATTCGAATCAGAGGGCAGGGACTTGGTCCCGGTTTCACAACCGTGGCCACTCGGAGGTCGGTAATCTTAAGATCGGAAGGCCGCGAATTAATATTCACGCTTTTGGGATAGGCGTCCATCGCTTCTCCCATGAGCAGGGAGCTGCCCAGAGCGGCAGCGGACGATTTCAAAACTTCGCGGCGATCCAGCAGCTGGCGATATTCATTGCGCATGGTTCGTACTCTCAGAGCGCTTTTGCGCGCTTCATGAATATTGAACGACACAATACAGAGATTGCCGTGTCCAGGCAAGCCTTTGAGTTTGACAAATACTCGCGCATTTGAGAGTTTTCGGGCGCGACAGTGAGTGAACTACTGTGGGCACGGTTCCTGTCGATTACCGAATACGGTTAAGTCACTCTACTCACCGCGTTGGAGGGATTCTATGAAAAGCATCGCTGTTGGCCGGCTTGGCCTTGTGAAAGCCGCTTTTTGCATCTCCCTGATTGCACAATTTGCGCCACGGTCTACTCAAGCGCAACTATTGAACTTCTCCAAACAAGATCTGGTGGATTACACGGCACAGGAGCCATTCGAGCGCTTTCCTGACGGCAGGCCCATAGTGCCAAACGACCTCCTGGAACGAGCGCGCGAGCTCTCTTCCGAGGAGGTGTGGGCTGTTCTTGAGCAGCGGGGCTTCCACAATCAGTACGCCGATGGATTCCAGATCCTGCATCCTGGCAAGACAATGGTTGGACGAGCTTTCACCGTGCAATTCATGCCGCTGCGCCCGGACCTCGAAGAAACCGCGAGAAACAAAGCGAAAGAACGCGGCATTCCGCGGCTCACGAATCAGACGGCGATCGATATGCTGCAACCCGGCGACGTGTTAGTGGTGGACATTTTCGGCAAAAAGGTGAACGGGACCATTGTCGGCGACAATTTGTTCTATTACGTGGCTAAAGCTACAAATGGCGGCGGCTTGGTGGTTGACGGCAGCATTCGGGATCTCGACGGGATTTCGGAGATTGCCATGCCTGCTTACTTCCGGTCTGTCGATCCGACGCCCATTTCAAATGTGATGCTCACCGGAATCAATGTTCCGGTGCGAATCGGCGGGGCAACCGTGATGCCCGGCGATCTCGTGGTCGGCGACCGTGAAGGCGTCTATTTCATTCCGCCGCAACTGGTGAGAGAGGTTCTCGATCGGGCGGACGAGATCCACATTCATGATGAGTGGACGAAAAAGAAGTTTGACGAAGGGAAGTACAAGTCGAGCGAAATTTACTCGACGCCAAGCGACCCAAAGCTGCTCCAGGAATATCAAGAGTATTTGAAAAAACGGTTGGAGGAGATTCGAAAACAACGAGGCGCAAAATGACGACTATTCTTAGCGACCGCAACCAAGCTCAGCTTGCCGCGAATTCCAAAGGAGTTTCTATCGGCGCCACGTCTCGCTCATTGTGACCGGTTACGGCCGAGGGCCGGAATCCCGCTGTCCGCGCACGGCGATGAGAGACATCTGCTCCAAGTCCGGATAGTGCCCTTCAGCGTCGGGTTTTCGCTCCGTGGACTTGATTTGCTGAAGCATGGTTTCCGCCGGGAGAGACCCACTGAAGTACTTCCTGTACACCTTCGCAAAGAGCGGAGCGTCTGATAGGTCGTCCAAGTAAATGGTTGTCGAGACAACCTGACTGTAATTCATGTCGGCCTCTTCCAAGTTGTCTAACAAGTTCCGCATGGTCTGACGAGTTTGGTCCACTGTAGTTGCAGCGTAAACGCCGCCGTTGGGCCCTGGAATGAAACCGCTCTTGGCCGAACAATAAAGCGTGTCGCCGGCGAAGACACAGGGGCTCGCAGTGGGACTCGGCGGCATGTTCTTGGGGCGTATGGCCCTCCGCTGGCTCAGATCGCGTACCGCTACGCCGGTGTAGGCAATGTGCGCGCCTTGAGGCAGGCTGGAAACCTCGATTGTGGCACGACCAGGAGTGTTCCCAAATTCGAAGCGCTGCGCGTATTGCTGATTCATGATTCGCATGGGAACTTCGGAAGTCAGGTAGGGGTTCACAAACACCAGGTGAGCCATGCTAAGACCTGCAGCCTGGAGCACAGACTTCATGCGGTCAAGCGCCAGATTCACTTCTGCCGCTGGGTCCTGAGGAACGCTTCCGCTTGCAGGATCGCTTCCCGGCATGGTGGAAACAAATAGGCGGTCATGCGTCAGCATTCCCGGCGAGTATGCCTTGTTTGCAGGAGAGTTCTTCTCGAGCACAGGCTGTTTCCCCTGGAGGTCGCGAACAGCGACAGCGGTAATCTGAATGGGAGGTTCAGGAAGGCGCGCCACTCCCAAGACGGCACGCGCGGGGGGATCTTTGCGAAAGTAATCGGCAAAGACTTCGTTAAGCTCCGAGTAGCGTTCTGTATTTTCCAAGTACACGTGAACATAGACTACGTGATCCATTGTCAGACCGATAGCCCCGATCACGGTTCGGACATTCTCAAGAGCCTGGCGAACCTGATCGGCAAATTGTGTGGGGATGCTTCCGTCTGGACGCCGAGGCCCTTGTCCGGAAACGTAAATATAGCCCCCGGCTTCAGTGGCAGGCGATCCCATTGCCTCGCCGGGAGAGGGCGCTGATTGCGGGCTTGCGGGACCAGACTGGGCCTGCCAGCTAGCCACGGCGACAAGAAAACAGGCAATCGGAAGCAAGGCGGATTTCACGCACCACTCCCTTTGCGAGCCGCGTTTAGAATGGCTCGCAGCCGCTGTCCCACGATCATTTCTTCGCCGGGTTGGATGGTCATGGAAACCAATTCGATGTGGTTTTGTTCTTTCAGTTCTTTTGGATTTGGGTTTGGCTTTTCCACGCCTTCACGCACAGCGGGGACCATGCTGGGATTGTCGACGCCGAGCACTTCGATGACCGGATCACCTTCCCTGAGCTTCTGGACACAGTCAGTGATGCTGAAGCCCCAAGCTTGCTGGTCCCACGACACTCGTAAGGTTGGATAGCGATTGCCGTCACTGGGCACATAGATTTCCGTGCGAACACCGGGAACTGTTTCCACGAGTTTCGCAATGCGATCCACGCGCGCATTCCACTCGCTGTAGAGCTTTTTGGAATCGGCCTTGAGCCAGGTTTCGATGGCCGTCAGGCAGCCAATCACTTCTTCTTTCCCAACTTTCATTGGGCGGCATACCGCACCTTCGTAAGGGCAGGAATTTCGCAGTGCCGCCTCAATCAAGTCCTTTCGGCCTAGTAGTACGCCGCTGCACTGGGGCCCTCTCAAGCCCTTACCCCCGGAAAATGTGTACAAGTCGAGTTTCATCTTTGCGTATAACTGAATGTTGTCGATGGGAGGAATCCCCGCAGCGTCATCGAGCAAAAGAGGCACGTTGTGCTCTTTGGCGATGGAAGCTTCACGCGTGAGCTTATCCCCCAGGTCCGTCGTGTAAATCATCGCCGTGTTGCTGCCGATGGCATTCGCAATGTCATCAGGCCTCTCGACGAGGATGAGCTTTGCCCCTGCAAGCCGGATAGCGCTGTCAAACGCGCTGCGCCCTCCCACCATAATGACTTCGTGCTTCAGTCCTGTCGTCTCTGGAAGTTGCCAGATTTTTTGAGGATCGCTGCCGGCCATGCACGCGGCAGTTGCTGCCGCCATCGCGCCCGCCGCGCCGGAAGTAATGATTCCTGATTCGGCGCCCGTGAGCTCTGCTAGCTTGCGTCCCACGGCACGCTGCAGCTCGACGATGTTGACAAAATGGCGGCCGGCTTCGGCTTGAGCTGTGAGAACCTCCGGGAACTGCAGCGATCCGCTCAGATACGTCCACGTTCCGCGGCAGTTGATAACGGTCTTCACGCCCAAGCGGGTGTACACGTTTTCGCGTGGATCAAGCCCAATCGCGGCAGCGGATTTTTCATAGAGCGACTGCGCCGCAATCTGGGCAAGCAGCGGGGATGCCGCCAACACCTTCATGAAACCGCGGCGATTCGATGCGACTGCAAGAGCCATGGGTTTCCTCCGGAAGTTTCCTGTCACTGAGTAAAAACTAATGTTCCGAAATGTTCTGGCACGTGATTGGGGTCGCGATTGACGACACATGTCGGCTGCCAGCAGAGGAAGCGGCGCTGAGGGTCGGGGCCAAGCCCGTCGATGCGATACAGATTGGCTCGCCACTTCGTGCCGGCCGCTACTCGTTTTTCACTGACGGAATGCAACGGCACGCGCGCAGCAGCGTACCAGATGTGGTTGCGGTCATCGATGCGGGCCTGGCGCTGCCAGCCGGAATTCCAAGCCGCAGCGTTATAGTCGTCCTTGCGGTTCAGGTCGATGGCCAGGTCGACCCAATCCCCTGTAGGCGCGATCTCGAACTCGCGATACACCTTGATATTGGTCCAGTTGTCGCCGAGGAAGAATTCGACGACATCGCGATCCCAGAGTTTCAAGCGATCTTTGCTGTTGTCGGGGGGCAGCCAAAGATTTAGTTCATAATAAGGGCATATAAACAGCAGATATAGGTCGGAGTCGGTCCAAAATCCGCGAACCTCGGTCCTGAGCCGACCATAGCCGATCTGGTGCGTGCAGTCTTTTTCGATCCATGTCGAGGAGGCGTGCGACCAAGCCGGAGAATGTGGATCGGTGCTCAACTCCTGTGCCTGCGGCACGTACGGAACAGAGAAAGAAGCTGCAGGAGATGAAAACTCACACACTTTAGTGGCGGTATTCGGCTCTGGCGACTGCGCCAGGAGCGGTCGAGCGTGATCAGCTTCGGACAGTTGAACGCCGGCGGATTTCCACGTAACAACCGCCGTCAGGAACAGAATCAGCAATAGCAAACTTCGTGCGGGCAGCATGCTCTTAAGGGCGAGACGCGTTTCTCAATTCCGGCGCAATCTGGTACGCCTTCTCGAACTCCGAGCGCGACTCGGCCTCCTTTCCTTCCTGATGAAGGGCCAAAGCGAGATTGTAGTGCGCTTCCGCATAGCGAGGCTTGAGGCGGATGGCTTCGAGAAACTCCATCTTCGCTTTGCTGGCGTCGCCTGCCTGCAAGAGCGCCAACCCGAGATTGTTGTGTGCTTCCGCAAAAGTCGGTTCGCGACGAATGAGCTCCTTGAAGACGCCAATGGCGCCCGCCATATCATTTTTCTGGCTGAGAACCAACCCCAATTGGATTCGCGCATCCGTATACATGGGGTCAAGGTTGATGGCGTCCTTTAATTCCCGAGCTGCTTCGTCCAATCGCCCCGACTGGCTCAGCGCGAGACCAAAGTTGTAATGCGCCTCCGGCAGGTCGGGATCGGACATCACCGCTTGGTGGAACTCCTCGAGCGCGCGAGCGCTATCCTTTTGGCGCCAATAGAGCAGCCCGAGGCTCGAGTGAACCTGTGCATAGTCCGGTTTCAACTCGAGCGCCTTCTCATAAGCTAGGCGAGCACGCTCAGGGTCATTTTTGCGATCCCAGGTGACACCCAGATAATAGTGGCCGGTCGGCAGATCGGGACTCTGCTCAATGGACTTCTGAAAGAGCGCCAAGGCCGCATCGAGCTTCTGCTGTTTTAGCGCATCCACGCCCTGAAGGATGAGAAGTTTTGTCTGTGCCAGCCGTGCGCGGAATTCGCGCAATCCCTTTACTTCGTCCAGCTCTTTCTGCCCCGCTTCGGTTTGGCCTTGGGTGCGCAAGGCAATACCCAGGCTGTAGTGGGCCTCTTCGAAATCAGGTTTCAATTCGATCGCGCGCTGGAAAGCGGCGATGGCCTCGGCATTGTTTCCACCGGCTTTGAGCTCCTTACCGAGGTTGTATTGAGCATCAGGATTTTGGGGGTCGGCTTCGACGGCCTTGCGGAACTCGGCAAGCGCGCCGGCATGATCCCCCTCGCGGCGCAGGGTCACGCCCAGCGCGATATGAGCTTGGGCAAAGTTTGCGTTCATGCGCAAGGCACGGCGAAACTCCTCGGCAGCTTCCCGCATATTGCCCAGTTGTCCTTCGGTCAGTCCGAGATCGAAATGCAGCTCTGCCGACGGTTTGGACTGAAGCGCCTTCCGCAATTCGCTTTCCGCCGCCGATGGATCATTCTGCTGCGAGTAAATGCGAGCTAGGAGGCGGCGCGCCCCGGCATTCGCGGGATCGAGCGCCACGGCCGTGCGGAGTTCCTTGAGGGCCGCGGCCTGCTCGTTAAGATCGAACCAGGTAGCGCCCAGCCCGTAATGAGCGTCCGCCCAATTTGGTTTGAGCCGCAATGCGGACTCGAATTCCTCGGCAGCTTGCCCCGCATGGCCTTCGTATTTCAGCGCGAGGGCAAGATTGTAATGCGTAAGGGAATCCTTGGGTTCAAGCTCTAAAGACTTCCGGTAAGCGGCAATGGCTTCGTCCCAGGATTTGGCGCGAGCAAGCTCCGTGGCCTGCTCCCGGTAATTCTGGGCGGTTTGCGCGAACGAAACCCCCGCATAACCGAGGAAGGGAAGCAGGAGGAGCAAAATTCGCCGCAACGTGCCCTTATCGGCGCGCGAATTGGTCCGGCCGGATTTCATCGGAACAGCCTAACATGCACTCACAAGATCACGAGAAGCGCAGCAAATCTGCCTGGCTCCTGTCTTGGGTTAAATCACCAATAGAACTTCGCGCTGAGCTGGCCGATGCGCGGGTCGCGCGCGCTGGTCACTTGGCCGAACTGACTGCTGCTAAAGTTCCCATTCGGATTATTGAACTGGGCATGATTGAAGATGTTGAAAAATTCGGCGCGTATTTCAAACGCGATGGATTCTTTGACAGCGGTTCGTTTCGCCAAGCCAAAATCCGTGTTGTTGAGTCCGGGTCCATGGAAGAACTGACGGTTCGCGTTGCCGAAATTACCGAGCGGCCCAGATGCAAACGCGCTCGACAGGAAGAAGCACCCCGTGTTGTTGAGGGTGGGACAATCGGCGTTTGGCTTGCGCGGATCCACCTTCACGACCGGGCCTACAAGGTCGGGCACGTCAGTGCTACCCTCGCCGACAAGGGAGAAATCGCCGCTCTGCCTGAGCTGGACCGGCAACCCACCGGCGAAGCGCGTGATCCCGTTTATTGTCCAGCCTTGTGTCAGCCGTTTCGGCAAGCCGTGGAACGCTCTGTCGAAAGGCATGGTCCAAATGTAGCTAACCACAAAATTGTGCGTGATATCGTACTGCGAAAGCGAGCGGCTGATGCGCGGGTCGGTCGAGTTTACCCACTGATTGAAACCCGACGAATTGTCGATGCCCTTCGAAAACGTATAGGCAGCGAGGAAGGTCAAATCCGCGGCCTTGCGCTCGATGGTGATCTGGCCCGCGTTGTAACCGGAGTTGGCAATATTGGCGGTGATGGTGTTGGCTTGACTGAAGCATGTCAGGGTTGGCGAATCGGGACAATAGTTGGACCCAAAGGCGTGACGAGTGCCATAGAACACCGTACCATCGGCCCGCGTATACACCTGGTTCTCTCCGTGGCGTCCACAGGTGGGACTTCCGGGAGCAACATCCGCCGGGTCGCTCAAACTGAGACAAAGGGCGGGGTCTCCTGGATCTGCCGCGTACTGGGCGATCAGCTTGTGCCCCTGAGTTCCCACGTACGCGAGAGTCAGCACCGTCGATTTAGAAAGCTCCCGTTGAATGGCCAAGTTATAGTGCTCTGCGTACGGCATGCGGTTGTGCGTGTCGTACCCTGGGGAAAAGGAGATGGGCAAATAAATGCCGTAATTCAGGGTCTTGTTGGCGGGGCTACCAGGAACCGGGAAGGTAAACGGGAAGCGCTGGCTTTGTGAGCTGCCATCCAGGCGGGTTTGAAAAGGCAAGTCGAACTCCGTTGGATTCGGCGACTGCCAATACAACCCGAAAGGAGCGTCGCCGACTTCGTAGAACAGATTGAGGTCCTCGATAGAGGTGTAGTAAATACCGTACGACGCCCGAATGCTGGTCTTACCCGGGCCACCAAAAATCTTGCCCAGCGTGCCTGCGCTGAAACCCGGCGAGTAGGCAAGGCCGATTCTGGGAGCGAAGTTTGGGTAGTGAGTGGGAGCCAGCGTGCTGGGGATCCCTGGATCGCCCGGAACGACCCAGCTCTGTGGCGCCGTCGGGAACTGTGTGGATTGCAACCCCTTCACGAAGGTCTCGATCTTGCCTTGGGTGTCATACCACGGCATGCTGACTTCCCAACGCAAACCAAGGTTTAGCGTCAGCCTGGCGTTGACCTTGTAAGTATCTTCGCCGTAGGCGCCTCCGTATCGTGTGCGTGAATCCAGGAACTGTTGACTGCACTGATTGTATCCTGCCGGCGCACCAATTAAGAAGTCAGCGAAATCGTTGCCCGTCTCGCTGCCATCGAAAGTGAAGTCTCCATTCGGTGCGCAGGTGTTACGCTCATTAATCTGCAAGTAGCGGAACTCTCCTCCAAATTTAAGCGTGTGCCTACCCGACGCTTTCGAGTAGCCATTCGAAAAGTGCCAAGTGTTGTTGGGTTGAAAGGTGGTCAGCGTATTTACGCCGATGGAAAAGTCATTGAAGTATTCCGGCGGCACGGTCTGCGGAAATCCCGGAGGGCCCGAGGGATTGATGCCCAAGGTCCCTGCACCGGTTAGAAAACCGAGGTCAGTAAGCTTGGCAAAGCTGCCCGTGGGTTTATTCGTCACTGTCGCAGTCCGAAAGAAGCTTACTCGGAATTGGTTTACCGCGGTCGGACCGAGTGTCTTGGTGTTGCTGATGACGAACTGCTGGGCCCGTGTTGGGGTGACACTCGGAAACCCAGGCACGCTGCTTGCTCCCGAAGAAAAAGGATCAAGTGCCCTTGAATCATCAAAGTGATAATACACGGACCAGTTCCCGGTCATCTGATTGTTAAAATCCACCCTCTGCCCCGCCTTGTCGTCTCGTATGGTATCCCTTTGACTGGCGTCTGCGAAAATGCCATTAACCTTGTCGATGTTTCCGATTGGAATGTACGGGAGGATTCCCACAGCCGGCTTTGCCCAAAACGCCTGCGGGATCACTCCTCCGGGAAACACACATTGAGTCGTACTCGTGCACGGTAGCAAGGTTCCATTAGGACCTTGCAGCGCTCCGTAGGGCTCCCCGGCCGTTACGGTATACCCGAGCCGAGCCGACAAGGTTTGTTCCCAATTTAGTCCACAAGTAGCGCCCGCCGGGCAAGGGTTACTTTGCACTGTCGTTGGGTGCTGCAGCCCCGAGTCATCCGTAAACGAGAAGGCGTCCGTGCCGAAATTACCTGCCCTCTGGTCTAGCGTGGGCACTTGTACCAAACCCGAACTCGCGCCGGTGACTTGTCGCGTGCCTTGGTAATCTGTGAACCAGAATAGCTTGTTCTTCCAGAACGGTCCTCCCACAGCGTACCCAAACTGGTTCCGCTTAAGTTCTGCTCTGGTCGGGTCAAAGAAGTTACGAGCGTCGAGTTTTTCATTGCGGAGGAACCAGAATACGTCGCCATGGAGGCCGTTGGTGCCAGATTTGGTTATGGCGTTCATCACCGCGCCGCTGAATTTCCCGTATTCTGGGTCAAAACTGTTGGTGATGAGCCGGAATTCTTCGATCGAATCCAAATTGGGAACCAGCCCAGCGCCAAGATTGCGACCCTCGCTGACGTCCCCTCCGTTCACCAAAAATGCGTTGGCAGTCTCCCGTTGTCCGTTCACGGAGAGGTTCCCAACCGATGTCGAATACCCTCCCGACACAGGCCGGTCCTGCTGCATCGAGCCGGATGTCACCGGGACAACGCCCGCCTGCAATCCCAGCAAGTCCAGGTAGCTCCGCCCATTCAATGGCAACGCAAGCATTTTCTTTGAGTCCACCACGTCACCAAGCTGCGTATTTTCCGTTTGTACTTGTACGGCGTCGGCGGTGATGAGCACCTGCTGTTGGACGCTGCCAACATCGAGAGTGATGTCGATGCGCAATTGATCGTTCACTTTGACTTCGATGTCCGTCGCGACGAACTGCCGGAATCCGGCTCCCGTGGCGGTGAGCTTGTACTTCCCGGCAGGCAGAGCCAGAATGTGGTAGGAACCGTCTGCGTTCGAAGTGGTTTCCTGGCTCAAGTTGGTTTCCACATTTGTAGCGACAACCTTCGCGCCTGCAACCACGGCCTGCGAACGGTCATGTACCACACCGAGAATCGATCCGGTCACGTCTGCGTGCAGCAGGGCAGCACTGGTTAAGATCATTAAAACGATTAAAATCGGAAAGAAAATACGAAAATAGTCCTTCCTCATCCGGCACCCCCCATTTGGCGCGGAGCTTATGACGAAGTCTGGTGGAAGTCAAGGGGGCGTATCGAGGCCTATCGCGCCGTCTAAAATGTAACCAGAGGGGACAACGTCGCGCCATTTAAGATGTAACCCGAGACAAAGACACTTTGGGGAGAGTGCATTTGGGGCGCAAGGGGAAATGGGAGTATTTCCGCGTTATTTATGGGCGGTATAGCAAAGCAGATCGTAGGGCGAAACGAGAAATGCTGAACGAATTTTGCCTAACCATGGGCTACCACCGAAAATACGCTATACGCATATTGAATGGCCCGGCACCCGGGAAGCACCACGATCGGCCGGTACGAAAACGCGGGCCGAGCTATGGGCACGAACTGCTGAGCGTCCTGACCAGCATATGGGAGGCGGCGGGCTATCCCTGGTCGGTGCGGTTGAAAGCGCTGCTGCCGACCTGGATGCCCTGGATTCGCAAGCGCTTCAAGTTAAGCCCGGAGATCGAGAAACAACTGCTCTCGATCAGTCCGCGGCAGATGGACCGTCGACTGGTGGTCAAGAAGCACCAACAGAGGCGGCGGATTTACGGGCGCACCAAGCCGGGCTATCTGTTGAAGCACCACATCCCGGTGAAGACCGACAGTTGGGACGTGAAGCTCCCCGGCTTCACCGAAGTCGATCTGGTCTCGCATTCCGGTAATTCGGGCGAAGGAGAGTTCGGCTATTCGCTGAACATCACCGACATTCAAACCACCTGGACGGAGACGCGGCTGCTGCTGGGGAAGGGACAAACCGCTGTCCAGCAGGCCTTGGATGAGATCGCAGGGATGCTGCCCTTCCAACTCTTGGGCTTGGACTCGGACAACGGATCGGAATTTATCAACTGGCATCTGAAGGCTTGGTGCGAACGGAAGCAGATCCAACTCACGCGAGGACGTCCGTACAAGAAGGACGACAACGCTCATATCGAGCAAAAAAACTGGACCCACGTCCGGAAGCTACTGGGTTGGGAACGCTATGACACGCAAAAAAACGCAGTCGATGCCATGAACGACCTGTACCGCCGAGAGCTGCGCTTATGGCTGAACCTGTACCTGCCCTCGGTGAAGCTACTGAAGAAGGTTCACGTGGGATCGAAGCTGCGGCGCGTCTATGACGGTGCGAAGACTCCCCTGGAGAGAGTGGTGGCATCGAAACAGGGGGACACGGCGCAACTAACTATTTTGAAAGAACTGCAAAGATCTCTCGATCCGTTTCAGTTAGCAAAAGTCATCGACAGGAAACTCGAACGGATTTACCGCTTGGCGAACCGGCGTCTGAGTCCGAAAGCGCAGGAGAAGCTCGAGTCCAACCAGGCACAAAGTGGCCGGCGAAAAGGCTGTGGAAAAGACGCTCGCTTCGCGAGCTTGGAAATCCCTTCGGGATTCCCACTTTCCCACAGCCACAACAAGCTCTCTACGGTTACATATCAAATGGCTTGACGGGGGGGCCAACAGGGTGGGCCAACAGGGGTGGGCCAAAAAGTGGGCCAAACGGGTGTGCCAAACGGACCAAACGGAGACCAAACTGACTTACTGACTTCGCCTTCCAGCCCCGTGGACAACTCCGCCCAAAGTCGGCGCCACTTTGCCGAGCTGACCAGGGGCCGTCCAGCGGACGCGGGCTCAAGGAGGCGTGTTAGTTTCTCGACTTAGGGGCCAGGGTAAGTCCTGGGTCGACCAAAAACCAGGCGATCGCGCCGAGGGCGGCGACTGCCGCCGCGACATGAAATCCCGTGTTCCATCCGAACCGGTCGGCAAGGAAGGGCGTGAAAGATACCGTGATCATGCCGCCAATTTGATTGGCCATGTTCATAAAGCCCGAGAGCGAGCCGGAAGATTTTCCGCCGAGATCTGCGGAAACTGCCCAGAACGAACTTTGAGAAAGATAAAGTGAACCCGCGCCCCCGGCAAGGACAAAGCTGGCGACTCGCGTGTCCTGAGCAGCCGATCCAAAAACAACGAAGATTGCCGTCAGCCCGAAACCCAGGGCCGCAACGCTGCACCGGCCAAACCGGGAACCAAACCGTTTGGTCAACGCGTCGCTGACCGCTCCGCCGAAAGGACTGCAGGCGGCCATCGCCACAAAAGGCAGCGTTGCGTAGAGAGCGCTGGCCTTCAAATCCAGGCCGCGCACCCGGGCGAGGTAAAGGTAGAACCAGCTGAAGAAGACCCAGGCGACATAGCCGAAGCAGAAATACGCAAGGGAAAGAATCCAGACGTTTAAGCTCGACAGAATCGTAGACCAGGACAGAAGGTTGGCATCTCGTGATGCGGCCGATTTTGGAATCCCTTGTTGAATGAGCGCGAGCTCGCTTGGTGAGACGGAAGGGTGTTCTTCCGGTGTGTCGCGCGCGGCCAGAAACCACACCGCGCCGGCAGCGAATCCGAGCAAGGCGCTCAGCAGGAATGAAGTACGCCAGCCGTAATGCAACATGATGAAGGTGATGAGCGTAGGGGTAGCGGCGGACCCAATGCCGACCCCCGCGAAAATGATCCCGTTAGCAGCGCCGCGTTCGTTGCTTGGAATCCAGCGGGCGACAAACTGATTGGACGCGGGAAACATGACGGACTCGCCCGCGCCGAGGAGAAAGCGAATCACGGCGAGGATCAACACGGCGTTGGCAAGGTTATGAGGGATGGCGGCCGTCAGCGCGCTGAAGACACCCCACAGCACGAGCCCAAGAGTAAGCATCCGCCTTGGACCGAAGCGATCGGCGAGCCATCCCGCGGGAGTTTGAAAGATTGCGTAGCCAAAAAGAAATATACTGAATACCAATCCAAGGCGGACGTTGCTTATGGCGAATTCCTCGGAAAATTTTGCTCCGGCAACGGAGAGATTCACGCGATCGATGAATGCGACGGCACTGAGAACAAAGAGCCACACGACGAGAAACCAGCGGACGCGGCTTGTTGGTTGCGCAGTCATTTTGCTTCCGGCAACGATTATTGATTCCTTCGGGAAGTCTGCACGGCTTTTCACGCGGAATGCGCTTTAAAGAGCAGAACGAGTTGCTCGGCGATGATCTTTTCTTCGCCAGGTTTCAGCATAAAGGAGTTCATGGCCAGCCCGCTTTCGGACGAGCCAAGCACGATTGACGGTTTGCCCTTCTTGAGTGCGGCGGCAGCGTCGCGGGGCGCCAGAGAAATCTTCCGCGGGTCCCAGGCAATATGCATATGCGGGACGTGGTTGGCCACGTCCGGTACGTTGAAAGAGGTTGCGACTCCCGGGACCCGCGTGATTTCCGCCGAAACAGAATCCAGGCGCCGCCACCACTCCTTATCCAATGCGGCGTGATCCTCGTTTAAGTAGCATTCCAAGGCTTTAACCATGCCGACGATTTCTTCCTTGCCGATTTTCATGCCGCGGCCAAGCGTATCTTCATAAGGACTGTTGTTGAGCAATGCGTTAGCGATGAGTTCCTTCTTGCCAATCAGAAGACCGGCACATTGCGGTCCGCGGATGGCTTTGCCGCCGCTAAAAGCGATCAAGTCGTAGCCCATGTTGGCGTAATCCCACAAGTGAGAGACCGGCGGCGTGTCCGCGGCGGCGTCGTTGAAGGCCGGAATTTGGTTTTCATGGGCCAGCTTCACCCATTCATCGACCTTAATCTGGCCGGAAGCGTTGGCAAAATTCGAAAAGTGCATCATGGCCGTTTGGGAATTGATGGCCCGCTTTACGTCCTCGCGCGTTTCGACTTCAATCAATTTGACGCCCGTGGCGCGAAGCTGGTGATCGAATCCGTTTCGATGGGACTTCTGAATGATGACTTCGGATTTCATTCCAGTGAGATCGGGAAGCTGCTCGATGAATTTGGAACTGTTGCCGGTGAGGATCCCCGCTAAGCCGGACTGCATGCCAGCCGCCGCGCCACACGTGACAATCGCATCGTAGTCTGCGGGGAGCTTCAGCAATTCCACGATGCGTTTTCCCGCAGCCTGCTCTAATTCAACGATGGGAACGAAATGCTCCGCTGCCAAAGCCATCACGGCTGCGACTTCTGGGCGCGGAAGCGAGCCGCCAAGGTAAGTCATGGTTCCCTGGCCATTGATCACGGTTGTGACGCCCAGCTCTTCATATACATTCCCCGTAGCGCCAAAGCCGGTGAGTTTTTCGGGTAACGCCGCCGTCCTACGGCTGCCTGAGAAAGCGAAGATTTTCCGTGCGTTGAGCATCATGCCGGCAAAGATGCTTGCGCTGCCGATGAAGGTTCGACGGTTCCAAAGATTTCTGATGGTCATGGCGGTATCCCTTATGGCTTCCGCGTAACCGCCGCGGTGCAATTGATTTCCACGAGCGAATTCCCTGGAAGAGCCGCAACTGCAACCGTGGTCCGCGCCGGGCCGCCATTCGGAAAGTAAGTTTTGAAGACTTTGTTCATGCCGTCGTAGTCGTCAATCTTGGTCAGGTAAACGGTCAGCTGGAGAATGCTGTCCAAGGTACCACCTCCGGTTTCTACCAGCGTCTTCACGTTATCCATTACCTTCTTGGTGTGCGTCTCGATGTCCATCGGGAATTTTCCCTCAGGATCGTGTGAGTGAGCGCCCTGACCCGCGATGTAGATCACACCGCTGTGGATAATGAGTGGCGTGATGAAACCGGTTCCTGCGGGTTTGCCGTCGTAATTGAGCTTCTGAACGCTGGAATCGGCCTGAGGAGACTCCGCTCTGGCAGCGGCTCCGGAAGCGGCAATCCCCGGGATGAGTGCAGCAAGCCTGGCCGCGAAGCGGCGACGAGAGGTGAGAAATGAGAACATCGTTCCTCCTTTTTCTTTGGTCTTTCGTCTTGCTAGTGCCAATCGGTCCGAACCACTTGTTGCCTAAGGCATGGTCGGCTACGGCAAAGCAAAACTGAAAATGTCACTTCCTGCGGCGATGGCCACATATTGTTTTGAACGAATTGCATAGCTCATAGGCGACGCAGCGAAGTTCTGGCCGGTATTGAAGTGCCAAAGAGGCTTGCCCGTCTGTGCATCCACGGCTTCGAAGGATTGCGCATCGTCCCCGAAGAAAACAAGTCCGCCGGCTGTGGTCATCGTTCCACCAGCAGAATGCCCCATTCCGGCCTGGACGTAGCGCCAGACAGGCTTGTCCCCTTCGAGAGAGTAGGCCAGCAGGATTTTCTGGTTGTAGTCGCCTTCGCTGCGACGCGAGCCGGTTGCATAGTACGTCTGGCCAGGCTTGAATTGCTGGGGTTTCAGGGCCAGGACGTTGCAGGATTCAAGGGCCATGAAATAAAACAAGGAGGTTCCCGGATTGTAGGACGGCGCGTGCCAGTTCGTTGCCCCGACCATGCCGGGGCAGACGCGCGTCCCCGCCGCCGTGGGTTTGACTCCGGTGCGAATGGGGCGGCCTTTTTCGTCAATTCCGCTAGCCCAATTCAGTTTTTCGACGAACCGGGTCGCGGAAAGAAATGCGCCGTTCGTGCGGTCGAGCACATACAGAAAACCATTTCGATTGGCTTCGACGATCAGTTTCCGTGGCTGGCCTCGGAAGATGGCATCAACAAGTGCCGGAGTTTCCGTCGCGTCATAGTCAAACAGATCATGCGGCGTGAACTGGAAGTACCATTTGAGTTTGCCCGTGTCGGGATCGAGCGCGAGCAGGCAGTCGGTGTAGAGGTCATCGCCAGGGCGCGGCGCGCCGTCAAAGTCGGGCGCGGGGTTACTCGTGCCCCAGAAAATGGTGTTGAGTTCCGGGTCAAACGTACCAGGCATCCAAGTGGTGCCTCCGCCGAGTTTGTAACTCTCGCCGGGCCAACTGGAGGAGCCGAATTCGCCGGGAGCTGGAATGGTCCAAAAACGCCACGCTTCCTTGCCGGTCTCGGCGTCGTAAGCCGCGACAAAGCCGCGCACGCCGTCGTCGCCTCCTGACGTTCCAACGATCACGGTGTTGTGGACCACCAACGGCGCGCTGGTTGCCCCATAGTTCCTGTTTCCATCGGTGTAGGCGACGTCCCACAGAAGGTTTCCCGAGCGCGCATCGAGGCAAAGCAGATGTGCGTTGTCCGTTTCCATGTAAATTCGCTTTCGCCAGATGCCGACGCCCCGATTGTGATGTTGCGAGGCGTCGTCGATCAGGCCTTCTGTGATGGGGTGCGAATGATGCCAGAGTGTGCGTCCCGTTTGCGCGTCGAGGGCGAATGCGTCGTTGGCGGCAGTAACGAATAGGATTCCGTCCACGGCAACCGGAGTCACTTCTAGGCTCTCGGAACTCTGTACATGAAAGACCCACTGGGCGCGAAGCTCGGCGACATTGCTGACATTGATTTCGCGAAGAGCGCTGTAGCGGCGGCCAGTGTAGTCGCCGTTGTAGGACAGCCAGTTGCCCGCAACCGGCTCCGCGCTCAATCGGGCAGGATCCACGTCTATGCTCGTAGCAAGGGAAGTCATCCGGGCATCCTGAGCGAACATTGCCGCGGTGTTTAAGAGGAGCAGCGCCAAGCAAAAGGACAATCGTTCCATCAAGCCATCGCTAGAGTCATGCGGCTTTCCGAGCGTCGGAACTTCGCCAACGTGCCGAATCCTGTTGCTCCTCTCGTCAAAGCGAGAAGCGACTCCACAGAATCGAACGTCATATACTACAGGTCGGCGCGGGAAGGCCAGAATTTTTCACAGCCGGCCAAATTTCGCCACTGCTTCTTCAATCGATTTAAGTTTCTCGATATACGCGTACATGGAGTGCTCCTTGAAGTCCATGTCCTGCGCTAATTTCAGAACTTGGGGAGCCATCGCTTTGGGTACGACGACCACACCGTCGGGATCCGCGGTAATGATGTCGCCGGGGCTTACCGGCACGCCGTCGCAAGTGACGGGAATGTTTGAGCCGGCAAATCGGTAGTGACTAACGGAAGTGGAAGGAACGATGCCAAGCGCGTACACCGGGAAGCCGATTTTCTGCAAATAGGCGGTGTCCCGCACTCCGCCGTCGATCACCGCACCCGAAAAGTTCCTTGCAGCCATGGCCGTGCCCATCAATCCGCCCATGCCGGCGATGTCGTTGCCATCTTCCACGACCATCACGTAGACGGAGTTGGGTCCGCCCGTGTCAATGGCGTGGAGCATGCCTTTGAGCGCGTCGGGATCATGATTCGCCTCCTTTTTCAGCGAAACCGTGAGCGCATAGCCCGCGAACCGTGTCTGAAAAATCGGCCGCATGCGATGTGTCATGTACATCTTCTTACCGGCAATCTGCTCCAGGGCGTCTGATACGGACGCGACTTCCACGTGGCGAAAGCCATCGAGAAGCGCTGCTTCGTCTTTTGCTTGGGCGGGCATTTCCTGTTTGGCGGAAATTTTCGCGGCTTGCGCTAGAACCAAAAGACCCGCCAGGCCAAAAAACACAGCGAGGCCACGGCGAGAATGCAGAACTCCCAGCATAGGTCCTCCTTGAACTAAGGACGCGCACTTTAGCATCTTTTGAAGTCTCGAATGAAGTCTTTTGCAGTCTTGATCCAAATCATAAGTTGTTCCTGGAAACCGAATTCGCTAAGATTCGGCCACAAAGAGAGGCCTTGGGCATGACCCCGACGGCCCGAAGGTCGGAATCGGCCGAGTCAATGAGAGCAGGACGAAAGACAGCCGCCGTTTCGATAGCAACCTTAATGCGGTTCACCGCAATATTGTGCTTTGTGGCGGCCGCTCCCATTGTGCTTCACTCGCAGAACCATCGGGGAGCCGCAGCATCCGATGTGAAATCGGCACGCCCAATCGAAGCCCGAGCGGCTTTTGAGAACTTATGCGCCTCCTGTCATGGTCTGGACGCCCGGGGCGGCGAGCGCGCCCCGGACATCGTGTCGCGCCCCGGCGTCGTGCACAAAACAGACGCGGAACTCGTCAAAATTCTGAGGGATGGGAAAACTGCGGAGGGCATGCCGTCGTTCGCTTCTTATGGCCCGGCCAAACTGTCGGCTCTTGTCGCTTATCTGCGAACGCTGCAAGGCCGTGGCAAGGAGACGCCTTTGCCGGGAGACGCCGCACGCGGAAAGACCTTGTTCTTCGGCAAAGGGAAATGCGCGGAATGTCATATGGTCGCTGGCCGGGGCGGGTTTTTTGCCCGGGACCTTACTGCCTACGCCGCGGGAATGGCTCCCGATGAGGTTCGCGCCGCAATCGTCAATCCCAACCAAGATCTCGATCCGCGCCGCGGGCTGCTCACTGTCACGCTTAGCGACTTGAGTGTGCTTTCCGGTGTGGCGCGCAACGAAGACAACTTTTCCTTGCAGCTACAAACTCAGGATGGCGCGTTCCATCTCATCAACAAGGCGGAGCTTCGGGCAACGACCCAGACAGGGCGATCCCCGATGCCTTCAGACTATGCCTCTACTTTGTCAGCCGCCGAACTGAATGACCTCGTGAGCTATTTGCTCCAGACCTCCAGGTCAGAGAAAACGCGAAGGGGCAAAGCGGAAGACGACGACGAAGAGTAGCCTGAAAGATTTGCTCCGGCCGCCTAAAACCCGGAAAACCGCTCCAGGCCTTCGATTACGCATTCCCTGGCGAAAGCGGCGTTCGCAACAACGTCCGGGAGCAGGGTTTCCTCCACATGAACCTGCAAAAGAGTTTCAAGGTCACCGAACGTCAGTCGGCGGCCCGGATGAGGAGCGGCCGTGCGCGTTCGGGCCAACCGAAGAAATAGAAAATGATGCGCGGCGCAGAGCTGCGGCAAGGACGCAAGCGTCAGTCGTGGTGGTGCGCCGTGGCACAGATTCGAGCGCTACAGCACGGGGCGTGCTGGGCATGGAAGTGTGCGGCCAGGAACCCGCCGGCTGCGGCTAGCACTAATACCACGCTGGCGAGCGCTATGGATAATCGCGTCATGGCTTAGTGAGCCGAGCATGAAGGAACACTCCCATCTCGGCCCTGACTCCATTTTGCAGCGACATGTAAGTTTCTGAAAATGGTACGAGCGGTGGGATCTTTTGGGACTACGGTTCTACCTTGCGCCACAGGCTGACCTCGATCTCGTCAAAATTTGGCAACGTCTCAAAGGACATGTCGGCGTTACGGCGGCCGACAAGGTCGAGTCGGCCATTCTGGCATGAATGGACCCGGCCGGCGCGAAGCTTGCTGCTCCTGACATTGTTAAGGTGAAGCTTTTGGGCGCAATTCAGACGTTGCGGCGGTAAGCTGAGTTCCGAGCACTCCAAAGCGGCCTTCGATCTGCTCGCGGAATAAATCGAATGCGGAGCGCAGGTCTGTCGTGAAGGCCCCGACTCTCTCGTCTATTCGTGACCGAGTTTCTTCTTTGAAGTTGTCGCAAGCTCTCACAGCCTCAATAGCCGACATTTGCAGCGTGGCGTTGAAATGCGTTAGTAATTTCAGTTGGACGGAATCGAGTCTTGAGTTGACGGTGTTTGCCAACGATGACATCCCGTCTCTTACGACTTGCTCTGCGTTGGCTCTGGACCGAATGCTGGCAAAAATGACAGCCAAGAACAGGGCGGCAACCAGCAAGGTGATGAGCATTGGAAGCTGCATTGTTAACACCCCGGATTTCTGGCAAAACGGTCGGAGGGAGGGCCTACCCACTACAAACATACTAGCTCATAAACCCCCGGCTGGCTACAAAACAGTCTGAGATTTCTGAGATTCCGTCAACCCACCATTACCGGAAATTATTAATAAACAAGAGTTAACCAAAGTCGACAAACCGCGTGGCCAGTTGATATTCCAATTTCCAATCTGGAATCCCCGTACTGGCCGTATTCGTTTAGGCAACTTTTCTTTCTTGTTCCAAACTGCTATAGGCAGCCCTCTTCGCTGCCTCTAAAATTGTAGGCCGTACGCACTTTTTAAGGAGCCTCGGTAATGAATCTCAGCGAAGCACAACAGCGCGCTCAGTCCGAACTGCAATCCGGCGAGAGTCTCTACTGGACCGGCACAGCCGACCCGCGCCGTGCGGCATTCACCGCGCTTCCGGCCTCGTTATTCGGCATTCCCTTCGCCGGCTTCGCCCTGTTTTGGATCTCCACTGCGTTTAATGCCACTAGCGCCATGTCTCGGTCCAGCCACAACTCATTTACTAAAGGCTTCGCGCTGTTCCCTCTATTCGGATTGCCTTTCCTGCTTATCGGCCTTGGTGCCATCCTGGCTCCGTTGTGGGCCTACCGCAAGGGGCTGAGCACCGTCTACGCCGTGACGAACCAGCGTGTCATGGTTATCACCGGTTCCAGCAACCGCTCGGTCAAGTCCATCCTGCCTGCGGACATCGCCGGCGTTGACTACCGCGAGCGCCCCGATGGCTCCGGTGACGTCGTCATTCAGACTAACGCTTTGCTGCCCCGCAGCAATAATTCGATTTCCCAAGTCAAGGTTGCCCTGTGCGGCATCCCCAACGTTAAGCAGGTCGTTCAGCAAGTAATGGCCTTGCATACCCAGCGTTCGATTGCATAATCACAGCTATATAGCATTTGATTTATTTTCAGTGGAAGAGTTGTTTAGCAAACTGCGGGAGTCTTGCGTGCACCGCTGAAGCAGCTGTGGCTAGCTGCGAATGCTGCAACAGACGCTCCAGCATTTTCTAATGCAGTCCCACCGCGCCTTGCACAGAACTAATGAGTTTGTACGGGTCATATCCGATGCCGTCTTTGAAAACAAGCTCCACGTTTTCGAGATCTGCGATGCTCTGGCTGGGATCTCCTTTCACGACCACAATGTCCGCCTGCTTGCCGATCTTGAGTGTGCCGATGCGATCCCCTTCTCCGAGAAATTCCGCGCCGTTTTGCGTCGCAATGTGAATTGCTTCGACCGGCGTGAATCCCGCCTCCACAAGTAATTCTGTTTGTCTTTGATCGCCGAACCCTGCCAACACTCCGCCATACCCTGTCGGGTCTTCGCCCGACAACAGCAGGCCGCCGGCCTTCACAAAGTCATGTTCGAACTGCATCTCCTTCTTCAGGAGCATCGCGCCATTCCCATGGCCTTCTGCAATCTTCGTACGCACGGAAAGATAATCCACGCGCGATGGCAGGGACATCGCCTGCATCACGCGGTCTTCGAACGGCGGACGGTTGGCCGCAAAGGTTTCGAAAATGACGAGCGTCGAGGTCACGGCAACGTGGTGCTCCAAAAGCTTTCGAATTACTAGCCTCACCGGTTCACTTTCGACATCCACTTTTTCGAGAATGGGGTGCTGGTCTGGACTCGGAGGACACACATCCGGTTCTTTGTTAGGGTTAAACTCTTGATCCACCACCAAGCCATGTTCAAGGTCATCGATTCCCAATTCCGCCGCTTCACTGAATCCCACAGAACACAAATGGCCGGTCACTTTGATCCCTCGCGCATGGGCCGCTTTAATCGCCGCGCCCAACTCGGCCCGCGTGATGTGCATGTACGCCTTAAAGGAGCTCATGCCCTCATCGATCCAATAATTCACCAACCGCACTGCATCCTCAGGCCCGCTCAGTTCGTGCAATTGCGGTGTGAACGAGCCAACCCCTTCGAGATACGGCCCGGTGATGTGCATCTTCGGCCCGGGCATTTTGCCCGCGTCGATCAATTTCTTTAAAGCCAGGTCTGTATAAGGCTCGAGGCTGCCCGCCGTTCGGATCGTGGTCACGCCGCCGGCCAGGTAGAGGCGCGGGAAACTGAATCCCATTTCTCCATAAAGTGCCGGCGCCCCTTCGATCGGACCATGGCCCGAAGCCGTTGGATAAAACAAGTGATCGTGCATCCCCACCAGGCCCGGAATGACGGAGCGCCCCGTTAAGTCTACGACCTGTGCCCCGGCTGGAACAGTCAGCGAAGTGGTCGGCCCAATGTCGCGAATCATTCCCTTCTCAATGACAATCGTTTGATCCGCCGAGGCCGCTGCCCCCGTGCCATCGATGACCTTCGCGTGCGTTAAGGCCACAACCGGCGCGTTCACGGTGACGAAGCTCTTGGTCAGCGGTGACAGCGCCGCCTTGTCCTGAGCTCTGAGACAAGCAGTGAAAGAAGCAGCCAAAATAACTACTGAACGAATCTTGCACATTTTTCTTCCTTTGTAACAAAGAAAGGGAGCAGTTTTTCTCGCCGCCCTTCCAAACGTTTTTACTTAGCCTATCTTTATGCCTAAAGCGTGTACTTGAGCCCGAACTGGATGATGCGCGGCGATCCCCGAGAGTCCCGAATCCCGTGCCGTTCCCGATGGCGGGCGCCTGTCGCGGCGGTTTGCCCTTCCATCGGTGAAACGCCTGTTACGCGGGGCGCTGATCCAGGGCTATAACATCAGATTGATCCAGGGTTGAACCTCACGAATTGAACCTCATCGAATGACACGCCGTCCGATCGAAGACAGAGGTGAGCGTTCCGTTCCCGTTCTCCTCTAAGGAGCGGGAAGGGAAGGCTGGTGCGCTCGTGCACGCAGGTAGTCGATAAGGAGCGCCTGCCTCAACCGGCAGGCAGGTTTCACCGCGGCATAAAGAA
>QHYI01000067.1 GCA_003223245.1 Acidobacteriota bacterium
TAACTTCTTTCGGCGGGCACGGCTCGCCGCTTACAGAAAGGGGAAGGCTCAATGCCTTCCCCTTTTTCATTTTGGAGGATGCTTGCAGAGAGGATGTAGGCAGAACTGGGGATTCTGTCTTTGTGACTTCCCAAGCCAAGGCTAAAAAAAGAAGAGCGCGGTGATTTCGCCGGCGTACTCTTTTCCGGGAGTTGCAGTGAACCAAACTTTCACGCGACGGCCTTTCCACTGCGGGCAGGTCTCCAGGGAGGGCTCCGCCGTGCCGTCGGCCCAGGTCATGGAAATCTTCCCCAGATCCGTTGCGTGAAACGTTACCAGTCCCTTTCCGAGATTTACGTTAAGGAAGAGCTCTGACGAAGAAGAACACTCGGCGGAACTGATGGCACCGTCCGCAGCAAACCCGCGGTGACGCAATTGGATCTGTGGACTGGACGTAACGCCAGGCTGCGACTTGCCGTCCGGCTTTGCGATCACCACCGAATTCGGCCCAGGGGAATTGCCGGAATCGCCAGACTCGCGCGAAGCTGCCTCCAACGATTGCTTCTTCGCCGCCCACGTTTCTGCCTGTTGTATGTTGGCCAGGAGATTGTTGGCAACCTCTTTCTCGCCGGAAGACCGCGCAGCCGCCAGAATTCGCTGTGCCATGGTCCGAGCTTCGGCGTATCGCCCGCTGTTCATCAGCAGGTAAGTCAGATTGATGGCGTACACATGCTGTCCGGGATCCAATTGCACGGCTTTGATGCCCGCGCTGACTGCCTCTTTCTCCAATTCCGGGAACCGCGCGTAGGCCTGAGACAATCCTTCAAACGCAGGCGCAAACAGTGGATTGAGCTGAGTCGCCTTCTCGAAGCTCTTCCTGGCTTCTTCGGCACTTTGTTTGTCCAAGCGCCCTTGTTGCAGCAAAAGCATTCCGTGAAGGTACTGCGGAGCAAAATCCGTGGCGCCGAGCTTGAGGGCCTGCTGGATTTCTTCGTCGGCTTCCGAAAGCTCATGCTGGCGGTAGTGGTAGTAGCACAAAGCTTCATGAGCGAAGGCCAGGTTGGGCTCGTCCTTCGCCGCTTCTTCCAGAACTGGTTTTGCCAGCTCCAGGCGATTGTGGTGGGTGAAAAAGTCTCCTCGCAATGCCAGGGCCTCCGCCGGAGATACGTTTCGAACGCTATAGCTTTTATCCGTAGCTTCCTTCCCGGACTTGACCAGGCCAACCATGAAGCTCTGTTGCCTCGCGTACGCCTCAATTCTTTTTCCAAACTGCTTTAGGTCGCCAAACGCAGTTTGCGCCGCCTGAACCTGGCTTCCGGATTTCTGCCATTCATTCAGAAAGTTCTTGAGCAACTGCTGCTGCCGCGCATCTTTGTCCATCATCAGGTAATGGACCAGCGCCCAGGACTCAGCATAAAAAACCGAAGCGCGATTGTTTTCGTTGTAATACGGCGATTGGTGGTCCACTTCGAGCAAAGTTTCAATCGGAATGAGCTTGCTTTGCTGGAGCAGGTACAAGTGCCCTGGGTCGATCGTGCCGGTCTTGCTCTGTTTGTCTCCCAGTTGCGAGTTTCCGTAGAACTCCGCCAGGCCCTCGCCCAGCCAGAGCGGCAGACCGGTGAAGTTCAAGCGCATCAAAGCGTGAGTGTATTCGTGATACAGCGTGTGAAACGGATTCTCGCCTTCGGAATCCAACCGCATCACCACGTAATCCTTGTCTTCGCCCGGCTGATACAGACCGGCGTGGTGGATGTGGCCCTTCACCTCCCATTCTTCGGGGAGGAACAGCTTCATGGTGTTTTCGTTTTTCGCGGCTACGATAACGATCGGCTGGCCCGGGTCCACGCGCAACCCACTGAAGGCGCTGTGAAACATCTGGCGGATTTGCTCGAACTGGTCGGCGATTCTTCTGGCTTCTTTTTCGCCGGCGTTGGTGTTCACGGTGAAGTGCGGGCTTCGCACTTCGATCCAGTTGTCAGCAGCCGAGGCGCGAATGGGAATCAGGGATGAAGCAAACGCGAGCGTCAAACACGGAAGGGAACGCGGTTTGAGCATGTTTTTGACCTGCTTGGCCCGTGCGGATTTAAGAACGAGAACGACGATCTGAATTTTCCAAGCGGCTACCGGCCGTTGGTATAGTACTTCACGTCGACGGGATCGTACATCGTAGCTGCGGCGGTGTGCGCTTTTTCATAAGCGTCGATGGCCCCGGCGTGCTCGAGGGTGGTGCCGATGTCGTCGAGGCCTTTTAGCAGAACTTCCTTTCGCGACGGAGCGATTTCGAACTTGAACATGAGGCCGTGCTTATCGGCGATAGTCTGGTTCGGCAGATTCACGGTCAGCGAATAGCCTTCTTCTTTTTCCGTGCGCTTGAAAAGCTCGTCCACCTGGTCTTCGGACAAAGTCGCCGGAAGAATCCCGTTCTTGAAGCAGTTGTTGTAGAAGATGTCTGCGTAACTCGGCGCAATGATGACGCGGAAGCCGTAGTCCTTGACACCCCAGGGCGCGTGCTCGCGGCTGGAGCCACAGCCGAAGTTGGCGCGTGCCAGCAAAACCGACGCGCCTTTGTAGCGCGGAAAATTCAGCACGAATTCAGGATTGGGCTTTTCGCCGGGCAGGTAGCGCCAATCGTAAAAGAGGATTCGCCCAAAGCCTTCGCGCGTCAGCGCCTTCAGAAACTGCTTTGGCACCATCTGGTCGGTGTCCACATTGACGCGATCGAGCGGTGCGACCAGTCCCGTATGTGCCGCAAATGGCTGCATGTTTTAGTCCTTGGTCCTTAGCGTAGCGTTCCACCGACCTCAGTGCTTTTTCCATGACTGCCAGGCTTGTGAATATAGCCAGCGAGCTCCCCAGAACTGGAGGGCCAAGCCCACCGTCATCAAAATGATTACCAGAATTCTGCTGTGGACGAAAAGCCGAGAGCGAGAATAATCACGAGCCAGTTGCAGCAGAACGCCAAGGCAAAACAGAAGAGTCCCAACACCGAATCTGACGCGAAACTGGCGCCTTTCGGCGGGTGTTGGCTTTATCAGGTCTGCGGGATCAAAAATTTGTTCAAACATGACCTGCTCCAAAGGCCTGTCGAGTCAACGCATATCTGCTGGCGTTAGCTTAGATTTAAGCTGGGGCAGCGAACGAAACGCGGCGACCTTCCAGCTCTCCCCATCTTTCACAAAGACCGCCATATATCTCGAAAACGAGGGCGGTAATTCGTTGCCTTTCTCATCCCGCAGGCCGCCGGCGTAACTGTCGCCGTCCACGATGGCCACATCGCGCCGGATAAACCGGATTTTGGGCGTGCCGGGGTGAGCATGCCGGGTACCTTTGGCGGCTCCATTCAACCATGCCCGGTGAGCCGCCTCGATGGCGGCTCGTCCTTCATAAAACTCGCCGCCGCCCGAAACCCAGTCGGCATCCTCCGTCATTACCGCCGCAGCCGCTACCGCATCGCCCTTGGTCCAAGCGATCCCGTGGGCATCGAGCACCTTTTGAATCGCTGCGCGGTCCGTGACCTCGTCGCTCGGCAGGGCCGATAGCGTGATCGCCAAAGCTCCGACCAAAACTGCTGCCGCAAGTAATCTGCGCATGGTCGCCTCCAATGATCAGAAGTTGCTGGAGAGCGCTAAATCATTCGACGTGGGCCACGTCGAATTCGCGGACGTCGACGAAGTGGCCGGCAATCGCGGCAGCGGCAGCCATCACCGGGCTTACTAGATGCGTGCGGCTGTCTTTGCCCTGGCGTCCCTCAAAATTGCGGTTCGACGTGCTGGCGCTGCGCTCGTGCGGCGGCAGAACATCGGCATTCATGCCGATGCACATGCTGCAGCCGGCATCACGCCATTCGAAACCGGCAGCGGTAAAGATTTTGTCGAGACCTTCCTTCTCCGCTTGCGACTTGATCCCGCGCGAACCCGGCACAATCAGCGCCTGCTTGATGTTTTTCGCCACGTGCTTGCCAGCGACGAGATGCGCTGCGGCGCGCAGATCATCGAGCCGCGAATTCGTGCACGACCCGATGAACACGCGGTCCACGGGGATGTCTACGATGGGCGTGCCAGGCTTGAGCCCCATATACTTCAGCGCGCTTTCCGTCGCCTTCTGATCGTTGGGATCCTTGAACTCATGGGGGTCCGGCACCCGCGCGGTCACGCTCGTAACCATCCCGGGATTCGTGCCCCAGGTGACCTGCGGCGCAATCTTCTCGGCTTGCAGCTCGACGGTCATGTCGAACTTCGCACCGTCGTCGGTGCGCAACTGCTTCCAGCGCTCGACGGCCTCCTGAAACGCTTTGCCGCGCGGCACAAACGGCCGCCCTTCGAGATAGGCAAACGTGGCTTCATCCGGCGCGATCATCCCCGCGCGCGCGCCGCCTTCGATGCTCATGTTGCAAACGGTCATGCGGCCGTCCATCGAAAGCGCGCGGATGGCTTCGCCGCCGTATTCGGCGACGTGGCCCGTGCCGCCACCGATGCCAATTCTTCCGATGATGGCAAGAATAATGTCCTTCGCGGTGACGCCTTTCGGGCGCTTGCCGTGGACCAGAATGTGCAGTGTCTTCGAGCGCGCCTGCGCCAGGCACTGCGTCGCGAGTACGTGTTCCACTTCGCTGGTGCCAATGCCGAAAGCCAAGGTGCCGAAGGCACCGTGCGTGGAGGTATGACTGTCGCCGCAAACAATAGTCTGCCCCGGCTGGGTGATACCCAGCTCCGGGCCGATGATGTGCACGATGCCCTGGTTGCGGCTGTTCATGTCGAACAGGCGCACGCCGAACTCCCGGCAATTTTTCTCCAGCGCTTCAAACTGCAGGCGTGCGTCATTGTCAAGGATAGGCAACGTGCGATCTTTGGTTGGTACGGAATGATCCATCACGGCAAACGTGAGGTCGGGACGACGCACCTTGCGGCCTTCGGCGCGCAGGCCGGCGAACGCCTGCGGCGAAGTCCCTTCGTGAATCAAATGGCGGTCAATATAGATGAGCGCAGGCTTGCCCGGCTCTTCCCAGACAACGTGGTTATCCCAGATTTTTTGGTAAAGAGTTTTTGGCGGCATGGCGGTTCCATGTGAATTCTAGCACTCCCGTATTGCAGAGCAAACCGTGGGGACACACACCTGCCCTGCGCTCAGCAGCGGGATGGGTTGTCAGCCGATTTCAGGCGCTTCTATTTCTCGGATTTGCGGCGTTCGCACAGCGTAACGATTTTCGTTGGGTCGATGGCTTCGCTGTCGAGCTGCATCTCGACGACTTTGCCTTCTTTGTCGATCAGGTAATTGACGCGCCGCGCGGCTTTGTATTGGGGATTATACAGGCCGTATTCCCTGGTGACTTCGCCGCCCCAGTCGCTCAGAAGCGGGAAGCTCACGCCGATTTTTTCCGCCCAGGCGTTATTGCTGAACATGCTGTCCATGCTTACACCCAATACTTGGGTGTCTGCAGCCTCCAGCTTTTCCAGGTTCTGCTGGAAGTTCTGCATTTGCTTGGTTCAACCACCGGTGAAAGCGAAAATATAAAACGCCAGCGCGACATTTTTCTTGCCCCGAAAGTCGTGGAGCGACACCTGCTGGCCATGGGTGCCCCTCAAGGTGAAGTCCGGGGCCATGTCCCCAACCTTGACGGTTGGCTCCGGCATCGTCTCCTTTTTCTCTTGCCCCCAAAGGCCGTGCACGGAGGCGAGCCCGCCCAGAACCATCATCCCGAGCGCCGAAACCAGAAGTCCTCTTCGCATTTGTGTTTCTCCTCCTCGGATGTTCTGTCGCGTCAGCCGTCCCATGAAGCTGGCCGCAGGCGAGATAATACCAAAGGACGTGGCTTTTCGCAGGTCAAGAATTGGCGCATCCACGTCGCCCGCCATGTAGACCGGCACCCGTTCACTCAAGGATGTCACTTGAGTTAAGCTCTGTTCATGACCTTCACCAAGCGGCTGCGCGATGGCCTTCGCCGCGGAGAAATCACTTCGAGCGTGCGCTTCTGGGTGCATCCCCACGTTCGGGTCGGCGGCCGTTATCGAATGGAAGAAGGCCAAATCGAGGTAGATTCGATTGAGCTGATCGGACTCCCCGATATTACGCCAGAGTTGGCGCGGGAGTCGGGGTTCCTCGGCGTCCTGGATCTGCTCAAAATCGCCAAGCACGGGCGGGGAGAGAACATTTACTTGGTCCGGTTCCATTACCTACCGCCTCGCACCGCCCTATAGGGTAAGCGCAGTCTGGTTAAGCTTGCTTGGGCAGGCGAGTTGCTGGCTGATATATGATGAAGCCTGTCTGTGAACGCAGCACCGCGTTGGAGTAATTATGGCCGTCCGGAAAGTGTTGCAACTCGGGGACCCGGTCTTGCGCGAGACCTGCAGCGAAGTGCGGGATGCTTCGGCGCCGGAAATTCGCGCGCTCGTGGAAGACCTGGAAGACACGCTTGCGCACTGGCGCAAGACTACTGGCTACGGACGGGGCATCGCCGCGCCGCAAATCGGAGCGACCAAGCGTGTCATCTTTCTGCGCTTGCCAGGCGAAGATCCATGGCCCCTGGTGAATCCTAAAATCATCGAACGCAGCGACGAACGTATCGTCGTGTGGGATGCCTGCCTCAGCTTTTTGTCTATCTTCATGCAAGTCGAGCGCAACCGCGACATCGCCGTGCAATATCAGGACTTGCAAGGGAAGTTGCACGAGATTCAGGCTGGAGAATTGCACAATCTTTCCGAACTGCTCCAGCACGAAATCGACCATCTCGATGGAATTCTCTGCATCGACCGCGTCAGGGACTTGCGGACCATCTGCGCGAAGGAAGAATTCGAAAAGCGATATCGCGCCGCGAGCCCGTACGCGGCGACGGAAGCTCGATAGACGATTACCGTACAAGAGGGAATTTCCGTGAACGCGCAAAAGGTCAAGTGGGGTGTACTCGGAGTTGCGGGAATCGCCGTGAAGAAAGTGATTTCCGCCATGCAGAAAGGCGAATGGAGCGAAATCGCCGCTATTGCCTCACGTGATCC
>QHYI01000006.1 GCA_003223245.1 Acidobacteriota bacterium
TCTCTAGTATCCCTTAAAAAGCCGGCAGCCGAAGTACATGGAAGATCGGACGGTCTCCCCGACCGGGTCGGGGTAAAACAGAAGACCATCCGTGCAAGTACCTGTGAGGCGGTCCTTGTCAAACCCCTCGGAGACAAGACGCTAAACCGAAGTTGGGGTGAAGGAGCGACGCGAAAAGATGGAAACGCTGATGCCAGATTGGACGGAATACGAATTGGTGGACAGCGGCGCGGGAAAGAAGCTGGAGCGCTTCGGAGAATTTACGCTGATCCGCCCCGAGCCCCAGGCGAAGTGGGAAATGATACTCCCGGCACAACGGTGGGAGACGGCCGACGGCGAGTTCGTAAAGGCAACAAGCAGCCAGCGGGGCGAGTGGAGATTCCGCAAGCCCCTTCCTGCGCGATGGACGATGCAGCGGAAGAATCTGAAGTTCTTGGTGCAGCCTGCGCCTTCCGGTCACGTGGGATTATTTCCAGACCAAGCGTGTCATTGGGATTGGGTCGAGGCACGGACGAAGCGAGCGGCGAGGCCGCTAAAGGTGTTGTGCCTCTTTGGACATACCGGCCTGGCAACGCTCGCGGCGGCTGCAACGGGTGCTGAAGTAACGCACGTGGATGCTTCGCGAAAAGCCGTCACTTTGGCGCGAGAGAATCAGTGCCTATCGGGGTTGCAGAAGCAGCCGATCCGGTGGATTGTGGAAGACGCGATGACGTTTGTGAGGCGGGAGGCGCGGCGCGGGAGCCGCTATGACGCAATCCTGCTCGATCCGCCCCGGTTCGGACGCGGCCCGGACGGCGAGATTTGGAAATTAGAAGAGTCTCTGCTGGAATTGCTGAGCGCGTGCAGAAAAATCTTGAATGAAACGCCCGTGTTTATCTTGTTGAATGTATATTCGACGGTGCTGACGCAAGGCCGGATTGAGAAGGAGGCTGAAGGGTTGCGTTCCGTGCTGAAAAAGATGCTCGAAGGATTTCAAGCAAGGACGACTGCGGGCGAATTAGCGATCGAGGATGCGGGGCGACGGAGAATTTCCAGTTCCGTCTTCGCACGCGTAGAGTTTTAGGTACGAAAGTACGAAATGTGAGAACCGGAGGCTGCCTCGAAAGACGACATGAGAAAATCCGTGAGCAGCAGCGGAAGAGGGATTTCTCGCGTCTCTGGAGAATGGCGGACAAAGCTACACGTGGCGAAAAACCGCCTGAATGTGGTGGTATCCTTGGCCATTTAGCACCATTTAGCAAAGGACAGGCGGCCCCGATAATGAATCTCACACACCTATTTTTGAACGGGCCCATCCCTTTTCCGCTGGCCGCGACGGTGGATTGGCCGACCGTACCCGAACTGCGTGGCCAACTCGCGGGTTTCACCGTCGGCGTTGCAATTCTGTCCTTTGGCGTGGCTGGCTTGTCGCGTTTTTTCTTGCAGCGAAAGACTGCCGACCGCAGCCTGGTGTATTTCAGCGTGTTCTCGCTGCTCTATGCCACTCGGCTCATCTTCCACCAGAGCTTTTTGCATTCCCTGGTGGCAGCTTCCGAGAGCTTCTGGAAGTACTCCGATGTGCTCGTCAACAACTTCATCGACAATTTCATCGTGGTTCCCCTAACGCTGTTTATCATCGAACTCGTGCAAGAACGCTGGAAAACGTTCCTGCGCTGGGTGCTGGCATTTCAAATCGCGTTCGCAACACTACGCTTTTTTGCGAACTTTTTTCATGTAGGCCGACACCCCGTCGAAATCCTGTACCACGTTGTGATCCTGGCATGCTGAGCGCTGCTAGTCGCTTATCTGTTCCGTTGCGAATTATACGCGGCGGTTTGAAGGCTAGCGTCCCGGAGTATCGTCGGGAATCGCGTGATGGAAGCCGTTCCGGTCACAGGAATTCCTCCATGGGATCGCGGGATGGGACAGGACGAGATGCGGATCTTCCGATTCGACCTGGGACAGCCTGTAAGGGTCTCAAAACACAAGCCTCGCAAATCCCGAAACGCTGTAGGACAAGTTGGGAAGCCGTGGGGATCGTTTTCTC
>QHYI01000165.1 GCA_003223245.1 Acidobacteriota bacterium
GCTCGTTCCTGTTCCGCTTGTTCTAGCAAAGGCCGAGGGGCTCGCGAGGCAGAAAAGCGCTGCCAGCGCAAAAGCGAGCAGAGAAGGACCGCAACGGATCCTCGAGGGAACGAACGGTTTGTGCCTCATAAAGGGTCTCGAAATCCTAACATACATAGAGTGATGCGCGAACCGGCAGCGCCGTTTCGCGTCCACACTCTCGTGTCACAAGCCACCGTTTGTTCGAAAAGCAGCTGCCTCGTTTCGCTCGGGATGACCACTCGGGGCGATTTGCGAGCACTCAGTGCCGAATCTCCACTTGGTAGGCAATGACCATGCCTTGTTCGTCGTGCAGAGGCTCGATTTTGGAAATGGAGAAGTTGCCGTGGTGCAATTCGGGCAGCGCTTGTTCGAGCGCCGTGTGGAGATCGCTCTGCAGCGCAAACTTTGGCGGCGTCAGAAGACGCGCATCGACGCGATAGGTCTGCCGGTTGCCCTCTTCCGAGAGGAGCTGCACCTGACCAGGCGCCGCAGGGCCACCGCCTTGCGGCTGATCGTGAAACCAATGCCGCGGCGTGAGCAGCACGAACACCAGAATGAGGACCACGGCGATGTCGTATTGCCAGGTGCCGCGCTCGTACGCCCAGAAAAATGTTTTGGAGAGGACGCGCCCCAGGCTTGCCATGTCAGTCTGCGGGCACGCCGTCGACGATGACGCCGTCGCGCATATGCACCACGCGATCAAAGTACGTAGTCGCTTCCGGATTGTGCGTGATCATCACCACGGTTTGGCCGAGCTCTTTGTTCAGTTGCCGGAGCATCTGTAGCACGATTTCGGAATTTTTGGAATCCAGGTTGCCGGTGGGCTCGTCGGCAAGAAGGATTTTCGGCTCATTGATGATGGCGCGGGCGATGGCCACGCGCTGCTGCTCGCCGCCGGAAAGTTCGGACGGCTTGTGATGCAGCCGCCCTGCGAGGCCGAGCATCTGCGTGGCCACGTCGAAGCGATGCGGGTCGAAGCCGTCGCCGTGAATAAATTGCGCGATGGCGATGTTGCCTTTGGCAGTCAGAGTGGGAAGCAGATTGAAGCGCTGGAAAACGAAACCGATTTTGTGGCGGCGGAGCTTCGTGCGCTCCCCGTCGCTCAGTGCCGTGAGGTCGTTGCCGTCAACCAGGACTTTGCCACGCGTCGCTTGCGCCAAGCCGCCGATCACGTAAAGAAGCGAAGACTTGCCGCATCCCGACGGCCCCATGACCGCAACCGATTCTCCGGGCAGGACCTCAAAATTTACGCCGCGCAAGGCCGGCACTTCCACCTTGCCCGCCTTATAGAGCTTCCATAAATTTTCGGTCCTGAGTATCGGCTCCACGCTCTTTTTTCCCTGGAGGATCGAACTTTCCGCAGGTGCCGTTATTGTAGCTGCGATTGCCATCCGTGCCTAGCCATGCCGCGCGTTCTGCGGTCCTTTCTTTGGCGTTCTCGGTCTTCCTGGTGAACCAGTGGCCCTGCGTCCTTGATGTACTCTCAGTTCTCTACGTGTCCCACATCAAATCTCTCGCTCCTCTAATCATAAGATAACGCTTCGACGGCATCTTTGTGGCTGGCCATCCAAGCTGGATAGCTTGCGCCGAGCATGGCTCCGGCTAACGCAATCAGACCCGCGCGGAAGATCCAGCCTGTAGTGATCAGGATGGACAGCGTCGGAAATTTCCAGAGGAATCCCGCGCGCACGAGATAGCTCAGCCCGACGCCAGTTCCGACCCCGAGAACGCAAAGCGCCGCCGTTTCGGAAAGCAACGACCGGATGACGAACCAGTGGTTGGCGCCGAGCGATTTCAGCACGCCAATGTCGCGCGTGCGCTCGAGCACGGTAGTGTACATGGTCAGAAAGATCACCAGCAATCCGATGCAAACCGCCAGCGCAATCATGGCGCTGATGAACGATTCCAAGCCCGGGATATTGGTGGCAGTCATCAAGGAGAGGAAATCTTTCAAGGGGCGCACGGTGTAGGAGGGCAAGAGATGGCGCATTTCTCCCATCACGTCGTCGGTGTGTTCGGGGCGTGTGCACTTCACGAGAAAGATGGAGGCTTTGTCGTGTGCGCCGACGAGATTTTGCAGTGTGGTCAGCGGCACGAAAAGCCGCGCGCCTTTGCCGTGCTCGACGATTCCCACAACGTGCCAGTCGTGGTTGAGCACATTGAAGGTGTCTCCCACTTTCAAGTTTTTGGCCCTGGCCGCCCAGTCGTCCACCAGCAGGTCGTCAGGGCCTTCTAGGTCGTGACCCGCCAGGAAAACAAATCCGCCGGACACGGCACGGAAACTGTCCTTGTCGATGCCCCAAATCGTTTCCACGGCGCCGCTTGAGTTGAATTGAAGCAGCGCGGGAGCGACGGCTTTTACGTATTTGAGTTCGGCAACTTTTTCGCCGATTTTGATGGGCATCGGCGAGCCGCTGAAATTAATGATGATAGACGCAGCGGGCGGCTGCAGCATGATATCGGCGCCGATGCCTTCGATTCTTTTGGCCGTCTCTGTAAGCAAGCCGCTGGTCAAGCCAACAATGATTATGATCAGCATCACTTCGAACCCGATGCCCGTAAGCGCGATGAGCGTGCGCATCGGACGGTGCAACAGGTTGCGAAGGATGAGTTCACTCATCATTGAGGCTTACTCTCCATGGGCTGCTTAGTCGACTTGTTCTCGGCGGTTTCGCCGACGCGAACCAATTCCGAACCCGGGGGCTGGTCGAGTTTGAAGCGGTCGGCTGGGATTTCCTCGTTTGCGGTAATCTTGGTGATTTGCATATCCAGCGTGTAATCATCATGGGGCCGCTCGATGTGGATAGAACGCGGAAAGGAAGTTATAGCAGACGCCTGCGGAGGCGTCGGCGTGGTCGTTGATGCGTTGGTTGGCCCCGTCGCGGCGTTATCCACAGGCTCCCAATCGGAGAAGGATGCGTCTGAGAGCAGAATTCCCTTGGGGCCATAAGTCTCGATGCGCGCGACCTGAAGATTCGAACGGTCGAACCAGATTTCACGCAAGACTTCCAGTTGATAGCCGCCGCGCAGGACGGTCAGGATGTAGTAACGCCCCTTTTCATTGTTGAATTCGCGCATGGTGACCGCTTCTTCTTTTCGAATTTCCGGCCAGAGCAACACGTCCAATAAATGTTGCGGGCGCAAATTCTCGATGGGCTTCGCGCTGGCCTTTTCGATGGCAACGGATCCAACGAGAAATTTGTTTTTTGTGGGGAGGGAAACGCGAAATGTATCACCATCGCTGGCCATATCGAATATCGTTTTTCCGATCACCGGAGCTTGACCAATCATGCGGATATCCGCGGGACGCGCCGCGAGCAGAAATGCTTTCACGTCGTGGTACTCATCGATGACCCCGCTATATCGCGAGCCCGCTGTGGGCCTGAGCTCGACGGTGGCGTTCAAAGTTTTCATGTTCCGTGCAATGGTATTATAGGCGTCCAGCAACTCTTCGCGCGTGGCGTCTTTCGCCACGGGCCGTTCCGCAACGGGGATTTGCGTATGCCCGGTGACGACATGGCTATGGCAGCTGCAGCAAATCGCCGCCAGTGTCGCCAGGAACAGGCAGGTTGGCACACGGTGCATCAAGGAGTTTCAATGTCCTACACACAAATGAAGCAATCTAACAACCACTTGGATGTCCGTCAAACGAAGCGGCGCCGCGGGAAGATCGCTCTCAATTCGGCCGCGCAATATGAACGTCAAATCTCTGGATCGCGGGGCGTAAACGCCGGATGATCTCGCTGGGCCAGAGCGCTTCGCTCAGAATCGTCATCCAGCCATCTTGCGGCTCGCAGATGGCGCAAAACGTATAACGCGTATAGGCCTGCTGATAGGCATCCAAGCCGCGCTTGGACAGATCGCCTTCGAGCGTGGCATCGGCGGCTTGCGCGGCGGTTCCTGCGCGGATACCAAAAGTTTCGGCCTCGAAACGCTCGAGGAGTTGCCGCAACTCTTCGACGCTTGGCGAGGAGATCACCACGCAGCGGCCGGCCGCTTCCCGCCATTGAATTTTGCGCGTTTTGCAGAATTCCCGGACGCGATCGAGATGGCTGAAGAAATCCACGGCATAAGTATCCTTGCCGGCAAGTGCGGGAAAAATCTCCGCCCAGATTTCCGCGCCCTCTATTCCACGCACGGGCTCACGGCTCTCGGTCTCTACCAATTCCAACCCCACGGCTTTTGTTTCGTTGCCGAGGTCCAGGGCTTGCACATCCAAGGAAAACGGCGGCAATTCGCGCGCACTGCTCCCCATAGCTGGAACGCCGGGGGTGCTCATTCTTCGTCCTCTGTGTGGGGAAACTTTTGTTGAAATTCCGGCGACTGCTTGCGCACATCCAGCCAGTCGAAGAAAGAATCCGGAGTTTCGAGCCAGATGCGGAACCAGCTGGCGATTTCGAGTTTTTCTTCGCGCTTTTGCTGCTCGACTTTATGGTTGCGCGCGATCATCTCGGCGCGGCGCTTGCCCAGCCTGGCGACTTCCAGTACGCGTTGCACAGCGGCCTTTTCGCCATGCGCGCGAAACTTGCGCATCAGCTCATCCAGCCGCATGATGCTGACTTCCGCGTCGCCCAGGGTTTTGAAATGCAGCAGGTCTTCAAATTCCTCTTCGTATTGCTCTTCGGCCTCTTCCTGCATCGAGAGCAGAACTTTGTGCCCGGCGTCTTTCAAAACATCGGCGATGTACTCCGGGTCGGTTTTGCCCGCTTCACCGTGTTCCGCCAGCAGCCGCAAACGCAATTGCTCGATTTCGGCAGGCGTCCATTTTGGGGCGTTGATCTCGCGCGCGGTTTCCAGGATCATCGCTTTTTTGTTCTTGAGCCCCTGGGTCATCGAACATTGCCTCGGTGCTGCTGCTTTTGTTGCTGGGCTGCCGGCTTGGTGCTCTGCTTTTTCGGGCTTGCCGGCGGTGGATCTGCAGGCAGCCCCGCCAAAAGCCGCCGATACTTCAGCACATTTCTATTGTGCTCCGCCAGTGTAGAGCTGAAAAAGTGGCCGCCCTGGGTATTCGCTACGAAGTATAGAAAACTAGTTTCCGCCGGATGCAACGCCGCGCGCAGGGACACTTCGCCCGGATTGCCAATCGGCCCTGGAGGCAGCCCATAATGTTCATAGGTATTGTACGGCGAATCGAAGGTTAAATCTTTTCCGCTGAGGGTGCGTTTGTATTGGCCCATCCGCTCCAGGCCGTAAATCACGGTGGGGTCGCATTGCAGGCGCATCCCTTTGCGCAGGCGGTTATTAAAGACGCTGGCCACCATGGGGCGCTCTTCAGGCTTGGGTGTTTCCCCTTCGACGAGGGAGGCCAGGGTGACCACGCGCAGCCGCGCCGTGGGGCTTTCCATATTCGAAATCGTGGGGTTTTTCGCTCCCGTTGGCGCCTTTCCAGCTGTTGGTTCGTTCGAAGCCGATGGGCTGCTTGGATCGGAAGCGGCGATGCGTTTCCACTCTTCTTTAAATTTGTGCACCATTTCTGTGATCAACTGGGTGGCAGAGGGATGTCGGGGAAGTTCGTAGGTCGCGGGGAAGAGAAATCCCTCGAGTGTGCGGGCCTCGGGCGCGAAATCACGAATCAACGACGGGTCGCTGGCGGCGAAGATGAAGTCGGCAGCCGGCATGAACTTGCCGGCTTCGAGGTCGTGCGCGATATCAAACATGGTTTCTCCTTCGCGCACGGTGAAAGGCTGCTCGAAAATTTGGCCGTTGGCGATTTTCCAGAAGACGTCGCGTCCGGTCATCGCGTGGTCAAAGAAATACTCGCCGGCCCGCAGCGTGCGCTTCGGGTGACGCCGCGCATAAATTTCGAAGGCCAGCTTGCTGCGAATCACGCCACTGTTTTTCAGCAAATAGCCGACAAAGCGCGGGGACGCTCCGTGAGGAACATCGACAAACACTCCCTCTTTCGGGAAATCCTGGTACGGCTGCGTGGTGCTGTACCACATCCAAGCGGCGTAGCCTCCCGCAGCGAGCACCATCAAAAGAAATAGGTAGCGAAAAAATTTCATCCCGCCTCACCTGCACCGCCAATGCAATCTCAACGCTGCTCCGCCGGTTGCTTTTGCCGCTCGAGGTATTCCTTTAGAATGACAGCGGCTGCTAACGCATCTACAGTTACTCTTTCCGTCCTGTTTTTGTGCTTCCTAGCGCCACCCGGTTTTTCGGCGTGGAGAAATCTTCCTTGCGTCTCTTCAAGCAGGCGTTCCGCCTCCCAGCTGGTCAGCCGCTCGTCGACCATTTCCACGGGCACGCCGAGCTGCTTTTGAACGCGCCGGGCAAAACGCTCGGCTCCTTCCGCCATTTCGCCGCGTGTGCCATCGAGTTTGAGTGGCAATCCCACGACAACCTGCGTTACCCCGCGGTCGCGCACGAGTTCGCGGAGACGCCGCATGTCTTCGTTGCGGTTGATTCGCTCCAGGGTGGTCAGCGGCTGCGCAATCTTGGCCTCCGTGTCCGCGATTGCCAGGCCCATCCGCGCTCTTCCGTAATCGATAGAGAGAATCGCATGCCGGACGCGGGTCTCCGCACGGGTAGCGTCGTGTCCAATTCCTATTGGATGCATCGACTCCAGTATAACTTGAGGGCCCGGCCAGAGCCGAAGCCCCGTGCTTCATGGGTTAGATGGCAGCACCGGACGTAACGATGCGGCAAGGACAATTCCAGGCACCAAGGAGGTGAATAGAAAATTCAGTAGTTTGTGACCGGCCGATCAGGCTTGACTGATGACACCTTAGCAGGCGGAATCGCGCAGGACTTCAACAATCTTCTGGGTGTCATCTTGGGTCTCTCATTTGCCCGCCAATGTCTGTGGAAGGCGGACGCGCTGTCGGTAGGACCATTTCATTCTGGAACATACTGTCGGCAAGGTACTATCCTGGGCATCGAGTCAGGCACTAAAATCGATGCATGTGACTTAGAGGCTGCGTCTTACCTCTCAGGAATCGAAATGCCCGCTCCTTCCAGCTCCAAACTGCGAGTTGTCGCAATCGACGACGACGAGCAACACCTCAAATTCATAGCGACGGTTCTCTCCCGAGAAAACGTCGTGGTATCCACTGCCGGGAATCCACAGGACGGACTGAAACTAGTTAGCAAGGAACATCCCCATCTCGTCCTAGTTGATTTGGTGATGCCTGGGATGAGCGGGCTAGAGACGCTCGAAAGAATCGTCGAGTTCGATCCCGCGATGGAGGTCGTCCTGCTCACCGGACAATACAGCACAGAATCCGCTGTGGAAGCCATACAGAAAGGTGCCGCCGATTACCTGACCAAGCCGGTCGATGTGGAAAAGCTAGAGAAACGGGTGGAATCTCTCCTTTCGGATTTGCAGAAAGGACAGCGCTGTGTGCAACTGGAGCAGGAACTTCTTGAGAACTCCCAGTTCGCATCTATAGTGGGACATAGCGCTGCGATGCTCGAAGTGTTTCACCGTATCCGGCGAGTTGCACCGCATTTCCGCACAGTACTGCTGACGGGCGAGACAGGGGTGGGCAAAGAGCTTGCGGCTCGAGCCTTGCACAAGCTCAGTCCGGCTTGCTCCGGACCTCTTGTAACCTGCAACTGTTCGGCAGTAGTCGAGACTCTTGCCGAGAGCGAACTGTTCGGCCACGTCAAGGGGGCCTTTACCGGAGCGGTCCAGGATCGTGTTGGGGTGTTTGAAGCAGCGCACAAGGGGACGGTCCTTTTGGACGAAGTGGGCGAGCTTTCTCTTTCTATGCAGACCAAGTTATTGCGAGTACTGCAAGACCAACAAATCCAGAAGGTAGGCTCCCCTGTGTCCCGGCAAGTGGATGTCCGTGTGATCGCGGCTACGCACCGGGATCTCGAGGCCATGGTGAATAATCAACGATTTCGCGAAGACCTTTTCTACCGTCTCTCCATGGTACAGATCAAGCTGCCAGCTCTTGCCCAGAGGAAAGAGGATTTGCCTCTGCTCGAGCGATATTTCATAAAGCGTTTCGCAGAGCAATACGGCAAGCCTGTCCGCGGAATCACCAGGCGTGCGCAGGCGTTGCTGGCCAGACACTGCTGGCCAGGAAACGTCAGAGAACTCGAAAACGTGCTCGGGAGTGTTTGTATGATGACCGAAAGTGAAACCATCGACGTCGCCGACCTTCCTGAATACCTCCGGGAGAGACCAGCAGTGGAGCTTCAACAGGAAGACACTTTGCTCACGCTTGAGCAAGTAGAAAGAACGCACACGCTCCGGATGCTGAAAAGCGTAGGTGGAAACAAAGTACGCGCCGCAGAACTTCTTGGCGTCAGCCGGGCAAAACTCTACCGCATCTTAGGCGAGAGTGAAGCATGCGAAGGCACAGCCACTTGATCGACGAACCTTCCAGACAGCGCGAACTGATCCAATTCGCGACCAGGGCAAAATCCAGCCCCCGCCTCAGAGTTGCCTCGATCCCAGACAGACTGCCTGTTTTTCAGACATCTCGACCGCTCCCGAAGCGTCGCCCGCCGATACCGTAACTTATTGACCCGAAAGCAGTTACACCAATTCAAGTGATTGGCGTTGCGCTTGCTGTTATCCCTGTCGAAGGCCGATTCGAACAAGGTGGTCAAGGCGGCCCCGAGTTTGGGCCTTCTGGATCAAAGCAGCCGAGGGAATCATTTGGAGGAGCGCATGTCCCAGGGTGAAGAAAAATTCAAGATACTGATCGTCGACGATTCGCCGGTCTCACGAAAGCTGGTTGAGCTTCCCCTCTTAGAAAAGGGTTACGAGGTCATCATCGCGACAAACGGCCGCAGCGGAGTCGAGCTTTTCGAGAAACATAGACCGGATGTGGTTATCACGGACTGGATGATGCCTGACCTAACGGGGAAGGAGATCTGCCATCGCATCCGAGCCAGCTCTGAAGACCCTTACTCGTACATCATCGTGCTCACCGGCCAGACGAGTAAGGATAATCTTGTAGAAGCACTTGGCCTAGGGGCCGATGACTATCTGACAAAGCCTTTTCACCGCGGGGAACTCCTTGCGCGTGTGGGTGTAGGCGCTAGGATCGCAGGGCTCCACCGTCAAATCGAAAGAAAAAATAAGCTATGGGAAGGCCTCGCACTTACCGACTCTCTTACCGGATTGCCCAATCGCCGCGCTATTGAAGACTGGGCCGTGACCCAACTCAGCAGCGCTGCTCGACATGGTTTTTCCTTTTGGGTGGCCTTGGCTGACTTGGATCACTTCAAACAAGTGAATGATACTTTCGGGCATGATGCTGGGGATGCCGTACTGAAGAAATTCGGGAGAATTCTCAAGAACTCCATCAGGCGCGGCGACCTTTGTGGTCGTCTCGGCGGTGAGGAATTTCTGCTGGTTTTGACCCATACGAACAGAGAGAACGCCCTACGGGTAATCGACCGCATCCGCATGGAATTAGCAAACACCGCAATTAGTTTCGGCACGTGCACCGTGGGAGTGACGGCCAGTTTTGGCCTCGCGGGGTTTGAAGGGAGTCATAAGGCGTCTAATTTCAACAGGCTCCGCGAACTGGCAGATACCGCTCTGTACTCCGCTAAACGCGCAGGCAGAAACCGGATTGAATTTACACCGGCGCCGGCTTTCTGAAGGCAGCCCTGATTTCAAGATGCCAGAGTGGTCAACAATGTCTCAGGAGGCTCGACTTTGCAGGTAGCGGAAAAACTGGCAGTGCAAAACCCGCGGCGCAGCTGCAGAGGAACGGTTATTCGAAGCCTGACCGTCGCGTTGCTGCTCGCCGTCTTATCCGCGGATGGATGGGGCCAGGCGCCAGATTGGCAGGGGCAAGTGCGCAAATACGCCGAAGCCAGAGACTGGGCCTCCGCTATGCGGCTAGTTGAGCAAGAAATCGCGCGGGCGCCACAGGACATGGACGTGCGGGCATGGCGGGCGCGCGTGCTGGCCTGGTCCGGAAAACTCCCGCAAGCCGAAAAGGAATATCTGGAAGTCCTGAAAGTCGCGCGCGCGGATCCGGACAATTGGATGGGGCTCGCAGGCGTTTACTTGCGTGAGGGGAAAGTTGTTGAAGCAAACCGGGCCATCAGCACAGCAGAGGAGCTCGACCCGAAGCGGTCCGACATTCACGCAGCCCACGCACGGATTTTGCGAGAGGAAGGTCAAAGGAAAGAAGCGCAGTCGGAGTTTCAATCGGCGTTGTATTCAGATCCGGGAAGCGCAGAAGCGCACGAAGGCCTCATTTCCGTTCGCCGAGGGGCTCAACACCAACTGCGGTTCGGACAAGACAACGACCTGCTCAGTTACTCTGATGGTTTTCACGACGAATGGTTGAGCGTCGCTTCGCAATGGACTTCGCATTGGACGACGAACTTTGCCGGAGACTTCTACCAACGATCAGGAGCCGAGGCGGGAAAGTTTGTTGGGAGCGTCACACGGCGTCAATCAAAGTGGGGTGCGCTTACCGTGGGCGGAGCCATCGGCCACGACAACGCCGTGATTCCCAAGAGTGAGGCGTTCTTCGACCTGGATCATGGGTGGAGAGTCGGCGAAACCGGTTTCGTGCGCGGAGTGGAATTCAGCTCGGCGCAGCACTGGTATTGGTATCAGTCAGCGAGAATTCTGTCTTTGACCGGCACGACCCTCGTCTACCTTCCCGACAACTGGACCTTCACGCTCGGAACCACTGGCTCACGGAGCGCGTTTTCCGGAACGACTGCGGAGTGGCGGCCTTCGGGAATTGCACGCCTCGGATTTCCCCTGGCGCATCGGGGTGACCGAAACCTTTCCGGAAATGTTTCCTTCGCCGCGGGCACGGAAAACTTTGCTATCCTAGATCAAATCGGAAGTTTTTCTTCGCAAACTTATGGCAGCGGATTGCGGCTGCAGATTACAGACCGGCAGGACCTGACAGGCTTTGCCGGCTATCAGAAACGCACGCAAAACCGGACGGACACGATTTTCGGAATGAGCTATGGGATCCGTTTTTGAAAAACTCTGGAGGCTGGGCCCGGCCGTGTTCGTCTTCAAGGCCATCATTGCCGCCATCGTCGCGGATGGGCTGTTGCTCGCGTTTATTTTTATTCGCCGCGCATACCGCAAACGATTTTTCGCCAAGCGGGACAAACACGTCTTCGAGTTGCGCCAGCAATGGGATGCCCTCATCTCCGGGAGGTTGTCCTACGACAGATGGCGGGAAAAGGCTTTTGACCGGCGCATCGTCGAAGCCATGGCATTGGACGCATTCGAAGCTGCCGGGCCGGCGGAATCCGCGCGCCTGCTGAAATTCATGCGCGCCAGCGGGCTGATCGAGAAGCGCATTTTCGAGGCCCAGCGCTTGACGGGGTGGAGGCGCATGCGCGCCCTTGTGGCGCTCGGCCGAACTCGCGCACCGGAAGGTGTGCCCGCACTTGCCGAAGCGTTGCGCGATCGGCACGTTGAAATACGGCTTGCGGCGCTGCGCGGGCTGGGGCGAACCGCATGTCCTCAGGCGGCAGAAGAAATATTGGCGTGGGTCGGTGAATCAGGGTTGACCGTTCCGGCCTTGCCGTTGCAGAGCGCCCTCATTCAATGCTGCGCGGAACGTCCACAGTTGCTTCTGCCCTTCGTGAAACAAGCGGAAGGGCCGTTGCGGGAAATTATGGGCAGAGTGCTAGGTGAAGTTGCGACACCCGCGCTGGGAATGGAGTTGCTACAGTTCGTCGGCGATGAACGAGAAGAGCTGCGGGCGGCAGCAGCGCGCGCGATGTCACATTTGGACACAGCCATGGCTTTCGACGCGCTCAGTGAATTGGCGGAAGACCGCACCTGGTTTGTCCGGCTGCGCGCGATCATCGGGATCGGGAACCTAGTCGATCCGCGCGCAATTCCTACGCTGCTGAAGGGGCTAAGCGATTCGAACCGCCTGGTGCGTTTGCGCGCGGCGGAAGCACTCGTGCACTTCAGGGCGGTCATGGTTCCCGTCTTCCAGCAAGTCATTGAGCTTCGAGATCGCTACGGTCTGCATGCTTATCTCACCGCCATCGAAAACGCCGGCTTACGCGAAAGACTTGAGTCTCAAATGCAAAGCAGCCAAATCGACGCGGAGGAAATGCGCCGATTGCAGAGCGTGCTGCAAACAGGTTCGCTGCCTCCCGAAGAGCCGGAGCTTGCGGAAACAGCGGCGAATCAACGAGAGTCAGGGCCATGATTCGCTTGCTGGAAATCTCGAACCAGGCGCTTTTCTGGTACTACCTGGCCACGAATTTAGCGTATCTCGCAATGCTGATTATCGCGCTGAAAACGAGCGCTCGGCATCATCGAAGACTCGAAAGCCACAGGTTAAGCTGGTTTAAAGACACGCCGATGACCCCGCCGATCACCATCATTACGCCCGCACACAACGAAGAGGCGTCCATCCGCGTGGCCATTCGCAACCTCCTGGAGCTCGATTATCCGCAATTGGAAATTATCGTGGTCAACGATGGATCCCTAGACCGCACGCTCGAAGAATTGCGGGACGAGTTTCGGCTGAGGGTCGTGCGCGCGGTGTACATTGCGGAAGTCAAGAGCGCGCCAGTTCGCGGTTTGTACCGAAGCGACGTCGACTCGAGACTGCTGGTGGTGGATAAAGAGGCCAGCGGCAGCAAGGCCGACGCGGTCAACGCGGGATTGAACGCCGCGACTTCGCCGTACGTCTGCATTGTCGATTCCGACTCGGTTCTGGAACGCGACGCCCTCCTTCGCATTATGGTGCCTATCCTGGAGGACCCCAAGCGTGTGGTGGCCGTTGGCGGCATCATTCGTGTATTAAATGGTTCGGAAATCAAGAACGGGCAATTGCGGCGCGTGCGCCTGCCTCGCAAGAGCATCGAGGCCATCCAAGTCATCGAATACCTGCGTGCGTTCTTGATTGGCCGGGAGGCCTGGGCGCAAGGGAACATGCTCACGATCATTTCCGGGGCGTTCGGTTTGTTTCGAACCGATTTGGTACGCGCCGTCGGAGGTTACCGGGCCCGTTCCATTGGAGAAGACATGGACGTGGTGGCACGCATGCACCGTCACCTGCGTGAAAAGAAAGCCGATTACGAAATTCGTTTTGTGCCCGACCCCATGTGCTGGACGGAAGTTCCTTCGGATCTCCGCTCGCTCGCAAGACAGCGTGCTCGCTGGCAGAAAGGCTTGCTGGGCGTGCTGTGGCCGAATCGTGACATGCTGTTTCGCCCGCGTTACGGAAGAATCGGCTGTTTTGCGCTCCCTTATTTGTGGCTCTTTGAATTATTCGCGCCGATAATGGAGGTCGTTGGGATCGCAACCATCATCGTCGCCGCATCCCTCGGCGCGTTGAGCCGAGAATTTTTTCTGCAGTTCATGATTTTTGGATATGCCTTCGCCACGGTGATTTCCATCGGTTCGGTCTTGCAAGAGGAAGTTACGTACAAACGCTACAACGACTGGAAGGACGTTGTTCGGCTCGTGAGCTACTGCTTCTTCGAGCATTTTCCCTACCGGCAATTGCACATGATCTGGCGCCTGCAGGGCCTCTGGCAGTATTTGCGCGGCGACCATGAATGGGGGCAATTGAAACGCAAGGGCCTGGTTTCTGCGCAATAAACCCGGCATGCAAAGTCGTAATCAGCGGTTTAGGTACGGCGTCATTCCTTGGTCATGCTCCATGGGTATTTAGCGGGAGTCTACAGATGACACTCGGATTGACTTCCTCACTTACCCAGTCAGTTCCCGGATGTCAGGTTAGGTAACCCGCGCGCTGGTGAACGACCGGGTGCAGAGTTCAGTTCATCGATCCAGCGAAGGATTCCCTGTGCCCCTAGTCCAAGACCCAATGACCAGCCTTGTCCATAAATCGGCAACCATAACGGGGATAAGCCGTCTCCTTCCATTCCGAACGAATAATTCGCGCTTTCCCGACATATTCGTCCCGCGCGCTTACCAGATACGCCTCCACAGCAGACCCCTCGGCCATGGCCACGGGACAAGCACACAAAAAACTGCCCCGACTTACGTTTTCAGTGGTCGTATGAATCTGAAATGCCTCTCCTTTTTCGTCCGTTCCAGTGAGCTTGAGCGGAACCCGCAGGCGGACGCGCACTTCGGATCGCCGCTCTTTTCGCCGGGCCTTCAAGAAATCCGTAAGTTGAAGGCGCAGCGCGTCAAAGTCTACGGGCTTTTCAAAATAGGCCACTGCACCCAAGTCGCGGCAGAATTGTTTGGTTTTGGCACCTGCCTCTCCGCTTATGACCAGTACAGGTATCATTTGCGTAGAGCTGAGAGACGTGAATGTCTGGCACAGTTCAAAGCCGGAGTACCTGGGCATGCGCAAATCCAACAATATGGCGTCGGGCTTGTGCTCCAGCGCTAACGCCAATGCGTGCTCTGGTTCACCAGTGTCGATGACTTCATAGCTGTCGGCGAGATTCAGCCGAATCACCTTCCGCATGGCCTCATCGTCGTCCACGACCAGAAGTTTATTCATCTGTCTTTCTCCCTTGTCTTGGAATATTGCGGCCTTAATCCGGTACTTGACCGGTTTCCGGGCTTGGCCCTTCTGCAGTCTTGGCGTCCAGTACCTCGCGTACTTTTCTGATCAGTACCTCTTCCGTGAATGGCTTATGGAGGAGAACCATCCCTTGCTCCAGCACTCCATGGCGAGCGACAAAGCTGTCGGTATAGCCTGAGATATACAGGACCCGCATCGCGGGTTGTCTGGACAGCAGTCTCTCTGCGAGAGCTCTTCCGTTCATGCCTGGCATAACGACATCGGTTAACAAAAGGTCGATTCCTCCTGAGTGCCGGTTTTCAACCTGTATAGCTTCCTGTCCGTCCTGGGCAACGAGGACGCGGAAACCATGCGATTCGAGGAACGATTTGGTGAGCTTTCGAAGGGCCTCTGAGTCTTCGACCAGAAGGATCGTTTCTGACCCACTTATTGTTTCAGCCTGAGCTGTGGGCACAGTCGTCTCGGCGGCCCGCTCCGCAACTCGGGGCAAAAAGATCTGAAACGAAGCGCCCTGTTGGGGCTTGCTCTCTACCCAGATATAACCGCCGCTTTGTTTAACCACGCCATAGACGGTAGCCAGACCCAATCCCGTGCCTTTCCCCACCTCTTTGGTCGTAAAGAAAGGCTCGAAAATGTGAGTGAGGGTGTCTGGGTCAATACCGATCCCAGAATCGATGACCGCCAGCATGACATAATGTCCCGGTTTCGCTCCTGCATGCTGCCACGCGTAGGCCTGGTCCAACTCGACATTGGCGGTCTCGATTCGCAGTTTGCCACCTTCCGGCATCGCGTCGCGGGCGTTAACCGCCAGATTCATGATTACTTGTTCGATCTGGCCCTGATCCGCCTTTACCATTCCGAGCCCCGAGTCCAAGGAAGTGCTGATAGTTATGTCCTCTCCGAGAAGCCGAGGAAGCATTTTTGCCATGTCCAGCACCAGGTCGTTTACGTTCAGGATTGACGGCGTAAGGATCTGCTGACGGCTGAAAGCCAGTAGCTGCCGCGTCAGGGCTGTCGCGCGCTGACCGGCCTTCTCAATTTCGACGACGGGATCGAGCAAGTCACTCCCAGAATCCAATCTTCGCTTGAGCACCTGGCTGTAGCCGATGATTACTCCCAGCAGGTTGTTAAAGTCATGTGCGATTCCCCCGGAAAGCCGGCCGACCGCCTCCATTTTTCCGGCCATCCGCAGCTGACGTTCAAGGATTCTTCTTTCGGTCACATCTTCGGCAAATACATCAAAGCAGGGCTTGCCTTGGTACTCCTCTCTTACTCTCCTGCCAGTGCAGCGCACGGTGATCGGCGCTCCATCTCGGCGCTTCAATTCCACCTCAACGTCTTTGAATTCACTTGCGCTCTCCAACAGTTCCTTTAGCCCGTTAAAGTCGGAAGGATTTCTGAAGATGTCTCTCGGGAGGCTGGCATTGAGTAGTTCGTCCAGCTTTTCGTACCCAAGGATCTGTTGCAGGGCGGGATTTGCCCGGAGAAGCTTCCCATCGATGTCAGCACGGTAGATGCCGTAAGGGGCATCTTCGATCATGGATCGAAAACCGGATTCAGATAGGCGGAGTGATTCCTCGGCCTCTTTCCGTTCGGTGATGTCCCGGTTCACAATCACCAACCTTTCGGGCTCGCCGGAAGGGGAGCGAATGACGCTGGCGGTCGATTCCAATACCCGCCAGGTACCTTCTTTGTGGCGCATCCGATATTCGAGAGGCCTACCGACCCCCGTGCGCCGGGCTTCCGTGGCAGCTTCTCGAACGCGACTGCGGTCATCCGGGTGAATCTGGTCGAAAGAAGAAGAGCTCTTCAACTCGTCCTCGGTGTAGCCCAGCACCTTGTTGTACGAGGGGCTGTTGTAAAGACGGTGGCCTTCGATGTCCACAACTGCAATCATGTCGGCGACATTTTCTGTGATCAGCTGGAAGAGTTCCTCTCGCTCGAACAGTCGCCTCCGAATCCGGTGGAGTTGCAGTTGCTGGTAGACCGTGTAAATATCGAAGAGCAGCACAATTCCTACGAGCCCCCACATGGCGCGCCGTAAGTTAAATGCGGACTCGGTCTCTCCTGAACGCAAGATCGGCGGCAAGAAGGAAAGCATTCCGACGGTCAACAATAGGGTAATGATCACCGCGGTGGCCCAAAGCCACCACTCCCGGCGCTCGATACGACGGAGGTGGCTCTTGGTTCCGATTTGTCCTTTTCTCGAGGATTGATTGCTGGTTTGTTCGGGAATGAGGCTAGGCCTACTCTTATCCGCCATATTCATCTCTTGGCGCTGCGCTGATTCGCATAGCCCGATTCCGTGCGCGCGCTGAAGTTGTGTGTTCGAACATCGAGCCTGGGCTCAAGGCTATCTTGCCCAATATGGCATGCGGATAGGAATTTGTTCATCGGTTTCTCACATTTTTGCATAATAGCTTAGGCAGAACATAGTCCATAAATTACCAAATTACGCTTGTGCTCGGGATTCCGAGCAAGCCGGCTCCTGAGAACCTCTGATTGCGGCAAGGCGGCAAGGCGCTCCGACAAACAAAAAAGAGCGCCGCCAACAAGCCCGCGGCCCGGAGCAGGCGGTCATCGCTTTCCTGCTCGGTCAGCGTCAGCGCGACCAACCCGCGACCTAAGAAGCGGCGGACGGATTTTCCCTAGCCGTCCACCTTGCCGACACTGCCCTTTCGAACGACCTGCGGCAGTTCCGCACTTTCCCGCAAGGGCCGGGACTGATTGGTATCCCGAACAAAACCCTATCGAATAAGCGAATCCCCTTGTTGGCGTGGATGATGGTGTGGATGATGAGGCTGGCTGAACCGCCTGCAGCGGCACTTTTGGACGGAGGCGAGGCGTGGGACCTATTCGTGTCCAACACCTACGGCCGCTGAGACTGCCCTTCGCGGCCGAACTCCGAGCAATCGAGTTGGAATCAGGCCGCGAGATCTGGGGCGAGACGACGAATCTAAGCAAAGGCGGGTGCTACGTCCGCACGAGGCAATCCTTTCCCCAAGGCACCCTACTGTTCATAGAAATCAGAAAGAACGGAGTGCGCCTCGTAACGGACGCCAGAGTCGCTTACACTCTCGAGCATGAGGGAATGGGCCTTTCGTTCTTGAATATTCCGGCTAACCAACTCCCCACTCTCGAAGCTTGGCTATCTTCGGCCGGGGAAGAATAGTCATCCTTTTCTTAGCCTTTGACGGGCGATTGGTTCAGGGAGTACCGCACTGCCTTCCAATTTTCTATCGTCTTGGCCAGAAAGGCGCTAACGACATTAGAATCATACCGACTCCCCGACCCACGGCGAATCTCTTCCTGTGCTTCTTCGAAGGACAAAGCAGAACGATAAGGACGGTCAGAGGTCATCGCGTCTAAAGTATCCGCGACGGCAAATATCCTTGCGCCAAAGGGGATGTCAGCTCCTTTTAGCCCCTGGGGGTAGCCACTGCCATCCCAGCGCTCATGGTGACTCAAGACGATTTCCGCGGCGCTGGCGAGGAAGGGTATGCGTTGCACCAATTCGTATCCCGTCTCGGCGTGCCGCCGCATGATGCGCCACTCCTCGTGAGTGAGAGGCCCTGGCTTGAGAAGAATTGCGTCAGGCGTCGCCAATTTCCCAATATCATGCAGCCAAGCGCCCCTGGCTATCGTCTTGAGTTCCTGCTCGGTGGCACGCAACTCCTTGGCAATTGTGGCTGCATAGATGGCGACCCGCTTTGAATGTCCCGCCGTTTCGCTGTCACGAAGGTCAATGGCCGCACCCAACGCCTCAAGCGTATCCTCATAGCTCCGCTCAATCTGGAGCTGCGCTGAATTAAGCTGCTCGGTTCGCTGTCCTACGATCTCCTCGAGGTGCGTACGATAGTTTTCCACCTCCTGCTCCAGACGCTTCTTGCTGAGCGCCCGTTCGAGACTCGCCATGACCACTTCCAGTTGCAAAGGCTTGACCAGGTAATCGTCGGCACCCTTTTTCATTGCCTCTATTCCCACTCGGATGTCGTCGACTCCGGTCACCATTAAGAAAGCGAGAGAGGGATAGAGAGAACGGACTTTGTTCAAAAGCTCCATGCCGGAAACACTTGGCATCTGAAGGTCAACCAGCGCCGCATCTGGCGGCCTCGCATCGAGGACTCCGAGAGCCTCTTCGGCGCAGGCCGCCGTTTCACATTGAACGCCAGCCTCCTCCAGCATGATTGCTAGGAGCTTGCGCGCGGAGACATCGTCGTCCACGATCAACACTCGAAAGACACCGCTGCGATCCGCACAGATCGGCCCCCCAGCAGTAGTCACGCCCTTCAATTTTGTGCAGCTGTCACTGTCTGTCACGGTCGGAGGTCTTAGGGTCGATCGCGTTCCAGCATCGGGGCCCGCTGATAGTCATCATAATCTGTAGTTGTTAGGCTCTTCCTAAAGCACAGATTTCGCCTTGAAACGTATGTTTTTCGGCGCGCGATCCAAACGTATAGCTACCGCGCCGGTTGACGGTCAAGTTTTCGATAGGCGTTGCATTCGCGCATAAAATGTATAAGCGCGCTCCTCAGCCGTAATCGGCCCTTCAACCTAAGCAGGTGTCCGCAACTTGCTTGCTCCAGCACGTAAGACGTGCAGAACAGCCGAGTATCCCCAGGATCGGTGCCGCAGCGGTCTTATTCTCGGTCCGCTTGGCCAGCGCTTGAAGCCGTGTCTAAGGCCGCAGCGCACCGTTTCTAAATAGCTGAGCCAGAACTCCAGACTCCTTGCCGAGCTGTTTGAAAACGGGGGCACTGTCCCGTTCGCATCATCCGCATTAGGTTTCCCCCGGACGGCTGGCTGATCTGGTCGCAGCCTACCCCCCTATCCCAGTTGGAGAGTGGTTCCGTTCTGCCTGCTCGGTTTTGTGACCAAGACCATTCTCCTTGTCTGGCTTATGCGGAGTAGAGATCCCTCCTCCCCTTGCGTCCGTTCGCCGGAACGGCAATCCTCAACCAATTAGGGCGGGGGACATGCGGCCAAGCGCCGCCCAAGCAATTATTCATATAGGGCTTTTCAGAGCGGACCCAGACCCAAGGTGCGACGTAGATGCAAATGCATTGGACACACAAGAAATCGCCGTCGACCGATCCTTGTACCTCAATCCTTCGGCGTTGCTTAGCGGGCGCGACTCGGTCTGCAGCCTGATCACCAAGCAGGTTCAGCAGGAGCAGCCAAGTTGGTTAGTATGCTAAGCAGATTTCCTCCTCATTCAGGCTACCTACAAAGGCGTCCCTAACCTAAACGTGCAACAGGACCCACTCTCACGAGAAGGGCCCGCAATCCCATTTTGCAAAAAATATCGGAGGAGAGAATGTCTAGAGAAAAGGGAATCTGCTTCGTTACGATCATCAGTCTGTTGTTTTTTGCAGCATTTATTCTCAGTCCGCATTTCACAACCGGAAGTTCACAGATTCACATCATTAATGCGGCTGACGGTGGGCAGCCACCACCGCCCCCTATTCCTTGGACCGTTGAACCGGCACCCCAAACAGGGTCGGTATCTATAGCCGACGGAGGACAGCCGCCACCGCCGCCTTCGCCGAAACCATGGCCATCTTCCCAATCGCTGGCTGCATAAACGCAACATGGAGGGAGGACAACCGGTCATCCTCCCTCTTTTCGTTTTTGTGCTAGGATTTTTGCGACTGGTCCCAAAGGGCGAGCATGTTTTCACTAGGGGTTTGGCTAACAACTCTGGTCCTCGAGATGCTTCTTTTGGTGCGAGCCCTGCAAGGGAGATTTCTGAGGAAATACTCGCTATTTTATGTTTACCTGGGAATAGTTTTCTTTCAATCGCTGGCATTACTCATCGTTTATCTACAAAGCGCAAAATACTATAGGCCGTTCTATTGGTATGCCGAATTCGTAAGTGTCGTCCTTGGATGCGGCGTTGTCTGGGGCATCTATCGCCAGGCGCTCCGCCGTTTTCCCGGCGCCGCTCGGATGGCGCGCAACGTTTTTCTCTTCATATTGCTTATGTTTTTCTCAAAGGCGCTCGTTAGTACCGCGAACGGCACACTCGGGTGGCCCTCGGGAACGGTGGTCGCCCTCGAACGCGATTTCCGGGCGGTTCAGGCGGTCCTGTTAATCGGCCTCCTGGTTGTCATCGTCTATTATCGGATTCCGCTGGGGCGCAACCTGTGGGGGATGATGTTGGGGTATGGGCTGTTTATTGGCACCAGCGTAATCATTCTCGCTCTTCGCGTAGTTCTCGGTGATTCGTTTCAGATGGCATGGCGGTACCTGCAGCCTCTGTCCTATCTAACCGTGCTGCTTATCTGGTGCATCACACTTTGGTCCTACCATGCTGTTCCTCTGCCCGAGACCGAGCCAAGGGTCGAGCATGACTACCGATTGCTAGCAGCAACAACGAGGAAGGGGTTACATCATGCTCGCGCACTGCTGGGAAGGGCGCTACGGCCATGAGCGCAGCTCTGCCCTTCCTGGTCCTCGGCTTGCTGCTCATTGTGCTTCTAATCCTCTCGGCCGTGTGGAGGCACAGGTTTACCGCTACTCGATACGAATCCTTCCAGGACGATAGGTTCTTTGCCATTCGCCACGCGGAACCGTTACCGCCAGCGTTGGCGGCGCGACTGTTCGGACCGGAAGACCGGGAATTCATAGCTAAGCAGGGATGTGCGAGTTTGAAGCGTCTGTTTTGTCGGCAGCGAAAGGAACTCGGCCTTTGTTGGCTACGAAGTGTTCGGGCGAACGCGGACAGGTTGATGCGTATTCATAACCGCGCCGCGGGGAAGAATTTCGGGCTTGAGCCGCTTCTCGAATTAAAGATTCTGGCCGAGTATTTTGCAATCCATGCGATCTGCCAGATTTTAGCGCTGGCGATCTGCGTTCGTGGACCCAACAACCTAAGCCGCATGGTCGCGTATGCGGGCGGTTTGTCCGACCAGCTTCACGAAGGTATCAAGCAACTCCTTCCCGCGGAGCTGGCTGCTGAAAATGGCAGCAGCCAGGTATATCTTAAAAGTGGACGAACAAGGAGCTAAGGTAAATGCCGTTACGACTCACACGCATGGACGTGGAGGCGGCCCGAGAGGATCTGAAGAATCGGACGCTCTCGCATATCGGGTCGAGGTTTGGCCGTTTGCTTTGCCTGGCCTCCACTCGGGACTACAGCACCGGAACTTACTGCCATGACGGACTTGCCTTTAGGTTTTCCGAAGAAGTCGCAGCAAGAGCCCTTGCGGAAGCACACCGGGAAGAGTTTATGGGTCTGGCTTTGCGCCCTTTGGAAGATTTTGTAGGCGAGCTCGAACTTTACATCCATTCCGTCCCGGCGAAACCCGAGGAGATCATTCGCGTGTGGCAAAAACTGGAACCTTATCGTGTCGCCATACCGATCGACAGCGACCGCATCACTGCCGCTCTCTTCTTGGCAAACGTCAAGATCGCTTTGGCAATTGTGGCGATGGCGGAGTCTCGTCGGAACTACCCGCATTGATGTCCACAATTTGCATGGCAACTCCGGTCACCTGTCCTACGACTTCAGCGTCGGTTCCGTAGAGGACCTGCCTGATGCTGCAAGGAGAAAGAGGATGAGGCACAAGCAGAAGCTTGTTCCCTTGCAGCTCGCACCAGCAACAGGCATAGCCGTCGCGAAGCTCAATGAAATAAATGGGCCGGTCAAATTCCGTCCGCCATTTGGAAGCCTGGACCTTGCGGATTCTTTGATCAATCTGGACAAAGGATCCCGGCCTCAACAAGGGGAACAGCGTATAGTCACGCAGACCGATATACCCATAGTGGCTGTGCCTGATATCCAATTGCCGGACCAGCCCGATGGGGATCTCTCCCCAAACCTCGACCATCCGCGACAGCAAGTTGCTCTGGTCCGGAAGGAAGCCCCGGTCGAAACGAACGGGAAACGTAATCGCTCGATCGCCGTCGGCAGACTCAACATTCGTCAACTGAGTATGTTCGGGGCGCATGGCCAGCTGATGCTTGGCCACGTTCTCCAAGTCGACGCCAAAAAGCAGCAGCAGATCCGTGAACTTGATGTGATAGATCGTGCTGATGCTGTAGAGCTTGTAAATGCTGGGGGTTGCGTCGGTGTTTTCTATTTGAGTGAGCCATGCATTGGAAATGTAGAATTCTTCGTTCCCCTCAGCTGCCGCGATCCGCTGGCTCCTTTCCGTGACATCCCGCGTCGTGATGCCAAGGCGGGAGCGCAGGTCCTTCAGTTGCTCGCCAGGCCGCAATCGACATTACCTCCGGGGGCGAATGATAATCAGAAAACCCGGTAAATTCATAATGCTCTTAAATGACCCATCTTCGCAAACAGAAATCAACAAGACAGGCCTATTAACCGGTGAGCCAAAGCCCGATTGTGCCGCTGACGGCGAACCTCGAAATGCAGGCATCACTGTCCAACTGAACCAAGTCGAATGGCGCCGCGCCGATCAATCAAACCGTCCAGAAATAAAACGACAAGTCTGTTTCGGAATGAACCATAGGGGATTCAAAGAATTTGCGCGCCGCTTTGCGTACCGCCGAGCGGGAAGCTGCCGCTGCCTGGTTTGCTTCGGAGTCATGATTTACCGTGTTTTATAACGTTTTTAATAAGATCCCAATCCGGTTAACGGTGTGGTCTGCGAGTTATGACACAGCTGTTGTCGCACGTTGCGGCATAGAGGATAGAGATAAATGTCCTTTGGCGCCAAGCCGTGAGCTCGGTGTTCGCTATCCATCCTGCCACGTCCTTGCGTTTGTCCTACGAGAATCCAATT
>QHYI01000007.1 GCA_003223245.1 Acidobacteriota bacterium
CCTCCAGAAGGGGATCGGATATTCCCCAATCGTATCTGATAGAACCACATCAAGACAGAAACAACGCGATGACGTGCCATGTTCGTACCTGGTTGTGTGGCTGCTCGTTACGGTCTTTACCCGATTGCCGCAGAAAATCGATGTGGTGATATAGAAGCGTAGACTTGCGCGGTTTGGAGTGCTCAGAAACATTCATTCCTCGGATACGGCGTCACACCCATATGATGCACCGTAACTTCCACCGCAAGTTTCTCTGCCTCTTTCTAGTCGCTGCTTTTACTAGCGGCCTTGCCTTGGCGCAGACGCCGTCCAGCTCGCGCATCACGGGACCAATCGATGAGAGCGTTCGTGTCACCCTGAAGGGAAACGTGCATCCGCTTGCCCAGGCCCGCTTTGATCATGGCGTGGTTCCCGATTCCTTTCCGGTGGAACGCATGTTCCTGATGCTCAAGCGCTCTCCAGAGCGGGAGAATGCGCTCCAGCAGTTCATTCAAGACGCGCATACGCCCGGCAGCGCCAACTATCACAAATGGCTCAAGCCGGAACAGTTCGGAGAGCTTTATGGACCGGACGATTCAGAAATGGCGACGGTTGTCGCATGGCTCCAAAAGCACGGCTTCTCCGTCGCTCGTGTCACCAAGGGCAAGACAGCAGTGGAATTCTCCGGCACCGCCGGCCAGCTCCGGGAAGCTTTCGACACCGAAATCCACACCTACGTCGTCAACGGCGACGCACACCACGCCAACAATCGCGATCCTCACGCAAGAAAGGCGTTCTCAAGGCGCTTGACGATTTCCTTGGCGGCATGACAGTGCAAACAATTACGACGGACACGCTACGGCGCTTTATAGCAAAGCGAAAGGAATAGGATGGGGTTTCAGGTCCGGCCTGCAACCGAAACCTCGCCAGGCTCCGGCGTATGTTCACACTCGCCCAACGTGAGGGTAAGGTCAAGAACATTCCCTACTTTCCGATGAGCAAAGAGTCGGATCCGCGTGAGGGGTTCGTCGAGCGACCTGAGTTCGAGAAGCTCCGCGCCGAGATGCCGGTCAACCTGCACGCCGCGCTCACCTTTTGCTACGAGACCGGTTGTCGGACGGGAGCCATGAAGCAAATCGTGTGGCCTTGGGTCAAGCTCGACAAAAGCGAAATACACATGCCCCCTGGGGTTATCAAGAATCGCAAGCCGCTAATCCTGCCCCTGTCTAAGGAACTCACGGTGATGCTCAAGAAGCTCTTCCGCAAGGACGGTCCTGTGTTCGACACGACGAACTTCCGTAGAGAATGGATAAAGGCCTGTGTTAAACTTAGTTTGGGAAAAAAGACCGGCGAAGAGTGGCACCAGTATGAGGGTCTCATCCCTCACGACTTCCGCCGTTCAGCCGCCCGAAATTTGATTCAAGCGGGAGTAGACCAGAGCACAGCCATGAGGATCACAGGACATCGCACCGTGGCAGTCTTCCAACGCTACAACATCGTGAGTACGGAGCAACTGCACGAGGCAATGGCGAAGGTCTCCGAAAACGCAACGAAAACGCAACTTGCGGTTGGCGGCTCCCAAAACAACCCATAACTGCTTGATAAGCCGAGGTAGCTCAGTGGTAGAGCAGCCGATTCGTAATCGGCAGGTCGCGAGTTCAACTCTCGCCCTCGGCTCCATACTTTCAATAGCTTAGGGATCAGTTGACCGAAACCTGCTGCACATCTGCTGCACACGCAATTCTTTGCTCCAGCCGCCTCATCGCCTCGGTCACGACGCTCGGCACCGTCTTGATGTAGCTCCTCTGCGTCGTTTTAACATCTTCGTGGCGCAGGATTGCTTGAATCACCTTGTCCGGGATTCCGAGTTCACTTTAGGCCGTTCGCCTTGAGAAGGTCCTCTACCCGAATCTCGTGGGCCCTCCCAATCATCCCTGACGGCAGATTCCGTAGCTGTCTTGTTCCCGTTCCAAATCTCCTGCCCGGACTCTGTGCTAAAATCACAAAGGAGATTCACGATGGCAGCGCTTGACTGGTCGCAATGTCCTGCTGTAGAGAGCGTACCCGGAAAGGTGAGCGGGGCATGGGTGTTTCGCGGCACGCGAATGCCGGTTGCCACCGTCTTCGCGGGATTGGAAGAGGGCATGACCATCAATGAATTGATAGAGACGTATGACGGACTCACGCGGAAGCACATCGAGGCCGTCTTGGAGTTCGCCGCTCGCAGCCTGGAGACTTCGGCATCGGCCCGGTAAATGCGTATCCTGTTCGATCAGGGAACCCCAGTACAAATCCGCCGCTCGCTGGAAGCTCATACCGTCAAGACGTCAAGAGAGCAAGGATGGAGCACCCTGGACAACGGTGAGTTATTGCGTGTCGCGGAAGAGGCTGGGTTTGACCTGCTGCTCACAACCGACAAAAACATCCGTTTTCAGCAAAACCTCGAAGGTCGCAGGATTGCGGTCGTCGTCCTTGGCAACGGCCTGTGGCCGTTCGTGAA
>QHYI01000068.1 GCA_003223245.1 Acidobacteriota bacterium
TGATGAAAGACATCCTCCGTTCGATCAAACGGATCAAAGTCTCACCCGAGAAACTACGCCGCTGCATCCTGCAGTCGGAACTGCCTTCTTTTTTGTGCTACTTCATTGCATTATTTATGCACAGATCTATAAGTCTCGCACGTGCGTTCGATTCGCCCTCGCCCGACGCAGAAAGCAAGGCACCTTCACACCGGTTTCATTTTCGATTTTTTTTCAAATCCACGCAGTTCATACTTGTTTCGAGAAATGTCCGTCGCGCTTTGCTGGCGTCTGTTCGATCTACTGAAAATTCAGCTAGTTGCCGCTTTTGCCGGAACAACATTCTTCTTGGCAGGCTTTCCGCATATGGCACGGCCTTTTTCGAGCAGCTTCAAGGAATCAATCCGCAGCGTCTCGGCCTGCTCGTTCAAATCGCCGCTGACTTCCACGTAATCTCCCATGTTCTCCATCGCTACGTCTGGGTTTTCGATGGTCAGCACGCGTTTTTTATCCGGATCGAGCAGGACCGTTTTTTGGCCTTCACGTACGCACTTCTTCGCGCAGATAGGGTTTGTGCCCGTGTAAAGACCACCACGCGCTCGCCCGCCACCACAACCTTCATCCAAGAGCCAGCCGCGCAGCTCTGTTTTCCCCGCATTTTGTTGGGCCTGAGTCTCCAAGAAAGGAGCGCAAACGAGTAAAGCAGTAAGTAAAACGAATGGTCCAAATCGTGTCATACAAGCCTCCCACGCTGCTGGGCACGGGTGCTGCAACGCTTTCGTAATAGCAGTCTCATTGACGACGAGGAGGGGCGTTTCGTCGCACCGCCTTGCCCGGCGCCAATGGTTCCGCTTTCGAGCCGATTGGTGCCGGTCGCTTAAAGAGCTAACCAAACGAGGGGCGTTTCGTCTATACTTCTGTCAGTAACTGAGGTAAGCAACCGTGACCAAGCCGAAAGACCTTGTGCAGGGCACCCTGGACCTTTTGATCCTGAAAACCTTGGCGCTGGAGCCGATGCATGGCTGGGCGATCGCACAGCGCATCCGCCAGATTTCTCGTGAGGTGTTGCGCGTCGGCCAGAGCGCCCTTTACCCCGCGCTTCACAAACTGGAACAGCAGGGCTGGATCAAGGCCGAGTGGAAACTCTCGGAAACCAACCGCCGCGCGAAGTATTACTCGCTCACGCGTGCAGGGCGCAAGGCGCTAGCTGACGAAGCTGAGAATTGGGAGCGGCTGTCAGCGGCCATTTCCGCTTTGGTTCGGGCCGTTTGAGGGGAGACCAACGATGTCACGCTGGCTCGCGCAGATTCGCTTAGCTGCTCGGTCCTTGTTCCGCAGGCCGCAAGTTGATCGGGAACTCGACGAGGAATTCCAATATCACCTGGAACGCCAGATCGAGGACAACCTCCATCGCGGCCTCGCAGCGGAAGAGGCGCGTTACACGGCGATGTGCGAGATGGGCGCAATCGCCAAAAGCAAGGAGGAATGCCGTGACGCGCGGCGTGTAAATTGGATTCAGGACTTGGTTCAGGATTTGCGTTTCGGACTGCGGATGTTGCGCAAATCTCCCGGCTTCACGGCCGTCGCTATCCTGACTCTTGCCCTCGGCATCGGCGCCAACACCGCCATCTTCAGCCTAATCAACGCGGTCCTCTTGGGAAATCTGCCAGTGAAAGATCCGCAGCAGCTTGTTCTTTTCCAATGGGAGAGCGACAAATGGCCTCCGCATTTCTCAATGACGGGCTGGGAGTCGGGATTTTCCTTTTCCTACGAGGAGTTCAAGGAGTTCAGCGCGCAGAAAAATGTGCTGTCCAGCGTTTTCGCATTCGTTCCGCTGGGCTTTAACGACCAAAACACAAGCGTGGGCATCAATGGCGAGCCCACCCTGGCCGACGGCGTAATGGTCACGGGCCAATATTTTTCCGGACTGGGCGTTACTCCGCTTTTGGGGCGAGGCATCGCGGATGCCGACGAAAACGCTAGCGCGCCGCGCGTAGTGGTGATCAGTTATGCGTATTGGACGCGCCGCTTTTCGCAGGATCGCTCCATCATCGGGAAGGGTGTCACGCTGAACGGCATCCCGTTTACCATCGTCGGCGTCACGCCTCGAAATTTCTACGGCATTTCCATTGGCACCGAGCCGGACTTGTGGGTCCCATTCGACGACAAACCCAACATGCGCCCGTGGAGCGCCTCTCCTGGCGGCACGGATTCCGTTTTCACTGAACGTGATTGGCTGTGCCTGAACATTATGGGGCGCCTAAAAGACGGGATCACAAAGGAGCAGGCACAAGGCGTGCTCGACGCCATATTTCACCAGTTCGTCACCTCGGATTGGCGTCCGCCCAGCGAGAGCGACATCCCGCATGTCATCCTTGCTGCTGGCCGCCAGGGTCTGCCTGTGTTGCAGAACAACGCCGCGCAGCCAATTTACATGCTGATGGTGGCCGTCGCACTTCTCCTATTGATTGCCTGTGCGAACGTCGCGACGCTCTTGCTCGCTCGTGCCAACTCGCGAAAAAAGGAAATCAGCGTGCGCCTGGCCCTCGGTGCATCGCGTTCGCGCCTGATTCGCCAGTTGCTCACCGAAAGCGTGATCATGTCTACGCTCGGCGGCGCGTTGGGATTGGCTTTTGCGAACTGGGGCACTCGCGTGCTCATCGCGCTGATGTCGAAGGCCAACGAGGGAACGACGAGCCTCGATGCGGGCACGGACTCACGTGTTCTTTTTTTTGCGCTTGCGGCAGCTGTGCTCACAGGAATTCTGTTTGGCCTCGTGCCCGCGCTGCACGCATCGAAAGCCGAACTCTTGTCCGCCATGAAGGACGCTGCGGCCGGCGTTTCGGATTCGCACAACAAGCATCGCCTAGGCGAATCGCTGACCGTTGCGCAAGTCGCTGCGTCGGTGGTGCTCATGATTAGTGCCGGCCTTTTTGTGCGCACGCTCGCCAATTTCGAGAGGCATAATTTCGGGTTTGATCAGCGCAATCTGCTGACATTTGGCCTCGATCCCACGCGCGCCGGCTATCACGAGGGCCGCCTGGTGAATCTTTATTCCCAGTTGCTGGATCGTATCCAGGCTCTTCCCGGAGTCCGCGCCGCAACCCTGATCCAAAACGCGCCGTTCTCCGGTTGGTCAAATAAGAACTCCTCTGTCAGTGTGGAGAGTTCAGCGCAGAAGCAAGGCGACTCGCAGCTGTACTGGCAAACGGTAGGCCCGGATTTCTTCAGCGCCATGGGCGTTCCGATTGTTCTCGGCCGCGGCATCCAGCGCACGGACACTGCCGCTTCTCCCAGGGTCGCCGTGATTGACGAGACTTTCTCGAAAAACTATTTTTCGGGGGAAAACCCCATCGGCCACCGCTTTAGCCTGAGTGCGAAATACGAACCCGCGAACTCCTATGAAATCGTTGGAGTCGTGCGGCCCGCTGAACTCACCGACGTGAACCTGGGCGTCCACCCCAAGGGCTACGCCTCCTATGCGCAATTTCCGAAAACACTTGGCCAAATGTTCTTCGAGGTTCGCGCCGAAGGCCCGCCCGCAACCATTGTGTCTGAAGTGCGCGACGCGGTACACCAAGCAGATGCATCCCTGCCGCTCATTGCCCTAAAGACGCAAGCGGAAGAAACGAGTGAGGCCCTTTCCTTCCAGCGCTTGTTTGCCCACCTCACGACTGTTTTCAGCTTGTTCGCACTCCTCCTCGCGATGATCGGCCTGTATGGCACGATGGCCTATTCCGTGACGCGTAAAACGCGCGAAATCGGAATTCGCATGGCCCTCGGCGCAAAACCTGCGAACGTTCTAGGCATGCTCCTCCGACAGGGAATCGCGCTCACTCTGATGGGCGTGGCCCTTGGCATCTTCGCCGCCCTCGGCGCCACCCGACTCATCAGCAGCATGATTTTTGGGGTGAGTCCATACGACGCGCTAACGTTCATCATCGTCGCCGCCGTTCTCCTCTTCGTCGCGCTCGCCGCTTGCTACCTTCCCGCGCGGAGGGCGATGAAAGTCGGCCCCATAGTTGCCCTCAGATACGAGTGAGCACCGCCATAACGAAGGATGAAGCCGGGATTAAGAGGCGGTTTGAAGGGAGACCAACGATGTCACGCTGGCTCGCGCAGATTCGCTTAGCTGTTCGCTCCCTATGCCGCAGACCGCAGGTCGATCGGGAACTCGACGAGGAATTCCAGTATCACCTCGAACGCCAGATCGAGGAGAACCTCAATCGCGGCCTCGCACCGCAAGAAGCGCGCTATGCGGCGATGCGCGAGATGGGTGCAATCGCCAAAAGCAAGGAGGAATGCCGTGACATGCGACTAGCGAACTACATGGATGACCTACTGCGCGATCTTCGGTACGTCGGCCGCAATCTGCGCCGGAGTCCAGGCTTTACTGCCGTGGCCGTGTTGACGCTGGCGCTTGGCATAGGCGCGAACACCGCGATTTTCAGCGTCATCAACGGCGTGCTGTTCAAGCCGTTGCCCTACGCTCAACCGAACCGTCTGTTCTTCGTCTTCGAGAGCAACCCCGAGGCGCACTTCCCAACGTTCCCGATGTCCACGGGCGACTTTCTCGATCATCGCCGCCAGGACTCCCTTGTTTCCCTGGCCGCGTACACGCGTGGCGACTTGCAACTGGCAGCCAACGACCGCCCGGAGCGGCTCATCGGCATGGGCGTCAGCGCCGGTTTCTTTCACGTGCTCGGGTTCGCGCCCCAGCTTGGCAGGGAGTTCACCGAACGAGAGGAAACGAAGGGTAACGACCGCGAAGTAATCTTGAGCCATTCGCTTTGGGAGCGCCGTTTTGGTGCGGACCCGAAGATCATCGGGCAAACGGTGACGCTGTCAGGGCAGCCATTCATGATTGTGGGTGTCATGCCCGCGGGGTTGCAGCACATTGGGGGCGGCTACCACGCTCTGCCGCATGGCGAAAACGTGGATATCTGGCGGCCAACGACACTCGATCCGCAACAGCGCGGATCGCACTATCATAATGTCATCGGTCGGCTCGCGCCTGGCGTAACCATCGAGCAGGGCAGCGCGCAAATGAACGCGACCGCCGCGCGACTGGCACAACTGTATCCAGACGCTGACCGCGGGTGGCATGTGAAACTTGAGCCGATGCGCGAGGAGGTGGTCGGGCACGTACGGCCTGCGCTGCTGGTGTTGCTGGGCGCGGCGGGATTTGTGCTGCTTATCGCCTGCGTCAACGTTGCAAACCTGCTGCTGGCGCGGGCCGCGGCGCGGCAGCGTGAGCTCGCTGTGCGCGTTGCATTCGGCGCCAGCCGCCGCCGACTGATAGGCCAAATGTTAACGGAGAGCTTAGCGTTGGCCCTTGCGGGCGGGCTAATCGGCATCGCGTTGGCGGGCTGGGGCGTAGAGGCGCTGCGCCGTCTGGATCCTGTGTCACTGCCTAGAACCGACGCTATCACTGTCGATCGCACGGTTTGTTTGTTCACGTTTCTGCTGACGCTCGCAACCGTAGTGCTCTTTGGCCTGATACCCGCGCTGCAAGCGTCGAAATCGGATGTTAATGACGCCTTCAAAGAGAGCGGACGCTCTACGAGTGGCGGGATGCGCCATCAGCGGCTCCGCCGCGGCCTCGTCGTCGCCGAAATGGGCCTCTCTTTTCTTCTGTTAGTTGGCGCGGGCCTGCTCATGCGCACGCTGGTAAGCCTCCAGCGGATGGATCCCGGGTTTCGTGCTGACAACGTGTTGACTTTCGGACTGTCGCTCCCGCAGGCCCTTTATAACGGCCAGAGGTCAGCACAGTTCTTCGAGCAACTTGACGCGAACCTAGCGCACTTGCCAGGCGTCACTGCTGTAGGCGCCAGCACCGACTTGCCCTGGACAGGATGGGACGAGAATGCCGGATTCACGATTGAAGGCCGTCCACAGGAAAGTGACAACGAAACTCACGCGCGCTATCACGGCCTCACGCCCGGCTACTTCCGGGCCATCGGTGTGCCGCTGATGGCGGGCCGTTTCTTTGGCAATGCGGATAAAAAAGACACGCCGAACGTCCTCTTGATTAACCAGGCTATGGCTCAACGTTTTTGGCCTGGCGAGAGCGCAGTCGGCAAGCGCGTAACGTGGTCCGATCATCCCAAAGACCGGGACTGGTTCACCATCGTGGGTGTGGTGGGCGACGTAAAAGATGCACCGATGAGCCTGGCGGCCGAGCCTGCTTTCTATTGGGCGGTCTCCCAGATGCCAGGGATCACCCAGCAAGGAGAAGGTATGTCGGTGGCCATCAGGAGCACGCAATCCCCAAGCGCGCTGGTCGAAAGCGTGCGCCGAGTCATTGCGCAGCTCGATCCGAACCTGCCCATGGTTGAGGTGCGCCCGCTCGATCAGATTGCCTCTTCCGCCGTGGCTGGGAACCGTTTGACGCTGCTGCTCGTCGGGTTATTCGCCGTGCTCGCATCGACGCTCGCTGCGGTCGGCATCTACGGCGTCATGGGCTACACGATGCAACAGCGGGTGCACGAAATTGGCATTCGAATGGCAATTGGAGCTCCCCAGCGGCAGATCGTAGCGTTAGTGATGGTGGACGCGAGCCGTCTGGTGGCATACGGCGTCCTCATCGGTGGAAGCACTGGTTTGATTCTGACGCGCCTCCTGAGGAGCTTGCTCTACGGCGTCGCTCCTAATGATCCAACGACGTTCGTCTCCGTGGCGGTTATGTCAGGGGTTGTTGCGCTATTATCCAGTTACCTGCCAGCGCGCCGAGCTGCGCGCATCGATCCCGGGCACGCGCTTCGCGGCGAGTAGCATTGCATACATGCATTGCAGAATGGGTTGAACAAAGATGTCGAGTTTGCCCACACAGATTCGCTTAGCTGTTCGCTCCCTATTCCGCAGACCGCAAGTGGATCGGGAACTCGCTTAAGACGCTGCGAAAACACATCGGAGACGAGCCAGACCTCAACCGCCCGCCTTGAAAAACCGTTAGGCGCGAAACGGTCTTGGGGGTTCGAATCCCACCCTCTCCCTCGATTGCCCTAGCAGGCTTACGCCCTGGATTCACTTCGAAGGATCCGCTTGACGTCTCGTTTGCTGTGCGACTCTCCGCCCTAATCAATCGTATGGAACCGACACCGGCTTTTGCCCCGGTTCGCGATTAGAACTGGTGCAAGCAAGCGCCAGGATGATTGCGAAGACCAGCGCGTTGGCGGGAATGTATAGATTGAAGTCAGCCAGGCTGTGCAGCAAGATGGCAACGAT
>QHYI01000069.1 GCA_003223245.1 Acidobacteriota bacterium
GTCGTTGATGGTACTTTTTGCCATTTCCGACTAACCTACGGCAGCGCTCACAGCATTCGCGAAGGTCGCCGAAAAGTCAGCGGTTCGCGTGCTTGTACCAGGCGACGTTGACTCTTGGAGACCCACAGGGCGGCTTGCTTCGGAGGCTTCTATGAAACGTCGAGACTTTGTCAGTGATTTTTTGGTCGCTGGCACGCTGCTGCACACGCGCGGCTCAAACATGTCGCAACAGGCCGGCCCTCCGCCGCAAGCCTCACTGCCGAATATCACTGAAGGCGTTTTTGTCGAGCGCTCCGTTTCCGGCAAACCGCATGCCGGCAAAGTCCTGGCGGCCATCCAACCCCATACAGACGATATTCCCATTTTTGCCGGTGGCACCGTCGCCAAACTCGTCGGCGAAGGTTACACGGGCTATCTGATTCGTACTACCAACGATGAAATGGCTGGCTCCGGCACGACGGGCCAACGCATTTGGGACAATGAGCGGGACACCGAAGGCGTAGCAAAAGCGCTTGGCCTACAAAAGGTTTTCAACCTCGAATATCGCAATCATCAGATGGACGAAATCTCGCGCGTTGAAATGCGCGCACGCCTTGTTCATCTCATTCGTCTTCTCAAGATCGACACCATCGTTTGCTACGATCCCTGGGGAATCTACGAGGAAAATCCTGACCATTACGTGACCGCTCAAGTCGTGGAAGCCGCTTGTTGGATGGCAGGAATGGATCTCGATTATCCCGAGCAACTTGCCGCTGGCCTCCAGCCGCACGCCGTCATGGAAAAATATTATTTCGCCCGCGGACCGCAAATTGTCAATCGTGTTGTGGACATTTCTTCGTGGATCGATCGCAAAGTAGAGGCCAATCTCGCCAACAAAACGCAAGGGCCTTGCGGCGAGAACGGCGCTCGCCTCCGCTCGAAACTTGCCAGCCAGAAATTGCGTCTTCCGCTTCTCGGCGCCGACGATGACTCGGCTAACCGTGCTTACGTCAAGAACATCGTTCTCGATTACGACTCACTCAGCCAGCGTGGCGTGCTATCCGATAGAGAGCTAGGCCGCCGCTATGGCCTCGAATGGGCCGAGGCCTTCCACTGCATTGGTCCACGGCCGTCGCTACTTGATCGTTACATCTCCGAGCACGCAGTGGCGATGTAAGATGAAAACAATGATTTAACGATGACCGCATCAGATTAAAACGCGGTGGTCACCACAACAAGCTCTCTTGAATCTGCAGGATCAACTCTTGGCTCAGACAGGAAACGACCGCACACCTCACCCCTCACGGCAACCAGGCTGAAAAACTGTCGAGGACACGCTCGCGCCGCCTCAGAAATTGAGTTTCAGCGCCAACTGTACGTTTCGTTCCCCCTGCGAGGTGCGAATTTGGCCGAACAGTGTGCTCGTAACGGACATCGTCGGCGAATTAAAGATCGGTGTGTTCGTCAGATTAATAAACTCGCCACGAAATTCGAACCATTTCGATTCAGTGACTGGAATCTTTTTTTCTACACCGAAGTCAAACTCGCTGAGCCCCGGACCGCGCAAAACGCCGTTGCCACAAGATCCCAGGGTGCCTGCGAGCGGCTCTGAGTAACTCGAGATGTCAAACCACGTTGTAGCGGGTCCCACACCGCCCAACTGCCGGGCTGGACCATTGCAATTCGCGCGCGCGCCACGGGAGTTCGTACCCGAAGCATCGGTGGCGCGAACGGTGAGTGGGAAGCCGGTATGGAAGCTGTAGATACCGCTGGTCTGCCAGTTCCCGAGCAAGGCATTGGCAACCGCATTCCAGTTGGACCCAAAATGCTTGCCGCGCCCTACGGGCAGTTCATAAACATAATTGCCGGTGAGCACGTGCGTCGCGTCGAAATATGTCGGTCCCCACTCGACGCGCGGATTATACAGATTCTGCCGATAAGCCGACTGCGACGCCGCCTGTCCACCATCGCCATAATAGCCGATGGCATCGCTCATGCCTTTCGACCACGTATAAGAGGCTTGGTATTCAAGGCCACGATTGGTTCTACGCAAGATATTCGCCTGAAGCCCGTGATAGACCTGACGGCCGATCGACGAGGTGCCGGAGATCTGCGCGATGCTGGCAAGTTGGGGATTCCCGGACAGATAAGGGCTAGGCAGAGTACATGAAGTCGACTTGGGCACCGGCGTGCAACCTGTGGGCGCGCTGTTCGTGAAGAGCTGCCTCTGAAAAAATGGCATGGGCACCATCAAATGAGTGCCATGCTGGCCGACATATCCGAGCGTCAGAACCGTGCTGCTGGAAAGCTGCCCCTGCGCGCTCAGGTTCCACTGCTGCACAATCGATTGCCGAACGTTAGGGTCCCACAAGCGAATATTCACGTTCGCAAACGGATTGCTCGCTGAGCCGAGGACGGTCAGACCTTGATCAGTTGTGGACGTAGGGAACGTCAGCTTTGTGTAGATATTCTCGAATTCCTGCGTAAACGGCGGGTTGAGCGGGAGTCTAAGGTTAGTGCCTGTGCCTTCCAGAAAAGACGAGATCGTGTAAGCGCCGCGAATAACCGTCCGCTTGTCGAGCAACTCCGGTGTCCACGCAAATCCGATGCGCGGCTCCCAATCGCGCCAGTAACCGTTGTACAGCGCGCGGCTGTTGCCGTTCTGGCCGGCATATTCAATCGTCCCGCTAATCGGCACGAAATTGACTTGTCGATTTTGGTCCTCATACCAGGGCTCAAAATATTGCCAGCGCAACCCCAAGTTCAGGGTTAGGCCGCTCATGACGCGCCAGTCGTCTTGGAAATAAGTCCCGAAAACGCTGGAGCGATGGCCCCAAGTGCCCGTATTGGGGCCGCGGCCGAGATCGCCGGGAAGCCCGAGAAAGAAATCGGCCTCCGGCAAACCGTTCGACGTTGTGCCATTGCCAGTGAACCGCCCGTTGTAGTTTATGAAGCCAGTGCGGCCATTATTGCCCGCGTAAAACGTGTTCAGGTCCTCACGGAGAAGCTGCGCTCCCAAGTGGAAAAGGTGGTTGCTTTTCAAAATTGAAACGTCATCTGTCACTTCGCCGGTGGTATCCGCAAAAAGCTGCTGCGTGCCGATATTGGCGCTGCCGATGTTGGTTGCATTGCTGCCGTTGAATTGAATGCTGAGGAGCCCAGGACCACGATCATTTCCGTTGGCAATTCCGAGCGTCTGCGCAATATTCCCGCCACCCTTATCTACCCCGCCGTTGTGCAGCACGATGCGGTTAAAGCCCACGTGGGCCTCGTTGACGATGCTGGTGCTGATATTGCGAGTCCAGGACACCACGCCGTTGTGAAAGGGTGCGTCATTGAAGCTATTAAAAAGGAGCGGAAATGTATTGAAGCCCGGATTGTGCTGCAGGCTCTCGGAATACCGGACGCTCAGGTTGTTTTTGTCCGAGAGGTGATCGTCGATGCGGATATCAAACTGATCCGTATTGGTGTAACTGCGTGAGGTGTAGAGAGAGTTGTTGGTCAGGCCGGAATTGATTGGCAGGGGATAAAGGTTGGAACTGAATAGGTTGTTGGCCACGGGATCGATCATGGATATCGGAATCTGATTATTCAGGAACGGCTGCCGAGCTCCCGTCGCCGGTGCGGTGCAGGGACCGGAAAACGACGCACACGGGTTGTAGAGCTGAAATTTGGCCTGATTACAAATCCCATTGGTGAAGCCCGCGGAACAAAGCGCTGAAAAGTCACCGTTGCGAAATGCGGTCGGTACGACGCTTGCAAAGACGGTGGCCGTGGGGTTATCAAACCTTTGGCCCTGATAATCACCAAAAAAGAAGAGCTTGCTTTTTCTGATCGGGCCGCCAAAGGTCCCGCCGAACATGTTCCAGCGCAGCGGCGCGCGAGCAAGTCCCTGCCAATTGCGCGCCCAGTTATTGGCGTTGAGCTTGTCGTTTCTGAAAAATTCGAACACGTCGCCATGGAAGGAGTTGCTGCCGGATTTGAGAGTCACGTTGATGATCCCGCCCTGGAAGTCGCCGAACTGGGCAGGCGCATTATTCGTGATCATGTCAAATTCCTGAATGGCGTCGACGCTGGGCTGGTAGGATGTGAGGTTATCGGAGATCTGGTTCATGTCCAAGCCATCGAGCTGAAAGTTGTTGGCTTCTTTCCGATTCCCATTGACATAAGGTCGGCCGCCTCCCGTGGTGCGCTGGCCGCTGTTCATGCTGGCAGGATTCGTGGTCGCCACAACACCGGGAGCGAGTTCTGTCAGCTCGATGTAATTGCGTGTAGCCAGGGGAATTTCCACAGTCGAACGGCTGCTGATGACCGAGCCGACTTGCATGGTTTCGGTCTGCAGCAGCGGCGGAGCGCCGGTCACTTCAACTGTTTGGTCCACAGCCCCCACTTTCAACTGAAAATCCAGCCGGGCCCGCTGGTCCAACACCAATTCGATATTCGAGCGAACCGTCGTCTCGAATCCCTTAGCTTGCACGGTGACGCGATAAGTGCCTACCGGCAAGTCGGGGAGGACGTACTCCCCGGCGCCATTCGTGTGGGCGACCCAACTCGTGTTGCGGATGATGTCCTGAGCAGTGACCGTGGCGCCGACAATGGCCGCGCCGCTTGCATCTGTCACCGTGCCGGTGATCCCTGCGGTGGCTTGTTGAGCTTGCGCCCGAGGGACCGCGAAAACCAACCATATAAACACACCCATGGCCAACGAAAAGGGAAAACGAGGGAATCTCATAACCACTCCTTGTTCCTTGTGCTGCCCGCGCGGCCGGGCCAGCCGCAATGAGGCAGACGCTAGTTCATACGCCACTCCCATGTCAAGTGAATCGGCAAGAAATCGGCACCCCTCCCACTAACTACCAGATCAGTGACGCGGACACCTTCGCATCGAAGCTCTACGCGCTATTGCGATATTGCGGTACAGGGGCGCGACGACGTCGATCTGTTCGCAAACCTGTACAGGCCGACGACGCGCGGCTCGTATCCGGTCATTATGTCCGTCACGCACTGCGGGAAAGATAAAAACCGCCGTATGCGGGCCCGCTTGTACGGTAGTGTGGCAGGGGAGATCGGCGACCGCTCCCCCGTTGCCCCTGACAGCCGTTATTGACGAGTGAAGTTGGCGGCTCCTCGCCCACTGCGAGCTTGTAAAAAGATTTGGACCTTCGGAAGGCTGCAGCCTTGAGTGGTTGCTTAGGATACACTTGGGTCTAAGGATCGGGGATGGAAATCATGTATCGAAAATTCTTTCTCTACGCTGCTGTATTTTTGTTTATTTCCGGCCTGAGCTTCGCGCTCGTGCGTGGCGTGCACACGCAGAACGCGCAAAATGAGCCGCACAAAGCGTTCATGGCCTTCCAAATCGAGAGGCGTTATGACGCCACAGGTGCGGAGCGCTATCACGAATACAGGACATTTGCCGTCCGCTCCGATGGATCATCTGCTTGGTTTGCTAACCGACCCGGGACTGTCGATGGGCAGATTCACGGCTTCGGTGCAATTTATGATTTGGCGAATCAGCGGGTCACGACTGTGGATGGGTTTACAGAGTCTACCATTACAGAGTCTCTTGCTCCGGGGCAGGTCGCATTCCAAAGGAAAATGGACCATTCCTGTCAATCGGGAACGGAACGTTCCACAATCTTGGGGCAGCAAGTAGTTAAGGTGACCGTGCCAGTCGGCCCAACCCGTCCCGCGGAGATAACAGACTGGGCTGCGCCGGAGCTGGATTGCTTCTCGCTTTCCCATACCGCCGTCTTGTATTCAGAGGCAAACCCGGCGCGAAGACTACTCTCGAGACCCTCTATCTGATTCCAAACGAACCACCGGCTTCTCTGTTCGAGGTGCCCCGGAATTATGCTGAACGTTCTCCTTCACAGGTTGCCGACGAATACGCGCGACGTTTGGGACACCGTCCTTTCTCCGATAACGTCCTGCAACGGGCCGAGGAGAAGTACCATGCTCGTCACTACTAATTTGATTCCGCCCGTTAGTACATCCTCGCTCGCCGCCGGCAGGCACAATCGCAAAAATCAGCTAGACCGTTGATGCATCTGCAACAAGCGATCAAGGCTCCGCAGCCCTCCACCCGCGGGCGAAAACGCCAGTCTGCTAAGTGCCGGCAGAGCCTTGCAGAGTTCTCTCTCATTGTTTCAAGTAACGAAGCGCAACACATCCTGATTTAAATGGCTTTGACTCAATCAGTTTCACCCGCATGTCCATTGCGTGGTCCCTGCCGGCGGACTCTCCGCTGATCACACGCACTGGATCAAAACTCGCTGCGCCTTCTTTCTTCCCGTCAAGGTGCTCAGTCGCGTCTTTCGTGGCAAGTTTGTTGCGGCTCTCAAGCGCGCCTCTCGCGACGGCCAATTGCAATTCCATGGAGACCTGGCGCCCCTGGCTCAGCCAAAGACGTTCTCCTCGTGGCTGAGGCCGCTGTTCCGAAAGGACTGGGTGGTCTACTCAAAACGGCCATTCGGCGGCCCACAACATGTGCTCCACTATCTGGGCCGCTATACCCATCGCGTAGCCATCTCCAACCATCGCCTGATCTGGTTTGCTGACGGCAAGGTCACGTTTCGTTGGCGCGATTCCGCTCACAACAACGAACCGAAACTCATGAACCTAGCGCTCGATGAGTTCTTGCGCCGCTTCCTATTGCATCTACTCCCTGAAGGGTTCGTGCGCATTCGGAACTTCGGCTTCCTGGCCAATCGCAAACGTGCCACCAACTTGCCACTTAGCTTTCAACTGCTCGGCTCAGCTGCAACTGCGCAGACCGAACAAGACAGGTCGGGCGCCAACAACGCGAGCGATCTCTGGCGCTGCCCCAAGTGTGGTGGGCCGATGATGATCGTCGAAAGACTCACCGCTGCTGAAATCCGACTTCGTTCTCCGCCGGTGCTCACGGCTGCAGCATGAAGCGACTCTCTCCA
>QHYI01000072.1 GCA_003223245.1 Acidobacteriota bacterium
CAGGTGTCGCGACAATCATGAGTTTGATTTGAGCCGCGATGACATATTTGTCAAACGGATAAAGCCATGGGTCTCCCAAGAGTGGAACGTCCGCCTTAGTAGACTTGGGAACGGATTCGGAAAAGGAAGCGGGAGGATGCCTTAATGGAACATTATTGGTCCACCCGCGTGGTCCGAAAACCCCGAGAGAGAATTCGTTCGTGGCGTCAGAAATCTCAAACGGACTAAAAAATACCTGAACGGGAGCAGAATAGTTCTTACGGATTTCGTGGGTCTCAGGGGATTCATCTATGAACGTAAACAGGGGCGCTCGAATTAGCACGCTCGGGTCCGTTCCCCATACGTACCGAAGGTCGGCTCGCAAGTGAGCCGTCTGGTATGTTTCATCGATAGATTCGAGCACCACCCTGTAGTACTTCACATAAGCGGGAACTTGTCCAGGTGGAGGGGTTTCTGTACCCAAGAACCATTGGGCCTCATCCTGGCCCATCTGGGGTTCACGGTGACCGAAGTACGCGGCAACAAAGACGAAAGAGACGACCACCAGGAGAGGGGCGATTGCTAGAATTTTCCGTCGATGCTCAAGAAAGCTGGCGACAATCCTGAGCTTGTCAGAAATCCTTTTGATTTGCCACCAGGAAGCAACTGTGGGCATGAACGCATTGTATAGAGAAAAATGCTAGGCCCGTGGTCTCGGAGCGGCCAGGTGCTTAATCAGACAAACTGGGCCGTGGCGGTTTCTTGAATGGGCCTTCTAACAGAATCTTTAAACCCGCTTGCTGTCCACCGACCTTCTCAGCTTGCGGGACTCGCTCTGCCCCCTCGCGTGAGATTCGATGCCGCTGTACGCTCGATCCAAATGGACGCCTGCTTGGAAGGGAAAATTGACTGAGCAAGACCTAAAGCGGCCATGGAAAGAATCAGCAGGAAGATTGTGAGTGTATGTTTGGTCATTTTGTGATTCACCTGCGGCTGACGATAGCACAACGCCGTGAGAATACCGTTTCGTTTCGGGTTGACCAAGTCGCCCAGTTTGGAGGGTAATCCAAAAGGTTCAGTGGCTGCAGCGCCATGCCTTATTAGAATTGTGGCACCGTTCGCAGCGCGGAGCTCGGCGCAATTGTGCCACCTTGCGGATCCCATTTTCGACTCCTCTCATGACATGAACTAACGCTTGAGTTGTGGAGATGACTTTTGCAGTGCCGCGATCAGAACATGCGCCGAGGACGGAGCCTTAATATGCGATTCGGTGATGATCTTTACTGCGCTTGCGGAATTGCCGTAAAGCTTACGATTTGCGCGTTCATCCGGCCGCAGCGTCGAGCCATCCAGAGATATGCCGGCGAACACGCCGCGCGCACGGGAGTAGCTCAGAATCTCAGCTCGCATATAGGCGTCAGTATCGGCTGCGGCGGAACGTCCTTTTGGTCCGGCGGCGAATGATGCGTCCGCTCCCAGCTTTACCTTGCTGTGCAGCAGGCTGCCTGCGCCGCGATCGTTTATCACGAGAAAGACGAAGTCTGTTGCCTCGCCGCCAATCTGCAAACCAAAGCTCCCACCTTCGAGCGCGTACATAGCAGGCGCTCCCCATGGACCGGTGAAATTTTTGCCTGTGCGGCAAACCATGGTGCCGCGACCGTAGCTGCCCCCAACAAGAAACGCAGCTTTCAACACTGACGGCATGACCACAACGCAACGGGCCTTGTTGATCATATCTTGAGGAATGTCTTCAGGAACATTGAGAATTT
>QHYI01000073.1 GCA_003223245.1 Acidobacteriota bacterium
AAATTTTCGACTTGTATAAAATACAAGCTAAAGAACCAAGTTTCCCCCTTGGGAGAATTGGTAATTGGGGCCTTTCCGGGGCTGGTTCGGCGGGAGGCTAACTATTAGACTGCTGCGCCCCGGCGCACAACTGGTCGAGAGTACAGTTTTTGACTGAGGGCTTTGGCTGACGCGCCTGTCAGTCGCACACTTACACGTTCACCCGTTGCCTCCGCCTCGCAAATCTCGATCTGATTAGTCCAAGTCCGCTTACCGGACATTTTGGCATCAATATCTATTTAAGTTGTGTTACTAGGACTAGGAACTAGGACCTATCGCGGGGGGATGCCCGTCGAACGTGGAGTACAATACACGCGCCACCGAACAGAGCATGCTACGAAATCTCACCGGCGCCATCGGAGTCGCAGTCCTATTCTTGGTGCCCCACTTTGCTTGGGCCCAAGGACAACTGCGAGCCGGAGTGGCCAAAACTGCAGTCACACCCGATCTTCATAACA
>QHYI01000074.1 GCA_003223245.1 Acidobacteriota bacterium
GGTGTTGTGCTCGGTAGATGTCATCGGACTTTTCTACGATGACGTGCTCAAAATTCGTGAGCAAGTGAAGGTGCAGGCGCCTGAGATATCTCACCTCATTGTTGCCAGTACGCACGTGCACGAAGGTCCAGACACCCTAGGGCTTTGGGGCTCCACCCCGCTGCAAACGGGAATCGACGAGAGCTATCTTAGCTGGCTGGATTCACAAATTGCTGCCACGGCTGTGACAGCTGCCCGTTCCGTGCAGCCCACTCGGATGGAGCTCTCACGCGATGAGCATCCACTGCTGGAATCGCTCCAAAGTGTGGATCGTCCTCCTATAGTTAAGGATCCATACCTGTTCGTGATGCGCCTCATCAGCATCGGCGCGGGCAAGACCGTCGCCCTATTGGTGAACTGGAGCGATCATCCCGAGACCTTGGGCGAAGAAAATTCCGAAATCACTGC
>QHYI01000166.1 GCA_003223245.1 Acidobacteriota bacterium
TCACAAAACGTTCGAGGGCTATTTCGCGGCGAAAAGGCGACTCTTCGAAGGAACCGGCGCGGGCGCGCCGGAAGTCGCTGTGCTGAACACGGACGATAGTTACGGCAAGCAGTTGGGCGGTTTGGCGAAAAACACGGTAACGTACGGGCTCGAATCGGATGCGGACATTACCGCCAAAAAATTCCACTTAAGTTTTGAGGGCCTGCATTTCACCGCGCGCACGCCGAACGGAACCATGGAGGTGACTTCGCGGCTGGTCGGCCGGATCAACGTCTACAACTTGCTTGCCGCGATTGGCGCGGCGCAGGCTCTGGGCTTCTCCAATGAAATCGTCGGGAAGGGTATCCGGAACCTCGAGAGCGTTTCCGGCCGCTTCCAGCGCATTGATATGAGCCAGCCGTTTCTGGTGATTGTGGATTATGCGCACACCGATGACGCGCTCGAGAATCTCATTCGCACCGCGCGCGAGCTAAATCCCAAAGGCCGCATCATCACACTTTTTGGCTGCGGCGGATTGAAAGACCGCACCAAGCGGCCGGTGATGGGCGAAGTGGCCGGGCGCCTGAGCGACCTAACCATTCTCTCAAGCGACAATCCGCGCAGCGAAGACCCGCTGAAAATCATCAGCGACATCGTCGTTGGGTTGCAGAAAACAAATGGCAAATATTTGATCGAGCCGGATCGCGAAAAAGCCATTGGCATGGCCATGGATGAAGCGCGCGCGGGCGACATCGTTTTGTTGGCGGGAAAGGGCCACGAAGACTGCCAGATTCTCGCGGACCGCACGCTGAAGTTTGACGATCGCGAAGTGGCGCGGCGCGCGCTGCGCGAGCGTGGTTTTGAAGGGCCGAAGCAGAACGGCTCGGGGTTTGGCACCTAGCGCGCTCGTCAATAGGCAATGACGAGGGCGCTTGAGCCCCATACAGCCCGGGGCAGCCAATAAAGAACCTCTCTTTTTTAAAGGAGGAGCCCTCAAAACGTCGAAAACCGAACGAGACGTTGGGCATTGGACTAAGACCAACCCTTTGAGGAACTTATGCGGTGGACGATTGCACAAGTGGCTGGCAGTTTGGGTACTCGGCCGGGAGCGGGGCTCGACCCCCTGGCCCGGCTGGCCGGCGTGTCGATTGATTCTCGCACGATTCGTCCCGGAGAACTGTTCGTGGCCATCCACGGACCGCGTCACGATGGACACGATCATGTGGCCAGTGCGCTCGAGCTGGGAGCCCGGGCGGCAGTCGTGGCGGAAGCGCATCTCCCGAGGTTGGCAGGCTCGGTGGGCGAGCGCTGCATGGCTGTGCCCGACACTTTCGAGGCGCTCAAGCAACTGGCGCGCGCCGTGCGCGAAGCCTGGGGCGGCAAAATTGCCGGCGTCACCGGTTCGGTCGGCAAGACCACCACGAAGGAAATTCTGGCGGCCTTGCTGGGCACGAAGCTGCGGGTCCTAAAATCCGAAGGAAATTTGAATAACGAGTACGGGCTGCCTCTGACGTTGTTTCGTCTTGAAGAAACGCATCAAGCGGCGGTGCTGGAAATGGGCATGTCGCGCCGCGGCGAGCTTTCGCGCCTGGCGGCGATTGCGCGGCCCGACGTCGGCGTGGTGACCCGCGTTGCGCCCGCCCATTTGGAATTTTTCTCTTCCGTCGATGAGATTGCCCTGGCCAAACGTGAATTGATCGAAGGGTTGAACGGCAAGGGATCGACGGCGGTATTAAACGCCGACGATCCGCGGGTCGCCGCATTCGGACCTTATGCGCCGGGTCGTGTGCTGACGTACGGCATGGAAAAGCAGGCGCTTTTCATGGCCGAGGGAATTGAAGACCGTGGCGCTCTTGGCTCGGCGTTCGATTACCTAAGTCCCGAAGGCCGCGTGCGGTTGGAGTTGACCGTTCCCGGTCGTCATGCCATTGCGAACGCGCTGGCCGCCTTGGCTGCGGCGAGCGTCTGGGGAATTGGCGCGGCAGAAGCGCAAAGCGTGTTCAACACGCTGCGTGCCCCGGCGATGCGTGGGGAATTGTTGCGTTTTTCGAATGGCGCCGCGCTGATTAACGACAGCTACAACTCGAGCCCAGCGGCGCTCGAAGCCATGACGGAATTGCTCGCCGCAACGCCCAATTTCCGCCGGCGAATTTTGGTTGCCGGCGAAATGCGCGAATTGGGAACTGCTTCGCCGGAGTTGCACCGTGAAGCGGGCCAGTTTGCTGCGGAAACCGGAAGGGTGGACTGGGTCATCGGCGTGGCTGGCGACGCTTCACAAATCGTGGAGGGAGCTGTGGCTGCGGGCGTCCCGCGCGCGCACACAAACTTTTTCGCCGCGCCGCCGGAAGCCGCCGAATTCCTGGAGACTTTCGTTGCTCCCGGCGATTTGCTGCTGGTGAAAGGCTCGCGCGGCGTGAAGATGGAGCAAATTGTCGATGCGCTGATCGCCCGCTACGCGGCCCCGGGAGAGTTCTCTCGTCAGGAGGTGCGGCACTAAGATGCTCTACTACCTCCTCGTCGAGGTTCTGCGGCGCTACTTCAGCCCTATGAACGTGTTTCGCTACATCACCGTGCGAACGGTCTACGCCAGCCTGACCGCGATGTTCCTCGCGCTGGTCTTCGGACCGTGGCTGATTCGCCGTTTGCGCGAGCTGCAGATCGGTCAATACATTCGCGAAGAAGGTCCGCAGCAGCACCAGAAAAAAGCGGGCACTCCGACGATGGGCGGCGTGCTCATCGTGTTGTCCACGGCGATTCCTGCATTGCTCTGGGCGGATTTGACAAATCCGTTCATCTTGATCGCGCTTTTCGCGCTGGCGGGATTCGCGATCATCGGCTTTATCGACGATTATGCCAAAGTCTCAAAAAAGCAGAACCTGGGGCTCACGGCAAAGAAAAAAATCTGCTTTCAAGTCTTGGTCAGTTTGGTCGTGGGCGCCTCGCTTCTGGTACTGCTTACGCGCGGCTTTTATTCGACGCAGCTGGTGATTCCCTTTGCCAAGCGCATCCACCCCGATCTCGTGATTCATTCCTTGATGAATAATCCGTACTGGTGGCCGATAGCATTTATCCCCTTCCTGATGTTTGTCTGCGCGGTGATTGTCGGCTCTTCGAACGCGGTAAACCTTACCGACGGACTGGACGGGCTCGCCATCGGCTGCACGGTCATTGCTGCGGGTGCTCTGACCGTGCTCACGTATGTCAGCAGCAACTTTCGCTGGGCCACCTATCTCGAGATCCAGTACATCCCGAAAGTCGGCGAGCTCACCGTCTTTTGCGGCGCGCTTGTCGGTGCATCGCTCGGATTTCTCTGGTACAACGCGCACCCGGCGGAAATCTTCATGGGCGATGTGGGCTCGTTGTCGCTTGGGGGAACGCTGGGCACCGTCGCCGTCATCATCAAGCAGGAGATTTTGCTGTTCTTTGTCGGCGGGATCTTTGTCGTCGAAGCGCTCTCGGTGATTTTGCAGGTGGGTTCGTTCAAGCTACGCGGAAAGCGTATTTTCCGCATGGCGCCCATTCATCACCATTTTGAATTGCTGGGCTGGAGCGAATCCAAAGTGATCGTGCGTTTCTGGATCGCAGCGCTGGTTTTTGCGCTGTTTGCGCTGACGACTTTGAAACTTCGCTGAGGTTAGGGACGCAGCTTTATTCCGAGCGAATGCCGGGGGAACGCCGCGCCCCAATGTTCAAGGCGTACAGGAGGAGCATTTCGCTTCGCGATGTCAATGGCGATCGAACTTCGAAACAAGCGTGTGCTGGTCGTCGGCCTGGCCCGAACGGGCGTGGCCACGGCGTTGTTTTGCGTAGAGCGTGGCGCTCGCGTAAGGGCCACCGACACGCGCACGGAGAAGGACCTCGGCGACGCGATCGCACCGTTGCAAAAAACCGGAGTTGCTCTGGAACTTGGCGGCCACCGCCAGGAATTGATTCAAGACGCCGACTTGATCATTCCCAGCCCCGGGGTGCCGGCCGATGCGCCTCTCCTGCAAATTGCGCGCGCCAAGGGTGTCATCATCTGGAGCGAAGTCGAACTTGCCAGCCGTTTTCTCAAAGGACGGCTCATTGGAATTACCGGCTCAAACGGCAAAACAACGACGACTTCGCTGATCGAACACATTCTGAAGACCGCGGGATGCTCCACCATTCTGGCGGGCAATATCGGCACGCCCCTGATCTCCGGCGTGGAAAGGACCGGCGAAAAGACCATCACCGTAGCGGAGCTAAGCAGCTTCCAACTGGAGCTGATCGAAAAGTTTCGCCCCAACATCAGCGTTTTCCTGAATCTCACCCCGGATCATCTGGACCGTCACCAAACACTCAAGAGTTATGGCGCTGCCAAGGCGCGCATCTTCGAAAACCAGACCGAAGCGGACAGCGCTGTCCTGAACGCAGACGATCCCGGCACGACGCCCTACGCTCCCACCAAGCCGCAGGTCTATTGGTTCAGCCGCAAGCAGCGCGTGGCGCAGGGCGCTTTCGTCAAGGAAAACGACCTGCTGTTTCGCCGCGAAGGAATCGAGGAAAAGGTTCTCAATCTCGCGGATATTCCGCTGCCCGGGGCGCATAACGTCGAAAATGTTCTCGCTGCGGTAGCTGCAACGCGTCTCGCGGGCGTGGAGGCGGCCGCCATCGCCAAAGGCGTGCGCTCGTTCGCGGGAGTCGAGCATCGCCTCGAGTTTGTCGCGGAAGTTGGCGGCGTGCGTTTTTACAACGATTCGAAAGCCACCAACGTGGACGCCACACGCAAAGCGCTCGACGCTTTCCCCGGACGCATTTTGATCATTCTGGGCGGCAAAGACAAAGGCGGCGATTACACGGTGCTGCAGACGCCGCTGCGCGAAAAAGCCATCCTTGCGCTTTTAATTGGCGCCGCGGCCGCCAAAATCGAAAAACAAATTGCGGGTAGCGTGGCCATCGAGCAAGCCGGAACCATCGAGCGCGCCGTCGAAACCGCCGCACACGCCGCACGCCCAGGAGACATCGTTTTGCTTGCACCGGCCTGCGCCAGCTTCGACCAATTTCAAAACTACGAGCACCGCGGCCGCGTCTTCAAAGAGCTGGTGCATCAGCTCGAACGCCAAGCCGCGAGCACCACTTCGAGAGGGCGGTAAACCAAACATGCCGACACGACCAGACAGCGACCGGTGGCTCTTCGGCGTGACGCTCGCGCTCTGCCTGTTTGGCGCGGTGATGATCCTGAGTGCCTCCGCCGTTACCGCTGAGCAGTTGTACGGCCATTCGTACATTTTCCTTGTGCGGCAGGCCGCCTGGCTTCTTATCGGCCTCTTGGGGATGTTCGTCTTGATGCGCACGGACTACCACAAACTGCGTCAGCCCGCGGTGATTTATCCCGTGCTTTGCGCTGTTGTGCTCATGTTGGTCAGCGCATTCTTTCTGGACCGCTCCCACGCCACGCATCGCTGGATCCGCTTCGGCCCCGTGGGAATCCAGCCGTCCGAGCTCGCGAAACTTGCCGTCATTCTCTATCTGGCGTGGTTTTTGGACCAAAAGCGCCGTGGTCAAGATGGCATGGAGTTTTGCAAAGAAGATTTTCTGCGCACGATTTTGCCCGCCTTCGCGCCGGTATTGGTCTGTGCCGGATTGATTCTTGCACAGCCCGACCTTGGAACCGCGGTGGATATTCTGCTGTTTGCAACCACCGTTCTTTTTGTTGCGGGACTTTCCTGGAAGTGGATGTCTGCCGGCATCGCGGCCGCTCTGCCCGCGCTCTATCTGCTCATCACCCTGGCTCCTTATCGCATGGCGCGCTTCCTTTCCTTTTGGGATCCCGGCTCCGACCCGCAAGGCGCCGGCTTTCAATTGCGGCAATCGCTGATTGCTGTCGGTTCCGGCGGCTTCAGCGGCGTCGGCTTGATGGAAAGCAAGCAAAAACTCTTCTACCTGCCCGAAGCGCACACCGACTTTATCTATGCCGTGATTTGCGAGGAGCTTGGCTTCGTCGGCGCTGTGCTGGTGATTGCGCTGTTTGTCATTTACGGCAGGCGCGGCATCCGCGCCGCCTTCGCCGCCCCGGACACTTTTGGCCGCCTGCTGGCTCTAGGCATCACGACCATGGTGTCGTGGCAGGCGCTGATCAATTTCGCCGTGGTTCTCGGAATGGTCCCGACCAAAGGCATTCCCCTGCCATTCATTAGCTATGGTGGATCGAGCTTGCTGGTGATGCTGCTGGGCACCGGCGTGCTGCTCAATATTTCGCAGCAAGCGGTGCCGGAATGAGCTGCGAATGGCGCTTCTCGGCCATCGTTCGTGTAAGGGCGCAGCTTTACCCCGAGCGAATACGAGGGAATGCTGCGCACCAATCGAGGCAGCGTAAGCCGTGAAGCTCTTAATCGCAGGCGGCGGCACAGGCGGGCATGTCTTCCCGGCGATGGCCATTGCCCGGGAGTGGCTTGCCCGGGGAAAACAGAGAGAAGTGGTGCTCGTGGGAACTGAACGCGGGATCGAAATGAAGCTGGTGCCCCAGGCAGGCCTGCCGCTCGAAACGCTGCGCGTTGCGGGACTCAAAGGCAAGGGTGGCGCAACTCTTTTCAGGAACTTTGCGATGCTCGTCCCGGCCATGTTTGACGCCCGTCGCGTATTGCGCAAGCACAAACCCGTCGCAGCATTCGGCGTCGGCGGCTACGCCGCCGGGCCGATGATGCTCGCCACCTGGCTGAGCGGTGTCCCCAACATTATTTTTGAGCCCAACGCCGAGCCGGGCCTGACCAACAAGCTTCTGGCGCGCTTGTCGAAGCGCATCGCGACGGGCTATGAAATTTCTGCACAGACGTGGGGAAAAAAGGCCGTGGTTACCGGTTGCCCGGTGCGTTCGGAATTCTTTTCGATTGCGCCGCGCAAGCCGGCGAATCCTTTGCGCCTGCTCGTTACCGGCGGCAGTCAAGGCGCACTGCCCATCAATCGCGCATTTGTCGATTCGATGGACCGCCTCGCCAGGCGAAAAAACGAGCTGAGCATCGTGCATCAAACCGGCGAGCACGATTACAACGCCGTGCGCACGGCCTACGCGCGCCGGGAGATTCTCGCGGAAGTTGTGCCGTTCCTGCCGAACATGCCAGAGCGCTTCGGCTGGGCGGACATCATCGTTTGCCGTGCAGGAGCCATTACCACTGCGGAAGTTGCGGCCGCAGGCCGGGCCGCGATCTTCATTCCTTTCGGAAGAGCCACCGACAGCCATCAACTGCGCAACGCGCAAGAAATGGCCCGCGCGTGCGCCGGGCGGCTCATCACCGAGCCGGAGCTAAGTGCCGAAAAACTGACCGGCGAGATTTTTTCGTTGCTTGACCAACCCCAGGAAATCGAAAAGCTTTCTTCCAACGCGCGCACACTGGCCCGCCCTCATGCCACGCGGGAAATCGTGAATCTGATCGAAGAGGCCGCAAACGTGCAAGGCAATCGGGCGAGGGCAAAACCGTGATGGTCTCCTTCCGCAACTTCCAACGCATCCATCTCGTCGGCATCGGCGGCATCGGCATGAGCGGCATCGCCGAGGTTCTTCTCACGCTCGGTTACTCCGTCTCCGGCTCCGACGTGAGGCTTTCGAATATTACCGAACGGCTCCAGAAATTGGGTGCGACCATTTATGAAGGTCACCAAGCGTCCAACGCCGATGGCGCGCACGTCGTCGTGACCTCTTCCGCCGTAAAGCCCGACAATCCGGAAGTCGTCGAAGCGCACAACCTGAAGATTCCTGTCATCCCGCGCGCGGAGATGCTCGCGGAATTGATGCGCTTGAAATACGGTATTGCCGTTGCCGGAGCTCACGGCAAAACCACCACAACTTCGATGGTCGCTTCGGTCCTTGCCGCCGCGCATCTCGATCCCACGTTTGTGATTGGCGGACGCGTCAATCAAGCCGGAACTACCGCCCGTTTAGGCAAAGGCGAATACTTTGTCGTGGAAGCCGACGAAAGCGACCGCAGCTTCCTGATGCTTGCCCCGGTCGTCGCTGTGGTCACCACCATCGATCGCGAACATCTCGACCAGTACACTTCACTCGAGGACATTCAGGACGCTTTCACTCAATTCGTGAATCGCGTGCCGTTTTATGGGGCAGCCATTCTTTGCGTCGATGAGCCGAACGTTCAAGCCATCATTCCGAATGTGAAGCGGCCGATTATTACCTACGGAACGTCCAGCCAGGCCGATCTGGTGATTAGCGATGTAAAGCTAGACGGCCTCGAAAGCGAGTTCCGTCTTACTTTTAGAGGCGACGATCTGGGCATCCTCCGGCTGTCCCACCCGCCTGGCATGCACAACGTGCGCAATGCCGCCGCCGCTGCTGCCGTGGCCTTGTATCTCAACGTCGCTTCCGATCTGATCTGCGAAGGCTTGGCAAAATTTGCCGGTGTCGGCCGCCGCTTTGACATCAAAGGCACGGTGAACAACATCACCGTCATCGACGATTACGGTCATCACCCCGCCGAGGTCCGCGCCACTCTCGACGCCGCACGCGGCTGCAAGTTCAATCGCCTGCTGGTACTTTTCCAGCCGCATCGCTTTACGCGCACGCAGCATCTTTGGGACGAGTTCTGCCGGGCCTTCAATCAAGCCGATGTTCTCGTCTTGACCGACATCTATCCCGCCGGCGAGTTGCCCATCCCCGGCGTGAACAGTGAGGGCCTCGCCAACGCCATTCGCGGCGCTGGGCACAAGAACGTTCACTACTACCGCTCACTTCAGGAAGCTACCGACTTTTTGCTGAAGCAGGCTCGGCCCGGCGACGCCATTCTTACCATCGGCGCCGGCAACGTGAGCCGCGCCAGCAACGATTTCATCACTTTTCTTGAGACGAGGCATCCGGCGCAACATGCGCATTAACGATCCCAAACTACTCGGACCTTTGGCGGAACTCGGCATCGAGTTGCGGCCTGCAGCAAAACTATCCGAACTGACCTCGCTCGGCATCGGCGGCACCACCGACCTGCTCCGCATCACCAAGCACGAAACCATTCCAGAATTGCTACAGCTTCTCGACGCCAACCACATTGCTCACAAATTCCTCGGCGGCGGTTCGAACCTGCTCGTAGATGACGGGGAGCTTCCTTGGGTGGTCTTGCAGCTTGTCCCGCCCGAACCCGACGTCGTGCTGGAAGGCAATCTAGCTCACGTGGATGCCGCCGCTGACCTTGGCCGCACGGTCACCTTCTGCGCGAAGCACGATCTGGGTGGCATGGAAGGCTTGATTGGTGTCCCCGGCACCGTGGGTGGTGCCCTGCGCATGAATGCCGGCGCCTACGGCATGCAAATCGGCACCTACGTCCGCGAAGTGAAGCTCTACCGGGCCGCCACTCGGAAAATCGAAACTTTCCGGGGCCATCAAATTTCTTTCGAATATCGGCACACTTCTTTTGCGACTGATGATATGATGCTCGCGGTGATACTGGAACTACCCTCCAAACCGTACAACGAAATTCTAAAAGGCATCCGCATCTGCAACGAAAAACGGCGCTCCAGTCAGCCGCTTGGGCAAAAAAGTGCTGGCTGCATCTTCAAAAATCCCCCGGGTGCCTCCGCCGGCCGCATGATCGATGAATTAGGACTCAAAGGTCTTTCCTTTGGCGATGCGCGTGTCAGCGATCGCCACGCCAATTTCTTTGTAAATACGGGTCACGCCTCCGCAAAAGATATGCTGGCTTTGATCGCCGATGTGCGCGAGCGTGTGCAGGAAGCTTATGGGGTGATGTTGGAAAACGAGGTGGTGGTTTGGAACGGTTGAAGCCCATCCAAAGGAACGCGACCGCAGCGGCGGAAGCCAGTGAGCGCTACCGGCCCGAGCTGATTGCCGACGACGAGCCGCGTTATCTGCGCCGGCAGAAGCCGGTCGAAATTCGCCGCAAGAAACTCAGCGGGCGCGACTGGGCCTTCTACCGCCGCGTCCTGACCCTCACTTTCACCGCGGCGGCCGTTTTCGCCGCTGCTTATTACGGCACGCAGTTCCTTCTTTATTCGCCATCCATGCTCTTGCTGAAGCCCGAGCAGATCGAGCTCGCCGGCAATCACGTGGTTACCCGCGAAGTGGTGTTGAAGCAGTTCGTGGAAGACCGCAATCGCAGTGTCTTGCGCATTCCGCTGGGCCTCCGCCGCACCCAGCTCGAGCAAATTCCCTGGGTCGAATCCGCAACCGTCCATCGCATTCTGCCGAATCACATTCGCGTCGAGATTGTGGAGCGCACACCCATCGCTTTTGCGCGCAATGGCAACGAAGTGGAGTTGATTGATCCTCATGGCGTGATTCTCGACCATCCCCAGGACGCCGATTTCCAATTTCCTGTTGTTACCGGTGTTTCGGACGATTTGCCCCGCGATCAGCGCGAAAAGCGCATGCAGCTTTACCAGGAATTCATGAAGGCCATAGAGCTCGTGCGCGGCGGCACTTCCCAAAACGTCAGCGAAGTGGATCTCTCCATTCCCAGAGACCTGCGCGTGGTCATCACCGGGCTCACCAGCCCAACCGACCCGCAGGCCGTCGCGGTTCACTTCGGCTCTAGCGATTTTTCCGGCAAATTCAAAATGCTCATCGACAATTTCGCGCAATGGCAGGCTCATACAGGGCGCGTCCAGTCGATCGATTTGCAGTACGCGCGGCAAGTGGTCGTGAATCCCGACACCAGCGTCGGCGCGGTGGCCTCAAGAAAATAGTTTTCGTTCCAGGGAGCGGCGGATTGGCGAAGAAAGACAAGTACCTAGTCGGGCTGGACATTGGCAGCACAAAAACCTCCGTCTTAATCGCCGAAATCGATGGTGAATTTGTAAAGTTCCTGGCGCTGGGCGCGGCCGAATCCAAGGGCTTGCGCAAAGGCCTGATCGTCAATCTCGACTCCACCGTTAGCTCGATTCGCCGCTCCGTCGAAGAAGCCGAAGGTGTAGCCAACATTCCCGTCGAAGAAGCGCTCATCGGCGTCGCCGGAAACTACGTTCGCGGCGTAAACAGCCGCGGCGGGATCACCTTGGGTCAGCGCCCGCGCGACATCGAAAGGGAAGATGTGCGCCGCGCCGTCGACGCCGCACGCAACATTTCTCTCCCTGAAGACCGCGAAGTCCTGCACGTCCTCCCGCACGAATTCATCGTTGATTCGCAGGACAGCATCCGCGATCCCCTGGGCATGGTTGGTCAACGTCTGGTCGCCAACGTTTACGTGGTCACTTCCTCCATCGCCGCATCGCAGAATCTCGTCACCGCGGCGAACAAAGCCGGCATTCTCATTAGCGACACCGTGCTCGAACCTCTGGCTTCCGCCGAAGCCTGCCTCACGCAAGACGAACGCGATCTCGGTTGCTGCTTGCTCGACATCGGCGGCGGCACCACCGAAATCCTCTCTTACGGCGGCGGAGTCGTTCGTCACATCGGCGTCGTTCCCATTGGCGGCGATCATTTCACCAACGATCTTGCGGTGGGCCTGCGCACGCCCATTCCGGAAGCCGAACGCATTAAGCGCCGCCACGGCTGGGCCGCGTCCTCCTTCATCAGAGACAACGGCGCGATTGAAATCGCCAGCGTCGGCGATCGCCCGCCTCGCCAGATTTTCCCGCACATGCTCACGGACATTATCGAACCGCGCGCCATGGAACTGCTCTCGCTCATTCGCGACGACCTCCAGCGCGCCGGCCTGGACGGCCAGATTCCCGCCGGGTTCATTCTCGCCGGCGGCGGCGCGCGCTTGCGCGGACTCGATGACATCATCGAGCAATCCTTCCGATTGCCGGTGCGCATCGCGGAGCCTAAGGGTTTGGCGGACCTCCCGGAACAGGTAGCTCAACCGGAGTACGCCACAGTTGTGGGACTGGTGCTGTCCGGCGCGAAGGCGCGCCGGTCCGGTCCGCATCGCTCAGGGACCCTGGTATCCAAACTGAAAGCCATGTTCGCGGGCGCCTCGTGACTCAGCCTACGACGCGCGGCGAATTTGGGGGATTGAGGCATACATGATCGCAAGAGAGGCGGGAATTCGCATGAGCTTCAGTGAGGAACTGCAGCCGGCGAAGATCAAAGTGATCGGCGTGGGCGGTGGCGGCTGCAACGCGGTGAACCGCATGATTCGCGCCAAGCTGGAAGGCGTGGAATTCATCACCGCGAACACGGACTTGCAGGCCCTGAAGCTTTCGCAAGCGCCGGCGAAGTTGCAGCTCGGCGCCAAGCTCACCAAAGGGCTCGGCGCGGGCGCCAATCCTGAGATCGGCCGCAAGGCCGCGCTCGAAGACACGGACAAAATTATTGAAGGGCTCGAAGGCGCGGACATGATTTTCATCACTGCCGGCCTCGGCGGCGGCACCGGGAGTGGCGCCGCGCCCGTGGTCGCTTCGCTTGCCAGCGAATTGGGCGCGCTCAGCGTCGCCGTCGTCACCAAACCTTTTGCCTTCGAGGGCAAGCGCCGCATGATGCAGGCCGAGCAGGCGCTTCAGGAACTGATCGGCGCCGTGGACACCGTTATCGTGATTCCCAACGAGCGCCTCATGGATACGGTCGAGCGGGGCACCAGCTTTTTCGACGCCTTCCGCATCGCCGACGATATTCTTCGCCAAGCCGTGCAAGGCATCTCGGACATCATCACCGTGCCCGGCATCATCAATCGCGATTTTGCCGACGTGAAAGCCATCATGCATGGCCAGGGTTACGCGGTGATGGGCACGGCCGTGGGCACGGGCTCGAATCGCGCCGTCGACGCCGCGAACCGCGCCATCGCCAGCCCGCTCCTCGAAGACAATTCCATTCAGGGCGCGCAGGGCATCCTCATCAATGTTTCCGGCAGCTCCAGCCTGACGCTGCACGAAGTGCACGAAGCCTCGACCGTCATCCAAAAGGCTGCGCACGAAAACGCCAACATTATTTTTGGCGCCGTGCAGGACGACACCATGAAGGACTCCGTCAAGATCACCGTGATTGCCGCGGGCTTTAAGGACGCCAACAAGAAAAACGTCGGCCAAAAGCAATCCTTTCTGCCCAAGACCTGGAAAGCGGGACGCGAAATGATGGAGCCGCCGCTGCAGCCCACGAACGTAGTGCAACAGGTGCAACACAACGTGCATGAAGTCAGCCAGGAAGTCCCGGCCGACGATTTGGACGTGCCGACATTCCTGCGGAGGCAAGCCCAAAAAGCCTGATCTTGCGTCATCAAGCCCAGAAAGACTGATTTTGTAGACGCCGGGCTTTAAGCCCGGCATCTTGGACTGCGGCGGCTCGACGCGGCGTCCTGCGCAGCGGGTGAGGAATCCCCGTTCTCTTCAACCTTCAACCCCTCTGACGGAGTTGGGAGCAGGGTACCGCCCGCCAGGCGGCTCTGGAGACTGCTCACCATCGCAAAGAAAAATCCCAAAGCCCTCCTCGTCGCCTAACTCGACCGCGCGGTCACCTCGAGCGCAGCGAGAACTTCCTCTCTCCGAGCGATTTCTGCGAGGAGAGTTGCCTCTCTGGGCGCGGCTTTTGCGCCAGGAAATTCCTCTTCTCGTTTGGGATTCTTCCGCTGGTCTTCTACGGTCAACTGTGAACTGTCGACTATCAGCTGGCTTTGTGGAGTTGGTCCGACAACCTGCGCACTTCGGATTCAAAGGCGGCGTAGTCACTCGTGGAGTAGGGAAGGACGGTGCCGAGTCCGGAGTGAAATTCGATCGCGCCGGTTTTCTCTGCGACCTTGGCGATGTTGGAAGGAGTGATGCCCGCTCCGGGAAAGATCAGGATGCCCTCGCGCGCCGCGGCGGCGAGTTCGGCCAGCTTGGCGGCTCCCTGGAGAGCGGTTTTCGCGCCGCCGGAGGTGAGAATCCTCGCGGCCCCGGTTTGCATCACGTCTTCCAGCGCTTTTTGCAAATCGGCGCATTCGTCGAACGCGCGGTGAAACGTGACCGGCAAAGGCCGCGCGAGGTCGACGATCCTTCGCGTTCGAGGAATGTCGATGCGGCGATCTTTTTGCAAGATACCGAGGACCACGCCATCCATGCCGCATTCGCGGGCCACGCCAATCGAGCGCTCCATCTCGGAGAACTCGGAGTCGGAGTAAATGAAATCTCCTGCGCGTGGCCGGATCATGGAGTAGATGGGGATGTGCACTTTTTCGCGGGCGCGGCGCAGCAGCTCGGGGGCCGGCGTCAAGCCGCCAACGGACAAGTCGGCGCACAACTCGATGCGGTCCGCGCCACCGCGTTCCGCCGCTGCGGCTTTCTCGACCCCGTCGCCGCTGATTTCGAGCAAATATTTTTGTGCCATCGCGAGATTGCGTTCCAGAAGAAGTGATATCAGCGGAAGGCTCCGAAGGGAAGAGAGTTTTTCGGTGGGGAGTTGTTAGGTAACGAAGGACTGCTTACTCGTAACGCAGGGCTTCGACAGGGTCCAGTTTTGCCGCCTGCATCGCGGGAAGCCAGCCGCTGATCACGCCGACCACGACCAGCACGATCGTGGACATCGTCATGGTGAAAAGCGAGAGCGTCAGGTGAATGTCTACTTTGCCGGAATCATCTTCGTAAGCGGGTCCAAGAAACGGCAACGTGCCAATCGCCGAAGTCAGAGCCCAGGAAAGCAGCATGCCGATGGCTCCGGCGGCGAGCGTCATCACCAACGCTTCCAGCAAAAACTGCGAGCGAATGTGAGATTTTCTTGCGCCCAGCGCGCGGCGCAGACCGATCTCTCGGACGCGTTCCTCGACGGAAACCAGCATGATGTTCGTTACGCCGACGCCGCCGATGCCCAGCGTCATGGCGCCGATGAAGAAAAGCAGAGCCTCGACGCCAATGGTGATGCCTTCCATGACGGGCTTGAACTCTTCCCTGCCAAACATGGTGATGGCGCGCTTATCGTTCGGCGAAAAGTGCTGCCGATTGCCAATGGCCGCGCGAAATTGCTGCATCGCCTGCGCTTCAAACACCGGAGCGACCGGCTCGAAGACCATCACGCTCGCATACTTCGTGTCCCAGAGGTCGTTGGCGGCGGTGTAAGGAATAAAAGCAGATTCGTCGTCGCAATTAAAGTAACAGCTGTCGGAAAACTTCATGTCCATCGAGCCGATGACGGTAAACGGCACGCCCTTGATGCGCACAATCTCGCTGACGGCGGGCTCGCCGCTGAAAAGCTTCTTGCGCAGACGCGCGCCAAGAAAAGCCACGCGGCGGCGTTCAGCAATATCTTCGGGCGTAATCCAGCGTCCGTCGGTTGGCACTTCGTTGCGCATCTCGCCGTATTCGGGAAACACACCACGCACGGCGCAGTCTGAAAGCCGCTGACCGTAAGAGACGCCCTGGAAACGAACCGTTTCTCGCGTGACGCGCTTAATCAGCGGCGACTGCGCTCTCACCCATTCCGCGTCTTCTTCTTCAAAGCGGATGGGCTTCCCCGCCCGCTCGCCGCCGGCTTGCTCGCTGGTCGTGCCGGGCCAGGCAATCACCGCACCTTTCCCGAAAACCTCGAAGGTGTACATCAACACGCCGCGAAAGCCCGAACCATAGCTGAGGAGCAACGTGACGGCTACAATGCCCCACGAAATTCCCGACATGGTCAGGAAGCTGCGTATGGGGTTGCGCCCCAGCGCCGTCCACGCCTGCTTGAAAATCTCTTTCAGCATCAGCCACCAGCCTCGAACCGAAGAGCCTCGATCGGATCGACGGAAGCCGCGAGATTCGCCGGATACAATGCCGACAGAATGGAAATCACCCCGAGCAACGCGATGGACATGGCCGCGACCCTCCAGTTCGTGAGCATGCCGCTGAAAAACGGCGGCATCGGCGCCAAGTTGACCAAACCGCAAAAACCATAGGAGGTGATCAGCCCGACGCCGCCGCTGATGGCTACCACGAAAATCGTTTCCAGAAAAAATTGCCGCAGGATAGAACGCCGCGTCGCGCCGAGCGCCATGCGCACGCCAATCTCACGCGTGCGTTCGCGCACGCTCACGAGCATCACGTTCATGACGCTGAGTCCACCGAGAAACAGAGTTGCGACGCCCACGGCGCCCATGAAGACTTCCATGCCCACGATGATCATGCGGTTGGCCTGCGCGTTCTTTACCGTGTCCCAAATGCCGGCGGCTTCTTCGTCGCGCGGATCGAAATTGTGCAACCGGCCGAGCGTTCGGCGAAGCTGATGAACGCAGTCCATGTGCGTTTCGAGCGACCACGGAGCGACCAGCAAGCGGTCCACACTGTGCTCCACGGCCGGGGGCTTGTTCGGAAAATCCCGGCGCATCGCATTGAACGGAATGAAAATCTTGCGCGTGTCGAACCCATCGTAGCTGGAATTTTGTTCCTTGGACTTCATCACGCCAATCACCGTATAAGGAATTCCATTCATCCAAATCGTTTGTCCCAGTGCGTCACGTTCCGCGAAAAGCTGCTTTTTAGTGTCGCTGCCGAGAAACGCGACATTTCGTGCCTCCGCATTGTCCTCATCGTTGTAGAAGCGGCCTTGCGCCGGAGCCACGCTGCGAATCTCGGCGAAGGGCGGGAGCGAGCCGACGGTTTGAATCGTGCCGCTGTTAAACAGGCTGCGCACCTGCACGTCGTTCCCAAGTTCCGGCATCACGTGTTTGCACGCGGGAGCTTCCTTGGCTACCTGGATGTAATCGTCTTCCAGCCAGCGAATAAGCCGTCCGGAGCGCATGCCGCCCGCTTGCATGCTGGTGCGGCCGGCAAAAACAATCATCACGTCCTTGCCAAATGTTTCCTGATTTTTCTGGATGCCGTCGCCGAGGCCTTCGCCCGCCGCCACCATGATGGTGATGGAGATGATGCCCCAGGCGATTCCGAACATTGTGAGCAGCGTGCGGCGCTTGTGCGCCCACAGCGTCGCCGCCGTATCCCGCAATAAATCGGTGAAATTCATGGCGGTCCGCCGGGCAGGCTATTGCAGAATCACTTGCTGCTTTTCGTTGAGGCCTTCGAGGATCTCCGTCTTCACGCCGTTCGAGATGCCGAACTTCACGCTGAGTTTCTTCTTTCCGTTATCAGCCTTCGGGTCCGGGATTTCGACGGAGGCTTTGCGGTCTTTGTCGTAAATCAGCGCGGCTTCGGGAATCATGAGCACGTTCTTCTTTTCTTCGAGCAGAATTTCCGCGTTCGCGCTCATGTTCGCTTTGAGCGCGCCGCCCGGATTCGAAATCGACACACGCACTTCGAATGTCGTCACATTGTCTTTCTCTTTTCCCAAAGGAGAAATCTTCGTCACTTTGCCGGTAAATTTCTTGTCTTTGAACGCTTCGACCACGATGCGCGCCGGCTGATTCAAATACACTTTGCCAATGTCTGCTTCGTCGACTTTGCCCTGCACATAAACTTCGCTGACGTCCCCCAGAGTCATGATCAACGTGGCTTGCGAACCAAGCACCAGGATAGAGCTGACGGCGTCGCCAACGTTCACGTCGCGCGAAAGCACCAGCCCGTCAATCGGGCTGATAATCGTCGAGTTGCGCAGGTCTTCCTGCGCGTTCTCCAGCGAAGCTTTGGCTTGCGCCACTTGCGCCTCGCACTTCGCGATTTCCGCCTGCGACACCAGCAGGTTCCTCTGGGCGCTGACTTGTTTGTTTAGCGCAAGCTGATAATTTTTCTCGGCGTCTTCCACCAGGCTCTTCGACATCACGCCGTCTTTGTACATCTTCTCGGCGCGCTCCATGTTCAGCTGCAGAAAGGGCACATCCGGCCCTTCGGCGTCCACCTTGTTGCGCTCGAGCGTGGCCTTCGCGGATTGCAGCGCCGCTTCCGCAGCCTGCAGATTCGCGCTCGCAGCGCGCACCGCCGCCTCGAGCTGCACTTTGTCGAGGTCGGCTAGGATTTGCCCCTGTTTCACGCGATCGCCATAGTCGACATAAAGCTTCTTCACGATGCCGCTGGCCTTGGATTTCACTTCGACCTTGGAGAGCGGCTCGATCTTTCCCGTAGCAACCACGACGCGCGCCAGATCGCCGCGCTCGACAGAAGCGAGCTTCGATGGATCAATGGTGTGATTGGGGCTGAGGGCCGCCTTCACCCCGTAGGCGCCACCGCCTAAGAGCAGCACGATTACCGCGGTCCAGAGGATTCTCCGGCGATGTTTCTTGGCCTTTTTGCCGTTCAGGCCGTTCGTTAACCCATTGCCATTGCTCGACATATAAGACCCCCGCTGCTGTTTGCCCGCTAGAAATCTGCACGCTCCAACAGGGCTTTTGTCTTTCCTAATCAAGTACGAGAGAGTTCGCGAAAAGTTCCCTCGCACTTTAGACGATAAAATGCGGCTTTGGTCAGGCGGCCAAAGGCTGTTTGGTTGGTGCGACAACTCTCAAAGTAGGACTTTGCGCAGCCGGAGGGCATTGGCAATGACCGAAACCGAACTGAAGCTCATCGCCGCGCTGGCCAGCATGGGGCTAAGCAGCCAGCCGAGAAACGGGTAGAAAACGCCGGCGGCAACAGGAAGGCCAATCACGTTGTAAAGAAAAGCCCAAGCCAGGTTCTGTTTGATGTTGCGAATGGTAGCTCGGCTCAGCTTGCGCGCGCGCACGATTCCGCGTAAATCGCCTTTAAGCAATGTGATCCCCGCATTTTCGATGGCCACGTCGGTCCCGGTGCCCATAGCGATTCCCACGTCCGCCACCGCAAGCGCCGGAGCGTCATTAATGCCATCGCCGGCCATGGCCACGTAGCGGCCTTCCCTCTTCAACCGCTTTACGACTGCGCTTTTTTCCTCAGGCAAGACTTCTGCCTGTACTTCTGCGATGCCCAGCGTGTCGGCAATCATCTTCGCCGAGGCTTGGCGGTCTCCGGTGACAAGGACGATGCGCAGCCCTTCCTCCTTTAGCGCCTTGGTGGCCTCCGGCGCCGACTCTTTCATCAAATCCGCCAGGGCGATTGCGCCCGCGAGCTTTTCGTTCACCGCGACCAGGACAACGGTCGCCGTAAAAGCCCTGTTAAACCCGAACTCCAAGCCAGACATTTTCTCGCCCGTGGCTCCCGTGACGCCCTTTTCCGTCAGGAACTTTTTTGTTCCCACAAGAACTCTATTTCCGAGCACCCGCCCCTCCACGCCGCCCCCTGAAGTCGCGCGAAATTCCGTAACCGCGGCTAGTTCAACTTTCTTCTCTCCCGCGGCCTTGACTATGGCGCGCGCCAGCGGATGCTCGCTGGCGTTTTCCACGCTTGCGGCAAGCCGAAGCAGTTGCTCCTCCGTGTATCCGCCGCCCTCAAAAACGCTTACCGCACTCACAAGCGGCTTGCCTTCGGTGAGCGTCCCGGTTTTGTCGACAACCAACGTGTCCACTCGAGCCAGAGTTTCCAGCGCGTCGGCGTTGCGCACCAGCACGCCCGCATGGGCGCCGCGGCCCACCGCCACCATGATGGACATCGGCGTTGCCAGCCCGAGCGCGCACGGACAAGCAATGATCAGCACCGATACGGCCGCGACCAGGGCATGAGCAAAGCGCGGCTCAGGACCAAACAGCATCCATCCCGCAAATGCGAGAACCGCCGCTGCAACTACGGCCGGAACAAAGTACGAAGCCACCCGGTCGGCAAGGCGCTGCATCGGCGCGCGGCTGCGTTGTGCTTCGCTGACGAGCCTCACGATTTGCGCGAGCATGGTTTCGCTGCCTACCCGCTGGGCCTCCATGACGAAGCTGCCGCTGGTATTCAACGTGCCGCCGGTGACGCTGTCGCCGCTCTTCTTCTCAACCGGCATGGGCTCGCCGGTGACCGTCGATTCATCCACCGCGCTCGCGCCTTCGCGAATCACGCCGTCCACGGGGACGCGTTCCCCAGGTCGCACGCGCAGGCGGTCGCCGTGTTTCACCTGATCGAGCGGCAAAACCTTTTCACTGCCATCAGCCGCTACGAGGTGCGCCTGCTGTGGCGCGAGATTCAGCAGAGCGCGGATCGCACCGCTGGTACGCTGCCGCGCGCGCGATTCCAAAACCTGCCCGAGCAGCACCAACGTCGTGATGACCGCCGCCGCTTCGAAATAAGCCGGCGCAGCCCCTTCCGTGCTGCGGAACGAAGCCGGAAACACTTGCGGGAAAAATGTCGCGACCACGCTGTCGACGTAGGCCACGCCCGTTCCCATGCCGATCAGCGTGAACATGTTCGGGCTGCGGTTTATGAGCGACGCCCAGAAGCGCTCAAAAAACGGCCAGCCGCCCCACAGCACCACTGGCGTGGCCAAAATAAATTCGAGCATGTTGCGAACACTGTGCGAGAGCCGCAACCCCAGCGCGTCGCCAAACATCGAGAGCACCAGGACCGGCAGGGACAACGCCGCGCTCACCCAAAAGCGCCGCCGCATCGAGTCGTACTCAGGATCAGCCTCAACTTCCGCGGAAACATCCATCGGCTCCAGCGCCATACCGCACTTCGGGCACACGCCGGGCCCAATTTGCACAATTTCGGGATCCATGGGGCAGGTGTAGCGCAGGCCTTGTCCGCTCGACGGAGCGCCCGCATCAGGCATCGACGCGGCTGCTGTTACAGCTGGCGCCTGATGCATATGTTCGTGCCCCGCGTGAACAGGAGCGTGCGCCACCGCAGGAGCCGCAGCATGTCCGTGGCCATGCTTCATCCCCGCCGTCCCGGGAGCTGCGAGAAATTTCTCCGGATCCTGCGCAAACCGCTCCGCGCACCGTTTGGAACAGAAGTAGTAAGCCTTGCCTTGGTGCTCGACTTTACCGGCAGCCTTGGCGGGGTCCACCGACATTCCGCAAACCGGGTCTTTCGCCTTTGGCGGCCCGGACAAAATCGGCAGGCTTGCGCCGGGCTTCGGGTTCATAGGTGGATCGGACATGTTGCTATATTAGATGATTCAGGCTACATCCGGGTCTGTAGCGCCGGGTTTACCCCGCCGTCCTCATCCACGGCAAGATACCCGTCCTCTCCAGAATGCGCGTGGCTTTCTGGACACTCTGACTCCTCAATGCTACCGTTCGGTTTTGCAACCGCGGAGGTCTCATGAAGGCAATCGTTTTCCGTCAGCATGGGGCTCCGAACGTGCTTAAGTACGAAGACGCGCCGGAGCCCGCACTCCGTGCAAACGATGTGCTGGTCCGCGTAAAGGCTTGCGCGCTGAATCATCTTGACCTTTGGGTTCGCCGCGGCTTGCCCAATGTGGCAATCCCGCTTCCGCACATTCCCGGAAGCGACGTTGCCGGCGAAATCGCGGAAATCAGCGCCGACATCACCAATGTGCGCGTCGGCCAGAAAGTTGTGCTTGCGCCGCTCGTAAGCTGCGGCAAATGCCCAGCGTGCCTTGCCGGCCTCGACAACCACTGCCGCCAAGCCACGAATCTCGGCTACATGATTGTCGGCGGCTGCGCGGAATTTGTCCGCGCCCCGGAAGTGAACTGCCTCCCTTATCCCGAGAATCTCAAATGGGAAGAAGCCGCCGCAATTCCGCTCGTCTTTCAGACGGCTTGGCATATGCTCATCACTCGCGCGCAGTTGCAGCCGGGCGAAAACGCCCTCATTCTTGGCGCGGGTAGCGGCGTCGGCAGCGCCGCCATTCAAATTGCGAAATTGTTCGGCGCGCGCGTCATTGCCACCGCAGGCTCGGACGAAAAACTATCCAAGGCCAAAGAACTCGGCGCCGATCACTTCATCAATCACAAATCCCAAAAAATTCGCGATGAAGTTCGCCGCATAACCAACAAACGCGGCGTGGACGTTGTATTCGAACACGTCGGCACCGCCACATGGGAAGATAGCGTCGCCAGTCTAGCCCCAGCTGGTCGGCTGGTCACCTGCGGAGCCACCACGGGCCACGATGCCAAGATAGATACGCGCTTCCTCTTCAGCCGTCAGCTTTCGCTCCTCGGTTCCTACATGGGCACAAAGTCCGAACTCCACACAGTAATGAAGCTCGTCGCCGCCGGCAAATTGAAACCGATTATGGACCACGTCTTTCCACTAGCGGAAGCCGCTGCTGCCCATGCCTATCTCGAATCCGGCTCGCAATTTGGCAAAGTCGTCCTTCGTGTCTAGCAGCCTTCTGAGTTTTTCCACATACTGCGCCGTTTCGGTGCCTCAAAAATCGCTCAATCCTATTGACCGCCCCATGCACCTCTATGTAACTTCAAATACCGCTCGTCTCCGGTAGGAGTCTCCAGCCGAGTTTCTCCGGGCTCAGATCCCCAGGTCTACAAGTTCATTTCGGTGGAGGTGCTTTCAATGTGGTCGAGAAAACCGACGCTATACGTGTGTCTGCTCATCTGCTTGGCGGTGGCTCTTGTTTCTGCCGCGCAATCCCCGGGACAAAACTCCGGCCCGGCTACAGAGGCTCCCGCGGGATACGACAATCAACCCAATGGGTTAACCGACCAGGCGACTTACAACATGGATCGCGGCCAGTTTGAAGAGGTCGAGGGCATTGGCGACGGTATCGGCCCTCTTTACAACGCTCAATCTTGCAGGGAGTGTCATCAAAACCCCATCACCGGGTCGTCCAGCCAGATTAAGGAACTCCGCGCCGGCCATCTCGATTCCTTCGGTCATTTTGTCCCGGCAACAGCATTTCTTGCAGACAATACGGTGACCATTCCTAACCGCTCGCTCATCAACCAGCGTGCCATTTGCCCAGCCGTGGACACCATGACGGTTGACGGTCAAACGCAAACGTTCAACTTTCCTGATACGCAAGGTCAGGAGCGCATCAGCACGGCGGAGAACATCCGCGCTTTCCGCATTTCTATCAGCACTCTTGGTGACGGCTATATCGAATCCATTGCGGACC
>QHYI01000070.1 GCA_003223245.1 Acidobacteriota bacterium
TCTGCTTCTTTCAAAAGCGGCTTGGCTCCGTGCACCATTTCATTTCGGAAGAGGGCGCTCGCTTCTTCTTGTGCCTGGCGTATCGAAACGCCCGCCTTCAGCCTGGCCACGATCACCACCCAAAACGTCGCGGGATCGTTGTACCTGTCGTTGTTTCCCCACCACTCTGACCTCACGCGATCCGACAGCGCGAAAGGCAGAAAGAAATCTTGCGTCTTGCCAGGCGTCAGACTCGTGAAAGCGGCCTCAGCTACTCCCGCAATAACTACGGACGTGTTATTCAGCCTTATTGTTCGTCCAATTACGGAGCGGTCCCCTCCGAACGCCCGCTGCCAGTAGCCGTAGCTCAGGACAATTGCCGGCGGAGCCGAGCGCGAGTCATCCTCCCGCCCCAGCGGCCGCCCAAGCGCCATTTTCACGCCCAGCGTCGAGAAGAAATCTCCCGAGACGTATTCTCCCCGCGCTATGCTCGCCGGTCCGTTTCCGCTCAAGTCCATCTCCAGCGGCCCGGCAAACGCCGCCACCCCGGAGAAGCTCCTGGCCTTCGCGCGCACCGTTTCATAGAACGGCCCCGAAAGAGAACATTCCATGGCGCAGTCGCCATAAGCGCTGTGTCCGGTAAACTTCGGTTTCGCGTGCGCCGTCCACTCGAAGACCACGAGTTGCTGCGGCTCCGGGACCGGCAGCGCCCGCAGCAACACGGCATCTACAAAACTGAAAATTGCGGTGTTCGCGCCAATCCCGAGCGCCAGCGTAAGCACGGCTACGGAGGTGAATCCGGGAGACCGTCGTAACATCCGTGCCCCGTAGCGGAGGTCGCCGGCGATTTGCTCGAGCCAGAACCAGCCCCAGGTGTCGCGGGTTTGTTCTTTGAGGTACGCAGGGTTGCCGAAGGCGCGCATGGCGGCGTAGCGGGCTTCTTCGGTGCTCATACCGGAGGCGAGATTTTCTGCGATTTGTTGGTCGAGATGGAATTGGATTTCGTCGTTTAATTGCTGCGAACTTCGATTGCGACGAAATAAGCTTTGCAACTTGAGCCAGAATCGACGAGCCCACACCATGACTTCGCCACCTAGGTTGTCTCAACGACCAGATTAATCGCCGCAGACAGACGACTCCAATTCGCTGCTTCCTTCTCAAGCTGAGCGCGCCCTGCAGCGGTCAACGAATAGAATTTGGCTTGCCTGCCGGTTTCGGTTTCTTTCCATTTGGCCTTGATCCAGGCTTTTTGTTCCAGGCGGTGCAGGGCCGGGTAAAGCGAGCCTTGCTGGACTTGCAGCACTTCGCCCGAGATTTGTTGAATGCGTTTTGCGATGGCCCAGCCATGCTTCGGTTCAAGCGAGATGGTCTTCAGGATCAAAAGGTCGAGAGTTCCTTGGACGAGATCGTTCGGTTTCGCCATACTATGGTTATCTACAACACTGATTGTAGATTGTCAAGGGGTGCGTGGGGAAGATTAGCAATAAAACCCCGTGCGGACTCCGCGCATCGGTAACGGTACAGCCCAGCGGCGAAATGAAGGGTGTCGGTCAGTGCGAAGGCGGTTCTCGAAGCTCTGGCTCTCTGTTTCTGTTCTGGCTGTAGCTCTTGCGGAGCATCATCGCATGGGCGTGCAAAGCGTTATTCCTTTCTCTCCTTTGCGTACCTGCCGTTTCTTTTCGAGCCAACCGCGATAAGTGTTGAGTGGGCCGGGCTGCAAGTTGCGGTTGACGCATTGTTCGAACGCAATCGCGATCGATCTGGGTGACCATGATCTTGGGCACTCGGATGTCGATCGCTGGTTGCGTCGGTGCCGACTGGGGTTCACACGTGAAATGGAACCATGCCTCATTCATGATGTATATTATGTCGAGCACGGGGTTTGCGCTCCAGCCATTTGGTGGGCCTAACGTGGTGCAAACCATAAGCGTTGGCACGTAGTTTTCCGCTTCCGAGCGGATGTCATTCTAGGAGATTAAGCATGCGCGCCTCAAGAATAGGAGTCTTCGCTGTCATGGCCTTGCCGTTAACAGTGTCTGTCGTTGCGCACTCGCTCGGGAATGCTCGGATGGACCGGTCGGTGCATCGTTCGCCGCAGGCCCCTGCGGCCCAGCCTCCTCCGCAGGCTCCTCCTTCTTCGCCCCGTTGGGTGAACCGGCAGCGCCAAGCGCCGTGCTGGCGTGTGGCCGGCATTGCCCCTCAATTGGTGAACCAGCGATGGCACATCGAAGACAACGCGAAAGGAAGGATCAATGCCGTGTGCACAGATCCCGCATTGACCGCGGAAAAGAGGCGTGAAAAGATCCAAGAGATTAATGCGCAGACGGAGCAGGAATTCGCAAAGATCATCCCCGCGAAGCAACTCGAGGCTTTCAAGGCCTGTCAAGCAGAACGGGATCAAGAAAGAGCAAAGCGCCAGGGAGCGATGGCACAGAAAGAGCTAGGACCTTGTGGGGGCGTGATTCCTCCGGAGCCAGGAGGCGCTGCTCACCAGCATCAACCGGGCAATCCTTCGAAAGAATGATTCAGAGTCCTGCGGAAGCGCACCTGCGCCAGGTGGCTCCCACAGCCGGTTCAGCATTTTGGTGTCGAACTAACGAACACGGACTAACCGTGCAGGCGGGCCGACGGGAGGGTTGTAACCGCTACGCGCGGGCAACTTTGATCTCCAGCATCTCCAGCATGTTTTCATCCCAACGTTTGCGAGGAAAATGAGATCATGCGAAAGCTGAAGCTTTTGATGGCCATTGTGTTGGTGGTCGCCATACGTGTCCCCCACCTAGACGCTCAGGCGAGCAAGACGACGAATAAGCCCGAGGCAGGCTCGGTTCAAGCAGATCCGCAAAAGATTCGGGCCCATGTGAAGTTCCTTAGTAGCGATCTCCTGGAGGGGCGTGGAACTGGCCAGCGTGGCGGGGACATCGCCGCCGAGTACATCGCGACTGAATTCGCGTTATACGGATTGAAACCAGCTGGGGATCAAGGGACCTATTTTCACGAAGTTCCAATGGTCGGCGTCAAAACGCTCGACGAGACATCCTTCAATCTGGCCTCGAGCGCCGGAACCATCAAGCTCAAGAATCTCGAGGACTTCGTAACCAACAATGAAAGCCAGACCGAGACAGCCTATATCGATGCCCCGATCGTTTTTGTGGGATACGGCATCAATGCGCCGGAATACAACTGGGACGACTACAAGGGGGCCGACCTGAAGGGTAAGGTCGCGCTCTTGTTTGTGAACGAGCCCGCGTTCGACGACCCAAAGTTTTTCAAAGGAAAAGCGCTGACGTATTACGGAAGATGGACGTACAAGTTCGAAGAAACGGCGCGGCGTGGGGCAGTGGCCACGCTCATTATTCACCGCCCCGACTTGGCAAGTTACGGTTGGCAAGTAGTGCGGAACTCCTGGGGCAAGGAACGTTCCTACCTGAAAATAGATGCCACGCCCAAATTGCGAGCGGCATCGTGGATCCAGTTAGAAGTCGCCAAGAAACTCGTTGCCATGGGAGGGCTGGACCTGGACAAACTCTTTGAGCAGTCGCAGTCCAAAGACTTCAAGCCGATAGAATTGCCGGTGAGATTGCAGGCCCATATTGCCAGTCAATTACGGCCATTCGTCTCAAGGAACGTCCTTGCGGCACTGCCATCGCGCGGTCCAATGTCGCAACAAGCGGTCCTCTATACGGCGCATTATGACCACCTAGGGATCGATCCTGAGATGAAAGGCCATAACATCTACAACGGTGCGGTTGATAACGCGACCGGTTGCGGCGTGCTCTTGGAACTAGCCCGGGTATGGTCGGAGTCATCCGTAGCCGTGGAGCGAACCATTCTGTTTGTGGCCGTGACTGCGGAAGAGCAGGGGCTGCTTGGCTCGGAATACCTTGCAAAGCATTCGCCTGTGCCGCCAGGGAAAATTTCGCTGGATTTGAACTACGACGCCCTGGGGCCAATCGGGGATCCGGAGGAAGTGGAAGTAAACGGCGCAGAGCGCACAACATTTTATTCCACCGTGGAGGCCAAGGCGAAGGCCCTTGGGCTAGCGATTCGCCCAGACCCGCATCCCGAAGCAGGCTACTATTACCGTTCGGATCATTTTAGTTTGGCGCGCGCGGGAATTCCCTCTTTTTCGATTTCCGAAGGAGTGAAGTTCAAGGGACATGATGCCGCATGGGGCGAGACGCAGGAGCGCGACTACGTAGAGCACCGCTATCACCAACCGACCGACCAATACATGCCGCAGATGGACTTTACAGGCGATGCAAAGTTGGCAACGTTTGGTTATGAGCTCGGGATGCAGGCGGCTTTGCAGCTCAACTTGGTCAGTTGGCTGCCAGGCGACGAGTTTGAGGCAGAACGAAAGCGGAGCCAAGCCTTAGATCGGAGGCCATCACAGCCGCCGCCACCAAGGAGGAAGATCAAACCGCACAAGCCGTAAAATTCACAACCGATGGCAGGCAACTCGAGACGTGCATCACGGCTTTCCTATCTTCATTAAGGCTGGGGCTGGGATTCGGACTGCTGCTTCTTTTGATACTCTGCTCGCGCTGCCTCGCGCCAGGCAAGCATTTTCTTGCGAACTTCTTTCTGTTGCTCCGGCGCCAGCGCTTTGAAAACCTCATTATGTTCCATGCGCCGGCACCCGTCTAGCATCGCCTCCTTCTGGTCTGCATTTAACTTGTCGTCTTTGACCACGGCATCCATGCGCAACTTCATAGCCTGGTGAATCTGCTCAATCTTCGCTTTCTGCTCATCTGTGAACGTGAATCCGTCGAAATCGTCCGGTGGCGGAGTGGGTTTCTTCGGTCGAACCGTCGGTATTACCCTTTTCGGGGTCTGCGCCGGACTCGGCGGATTGCTCTGCGTGCGAGCCAGCACCGATAGCGCATTCAGAAGGAGGAATCCAGCCCCAACCGCCACGCGTTTCACAATCGTGTTCATGTGAGGCCCTTTCCTAGCCTGACCTTCCGGGTTAACTGTAGCAAAAGGCGTGTCTGCATTCTTCCCTTGCCCGCAGATTCCTGAGTAGATCATCGAAATCACCAATAAAGACGGCCCTTTCGCGCATCTGACGTCATGGCGGGCAAATGGTTCGATTGCGCGATCGGTGCATCGCCATCCGTATATACGAATCACGAGCTGGTGGCGTCCTCGCCGTCTCGGATTGCAGACCTTTAGAAATCCAGTATTATAGCGATTAGAAACCGCACCACAACCTATTGCGATTTCCCTTGACAACCACACAAACGAGTTGTATATACGAATCATGCCGAGCCTGCAATCTTACGTCGTACGCGGCAACCACTACTGGCGCCTCGTCGAATCCTATCGCGATAAGCACGGACATCCCCGCCTCCGCGTCTTGCGCCATCTGGGGACCGCCGGGAAACTGCTCGAGCTTCTTTCCCAGGCTCCGGGACGTCCCCTGTGCGCCGAGGAGCGGGATTTCGGCGCCACCGCGGCACTTTGGGACCTGGCCCAACAACTCGACGTAGTGCGCACCATCGACGCCCAGGCCCCCAAACGAAAACAAGGACCTTCGGTGGGCGAGTATCTGCTTCTCGCCACCCTGAACCGCGCCCTGGCCCCCACGAGCAAACGCCAACTCGCCGCCTGGTATCGCAATACCATCTTGGTCCGGCTGCTTCCGCTGCCCCCGGCGGCCTTGCGCAGCCAGCGCTTTTGGGATCACCTGCACGCTCTGGACGCTGAGAAGCTGGCGCGGATCGAAGAAGATCTCACGCGGCGACTGGTGGAAGAATGGGGAGTGGGTCTGGAAGCGCTGTTTTACGACACCACCAACTTCGATACGTTTCTTTCCTCGGAGAACCCCGCGAAACTGGCCAAGCGCGGACACGCCAAGAGCAAACGCACCGATCTACGCATCGTGGGCTTGGCCCTGCTGGTTTCCTGGGATTTTCATATTCCTCTCTTCTCCCAGGTCTACCAGGGCAACCAGAACGACTCGGTCACCTTCAGCGGGGTTCTGGATGAGTTGGTCTCTCGCTACCAGATGTTCCGCGGGAAATGCGAGAACGTCACCCTGGTTTTCGATAAGGGAAACAATTCGACGGAAAACTTCGAAGAACTGGACGACTCTCCCTACCATTTTATTGGGTCTTTGGTGCCCTCCCAGCATCAAGATCTACTGGACATTCCTCTGCAGCAGTTTCATGCCCTGGACGATCCCGCCTTCGCCGGGGTGCGCGCGTATCGCACGGAGAAGGAAGTCTTTGGGCGGAAACGCACCATCGTCATCACCCGCAGCCGCGCCTTGCTCCGAGGGCAGATCCGGGGCATCCGGCAGCATCTGACCAAAAAGATGCGGGCCCTGCGCGATCTCCAGAAACGAATCGTGCGCAGCCATGAACCCGGCTGGCGGGGCAAGCCCTACACGGTAACGAATATTCAGAAGAATCTGGACACCATTCTTTCCGGCCAGTACATCCAGGATTTTCTTTGGGGCCAGGTCACGCGCAAACGCCGGCGACTCGGGATTGCCTTTGGAACGGATGAGGAAGCCTACCGGAAACTGAAGGAGCGTGTTCTGGGCAAAAGGATTTTGTTCACCGATCGCACCGATCTCACCGACGAGCAAATCATCTTTGGCTATCGCGGCCAACATCACATCGAGCGAGCCTTCCGAGAGATGAAAGATCCCTACTGCATTCGCTTCTCCCCGCCCCGTCATTGGACCGACCACATGCTCCGCGTCCATGCCTTTTCCTGTGTTCTG
>QHYI01000109.1 GCA_003223245.1 Acidobacteriota bacterium
GCAGACAATGGCGCACAGTTTAGAGTTGCGGTCAGCAATGTAGCGGGGAACGTGACCAGCAACGCGGCTACGCTTACAGTGAACGCGGCAGGCACGATGCCGCAGTTTGCACACGTTTTCCTCGTTGTCGGCGAAAACACCTCCTATAGCAAAACCTATAACAGCAGCAATATGCCGTACTTGACCTCGCTGGCCAATCAGTACGGGCTGTCCACCATGTATTGGGCGGATACCCATCCTTCGATCGGCAACTACGAGGGTATGACGGCGGGAAAAATCTTTACCAACAACGACAGCGACACGCCCTCCAGCTTGCCCCTCTCCTCGGACAATATTGCCGCCGAGGTGGAGAAGGCGGGCAAGACCTGGAAAGACTACGTGGAGACGGGGGGCTCGACGGCAGCTGTGAGTGGCTGTAGCGCCTTGAACAGCGGTACCTATTATGTGCGCCACGATCCGCTCGAGTACTATACCAACATCAATAGGGCCAACATCGTGTGCTTCAGCCAATTCGCCACGGACCTGGCCAATAATACGCTGCCGAATTTTGCCTATCTGGCGCCGAACGGGCACGATGACGGGCACGACAGCTCCGAGTCCACTTTCGATAGCTGGCTCAAGACGGAAATTGGGCCGCTATTGGCGAGCAGCCATTTCCAAGCGGGAGGTGACAGCTTGCTGATCATCACTTTCGACGAAGACGACAAGTCGGGCAGCCCCAGCTGCTCTACCACGACGATGGGGCAAGGCTGCGGCGGCGAGGTCGAGACAGTGCTGATCAGTCCGCTTGGCAAGTTGGCCTACAAGTCTACGGTCGGCGACCCCGCTAACTTCAATACAACCTACGATGAAGCCAGCATCCTGCGCACCATCGCTGAGGCGCTTGGACTAAACACGGCTGGCCTGGGCGGAGCCGCCACGCGGCTTCCCATGGCCGACTTCTTCTAAGGCGCGCTCAGTAGGCAGAGCGTATCAGGCGGGCGCTGGCAGTCGCTGGCGCCCGTCTAACGAACCTGCTCGAAACTGGCCACCATACCGCCGGTGGCACACCACCACGCTGCCGAGGAACTGGGAGTGGCCTGGGCCGACGAGGATGATCTGTACGCCGCCATGGACTGGCTTTCCGAACGTCAGGAGCGCATCGAGAGGAAGCTGGCCGCCAGACATCTCGAGGAGGGTGGGTTGGTATGGTACGACGTGTCGAGCAGTTTCTATGAAGGACGCACCTGCCCGCTAGCGAAATTCGGTCATGACCGCGATGGCAAGAACGGTCTACCCATCATCGTGTACGGAGTGATGACCAATGGCGAAGGATGTCCCGTGGCAGTGAGCGTGTATGCCGGCAACACGGGAGATCCGACGACGGTAGCCGACCAAATCGAAAAGCTGCGAGAGAAGTTCGGATTACAGCGAGTGGTGCTGGTGGGAGACCGCGGGAGGCTAACGCAGCCGCAGATCGACAAGCTCAAAGAGCATCCCGGTTGGGGATGGATCACGGCACTGACGAGCACGGCGATTCGGCAATTGGTGGAGCAAGGGACCTTGCAGCTGTCGTTGTTGGATCAGAAGAATCTGGCCGAGATCAGCGCGCCGGATTATCCGGGTGAGCGGTTGATGGTGTGTCACAACCCAGTGCTGGAGGAGCAGCGGCGGCGCAAGCGGCAGGCCTTGCTGAAGAGAAGGCTGAGCAGAAGACAGCGGTGCGATGAGTGCTTTGAGAGTGCGAAATATCCGCGCAAGCAAGTCATCAGCGTTCACGTCCGGCCCCGCGTCGAGCACACCGAGTCCGACATTCTCTGACAAACAAAAGCGCTGTCAACACCTCCACGGCGCGTGCCTGCCGATCAATTGTCCAGATCTGTCTTTAGTTTCCGCTGCTGATCGTGACCGATGGTTTATTGGACGCAAAATAGTTCTGTTCGCGCAGCCTGCGGTACATGATCCCGGCAACTTGCGCTGCCATGGGCCCTTTCACGCGCCGCGTATTTCCCCGCAATAGGACCGCCAGCGCGATCTTCGGATGCGTTTCATCCGCGTAGGTAAGGAACCAGCCGATTTTCGAAGGGTTGGTGCGGTCGTCGCAAGTCCCTGTCTTGCCGATCGGCAATTCGTCGCCGCCCCGGTCATAGCTTGACTTGCCCGTGCCATACAACACTGCCGCAAGCATGCCTTCGCGAATCTCAGGAAGGATTGGCGCGATGTTCAATTCGCGCTTCACTTTGGGCGTGAAACTCGCCACCTCTTCCTTGTTTTGTGGGTACTGCAAATAATAAAGCGTCCCCCCATTGGCAAAAGCCGCGGCAAGCGCGGCAAGCTGCAACGGCGTCACCTGGATTCCTTCGCCGTAGCTGGACATCCGTGCCACTCCGCCACGCACCGGCGGAGTCGTGGGAAACGAGCCAGGATGCTCCTCAGACAAGTTGTACCCGGCAAGTTCGCCGAGACCCAGCAGCCGGCCGTACTTCGAAACCGTGTCAAATCCCATACGCAACCCGAGCTGCTCGAAGAACTCATTGTTCGAACGCGCCATCGCTTCCGTCAAATTCATGTACTTGCGGCGGCCAACCTTCAGCATAGTGTCCGGCGTGATCACGTTTTCTTCGAGCGCCGCAAGCGCGACGGTCGGCTTGATGGTGGAACAAGGAATGTAGCCGTCGCTGAAGGCAAGCTTCTGATTGACAATCGTGAGGATGCGGCCGGAGTTGGGATCGACGGCGACCACCGCGCCGTTGTAGCGCCCGAGCGCGGCAACAGCTGCGGCACGAACTTCGGGGTCGTCATAAGTCGCGTCATCCGCGCTCGTGGAATCGGCAAACGTGGGAACTCCGGGGTACCGGTTGGCGTACCGCCGTGTACGCGAGCGCGTCGACGCTGCCGCTCCCGCCGGCATTGCCGGCACCGGCAGCGCGAACATCGCCGCCATCAAAATCGCAATACCACTTTTTCCGGACTGCTTCACCGTTCCCACCCCTCATAACGGAGCCGATACCGCTTGTGGTTCAACCCCGGAATACCCCACCCCTCATCACGCAGGGGCGAATTTGTACCTTAGGCTATTACTTAGCGTCAACAAACAATCTCAAGAACTGTTCGTTGTTGCTACGGGCCACGAGGCTTGCTTTTGCCCGTTCGGGGATACCTTGCACCCCGCAAACCAATCAGGAGTTCTGTTGATTCGATGCCACTTAGCGCTGCAGCGCTTGCTCAAGATTGGCCAAACGCTGCACTAAATAGGCGCACTCCTTCTCAACTTGCGACATTAATTCTATGTTCTCCCCGGTACTACCGCAATAGAGGATAAGCTCTAGTACGCTCTTATGTGCTTTATTTTCAACTAGCTGATCTGCTGGTCAGGCCCCTGTCCCTCCGCCCGGTTGGCGTGTTTTTCCATCGCCGATACGGCAGTTTTCCCATCTCATCTTGAAACGGTTCCAGAACCTCTGGGGCGCAGGGCGCGAGCCCTCGGGTCTGTGCGTCATTTGAATGCGCCGACCTTGGAACTCCCGCCGCAGTTTCAACGCCGATCGGACATATCTAAAAGAATAGGAGCGCATCGATCGTGCCCCTCTTTGATTTTTCTCTTACGGTGAACTGCAAGCTGTCGACTTCTTACCGCGCCGGTCGTGCTTTCGACGCATCGGCGCCGGCTACAGCGGTCGCCGTCTTCACCGGCGGCTTTTCGCCATGCGCTGCGGCGGGAGCCGCAGCAGCGTGCCCATTTGCTCCCGAAGCGGCGCCGGAATTGCCCGGCTGCGGAATCTCCATCTTTTTTCGCAGCGCATTTTCCAGCTTGTCGCGAATGTCCGTGTTTTCCTTCAAGAAAACACGCGCATTCTCCCGGCCTTGCCCCATGCGTTCGCCGCCGAAGCTCAACCACGTTCCGGCCTTCTCGATCAAGCCCTTGTCCACGCCGAGATCGATCAAATCACCCTCGCGCGAAATCCCTTCCCCATACAAAATATCGAATTCCGCTTCGCGGAACGGCGCTGCCACTTTGTTTTTCACTACTTTCCCGCGCGTCCGCGAACCCACCACTTTGTCGCCTTCCTTGATGGACTGCACGCGCCGGATGTCCACGCGCATCGAGGCATAAAACTTCAGCGCGCGCCCGCCCGTGGTCGTTTCGGGATTCCCGAACATCACGCCAATCTTTTCGCGTATCTGGTTGATGAAAATCAGGCAGGTGCGCGACTTCGAAACGATCGCCGTCAGCTTTCGTAGTGCCTGGGACATCAGCCGCGCCTGCAAACCCATCTGCGGTTCGCCCATTTCGCCTTCCAGTTCCGCCTTCGGCACCAGCGCCGCCACCGAGTCCACCACCACGACGTCCACGCCGCCCGAACGGATCAGCGTCTCCGCAATTTCCAGCGCTTGCTCGCCGTTGTCCGGCTGCGACACCAGCAGATTGTCCACGTCCACGCCCAGCTTTCGCGCGTACACCGGATCGAGCGCGTGCTCTGCGTCGATGAACGCGGCCTGCCCACCGAGCTTCTGCGCCTCGGCAATCACATGCAGCGTCAGCGTCGTTTTACCGCCGGACTCCGGCCCGTAAACCTCGATCACGCGCCCGCGAGGGAATCCGCCGACGCCCAGCGCCGCATCGAGCGACAGGCATCCGCTCGGGATCACGCTGACGGGCACCAGCACGTCTTTGCTGCCCAGCCGCATGATCGAGCCTTTGCCGTACGACTTCTCAATCTGCGATATCGCCGCTTCGAGCAATTTCTGTTTCTCGTCTGCCATTTCACACCTCGGTGGAGGGAATTAGGAAACTTATACAGCCGAGCCGAACCTCTTTTTGTTCGAACTGTAGCTCAGGCCTTTAGGCCTGAGGAATCTCTGTCCTCGGCCATGCCTTTTGCCTTGATCGCCGGATCATCCGGCCACCCAAACAAAACGTGTCATTCCGAGCGAAGCGAGGAATCCGGAGTCTCTTCGTCATGATTTCTTCCCCCTGTGCGGGTCTCAAAAAGCTCCTTTTTCGAGCCTCGCGCTCCTATCAGCTTAGACCATCGCTCGCAAAACCGTGCAGGATACCCCTGTTGAAAATGCCGGGAGGCAAGGTAGCATGCGGGCGAACAAAAAGCAAATATTATTATTCGCCTTATTCGCCTTACGTGCGCCCAGGAGAGCCATCCTTCTGAGTCCCAACCTTTGCAGACCTTCATCCTGTCAGCCTGCGTCGGCGATCATAGCTCGCAACGTGCCGATAGGAAACCTGTCATTCAACGCTTGCTAGGGCCCACAACTCGACGGCCATCAGCGGTAAATACGGTGGCTGCCGCAATTATCCATAGCTGTAAAATCCCCGCCCGGACTTGCGCCCCAGCCACCCCGCCGCCACATATTTCTTCAGCAGCGGGCACGCGCGATATTTCGGATCGCCGAGCCCTTCGTGCAGCACGTGCATAATGTCGACGCAAACGTCCAACCCGATAAAATCCGCCAACTCCAGCGGCCCCATCGGATGATTCATTCCCGTTTTCATCACCGCATCAACGGCCTCGATAGTCGCCACCCCTTCCATCACGCAATACGCCGCTTCGTTGATCAAAGGCATCAGCACGCGGTTCGAAACGAACCCCGGCGCGTCGTTCACCGCCACCGGCTTTTTCTCCAGCTTCTCTGCCAGCCGCATCGTGGTCTCAAAAGTCGCATCGCTCGTCTGCAGCGCGCGAATCACTTCCACCAGCACCATCACCGGCACCGGATTCATGAAGTGCATCCCCACGAAGCGGTCCGGCCGCTTGGTCATCGCCGCCAGCGTGGTCATCGAAATCGAAGAAGTGTTGCTCGCCAGGATCACTTCCGGCCGCAAAATCGCGTCTGCTTCGGTCAGCACCGCGCGTTTGATTTCGATTTTTTCCGGCACCGCCTCTACCACAAAATCCGCCGGCACAATCGCACTCATGTCCGTCACCGGTTTCAGACGCTTCGAAACTGTTCCCTTGTCTGCTTCCTCCAGCTTCCCTTTTTTGATTTCGCGATCGAGATTTTTCCCAATCGTCTCCAGCGCCCGTTCCAGAAATCGCTGCTCCACATCGCGCAAAATCACCTCATATCCCGCGCGCGCAAACACATGTGCGATCCCGTTTCCCATCGTCCCCGCGCCCAGCACCGCCACCGTCTTGATTCGCTCAAGGTTCATACGTTCTCCATTTCAGCGCAACCCTACGGAATCACGCGAATTCGCGACAAGTCAGCGATGGCCCGCCCACGCTTTCAAAGATTCGAGCGCAACCTGAAAACGCCCCTACAAAGCCGCAGACAACCCCGCACCAAAATTGTGCATCGGTAAATGATGGTAGCGGCTGTCTTTCACCTTTGGCGCCGCTGCCACGTTGCGAGCGTTTTTTCTGCTCCACGGAACCATGAAAAAGTTGCACCCGGAGGTTTCTAGATATGCGTAAGTTTGCGTGTCTCGCGGTCGTGTCTCTCTTCCTGTGCCTGTCAGCAAATGCCCAGGAGGAGAGGACGACGACAACCGATGTCACTCTGAGCTACTCCTACATCCGCGCCAGGCCCGCCATGCGAAACTCCACGGACTTCAACATGCAGGGAGGGAATGCGGAAGTCGCGCTGAACCCGCGCAATTGGTTTGGCATGGTTGGAAACTTCGGCGGTTACCACATGGATCGCTTTGATTCGACCATGCAAACCTATCTCTTTGGTCCGCGCTTCTATGCTCCACTCTACCATCGCATCACTCCCTTCGCGGAAGGTCTGTTCGGCTTGGCCCACACGACTGGCGGAACGGCGTTCAGCATCCCCGGATCGAGAAGCTCCTTCGCCATGGCGCCCGGAGGCGGTCTGGATATTGCCGCCACCAAGCATCTCAGTGTTCGGCTGGGTGAGGTGGACTATCTGATGACCAATTTCCGCGAAGTCCCAGGCATCGGCCGCCAGGTACAAAACAACCTGCGCGTTTCAACGGGCTTCAAATTCCGGTTTTAAGCAAAAACCGGTTTTAGCCTAAACGTAAAACTCGAAGTTGTCCCCGAAAGCCGGGCCAGCCCCCGGCTTTTTTTGCAGAGATTATCAAACGTCCGATTGACCACGCGCGAGCCTGCCCCTAAAATTTTTGGTGAAGGTTTTTCGGAGGTTCCATTTATGAGGGCCATGCCTTTGAGTGCGGGTGGCAAGCGATCCTTGAGGGAGTTCCTCGGAGAACTGGTCTGGCGGCGCTTTTTCGCCGATGTTGGTTTGGAGGAGCCGGAGGTCGCCACTTACGTTTCCGGTATGCTGGCGGACTTTGCTCACATCGACAATCTTTACCGCATCCGAAACGCTCAGGGGAAACGCCTTGAGGATGTCGGCGAAATGCTGGTCGAGTCGAACCCTTTGCTGGACGCCTCTTCGTTTGACCGCGAGCGCGAGGTCCGCAAGCACGTGGGCGATTACACTTTGTTTATGACCGGTCTGTTCCCGGAAAGCGTGGCCCGGGGACGGCAAAGCCGGAAGCCTCGCTTGGAGGCTTTCGTCGATTTCCTGCAGGCGGGCAAGGAGTCCTACGCGATCGTTTCTTCCTTTGATCAGTTCGAATACAAAGACGAGGCGCCCCTTTTCCGCAGGCTCTCTGAAACTTTTGAGCTCTGTGTTGTCGGGCTCAATCTCGTCAAGCAGGACTTGCAACAACTTCAGCGGGAATCTTACCAGCGGCTCGAACAAGTTCTCGGTGAGGTCGCCGAATAGCCACTCCCTCATCCCGACCCTCGGGCGCGGGCTTCCGCGGCCGAAGGCGCTGGTTTTCCGCTCTGTGCCCGCCGGAGCCGCCCGATTCTGCTTACACCTCCCAGACACGCGGAAGGACCGAACAGCGATTCCAGAATCACCAAGAGCGTTTGCTATTTTGCGGGGCTTGGCCCGCGTCCGACAACGAGGGGTCGCGAGAAATCTCGCCCGCCTCACAACCTAGAGCGTTCCCTTGCTTCCGCAACTTCCTTGGCCTCGTCGGGACTCAGCAGAGAATCTCTGCAGTAGCCTTCGCCGATCTTGCAAGCCAAAAGATTTCTGTCGTGTTCGCTCTTGCCGGCTTCTTGCGCTTGCTCCGGCGTCAGCAACGATTTGTCGCATGCGCTTTGGCCGATTTCACATGCCAGCAGTCGGCCACTTCCTTCGCCTCGCCTGGTGAAAGCTCGGAACGATCGCAGACCGCATAGCCGGTCAGGCAAAATTCCATAGGTCGCGATCATGTTCGAGCGCCTTAATTTGCTGCGCCTGGTCTTCCGTCAAAAGCGAACGATTACAGCTCGAGAAACCAGCCAGGCAATCGCGCAGGTTTTGGTTTTTGTCCGGACCTTGGCTTTCGGCGAAGGCGGCCGTTGCCAGAGTAGCTCAGTACATCCCCGTGCCCGCGCCGGGGGCCCCTGCGGCGGCTGCCTTCTTCTCTTCTTCCTTAATCTCCGCCACTAGTGCTTCGGTTGTAAGCATTAGCGCGGAGACCGAAGCTGCATTTTGCAGCGCCAGGCGTGTGACCTTTGCCGGATCGAGAACCCTCACTCAGGATGCCTGGCATTATCATCTCCTTCGTTTTCAGCGAACAAAGGCGGCTGATTTTCCGTGCGGCCCCTCGCTAGCATCAGCTTTCCGGTCCGAAGGAGGCGCTCAACGATGCTCCGCACCGGTTCGGCACTCAGATCCGCGCGGCGAATTTCCCAAGGGGCGCGAGGAGCAGTTTGTTCGCACTTCAACAGGCCTGCCTCCACGAGCCGTTCGATTGTGCGGTGACTCACGCCACATACTCGAGCGGCCTCGCTCAAACTAACTCTCTCAGGATCGGGTAGCGCGCGTTTTTGACCAGGAATTGAATAGTTGCGCCGAGCCGTGGCTACACGATTCTGATTCCATCGTTTCCCTTTTCCCGTGGAATGCCCAAGTCGGTTCAAAACGGAAGCAATCTGGTCGTCACCGTGGCGTACGGACATCCGACGAATGATCTCCAACGCTTCCATGGGTGTGGTCATCTCGGTCGCGGGACGAGGCCGTTCCATCTCGAGCTGAGTGTGCGTACCTCCGCTCCAGTGAATAGTGAACTGCAGAGTTTTGTTCTGCTTTTCTTCGCGCACGATGATCTCTTCTATGGCTGTGCGAAAGATCATCTTCTTGAGGGTCGGCGGACAGCGATCGCTTCGCCAGATTTCAGAAAAGTTCGCACCCATCAAACGAATTCTGGTTTCCTCTTCGGAAGACAACGAATAGTGCTTCTCATTGAGGCTGGAAAGTCGTTGTTTGACGGTCGTGATCTCCTCCAGCTTTTCGTTCCAGCGACGCTCCAATTCGCCAGCTACCAAACGATTCCTGGCATCCACCGTATCGTATTGTTCAAACGCCTTCTTGGCCTCGTACTCGAGCTGCTCGAGTTTGCTCGACAGGGTGGCCCGCTGTGCGGCATCTCCTGCGCTCAATCCCTCAAGTGCCCTCAGACTGGCTTCCACCCCAAAAGGTGAGATCACTCCCAGCAGTTCTTGCCCCAACCGGCGGTCCACCGAAGCCCCTCCAAAGCCGAGGCAATATTGCCCACCGTCGTCATAGTCTCCTTTGCAGAGGTAACGCGCATGGGTGCCGCTGCCTCCCCAGTAGCGCACATGCAGTTTCCGCCCACAGTGGCCACAGCGCAGAAGTCCCACCAGAAGACCTTGCCCAGCACGGATCGCCGCCATGGTTTCGTCGCTCTGCCAGTTCACTGAATTACGCCGGGTCATTCGTTGGTTCTCTTCATAGGTGGCCCAGTCAATATAACCTACGTGATGATCGCGGATGAAGACCCGGCAATCTTCTGCTCGGCGTTTGGCACTTTGACGTTTTTCTAGCCTGCCCTCGATCAATAAAGTCTCGACCGGGCGACGGCCCCAGACATAGGCGCCGGCATAGAAGGGATTGCATAGAATGTCGCGGACCAAGCTCTGGGTCGGAATCTTCCAGACGAGCCGCGTTCCCTGGATTGGGTTGGCTGGTAACTCTACGTCGTGATCCCGAAACCACTGGAACGTTTGCCGCACGCTCCACCGTTCACGGAACTTTGCGAATACGAGCCGAATGGCTTCGCAAATCCGTTGATCGGGATGCAACGCGATCTTACCCAGGGGGTCCTGGACATAGCCGACCGGAAGCCTCTTAAACAGCTCACCGCGGCGTGCTTTGGACTCTTGGCCCGCCTGCATTCGTTGCCGAAGAACCTTAAGTTCGACGACGCTGAGTGTCCCCTTGATGCCCATGACCAGTTGGTCGTCAAGATAGTTCAAGTCATACACCTGTTGCTCGTCGGCGATCAGGGTTCCAAAAATCTGGCACACCTCCAGCAACCGGCACCAGTCCTTGTCCGTGCGCGACAGCCGGGAGGCCTCTCGACTGGCAACGATTCCCACTTCCCCTAACGCTACCGAACTGAGTACACGCTCAAATCCATCGCGGCGCGCGGAAGCGATGGCCGCGCTGGATCCAAGATCGCAATTGATAATTTCCACCTCCTTCCAACCCAGGGCACGCATCCGCTCGGCCACGTCGTACTGAAGACGCTGGCTTTCCTTGTTCTGCCGTACCTGTTTATCGCTGGATTGCCGTAGATAGACGATGGCTTTGCGAGCCAGGTGCTCTGCTTTAATCTTGGGATTGCACTGTATCTCTAGCATCAACTGTTCCTCCTTCCGCTTGAAAGACCGCCATCAAAATGCGGGCCATGAGATCGATGATTTCGGTCTGTGCCTTTGCGTCCATCGGCACGGCGACGCTTTCCGTTGGGATCTTCAGAACCAGAAGTTGTAGTTGCAGCACGCTCACCTCCCTTGCATCCATCAACAACTGTCTGCAGAAGGTTATCGTGAACGTGGCCTTCAGGGTCGGGTAGTGATAGTAACGATGCTAGAGAGAGAAGAGCTTTCTTACTCAGATGCGGTCGCTCGGTAATCTTGATCTCAGCGCAATCCGACGACAGCATCCACACCGGAATTTTCAGGCGTCTCCCCGTTGGGTCGATGACAGATACAGCGCCATCTCCCCGCTTCGGCCTGCGGATCACTTGGAGCGATGCGCCATGGAGAGGATGGAATGGATAGAAGACTTGGACGGACGTGTTTTCTACGCTCAGGGTATTGTGAGCGTGGATGCCTTGACGCCCATCTTCACCATGTCGCCGTATTCGCTCGTTTCCGCGTTGAAGCCGTAATTTTCCTCCTTCGACTCCCGGATGCGTCCAACGACCACCGCGCCCTCGAAGCCGGCGTTCTGCGCAATCTGGCGAAGCGGCTCCTCAAGCGCACGCCTTACGATGTTCACGCCGATGGCCTCGTCTTCCTCCACCTTGATTTTTTCGACTGCCGGAATACAGCGCATCAAAGCTACGCCGCCGCCGGGAACAATGCCTTCCTCAACGGCTGCACGCGTGGCGTGCATGGCGTCTTCGACGCGCGCCTTCTTTTCTTTCAGCTCCGTTTCTGTGGCCGCCCCAACTTTAATGACCGCGACGCCGCCAACCAGTTTCGCCAGCCGCTCCTGCAGTTTTTCCCTGTCGTAATCCGAAGTGGTTTCCTCGATCTGCGTGCGGATCTGCTTCACGCGGCCCTCAATGGCACTGCTTTTGCCCGCTCCCTCGACAATCGTCGTGTTGTCCTTGTCGATGGTGATCTTCTTGGCCGTGCCGAGATCCTCCATCTTGACGTTTTCGAGTTTGATGCCCAAATCCTCCGTGATCGCCTTTCCTCCGGAGAGGATCGCGATGTCTTCTAGCATCGCTTTCCGGCGGTCGCCGAAGCCTGGAGCCTTCACTGCGGCACACTGCAGCGTGCCGCGCAGCTTGTTAACCACCAGCGTGGCTAGGGCCTCGCCCTCTACTTCTTCCGCGATGACCAGCAGCGGCTTTCCAACTTTGGCAATCTGTTCGAGCAGCGGCAGCAAATCCTTCATCGAGCTGATCTTTTTCTCATGGATCAGGATGCGCGCATCCTCCAGCACGCATTCCATGCGCTCCGGATCGGTCACAAAATACGGCGACAGGTAGCCGCGGTCGAACTGCATTCCTTCCACGACCTCGAGCGTCGTCTCCATAGTTTTGGATTCTTCTACGGTGATGACGCCGTCCTTGCCGACTTTTCTCATGGCCTCGGCGATGATGCCGCCGATTTGCTTGTCGTTGTTGGCGGAAATGGTGCCGACCTGGGCAATCATGTCGCCTTTGACGTCTTTGTGCTGTTTCTTGATTTCGTCGACGGCGACTTCCACGGCCTTCTCGATGCCGCGCTTGAGCGCCATGGGATTCGCGCCCGCCGCCACCGTTTTGACGCCTTCGCGGAAAATGGCCTGCGCGAGCACGGTGGCCGTGGTGGTGCCATCACCGGCAACGTCGGAAGTCTTGGAAGCGACTTCGCGCACCATCTGCGCCCCCATGTTCTCGAGCGAGTCCTTGAGTTCAATTTCTTTTGCCACCGTCACGCCGTCCTTGGTGATAACCGGCGCGCCAAACTTCTTCTCGATTACCGCGTTGCGCCCCTTGGGGCCCAGCGTGATCTTCACCGAATCCGCCAGGATGTTCACGCCGCGCAGAATCGCTTGCCGTGAATCCTCTCCTGTTACGATTTGCTTTGCTGCCATGACTGCCCAACCTCCCTCGGAAAGATTTTTAAGCTCCCCGCGCCGGAGCTTCGCTGGCTCCGGCGGGAAGGAAAGTTACCTCTTTGCGGAAGCCGCCTTCGCCGCTTTTGCGTACTTGCCCAACACGTCTTCTTCGCGAAGAATCAAATAGTCTTCGTCTTCGATTCTGATTTCCGTCCCGCTGTACTTCCCAAAAAGCACGCGGTCGCCCACGGCCACATCCAGGGGAATCCGCTTGCCCTCGTGCAGTTTGCCTGCGCCCACGGCAATGACCTCCCCTTCTTGCGGCTTCTCTTTTGCCGTGTCGGGTACGATGATGCCTCCCTTCACGGTTTCCTTTTCCTCGGTGCGCTTCACGAGGACGCGGTCGTGTAATGGTGTCACTCTAGCTGCCATCTTTTTAACCTCTACAAAACTGGTATTTCTCTTTGCAAGCTGTTCACCGGATTCAGAGTTGCGCCCTAAGTGGCGCTAGCCGCATACAATTTGCACGAATAGGAAGGCCGAGCGGTGCGCTCAACCGGAGCCTCACTCGTCAGTGTATGGATCTCCCTCAACTGCAGGGAAGCCCCTAGGCTCGCCCATCTCGTTTGGTTGGCGCGCCGGCGGATGGAACCTCGGTGCAAATTCGGGCTGATTGCAGCTCTGGAGACTATGCCCATCATGCGATTCTTCGTTAGCATCACTTCCCACCTCAACCGTGAAAATTATTCTGCTGAGCCGCCAAGGAAGGGCGCTAAGGACTTGCTTTGGCACTCTCCCTTAGCGAGTGCTAATTTTACTCCACGCGAGGCTTTTGTCAAGAGGTATCGTTCTAGAAGCTTATCGTAACTCACTGATTCTCCGTTAGTTGTATGCGTATACCAGCTTGCTCAATCTGACGCACAAATTCTTTTTGAGCCCCTCATTTTACAGAAATGATGTCCACGTTTCCCTGCTTTCTAAGCAAGCGGACATCAACCCCGTCTCCTTCAGTCTGGATCAGCAAGTCTACGTTTGCACTGCCTACGGTAAGATTTCGGATTTCGATTTGCCTGAGAGACGCTGGCAACACCGTCCGGCGAAAGAGCACGCGCGGCGGAGAGACTTGCAGCCGCACTCCCAGGCACGCTTGAAGAATGAGAAACACCGCTGCGGCAGCCCACGATTGCGGTGAGCAAGCCACTGGATAAAGCGTGGGAGCTTGCCCCGTGCGCCGGTGAAATCCGCAGAACAGTTCCGGCAGCCGGTGCAAGTCCACGAACAGACTGGCGTCGAGTAGCCCGGTGAAAATCTTGAGGGCTTCCTGGCGGAGTCCGTATCGGCTAAACCCGCGCGCAATAAGGGCATTGTCGTGCGGCCACACCGAGCCGTTGTGGTAGGACATCGCGTTGTAGCGAGCTTCACGCGAGCTTAGCGTTCGAACGCCCCATCCGGTAAAGAAATCCTCGCTCAGAAGCCCGTGCGCCACGCGCTGGGCCCGTTCGGGACTTGCAATTCCTGCGAACAGGCAATGGCCCGCATTAGAAGTGCGAACGCCGCACGGCCGCTTCTCTCCGTCCAAGGCAAGCGCGTAGGTCGACAGTTCCTCCCGCCAGAACGCCTGTTCAAATCGCTGTTGAAGTGATGCCGCCTGATCTTTGAGTTCTTCGGCCAGCTTGGTTTGTCCCAGGGCGCGAGCGATCACTGCGGCTTCGCGCTTAGCAGCGTACACATAAGCTTGCACCTCGCAGAGAGCAATGGGGCCTTCCGCGAGCGTGCCGTCGCTGTGGAACACGGCGTCGCTTGAGTCTTTCCAGCCCTGATGTACGAGCCCCCGAGAGGACCTCCGGCAATATTCGACGAAGCCGTCACGGTCTCGATCGCCGAATTCGTCGATCCATCGAAGCGCCGCTTTGATATTCGGCCAAATTTGCTTTAGGAAGGCGAGGTCCGCTGTGCGCTGGAAATACGCTCCGGCAAGCATGACGAACAAGGGAGTGGCGTCGACGCTCCCGTAGTAACTGCCGAAGGGAACTTCTTTAAGCGCCGCCATTTCCCCCTTTCGCGTCTCATGCAGAATTTTTCCCGGTTCCGCATCGGCCTCCGGCAATTCTTCGGTTGCTTGCGTATGCGCCAGGAATGCCAGGACGCCGCGCGCGAGCGACGGCTTTACCCACATTGTTTCCAAGGCGGTGATGATTCCGTCGCGCCCAAATGCCGTGCTGAACCAGGGAACTCCGGCGTAAGGATACGGTCCCTGCGGCGTTTCTGTGATCATCATGTGCAGGTCGACGAACGAACGATTGACCCAATCATTGAACTGTTCGTTCGCCGTGTAGATATTGGCCTCGTCTTCTCGCGCTTCCTGCAAAGCGCGAGCAGCCTCGGAGGCCGCAGCATGGTGAAAGATGACTTGCGGGCGGTGTGCTGGACAATCGCAGGAGACCGTCAAATAGTAGGTCTGCTGTCCTTTCGGCTCCAGGGAAACGTCCAGCAGGATTTCGGAGTTGGTGATCTTCTGCGGCTGCGGGGAACAGTGTATGCGTGTTCGCCGAATCACTCCATCCAGGCCTCGATAGGAAATCGTCGCTTTGCTCTGGTTCAGAAAGTCAATCAGCCGCTCGCCCCTTCGCTCGCGCCGCGTCCCTCGAACTTCGAAAATGTCCGCAAAATCGCAGGCGAACTGAATGGACATCAAGCAGCGCAGGGGAGACAAGCTGTAGTTCATCAGCTGTAGTTGTTCGTAGTGCGTGCCCTTCCAGAGGAATTTCGAGCGAGCGATGTGCAGCGTGCCGTGCGGCAGATAAATTTGCCCGTTCGCGGAGAGGTTGGGATTGGTCAGATCAACGGCGAGAGAGCCATTGTCGTCTTTGACTCCGGAACTGAGCAGCCAGGGCCGCTCGCTCTGCAGGCGAAGCGCCCATTGCGACAAATAGCGCGTCCCTTCGTGGTAGATGCCTTGGACACCCTGGCCAAAGGGCTCGATATCGCCCCTGCGGTCAAAAACGGCAAAAGTCTCGCCGTACTTGAGCACGCGTACGCGGTCATCCGCCAAAGAAGAGGTCGAGAGGATGTAGTAGCGGTCCTCTACTCGGAGGATGTCATCCAAAAGTCGTTCTCCTCTGACCTGCACGACCTCTCCGTACTTTCCCCGGCGAGCTGGACATAAGTTTCAAGGTATTCTCGCGCCATGCGCTCCGCATTGAAGCGTCTTTCAAAGGCGCGCCGGCACTTCCTGCGGTCAAACCGGACGGCCTTCGGCACGGCCGAGACTGCCCCTTCCACGCCATCTACGATAAATCCCGAATCCCCTTCGTCCACGATCTCTGGAACCGAACCCCGAGGAAACGCAATCACTGGTGTGCCACACGCCATGGCCTCGATCATGACTAATCCAAAGGGTTCGGGCCAGTTGATCGGGACCAAAAGGGCCACTGCGTCTCCGAGGAACGCGTTTTTCTCCGCGTCATTGATTTCGCCAAGGAAGCGAATCGACGGACCCTTGAGCAGCGGCTTGATCACTTCCGCAAAGTATTCCCGATCGGCCTGATCCACCTTCGCGGCGATCCACAATTCCATGTCCACTTTTTTCGCAATTTCAATCGCCTTGTCCACGCCCTTTTCCGGTGAGATGCGGCCCAGGAACGCAAGATATTTGCCCGGACGCGGACTGAAGTTGTACAAATCCGCAGGCAAACCGTGGTACACCGTGCGCCGCCAGTTGAGCCAGGGCAGCGGAATCCGCTGCGCATTGGAAATGGAGATGACGGGCATGGAGTCAAATTCTCGAAAGAGCGGCACGAGATCCGGCAGATCGAGGCGCCCGTGCAAAGTCGTCACCGCCGGGGTCGTCTGCCTGGTGGAAAACGGAAAGTGCAGGTAATCGCAGTGAAAGTGGAGGATGTCGAAGTCGTCCGCTCTTCGAAAGACGCGCTCCAGCATCAGGATGTGGTGCGCTAAAGGGTCGACGCAGCACGGATCTAACCGCAGTGCCTCCTTGCAGCAAGGTACCAGCGGTCCCGAAGTCTCCGAATCGCCGCTCGCAAAGAGGGTTACCTCGTGCCCCATTCGCACCAATGCTTCGGTCAGATAAGAAACGACGCGCTCCGTCCCGCCGTACAGTTTGGGAGGCACGCTTTCATAGAGCGGTGACACCTGCGCAATTCTCATTCTTCTTCAAACCCTTTCCTATCTCCGAACGCTGCGCGCAAAATTCCACCACGCGCGACTCTGCCCAGAAGCGCTCGCGCCCGCCGTTCCGCGAAATGAACGCGCAGTGCCCGCCGCGCTCCGGCGCAATTAACGTGATGAACCGGTTCCCGGCAATGGCCGGGTGCCGAAACGATTCGAACGGAATGAACGGGTCATCCTGCGCCGTCACCATGAGCGTGGGTACGCGGATCTGGCCCACGACACGAAGCGCGCTCGCCTCCTGGTAATACTCGGTGGCATCTTTGTAACCGCACGCCGGCGCGGTAACCGCTTCATGCCACTCGCGCAGGCTCCACACTCTCGGCAACGCTCCGACCCGATAGCGCTCCGGGAACAGCTTGGCTTTTTTCCCCAGCGTGCTTTTCAAGCAGCGAAGGAAGTACCATTCGTACAGGAAATTCCGCGCCAGACCGCTGCCATTGGAACACGACGCCAGATCCAGACACGGACTTACGGCGCACACTCCGCGAAGCTGTTTCGGTGCGCTCCCTCCTAACTCCCCCGCCATCTTCAGAACCAGGTTTCCGCCAACCGAATAGCCGGCGAAAAAGAGTTCGGCGAGCGCGTCGCAAGTGATTAGCTCTTGGAGGATGGCGCGGTAGTCTTGTGAAAGTCCGCAATTTTGGAGCGTCGGCGTCAGATGCTCGGTCCCGCCGCAGTTCCTCTGGTTCACGCGCAGGACATTGAAGCCCGCTTCGAACGCTTTCTCTGCGATTCCCAGCATGTACGGCGATTCGCTCGAGCCTTCTAGCCCATGCACCAGCACTAGCGTCGGATGCCGTCGCCGGCTTTTATGCCAGTGACATTTCGCAAGAAGCTGGGTGCCGGGTTCCACTTCGAAGAAGCGTTCGGTGACGAGTGCAGCAGGAACCGTTCTCAGCCAGCACGCCGCTACCGCTGTTGCGACATGGGGATTGCGCAACAGCGGATGCGGCTCGAAGTTCTTCTATAGCGTGCCGAGTATTTCCAACCACGCGCTCCATACATACTTCTACCCGCTTGCTTCAACGTGCCACCTAATCGGGCCTCACGAAGGAACATTGCCCGCCAGGAACATCGTCAGCAATCCCCGGTCCTGGTCTTGGCGCAGCACCTTGAAGACAACCTCATCGCCCGGGTGGAGGCGTCCCAGTTGCTCGCGCAATTCGTTGTACGACTCCACGCCTTTCTGATTGACTTCGACAATCACGTCGCCTTGCTGGAAGCCGATGTCTTCGGCGAAGCTGCCGGCATCCACATTGGCAACGAGTACGCCGCGCTGTCCTTCCATCCCGAGTTGCCGCGCGCGTTCCGGGCTCAGCGTTTCAACATTCAGACCGAACCTCGCGGGAGAACTCTCCCCGGATGGAGCTTCTGCGCTCGAATTGTTCCCGAAGACCCGGTCCATCGACTCCACCGTCACGCTCGCCTTCCTCTCCTTGCGGTCCCGGATGTAGGTGATTTCGACTTTGCTTCCCACCTGCGCCTGCGTGATGGCGTTCACCAGATCGTCTCCGCTTTTCACCGGATTTCCGTTCACTGCCGTGATCACGTCGCCGCCCTGCAATCCCGCTCGCGAAGCAGGACTGCCTGGCTTTACGCTTTCAACGATAATTCCGTACGGTGCTCCCAATTGCTTCAGCACCATCGGATTCGTGCTTTGTTCTTCTTGGGAACTGAAGGTGACGCCGATCGAGCCGCGCGTGACTTTGCCATGCGCGATGAGGTCGTTGTAGACCCTGATCGCTGTGTTGGACGGTAACGCAAATCCCACGCCTTGATAGCCGCCGCTTTGCGTCTCGATCGCCGTATTGATGCCGATGACTTGCCCAGCCATATCCACCAGCGGGCCGCCCGAATTGCCCGGATTAATCGCCGCGTCGGTTTGCAGAAAGTGTTGGAACTCCCCGCCGACGCCCTCCGCCTGGCTGCGGTCCTTCGCGCTGATGATTCCGGCGGTCACCGTAGCCCGCAGCCCAAACGGACTGCCAATTGCCAGCACCCAGTCGCCTACGCGCACGCCTTCCGAATTGCCTAGCTTGGCTACCGGCAGTTCGCGGTCGGCATTGATTTTGAGCACCGCCAGGTCCGTTTGATCGTCCGTGCCTACCACCTTCGCCGTGTATTTTGTCGATTGCCCATTGAGTTGCACCTGGATTTTCGTCGCACCTTTCACCACGTGGTCGTTTGTCAGGATGTAACCGTTCTTGTCGACAATCACTCCCGAACCCAAGCTGTGTTCGGTCATCGGCCCCATGTCCGGAAAACTGAAGAAGTGGTTCCAGAAATCCCCGAAAGGGCCTTGGTCGAACCCGCGCGGCAGCCGCGGTTGCTTCGGCGCGCGGTGCACCTCCGTGGTCGAAATGTTTACGACCGCGGGCTCCACGTTTTCGACGATAGAAGCAAATTCATTGGAAAGATGTACTGGATTCGGGATGGCCAGGGGTTTTGGGGGATCCTTGACGCCCATGGCTCTCGAGATCGCGCTGCGGCCCGGCAGAACCGTACCGACCAGGAGCCCGCAAACCAGGGTGACAAAAATCAAAAGTGCCAAGTCCCAGCGGTGTCCCTTCGTCATATTTTTGAACCGGCTCATATCAATTTTCATCTGCTATATTCCTCCACCCCGTTCACCGCTCAGTTTCTTCTTGGGCGAAACGAAGCCCTCATCCGGCAGAACTGAGCGGAATGAATCGGAATTTCTTCTGCCGGTTGCGAGCGGGGAGCCGCCCTGGAGGCGGGAAGCCTCCAGAAGCGGTTCTTCGCGAGGAGTAAGCCTTCAGGCGGCGATCTGCTTGGATGCCGGCGCGGCTTTGACTTCAATGCGTCGGGGTAACGCAGCAGCCGCCACCGGCGCCGTAAGTTCCAGGACGCCGTTGTGATACTCGGCGCTTAGTTTGTCGCCGTCCACGCCTTCGGGCAAAGTGAGCGTTCGTTCGAACGCTCCGTAGGAAATTTCTTCGTAATGGGGATCGACATCCTTATCCTTGTGCTTCTCCTTGCGTTCTCCGCTGATCGTGAGCGTGTTTCCCTGGGCATGAACCTGCACTTCCTTGGGGTCCACACCGGCAAGCGCTACACGCAGGTGGTACTTCTTGGCGTCTTTGTCGACGTAGGATTCGACCGACGGAGTAAAACCAATAGCGGTTCCCGATGCTGGCACTTCGCGGAAGGGCCAGCCGCTCAGCATGCGGTTGAAAATTTGGTCAAAGTCCCTGCGGACATCGAACAGATCCTGAAAAAAGCTATTACGCGGAACAAGGTTGCTCATGACATACCTCCTAATCCAGAACATCTGGACCCTCGGATGAGAGGGCATGTGATGGCGCAGGTCAGCGTCGTCCGGCGCTAACTCCGCAACCTATTTTTTTCATTAGCACGTTCTTTTAGACGCGTCAACTCAGAGAAAGGAAGCCTCGCATTCAGGCATTCACTGGAATCCGCTTCGGGGAGCTGCGCAGGTTTCGCTTTTTGTAGCGCACGGCGCAAGCCCTGCGGGGCTTTTTATTGCGGAAAGGAGCTTGGACACCGCGGAAGACATCCGGCAAAAAAACTTTACTCACTCCGGCGGCACGCCCTCCACAACTTGTTTCACAATCTCCCGCGCTCGCGCTTCGTCTCGTGAACGGACGAGCAGCGACTCCCTCCCGCTGGAATTCGAGCGGTGGACGTCAATTTTATTTTCGCGGAGTGACGCGACCAAGATATCGCCAAGGGAATCCTCATGGCCGGACCAAACTTCGATTCCATCGCCTTGCCACTCTAACTCCCCGTCAACGCTGACCTCTTCGCCTACATCGGGCGGGCCTGGAATATTTTCTTCTTTGCTTGGCGTGAGACTTTCCGGAAGCTTTCGAATGGCCCTCGAGCCTTCGGGAATCAGAGCCGGCGGGTTCAGCGCTTGCACGGCGTCCGGACCGGAACTGTCCATCTCGTAAGCATCCTTCACGGCGTTCTCTGCTTTTTCGAACAGCGAGAAGGGCACTCCAATCTGGAAAGCCGGAAAGTTTTTGAGATTGAAGAGATGATCCTCGCGGCGAACGGTTTTGTGGGGAATTCCTGCTTCATCAAGGACGGTGCACAATTCCACGTGCAAACGCGCATCGTCGCCTTGCCAGAACGCGCAGAATGGATCTTCCTCGTCTTCGCCGGGCGATGCGCCTTGATGCGATTCGAATGCGTCGGTTCTTGCCAACGGGAGTTCGTGCACCAGATCGACATCGCAGTCGGTGCAGTGCGTGAAGCCGGGACGATATTCGACGCCGCATTGCGGGCAGAACATAACAAGGGAAAGTCTACACCGAGGGTAACCTTGTTTAAACTTCCATTCCCTATGCAAGCGAAGGCATGCCATCTTTGGGAGCGGATAGAGCGCGGTCAGAATCATGAGCCTTTCCGGTTCATGGATGATGCCGTCGACCTTCAAGAGTTCCCGCGGGCGTCTGGTCGGGGCAGTGGACATTTCTTCCAAGTAAGAGCAACTCGATTCCATAGGTACTTTGTCTTGAAAAACTACCTGGCCGCAGAATCTACATAGCGAGATCTTTTTGTCCGGCTCCCCCAGGAAACTGGTCTTTCCCTTGCGAGTCTCCGAATCATGGTAACTTGCTAAAACCACATTACTTAGGCTGGAGGGGTCTTCTTGCGTCTTTTTGCGTCACCAGGCCGTATAGCAGTTAGAATGAACCCCACAACTGCATGTCTGACTTCTCGGCCAACCAGCCTGCCCTTCGTTTCGAGCGCTTTCGGGCAAGCGCTCTCCTTCCGGACGCTGATGCGCGATGAATCGAAAAGCATCGCGCGCGGCTTGCAGCAGCGCGATCCCGACTTGCTCGACCGCCTTATCGAGCAGTATCAATACCGGCTGTTTCGGTATCTCATGTACATTACCGCCGACAAGGCGCGCGCCGAGGATTTTTTCCAGGAGACCTGGATTCGCGTCCTGGAGCGCGGCCATCAATACGACGGCAAATCGAAATTTGAAGCTTGGCTGTTCGCCATCGCGCGGCATCTGGTGATCGACTGGCAGCGCACGAAGAAGGCGCAGAGCCTGGATGCGCTCATTGATCCCGAGCAGCAGAAGCCGCTGCAGATCAAAGACGAAATCGAACCTTCGCCGTTCGATCAAGTGCTGACGCAGGAGAGAGAAGAAGACGTGCAGTCTTCGCTACAGAAAATTCCTGCCATTTACCGCGAAGTGCTGGTCCTGCGCTTTCAGGAAGAGTTGCAGATCGAAGAGATGGCGGGAGTTTTGAGCATTCCCGTTTCGACGGTGAAGTCGCGGCTGTATCGCGGGCTCGATGCACTCCGTGGCGCCCTTCAAGGAGGCGCGGCATGAGCGAGAACTTGCACACGCGCGCCTTGCAACTCGTGGCGAAGGCTAGAGTCGAGGGCCTCGCGGACTCCGAGCGCGATTGGCTCAATACGCATTTGCAAGATTGCGAGTTTTGCAACGAACACGCGCTCCAGACCGCTCGCGCGCTGCGCGCGTTGCGCACAGCAGCGATTTCCGTGCCCACGGACCTGGCGAGCCGCACACAATTCCGCGTGCGCTTGCGCGCTATGGAATTGCGCGAGAGCGAACCCAAGCGCCGCATGTTGTGGCTCGCTTGCGCCGCTTCGTGGATTTTTGGCATTGCCAGCGCGCCCTACGTCTGGCGCGTCTTCGAATGGTTTGGGCACGTGACCGGCGCGCCGAAATTGGTTCTGGAAATCGGTTTTGCCCTTTGGTGGACGATTCCCGCGCTGTTCGCAGTGATTGTGTTGCTCTTGGAGGGTGTGCAGAACTCCGAAGAACGTGACTGGATGAGACCAGAGCGTTGAAAAAGGTGAAGGGAACGGGGCCGGTATCCCGAGGCTTCGCGTGGCGAGAGAGAGGAAAATGGCCGATTACTCACAAAAAGTGGCGGGTTCCTTCAATGAAAGGATGCGGCTCAACCGCGTTCGCAGGAGAAAAGAGAAGCTGCGCTTCTGGGAAGAGTTTCGCATCATTCCGCGCTGGCTGGTCGGCTTGGTGGTGGTGCTTTTTTTTATCGCGCAAGGTGTCGCGCTTCTGGTGAACCTGACCGCCCCGGAGCGCGGGGACCAGATTTTTCCCCCGGAACTCGGCGAGCACGGCCACGTGATACTGGCTTCTCTGGCCTTGGCCGGCATCATCACGCTGGTCAGTATCCTGTTTGCGGGCTTTATCTTTCTGACGGCGTACGTAAATCGCGATGCCAGCCGTCGCGGAATGAACGCCGCGTTGTGGACCATCCTGATTCTGATTTTTTTCCCAACGTGGGGGCTGATCGGATTTGTGATTTACTTTTTGATCCGTGAGCCGTTGCCCTATCCGTGTCCGCAATGCGGCGCGTCGGTCAGCGCGCGATTCAACTTCTGCCCCAACTGCAAATGCAACCTCCAGCCGTCCTGCCAGCAGTGTAAACGCGAAGTGGCGGAACTCGACAAGTTCTGCCCCTACTGCGGAAATGACTTGGCATCACCCCAGCCCCCCAACCCGTAGCGCCGGGCGAAACCCGCTGGGGGTTTTCGACAACCTGGCAGCTGCGAAATTCGCGGACGAGGAATGAAGTACAAAGAAAGCGGCTGTGCTTCCAACAATCAGCGGCGCGAAGGTTCGAAGATTGCAAAAGCGGCGCCCTGCGGATCGGCCATCACGGCCATCCGTCCGACGTCTTCCACCTTCATCGGAGGCATGTAGAGGTTCGCGCCAAGGTTTTTCGCTTTCGAAGCAATGGCGTCGCAATCGGAAACCTGCAGGTAGATCTGCCAATACGGAGGTGTTTCCGGATTGCGAAACGCCGGCGGAAGAATTCCCCCGATGTATTCATCGTGATGGAAGAGGTGGTAATAGTTGTGGCCGGGTGTTTCCTCTTCCCGGCCGACGCGCCATCCGAAAAGCTGCTCGTAGAAACGGCTCGCCGCCTGCTGATCAGAAGTGCTAAGGTCAGCCGCGCAAAACGTGCCGGGAACGCCCTTGATACCCCAGCCGCTGGGGCGCTTTGCTTGCCACATGGAGAAAACCGCTCCGGTCGGGTCCTGCAAAACGGCCATTCGCCCGATATCGAATACATCAAACGGCGCAGCAAGCACCTTCGCGCCTAACGCCGTCGCGCGCCCGGCAGCACCGTCGGCATTCTCGACAGCAACGTAGATATTCCAGTGCGCCGGAATGCCTTGCTCCCGCTGCTCCGCGCGCAGCGTATAGGTGGCTCCCACATCGCGACCGGCGATTTTGAAAGTGGTATAGAAATCGTTCGGCCCCATGGGAAGGTCGCTCGCGGCCCAGCCGAAAAGTTCAGCATAGAAGCTCTTCGCAGCGGTTTGGTCCGTGGTGGCCAGCTCAATCCAGCAAAAATCGCCCGGCAGGTGCTTTTCGACGATGGCCATCCCGCAATCTTACGCTTTCTCCGGTCACACGCAATGGTTGCCCTTCCCAGCTTCACAGCCAATTTGTAGAAGATGGCCTCAGGGGCGTTCACGGAGGCGGCGGTCGATGCGGCGGCGTATGTCGCGAAAATAAGCCTCGTCGCCCGGGTCGCAGGAGATGACCGGCTTTGGAGGCTAGCCGTTCGTTAAGCGAACCTGGTTCACACCCTGCGAGAAAAAGGAATTCCTACTGGTAGATCAGCTGCGCAAGTTCGTGCAGGTCGGCCACCGAAACGTCCGAGACGGCGCAGTACTCCATTCCTTGATGGCGCCAATGCAGCCACTGATAGCCTTGCCGCAAACCAGGCGGATGAATCGGTGTGTCCGGCTCTTTTGTGGGCAACACAAAAACATTGATGAAGTGCTTGCGCCGTGCATAGACGAGCACCGCGACGTTCCGGCCGCCCAAAACGTCCAAGCGTCCACCAATCAAAGAAAAGCCGTCATCGGCAAAGTCCTTCACCGGCGGTGCAAAGTCGAGCTTCCCGTCGAACCACGGCTTTACCGTGTGCTGATCGGTCGAAGCAACGTCGGTAAGGTGGCCAGGCTGCAGGGAACGAATATGTGCGTCGATGAGTTCTGCTGCGGTGAACGGCGGCGGGGCGACACTCCTGGTCACAGAACCCGGCCGGGGCCAAACATACCAGGAAATCGTGGCCACAACGAGAATGGAAGCCGCCACAGCCGCCCATCGCCAAGCGGCGATTCGCGGCCTAGCGGGGGAAGAAGTTGCCGCATCCAATTCCGCTCGGATCTTCTTGCGCAGTGAAATCGGAGCGCTTTCACAAAGACTGCTGCGCAGAAGAGCGGAGCGCAGCGATTCTTCCACCTCCAGGGCTTTAGAGCAATCGCGGCAACCCTCGAGGTGGCGCTCAAATTCCGCGGAACCGGAGGCGTCCAGCTCGCCATCGAGGTAGCCGTGCAGGGCCGTGTGCGTGAAATCACAACTCACGATTGGCCTCCTGCATGGGAGGTTGTGTCAGGGCGCGCTCAAGCCGCTTGCGGGCGCGCGCCAGCGCGGACATTACCGTCCCAATCGGAATCGCTGTAATCGTCGCAATCTCCTTATATGAACAGCCTTCCAGTTCCCTCAGCACTAGCACTTCGCGGAAGCGCGGCGGCAGCGTTTCCAGCGCGCGGCTGAGGCGTTCCCGGTTGTCTCCCGCAATCGCCAGGCTCTCCGGGGACACGCTGGGCTGCGCGTGCAATTCTTCGTCGAATTCGGCCATCAGTTCCACCGGTCTATTCTTTTCCAGCCAGGTATAACAGGTATTCCGCACAATTTGCAAAAGCCAGGCGCGCGCGTCTCCTCCATGGAACCCGCGGAAAAAGCGGTAGGCGCGGAGCATGGCTTCTTGCGTAACATCTTCTGAATCCTCGCGGCTCTTGAGCAGCCAGCGCGCAAGGTTAAAGGCGGCGTCGAGGTGGGGCAAAACAAGCTGCTCGAAGCGCGCCCGCTCATGCGCGTCCAACACGTCCGAGCTACTTCCCTGCTCAATCCCACTCATGGACACAAACCGTCCCTTGAAGGATTTTATTCCCTATTATCCCTTTAGAGTGACGAATGTGGACACAGCTTGGTAAGCACGGATGGAAAATCAGCCCTGGGAATAACTGGCCTTGCTTAACGGTCTGCATAAACGAAACACGTCCCATACGCGGCGCGGGCTCCCTGGACTCTCTCACCCGCGCCGCCCTCCAAGCAGGTTGGCAGGAAACGGCGACGAAAAATAACGGCGGAATTGGTGTGTCCAAAAACGAGGAGGAACGCATGTCCCCCATCACCGAGGCTCGAAAGACGGTGCTCAGAAACTCACAAAATGAGCTGTTGCACGACCACAATCATGACGGCATCGACCGGCGCGGCTTCCTGAAGTGCATGGCCTGGGCCGGCACCGGCACTTTTTGCGTGATCCGCGGCGGCATGCTGCGCTCCTACAGCATGAGCCGCCTGGCGGAGTTGGACCCTAGGGAGATGGCCAAGGAAATAGCTGGCGAACTGAGCTTCGCCCAGATCAGCGACAGCCACATGGGCTTTAATAAAGCGGCCAATCCGGACGTCGCGGGGACTTTGCAGGCCGCTGTGGACAAGATCAATGGCCTCGCCGTCCGACCGGAATTTCTTCTGCACACCGGCGACATCAGCCACCTTTCGAAACCGGAAGAATTCGACGCCGTCGAGCAAATCCTGAAGAACGCCAAGCCGAAGGATACTTTTTATGTGCCCGGCGAGCACGACGTGCTGGACGACGATGGCAAGCAGTTCCTGGACCGCTTTGGAAAAGGCAGCCAGGGCGCGGGCTGGTACAGCTTCGACAAAAAGGGCGTGCACTTCGTTGGGCTTGTAAACGTCATGAATTTGAAGGCCGGTGGCCTGGGAACCTTGGGCCACGACCAACTCGAGTGGCTGGAAGACGACGTAAAGCATTTGAAGCACAGCACTCCCATCGTGGTCTTCGCACACATTCCGCTGTGGTCGGTGTATCCGGAATGGGGCTGGGGCACCGAAGACAGCGCGCAGGCGCTCGCATACCTGAAGAAATTTGGCTCAGTCACGGTGTTGAACGGGCACATCCATCAGACCATGCAAAAAGTCGAAGGAAACGTGACGTTTCATGCCGCCGCATCAACGGCGTTTCCGCAGCCGGCGCCGGGCAAGGCGGATTCCCCCGGGCCGGTGAAAGTGCCCGCGGAGCAACTGAAAAGCGTTCTAGGAATTACCGACGTGAATTTCGTGCGCGGGAAGCAGGCGCTTGGGGTGGTCGATTCCACACTGGAGTAGGGGCAGCCACAAATTTTGAATCTCTAAACTCGTTCGAAACCAACTAAGCAAAAGGAGCAGAAAAAATCATGAGGAGAAGTGTATCTGTCGCCGTTTTCATTACCGTTGAAATTCTGGTAATCGCGGCGCTAAGCACTGGCCGGCAAAACGCGGCTTTGGCGGCGCAGCAAAAAACCGAAGCCGCCGAAGTGAAGATCGACAATTTCAGCTTCGGTCCGGCCACGTTGACCGTTTCGGTGGGAACCACGGTGACTTGGACAAATCGCGACGATATCCCGCACACCGTGACCAGCGCGGACGACCCCAAGGCGTTCAAGTCCAAAGTGCTCGACACCGACGAGAAATTTTCTTTTACCTTCACCCAGCCGGGAACGTATCCCTATTTCTGCTCTATTCACCCGAAGATGACCGCCAAGGTCGTCGTCCAATAGCGACTTGCAAGGCGGAGGCAGAACCTTGAGCGAAGGGTTTCTTGGAACTTCGGCGCCGCTGGCACCCGACGTGGTTCTGCTGTTGGAAGTCGCCATGGGGGTGGCGCTGCTTGTAGGCACTTGGTTAGCGCGCACCAAGCGTTTTCGACCACACGCGTGGTGCCAATCAACTATCGTGCTTCTCAACTTGGTGGTGGTCGCCGTGGCAATGACCCCATCGTTTCGCGCACAGGTGCTTGCCAGCATTCCGGTTAAGCTCAGTAAGTCCTACTACGCGTTGGCCACCGTGCACGCCGCATTCGGAAGCATCGCGGAACTCGCCGCTTTATACATTTTGCTCGCGGCAGGAACCCGCCTTTTGCCGGAGCAGCTTCGGATCACGCGTTACAAAGCTTGGATGCGCAGCGTTGTCGTTCTTTGGTGGCTAGTTCTTTTTTTAGGAGTCGCCACTTATGTGCGCTGGTATGTCCCCAATTTCCGTCGCTAGATGGGCACGCGTAAAGCCGCAGGCGAGGCAGTACTATCGGCCCATTCCCTTCGTGGAGGCTCGGCTGCCGCTCCATCTATCTCACTGATTCTAAATCTATTATCTCGCTCCCAACCGCTGCTACGGCAAGCCTAAATTAGGCGTCTCGTACTACGACCCGCGTACCCTGTCCAATGGCTCCGCCGAACCATTGAGCCTTGCAGGGCGCGCGCGTAGCGTGCTAAGAACGGGTTGGGGGCCGCGCGGGGACAGCGGCCCCGAAAGGGACCGTGTGCGAGCTACCCAACCCGCCGATTCCTTTCTTCCTTTTCAATCCCAGCCCTCGGAAACAAAACCTGCAAAATCGCTCGCCCCAGACGCCCAAGCCCCTAGCGCGGAAGCAGGTTGCCGGAATCGGTTCGCCACCTGCTCCTAGCGAAACGTGGCAAAGGCGATGGGCGATGGAAATGCTGCGAAATCCGTGTGTTGCCGATTGGGCTGACGGTTCACAATGACAGGATGGTGCGACAGGTGAAGGGTCGGTCCGACAACCCGGGTGCGCTCCGAGCAGCAATGCTGATCGTGGCGATGTTGTTTGCTGCGCTCCGGGACTTTGCCGAAGGCCTGGAACCGGCTAAGTTACACGCGAACACGCTCGAAGCGTTCGACCGCTACGTGAAATTGACGGAAGCGCGGAACGAGAAAGAGCTACGGGGCGGGACAAATCTGCTGTGGATTGACGAGCTTCCGGAAGCGGAGCGTGCGGAAGCTTACGCGGCGCTCAAGCGCGGCGAAGTGAAAATGAAGAAGCTCGAGACGCTCGACGCGGGAGGGGCCATCGCATGTCCCGGAGGCATCATCCATCACTGGGTAGGCGTCGTGTTCGTCCCGGGAGCCAAACTCGACAACGTGCTCGGGATGCTGAGGGATTACGACCAGCACTGGGTATACTTCGGGCCAGATGTGGAGCAGTCGAAGATTGAATCGAGAAATGGCGAGCACTTCCGCGTATTCTTGCGGTTTCGGCGGCACAAAGTCATCACCGTGGTGCTGGACACCGAGCATGAGATTAACTACTACCTGGACGGGCCGGAGCGGGCGCATAGCCGCAGTTCCGCGGTGCGCATCGCGGAAGTGGAAAATCCCGGCAAGCGCGACGAACGCGAGAAACCACCGGGCCAGGACGGCGGCTTCTTGTGGCGCATGGAAACGTGGTGGAGGATGGAAGAGCGCGACAGCGGCGTGTACGTCGAGAGCGAAGTGGTTTCTCTGACCCGCGACATTCCCGTGGTGCTGCGGTGGATGATCGAGCCCTTTGTCACGAGCATCCCACGGGAAACTTTGGCCGCGACACTACTCGCTACCCGCAAAGCCGTGCATACCCGCATGGCCGCCCGCTAGAAGCTCGCAAAAACGTGACAGCCGAGGAGGGTGGCGTGAATACCGCGAGGTTGGTGCTGGCACTGCTCGACGAGGCTTATGAGAGGAAAACGTGGCATGGGCCGAACCTGAAGCAGTCGCTCAAGGGCGTGTCGGTGGTCGAGGCGGCGTGGCGGCCGAGAGCGGGCCGGCACAACATCTGGGAAGTGGCGCTGCACGCGGCGTACTGGAAGTACACGGTGCGGCGCAGGATTGCGGGCCAGAAGCGCGGCTCGTTCGCTTTGAAAGGCAGCAATTTCTTTGCTCGGCCGGAGAAAGGCAATGCGACCGAAGCGGCGTGGCACGCGGACAAGAAGCTGCTCGAACAAGAACATCGCGCGCTATGCGCGGCGGTGGCGCAGGCGTTGCGCAAGCCGCACGACACTAAGTTTTTGAAACAGCTTTATGGTGTGGCGTTTCACGATGTTTATCACGCGGGGCAGATTCGGCTGCTGAGGAGGATGCAGGAAACGTGATCGGAGGACGGAGAGTGGAGATCGGGGAACAAGGGCTGGGGACTGGGGACAGGAAGCAGAAAAGAAAAAAGCAGATCCCTCACCCCGTTCGCGGCAATTTTTGTGCCCGCTTGCCGCGGGCAAGCGCGACCGGGTTCGGTATGACAATGTTTGCGGAGCTGTGGGTCAAGGCCGCAGTTTTCGGAGAGCGTAGATGAGCGCGGGGAGGTTCGAGGCGTCCTGGAAGAGGCGGATGGCGGCGATGCCGGACGCGCCAGCGGAAAAACACGCTGCGGCATTCTCCAAGGTGATGCCGCCGATGGCCAGCACCGGCAACGCGACGGCGCGGCAGACTTCGGCGAGGCGCTCGAGCCCTTGCGGCGCACCGTAAGCGGCCTTCGACGGTGTGGCGAACACGGGACCGAACAAAAGATAGTCTGCGCCGCCTCGCTCTGCCGCCTTGGCGGCCTCGAGCGAGTGGCAGGAAACGCCGACCAAAAAATCTTCGCGGTCGAGTGAGTTCACCAGCCGGCGCGCTTCCTGCGGCGGCAGGCTCCGGTCGCCGAGATGCACGCCCCCAGCGTGCGCCGCGAGAGCGACGTCCAGGCGATCGTTGATCAGAATGCGCGTGCGGTGGCGCGCAGGGGCGGCTTCCCTGGTGGAGGAAGCCGCGGCGGCAACGGAATTCTTCGCGCGAGGAGTTTTGTCGTGGGCAAAACTTTCCTGGTGTGCCGCTTGGTCGAGGCTAGAGGCTGCGAGGCGCACGGCTTCGCGAGCGAGCGCGCCGCACTGTTTTCCGGAGAGATCCTTCTCGCGGAGCTGGACCCAGTCGACGCCGGCCTCCACAGCCGAAGCGATTTTTTGGAGGAGAATTTTGTGTCGCTCTGGGGGTTCCGCCGCCACAAGGCTGCGGCGATCCGTCACGTAGCCGAGCAGCGGAGCCCCGGGCGATTTAGGCAGGGGGGACACGGCCTGGATCCGAGCGCGAGCCAACCCATCCGATGGCCAGAAGGATGTCCAGAATGCCGATGCCGCTGACGGCGCCGCGGAACGAAGGATGAAGCAGGATGGAGCGGAGCAAGGGATAATGATTCAGGAAAAAATTCTGTTCCCAATAGATGGACCACGGCAAATAGAGCAGTAGCGCGCCCATTTCGAACGCGAGCACAACCAGAAGTGCGCGATAAATGCGGTTCATCGATGTGAGGAAACCCGTCCCGCTTGGGTGCATTTTGAATCAGCGGATGGGCTTCTGAAGAGCGGCGATGCGTTCGGCTACGTCGCGGTAGTCGATATTCATCGCGTAGACTTGGGAAAAACTCTTAAGCGCCGCTCCCGGCTCGCCCGCCGATTCCTGGGCCACACCCAAATCATACCGCAAGGCGAGGGTACTTTCCGGGTCGATTCCAGGAGTGTGGAGAGCGCGCTCGTACCAGATGGCGGCGATGGCGGGCTGGCGTTTTTCCATAAAGGCCAGGCCCAGCAGAGTGCAGCACTGCATGGTGTAGCGGAAGGCGCGGCCGTTGTCGCTGGCTTTGGCGACTTTCTGGAATTCGCTGATGGCTTCTTCGAGAAGACCCATTTCGCGGAAAGCGATGCCGAGATTGTAGTGCGTCTCGAGATCTTCTTCTTCGGCGCCCATTTCGCCGAGTTCGGCGCGAAACTCTTCGAAGACCTCCTTGAGCGGGCCCTCGGCGGATGGTGGAGCAGGCGCTGGAGCTTTCGGCTTTGCCGCGGGAGGAGCTGGAGCGCGTGGCTTGGCATTGGAGAAGGACGGAGAGAGCGAGTCCATGCCCAGCTGATCGATTTCCTTGGCGAGATCGGCCAGGAACTGGTCGGATTCAAAGCCATTTTCCGGAGGCGGCGCGGCTGCTTTGTTTTGCGCAGCAGCTCGCGGCGGCTGAACGGCGGGCGGCTGCGGAGGCTTCTGATCGTAGGCGGGAACCAGCGGTTCCTGCTCGAGCACAAGTTCGTACTCTTGCTCCTGCTGCAAACTGAGTTCGGGCTGGGCTGGCTTAGGCGGTGTCGGCGGAGCTTTCTGGGAGGGTTTCTCGGGCGCTTTTTCTTTGGACTTGGCTGCCGGAGCTTTGGCTGCGGGTTGCTCTAACGGAATTGGCGGTGCCGCGGCTGCGGGCGTTTCGTCTTCTGCCACCGGAGCCGGCTCTTCGCTGATCTGAAATTCTTCAACCTCCGCGGGCTTTGCGGGGGCCGCTGCCGTGGCGGGAGCTTTGGCCGGCGGGGCGGCTTTTGGTTCGGGCTCCTGAGTTTCCTCGAGAAGCGTGGCCCACTCGTCGGACAAATCGACTTCCTGAACTTCCGCTTCTTCCGAAGCAGCCTCGGCTTCGACAGGTTCCCTTGCAGGTTCAGGTTCGGCGGCTGGGGGAGCGGGCGCGGAATCCACCGGTGCGGGAGCAGGCTCCGGTTCCGCGGGCACAGCGGTGATTTCCGGAATGGCCATTTCGCCCAGTTCTTCGGCTGGAGTTTGCGGCGCGGCGGCAGCAGGCTTAGCGGGAGCTGCAGCGGCCGCGAGTTCCTCGTCGGAAAGGCCTGCGGCGCGCTGAAAGCGGCGGCGCAATTCCGCAAAGCGCTCGGCGCTGCGCTTGTCGCCGGCCTCGGTGTGAATCTGTTCGAGCTGTGCAGCGAGTTCGGCGGTGCGGCGGTCGTCGCCAGCGCCCAGGACAAAGTCGAGAAGCTTTTCGAGCGTGGGAGTGTGGCGCGGGGCGCGGCGCAGAATGGCTTCCAGCAGGCCAATGGCTTTTTGCGTGAGGCCGTAGCTCGCGAAGAGGTCCACGTCGGTGAGCGATTGGGCGATGAATTTTTGCGTCTCTTCATTCAGTTGAGAGTCAGCGGCAGATACGGCGGCCTTGTCCGGAGTCTCCGGACCAAAGCCGGTAACATCGGTACGCAGCTTCGGCGTGGGAGCTTTGGGTATTTCGGCGCGGAGATGATCCTCGGGAATCGCGGGGACTTCGTCGGGGATATCTGATGCCGCAGGCGTGCCTAACCTGCGCAAGACGCCGTTCAGTTTGCGCTTGGCCGAGTCACTGTCCGGCTGGCGTCCGACAAGCTGCTCGAAAATTTCTTTGGCGCGGTCGAACTGCTCGTCTTGCACGAGGGCATCGCCCAGCTTCGCGAGGGCGTCGGGCAGGTGGAAAGAATCACTGGTGCGGCCGTAAAGCTCGACTAGCCATTCCAGCGGCTCAATTCGGCCGGGCATTCTGTCGGCGAGCGCGTTGAGCATTTTTCCGACGGCCTCGTGCTCGCCCCCATCGATGAGCGGGATACGGGATTGCTCCAGAATCCCCATGGCTTTTTGGGTTTGTCCGGCCTCTAGCAAGGCCTCCACGACCTTTTGGAGCGGGCCGTAGTTTTTGGCGTCGGCCTCGAAAACCTGCACGGCCAAAGTGACGGCTTGATCCCAACTGGAATTCTTGAGATGGAAATCGAGCAGGAGCTCAGCGTGCTCGCCGCCCTTTTCGAGACTGGGGACTTGCTGGAGGAGCTGCGCGGCCTTGGTGAGGTCCCCTTGCAATGAATAAGAGCGCGCACGGACGATGAGCGCGGCGGCGTTCGTGGGCTCAAGCTTCAGGGCTTTGTCGGCGAGCTTTTCGCTTTCTGATTGATCGCCACGAGCAAGAGAGCGCTCGGAGGCGGAAACGTAGGCTTCGACCGCGTCGCGCGTCTGGCCCATGGCCTGGTACAAATCGGCAAGCCGAATCTGGATGCGAAGATTGTCGGGTTCGGCCTGCAAAAGTTTCTTCAGCAAGCCGACGGCTTCGGCTTGACGGTTTTGCTTCAGGTGGATTTCAGCTAGCTGAAGGAACAGGGGCCGGGCCTCGCTCATTACGCCCTGCTGAACGTACAGGTCGGCGAGCTTTTCGAGGGGGCGAACCTCTTCGGGAGCGAGTTTGGCAATGCGCTTGTAGACGGCAATAGCTTTCGTGAGGAAACCATCGCCGACGAAGATCTGGGCCAAGCGCTCAAAGTAGTCGATGGCCTGAAAAGTCTCGCCTTGCCGGATATACAGCTCGCCAACGGTCATCAAGGTGACCTGGTCACGGGGCTCGTGCTTGAGAATTCGCTGGTATTCGGCGATGGCTTGGGCGACTTTGCCCTGGTTCAGCAGCTTTTGTGCGGCTTCGACGTTTTTGCTTTTGTTATAAGCCATTCGCGAAAGGAGACAAATTTTCCAGGAAGCAGTCCCAAACACACGCTCCCGGCTGGCCGACGGGCAGAAAACGCCCTTCGGAGCTTCATTGATAACGCTAACAGGCGGGAAAAAGGCAAGTCAACGAGCCGAAAGTTTGTTGTGAGCAGGCAGTTATCCCCGTGCTAGTTAGGAAATTCTAGAGCGAAGACAAGACGAAACTACTAAGGAACGGGAGCGAAGGCTTCGAGACCCGGTAGAGGGCGGAGGCGTGCGGGGGCAGGGTCACGGTGAGGGATGCGAATACGCCCAGGTCCTTGTGCTCCCAGAGGTCGCGGAGAAGGTATTTTCCGCCGGGTAACTCAAGGTCTTTCCAGGAATAGTGGAACTCCTGCGAACTTGAGCTGAGATTGAAGATGGCGAGGTAATCGTCCTCGCCCGAGGACGGGCGAGCGAGCCAGACAGCGGCTTTGTCTGTGGTTAGCACCGCATGGTTGCCAGTGGAGTGCTGGTCGACGGCGATGACTTCAGGGTTGCTGAGCAGGGATTCGGTCCATTCATCGCACAAGGTCAGGTTGCCGCCCATCATGAGCGGGGAGCGGAAGATGGACCACAGGGTCAGCAACGTGCGCTGTTCATCGTGGGTCAGACGCGTGTCGCGGGGCTGGCCCCAGCCTGGCGCCGGTTCGAGCCTGCCAATGGGGAGCATATCGGCGTCCGGCCAATGGCCGGGCAGGGAAGAAGGAGCCCATTTGGCGGCGCGCGCGAACTGGTTCTCGACGCCTGACGGAAACCGCGTGTCACTGTGCCAAAGGTCCCAAACGTCGTCAGAAATGCGCCACATCTGGGCGTACTTGCTTACTTCATCGGCTTTGTCCAGCGCGGTAGGACCGGGAGAAAGACTGAGGATGATCGGTCGGCCGGCTTTGCCAATGGCTTCGCTGATCAGCCGAATTTCATCGCCTTTGTAAGGATGATCCGCGATGCAGTCCACCTTCAAGAAGTCCACACCCCAACTTGCGTAGAGTTGTGCGATGGAATCGTAGTAGGCCTGAGCGGCAGGCTTGCTGGCGTCGAGGCCGAAATTGAAGGGATTCCAAGGACAAGTGTCGGCGGTGTTGGCAGCGTCGGCAGCGTGAAAGGAAGTGCCCGCGATGGGGAGATTTCTATTCACGGCTTCCTTCGGGATGCCACGCAAAATGTGGATTCCGAATTTCAAACCAAGCGAATGCATGAAATCCGCCAGCGGCTTGAAGCCGGCATCCCCGGCAGCGGAAGGAAAAGAGTTTGTCGCGGGAGTGTAGCGGCCGTAAGCGTCCAAGCTGAACTCCGCTTCCTTGGCGTTTGCGCCGACCGAGTGATTGGTTACATACCAGCCGAGATCGACGACGATGTATTGCCAGCCAGATTTCCTGAGATGTTCCTCCATCCATCGGGCGTTCGCGCGAATGTCCGCTTCGCCCACAGTCTCGGCATAAGAATCCCAACTGTTCCAGCCCATGGGAGGAGTTTCAGCAAGCACACGGGGTTTCTGCGCAGCAGCCGGCCGGATCGTGGGGAGGGCTGCAGCGGTTAGAAATACTGCGACAAACACACAGGGTCGTGGCATGGGAATTCTCCGGAAAAGAGTTCTCTTCTGCGTGTGCCAACCCACCTCAGTTCCAATTTCCACTGCGACAGAGTATACCGCCGGGAACGAGACATCGCGTGGAGGCAGCTTTATTTCAATTCGGCGCGGGAAAATATTTCCAACATCTGCGCCTCCGAGGGCCGCTGAAGAACATTGCGCGCCGCAAAGTCCTCCACCAGCGGATAATCCGTCGAACGAATGAGGTTGGCGGCCTTTCCTAAAATCGTAGAGTGTCTTTTGAAACTGGATCTCTGGCCCAAGCAGGAGCCAATCGGCGCCTGGCTCCCCAAAAGGCATCCCGACGCTGCCCGCATTCACCACACGAGTAGTCCCAACCTTTCGATCGAATTGCATGTGAGTATGGCCGCAGATGACGAGGGGCGAATCGCTTCCCGCAAAAACAGGCAACAGGCGGTCTTCCGGTGTAAGGCGAGTGAAACATTGATTTTCGTTTCGCGGCGTGGCATGGCAAAAGAGAAGGTCGCCAAGGCCGGAAATCTCAAGACGCAGCGTCTTCGGCCAACCAGCCATGAGTCGCTCCTCCCCCGGAAGAAGTTGCTGCACGGTCCACTGGACAATGGGGCGAAACGGTTCAGGGACGGCCGAGGGCTCGCGGCCTGCCGTTTGTTCAAGCACAGCGACCTCGCCATTTCCCTGAATGCATTGCAGCGGAATCCCACAGCCCAGCGATGGTTTCTCGTGGCATCGGGCCGGGAACAACGTCTCCTCCTACCACGATAAGCTCTACTTCGGCCTTCCGAATGTCCCCGAGCACGGCCTCAAGCGCGGGAAGGTTCGCATGAATATCGTAGATCGCGGCAATGCGCATGACGGATCTGTGTAAGCTTCGCCGAGCGGGCTATCGGGGCGTTTTCTGTCTTTTCGGCCGTCGCAGAACAGCGTGGCGGCACTAGAAAATCGGGAGCGCGGTTTGCGTGGCGCCGGTGGCCCAGCAACCGGAATCGCGCACGGGCGCGAATGAATAGCGATGCAGGGGCGTAGGGCCATGGACGCGCAGGGCTTCGAGATGATCCGGCGTGGCGTAGCCTTTGTGGCGCGCGAGACCGTATTGCGGATAGACGGCGTCCCACTGTTCCATGCGGGCGTCGCGGTGCGTTTTCGCGAGGATGGAAGCTGCGGCGATGGAAATGCTGCGCGCGTCGCCCTTGATCAAAGACTTTTGCTCAATGAGCACGTCGAGTTGCATGGCATCAACGAGGAGATAGTCGGGCGCGATGGTGAGACGCTCGAGCGCGGCGGTCATAGCCTGGCGCGAAGCCTGATAAATGTTCCAGGCATCGATGCGTTGCGCATCCACTTCCGCAACGGACCAAGCCACCGCGTGTTCGCAAATGCGCTCGCGGAGTTCGGCGCGGCGCTCCGGAGTGAGTTTCTTCGAATCGTCGAGACCGACAATACGGCGCTTGGGATTGAGAATCACCGCGGCGGCAACCACCGGGCCAAACAGAGCGCCGCGTCCGGCTTCATCGATGCCGGCGATGCGCGTCCAACCCAATTTGCGCGCCGCTCGCTCGAAACGGGAAGAGCAGAGCCGGCTCATCGGGTGGGGATTTTAGCACGATGTGGCCAAGCTGTTGCGAGCAGTTTTCTTGACGAGGCAACTTGCTGCGTGACACGATACAGCGCCTGCACGCCAAAAAATATGTGTTCCTGCAAAATCGGAGGAGAATCTCATGCCACTTCGCCAGAAACTTCTTTTACCGCCCTCAAGACTCATCTTCTTTGCGACGTTGTGTTTTTTCACGCGCCCATTTGCTGGTGCGCAAGAGCTGGCCAGCAGCGATCTTTCGAAGCTGCGTTCGGTCGGAGGCGTGGCGCTTTCGCCCGATGGGCGCCATCTGGCGTACTCGGTCGTGATGCGCGATGAACCGGGGCGTCCTTACGGGCAACTGTGGGTGATGGACCTGGGCACCCAGAAATCGATTCGCTTCGGAGGCGACAAGGATCGCGGCGGCGGTGCGGTGTGGTCGCCGGACGGAAAGTGGGTGGCGTTTTTCGGGCGGATCGGAGACAAGCACGGGCTGATGATTGCGAGGCCGGATGGCTCGGAGGTTACCGAGCTGGCTTCGGCCGAAGGAACGAATAGTCCCCTGCCCGGAACCGGCAACGAACTGACGTGGTCGCCGGGCGGGAAGCAGATTGCCTACATTTCGTCCACGCCAGACAGCCGTGCGGCGGAAGCGAGCGGCGACCCGAGGGTAATTACGAGGTATTTGTATAAGCCGGATGCGGGCGAAGGGATGACGCGTTTCAACGACAACCAGCGATTGCACATTTTTGTGGTGGACGTGGCCACGAAGCAGACGCGGCAATTGACAAAAGGCGACGCGGATGAGCATTCCATCGACTGGTCGCCGGACGGCCAAGAGATTTTGTATTTGACGAATCCGGAGCCGAACCAAGACGAGTTTTTCAATTACGATGTGTTCGCGCTGAAGGTGGGGGACAACAACGTGCGGCGGATTACGGCCACAGAGTCGAACGAATACGATCCCGTGTGGTCACCCGACGGCAAGCGCATTCTGTTTCGCGGGACAAAGCGCGGTCTGACCGACCGCGAGACCACCATGGAAGACACGCACGTGTGGGTAATGAATGCGGACGGCAGCGACCGTCGCGAGATAGGCGCGTTGATTGACAATCGCCAGGGTTCGCCGCACTGGGCGCCGGATGGGAATTCCGTGTACTTCACGGTGCAGGAGCGGGGAAGCAATTATTTGATGCGCCAACCGGTTTCGGGAGGCAGGCCGGAGTACGTGGTGAAGGAGCCCGGGTTTGTGGGCTCGTTTTCGGTCGGAAAAGACGGCGCCGTGGCCTACAGCTATGCGTCGCCGCGTGATTTGAATCAACTTTATTTGAAGAGCGGCAACGCCGCGCCACGCAAGCTGACGGATTTGAACGCGCAAGTTTTGGCGGGAAAGCCAGTCGCCGAAGTGGAGGCGTTCACCTTTATCAGCAACGACAATAAATACGAGGTCGAAGCGTTTCTCACCAAGCCGCTGGGAATGACGGCCACGTCCAAGCATCCGCTGATCGTAAACATCCACGGCGGGCCGCACGGGGAGAATGGCCCGGCGTTTAATTTCAAGAATCAGGTGTATGCGGCGCACGGCTGGGCCGCGCTGAACGTGAATTACCGTGGGTCGACCGGCTACGGGCAGAAATTTGCGGACGCGGTGTTTGGCGACCAGGACGGCAACGAGGGCCAGGACGTGTTGTACGGCGTCAGCGCGGCGGTGCGGCGCAATCCGTGGATCGACCGTGAGCGCATGGGCATCGAAGGCGTCAGCTACGGCGGACAACTGACCGATTGGCTGATTACGCAGACCCATGAATTCAAGGCTGCGGTGCCCATCGCGGGCATCGCCAATCTCGTGAGCTACAACTACATGACGTATTACAACCAGTACGAAGAAATGGAATTCGGGCAGTTCCTGCACCAGGGCAATCTGATGGACGTGGCTTGGGAGCGCTCGGCGTTGAAGCATGTGGCCGCGGCGCATACGCCGACGATGCTTATGCACGGCGAAAATGACAACGACGTGCCCATTGCGGAGGCGGAGCAGTTCTTTATTGCGCTGAAAGACGTGGGGACGGAAGCGATTTTTGTGCGCTATCCGCGGGAAGGCCACGGACTGGCAGAGACGGGGCACAATATTGATTCCATCAACCGCTGCATCGCATGGTATGAGAAACATTTTCCAAAGCCGGGGGCGGAAGGAATCACCAACGTTCAGCCGTGAAGAAGGGACCCGGGAAAAACGGGGCTTTTGCAAAGTTGAAATGAGCTGCTCGAGGAAGGGCGGCTCTTAGGCTTTGGCTTCCGTGCCGGCGGTGGCGGCAACCGGCGCGGCTTCTTCTTCCTCGCGGCCGGCGCGCTTGATACGCGCAGCCTTGCCCCTCAAATCGCGGAGGTAATACAGGCGAGCGCGGCGCACTTTGCCTCGGCCAACCACCTCGATGGAGCTGATCGTTGGTGAGTGCAGGGGGAAGATGCGTTCGATGCCAACGCCAAAGCTCACGCGGCGGACGGTGAAGGTAGCGCTGGAAGCGCGGCCTTTTTTCGAGATCACCACCCCTTCAAAAGCCTGCACGCGCTCTTTTTCCTTCTCACCCTCGCCTTCTTTAAGGCGCACATTCACGCGGACCGTGTCGCCGGAGCGGAATTCAGGCAGGTCTTTGCGCAGTTGCGCTTCATGCAATTTACGAATTGCCGGGTTCATGTTCGTGCTTCCTTTGGACCCACTCAGGCGGGGCCGACTCTAGAGAGACAAATAGCAATTATAAAGAAAAACCGGGAAAACACCTAATCAATTTGAGGGCTTCCAGAGGGCTTCCTTTTGGCGGGGGTTCAAAAAGCCTTTGGCTTGAGGAGCTTACGCAGGGGCCGAAAGCGATGAGCCGCGACGAATCACGGTTTCCGCAAAGCGCTCCATTTCTTCCAGCTGCGGGCTGAATTGCAGGAGGACGAGGTCCACGCCAGAAGCCTCAAATTGTGCGAGGCGCTCGGCAACTTGCTCGGGCGTGCCGACCAGGCCCGAGCGCAAACCGCGATTCGAAACGGAATAGTCTGCTAGCGAAACGCGCTGCTCGAGTTGGGTGCCTGCGAGCCATTGCTGGTAATTGGCGTAACCCGCGGCGGACTGCTGCACGTCGGTGATGCGGCGCAACTCGTCTTGAGCTTCGCGCTCGGTTTCGCGCACGACGGCATAACCGGCGACGCCGAATTTCAGCGGGGGAAGATTGTGCTTCCGGCGGCGCTCGCGCAAGTCGACGATCTTTTCGCGCACACGTTCGGGCGGATCCCCGTGCATCAGGTAGGCGTCGCACTTCCGCGCAATCAACTCCTTTGCAGCAGGAGATTCGCCTCCTGCATAGAGCGTGGGACGCGGCTTGGCCACGGGCTTGGGTTTGAGTACGTTGTCCTCGACGCGGTAGTATTTGCCGGAATACGAAAAATGATCCTGCTTCCAAACACCATCGAGAACGTCGAGCCATTCGCTGGTGCGCGCGTAACGGTCGTCGTGCTGTTCGAACGAGACCCCGTATTTGCGCGCTTCGTCGGCCCACCACGAGGAAACGACGTTCAGCGTGAGCCGTCCTTTGCTGATGTGATCGATGTTGGCGGCTTGCTTTGCCAATAACGCGGGTAAATGAAAAGTGGGGCGCACCGCAACCATCAGTTCGATGCGTTCTGTGACCGCAGCCAGCGCTGCAGCGGTTGACCAAGCATCGAGCGAGTCTGCTTCCACGCCCTTGATGTCGTTTAGATTAAGCTCCGCGATAAGCGTGACGTCGAAGCCGATTTTTTCGCTGCGCTCGGTGAGCCGCTTCACATAGGCCCAGGTGGCTTGCATGTTTTCGTTCTCGACGTTGCGCAGCCACCCGCCAAAAACCGGCAGCCAGTATCCGTATCTCATCGCGGGCCTCCCGTCGCGGCAACATGCTCGGCCTGCTTTGCTTCGTGGCGCTGGGCCTCGGCAATCAGAAAATCCGCCAGCCGCGCGTAGGGGTTGAATCCGATCACGCGAACGGGATCGGCGACAAAATTCGACAGAGCATTCACGTCGTAATAAAGCTGCCGGCCGATTCGCTCGTCGAAAACGTACTCGATGCCGCCGACTTCGACTCCGGCGAGTTCGACGATGCGCTCGACCTCTTCGATAACCTGCCGAGGCGGCTCGTAGCCTTCGACTTTCATGCCGGTTTTCGGTGCGTCGACCGGGCACGCGATGCGCGTTAGCTCTTCGCCTCGCGTATTTTGGCAAATGTCGGCAGGACACAAGTTGAAGCTTTCGCCGGTCGTGTGGATGCGAATGGCGTAGAGATATTTCCCGCCGAGGACTTCCACGCGCGTAATGATTCCGTCGCGGGCGGTGAAGGCTTCCTGCACCAGCGCGGTCGAATCGATGCCGAAATAGAGGCGATTCGCTTCGACGGCGGCGCGCAATTGGTCCGCAGAGCTGAAGCGTTCGATTCCCGCACCGCTCCCGCCGATGTTGGGCTTCAGCACAACGGGATAGCCGATGGCTCCGGCCGCGGCGAGCGCCTGGGACGGGTGATGGATGACGCGGGCTTTGGGGTAAGGAAGGCCGAGCTTTTCCAGGTTGGTGAGCTGCTGCGCTTTGGAAATTTCGTGCGCGAAGCAGCGGTAGCCGTTGACGACACGCACACCTTTGGCCTCCAGGTGCGCCAGGTAATCGAGCGTGTAGAAGATTCCGTGGGCCAAGCCGCGTTGCCAGGCCGAAGGGCTCATGCGATTGAAGAGCAGCGAATATTCACGCTCGGGCGAGGCCGCGTCGTAATAGTGATGGCGCGCGTCAATCTTCAACCAGTTCACGCCGCGTTCGTCGAGCTGCTGAAACAAGGGCCGGAACCAGTCCGGGTGCTCGTAGTAAACGCCGATCGGTTTTTCCAGTGCGTAGCCGTTGCTGCCCATTTCTTCACTCATTCTGAATTTCTCATTAGATGCTAAGGACCGCAAGCCGTTTCCCTTTATTCCCTGAGTAGAAGGTCCCCCCGGTTGCGGCGAGTTTTTTCAAGAGCCTTTTGCTGGCGCCATTTGGCGACTTCTGCATGGTTCCCGCTGATGAGAACTTCCGGCACCTTCCAGCCGCGATATTCCGCAGGACGGGTGTAATGAGGAAAATCGAGGAGCATGGGAGAGGTGACTGGTGACTCATGACTAACTTTTGACCGGATGCCGGTGTTTAGAAGCATTTCTTGGCGGGGGCTAAAGGACTCGTTCTGCGTGGAGGCTTCGTTGCCAACTGCCCCCGGAAGCAGCCGCGTGATGGCATCCATGACCAGCAGGGCCGGCAACTCGCCGCCGCTCAGGACAAAGTTGCCGATGGAAATTTCCTCGGTCGCGAGGTGCTCCGCCACGCGCTCGTCCACTCCTTCGTACCGCCCACAAATCAGAAGGATTCGTTGGAGCTGCGAGAGCCTTCGTGCTGTTTCCTGGTCGAAAAGCTTTCCCGCTGCGGACATCAGCAGAACCGCTGTGCCTGGATCCTGCGGATTCTGCTTCGAGGCATCGCCGACGCCGTGGCCGAGCAAGGATTCGACAGCTTCAAACAGCGGTTCCGGCTTCAAGACCATACCTTCGCCGCCGCCGAACGGCCGGTCGTCCACAGTGCGGTGGCGGTCTTTCGTGAATTCCCGCAGGTCCTGGACATGCACGTGAATGAGCCCGCCCTCGCGCGCTCGACGGATAATTCCGTGATCGAGCGGACCGCCAAAAAACTCCGGGAAGATAGTAATGAGATCGAAGCGCATAGAAATTCTTCAATGCATAGGATTATGCATGGTGACGCGCCGGCAGGGAATTCCTGAATTGTCAGTTTAGGTCGCGGAGCCCTTCGGGCAGCACCACATCGATGCGCCGCGCGAGAGGATCGATTTTTGTGCAGATCTCTTCCGCTAGGGGAATCAGCAGTTCGCCTTGTGAAGTGTCCACTTCGAGGAACGGCGTTCCGGCCGTTTCTTCGCCAGGAAACTGAACGTCGCGAACTGTTCCGAGCAGGGCAGGAACTTCCGCGAGCGAACACGGCGAGGATGCCACGACGGGCGGGTTTGCCGGCGTTTCAAACACGTTGCAACCGATGAGGTCGGAAACGAAATACTGTCCTGCCGGCAAGCTGACGCGTTGTTCGATGCGCAGGAACACTTCGAATCCGCGAAGCTTATCCGCTGCAGAAATCGAATTCACATTTTCGAAATGGAAAACCGCCTGCCCGGGATGGTTCTGGCTCAACCAACAGGATTGCAACTCCATTCGATGCGGCTCACCCTTGCCTTGGGGATCTCCGAGAAAAACTTCCTGCAATTTCGTGAGCCGCTCTGGAAAATCGGTAAGAATTTCTGCGGCGACTTCGCCCTTGTTGCCTCGCGCGCGGAGGATGCGCGCCACCAGGACCCATCGTGGAGTGTCTGGGCTCAAGGAAAATTTTGACAAGCGCGGCCCGCTCTGAAGCCGCTGCAAAAAATCAGTCTTCGAGGATCTCCAGCGTGAAGCGCTTCTTCAACTTCATACCCGCGGCACCGAGAAGAGTGCGCACCGCCTTGGCCGTTCGGCCCTGCCGCCCGATGACTTTTCCCAAGTCCTCGGGATGCACGCGCAACTCCAGCACGGTCACCTGCGATCCCTCGACAGACTTCACTTGAACGTCGTCGGGATGGTCTACGAGGGCCCTGGCGATCGATTCGACCAGCTCCTTCATTTGGGCTACTCCGCTTGAGCTAATTTCCAGCGGCAACTTACCGCGCCCTCCAGAAACGGTTAACGCCTCACTGGCACCACGGGAGCCGTGGAAGCCCTGCCGGTCGAAGCCGGCACGAGCAATTTTTAGGGAGCTGGGGTGTGCGTTTACGCGATTTTCTGCTGACGTAGAAAACTGCGTACTGTATCGCTGGGCTGTGCGCCCAGTGCAATCCAATGCTTGATGCGCTCGGCGTCGAGCTTGATTTCCGCAGGCTTCTTCAGCGGATCATAGGTTCCTACCGCTTCTCTTATGCGGCCATCGCGTGGCCGAGTTCTCTCGATCACGACCACGCGGTAATAGGGCTTCTTCTTCTTGCCAATCCGAGACAGCCGAATCGTGAGCACTAGCCTCGCTCCTTCTAAACTTTGACATTGTAGCCTGTCTCGGTGCTTTGCGGCAAACGAAACTCTTTGGGCCTGAAAGGGACCCCGTCCAATATGCCTCGGGGGGATAACTTCGCAGGAAACTCTGAAATTATATAAACGATTAGGAAACAGAGCAGGCATGGGCCTTCCGGAGACCGGCAAAGTGTCGCCCGAAAAACGCCAGTCTTTGCCTCGTTTGCAAAACTCGCTCCTGGACAGTTGCAAGCGATTGCAGGAAAATCTCCGCCATGTCACGCAAATCACTTCGTTTCATCTCGGTCTCGTGCCTTGTTCTGCTTTGCACTTCTTATTTACGAGCCCAATCTACGTCGAACCCAGCTTCTTCCACCACGACACCCCGTCCACCTTATTTGGACCCGAGTGTGCCTATTGAGCAGCGCGTCGACGACCTTGTTACGCGCATGACCATGGAAGAAAAGGCTTCCCAAATGCAGGACGTCGCCCGCGCCATCCCGCGCCTCGCAATTCCCGCTTACAATTGGTGGAACGAAGGCCTGCATGGTGTCGCGCGCGCCGGGCATGCCACGGTCTTTCCGCAGGCCATCGGCTTGGCCGCTACCTGGGACAGCGATCTCGTCCACCGCATTGCCGGTGTCATCTCGACCGAAGCTCGCGCCAAGTACAACGACGCCATTCAGCACGGAAATACCGGCCGCTATTTCGGCCTGACCTTCTGGTCGCCCAACATTAATATCTTTCGCGATCCCCGCTGGGGGCGCGGCCAGGAAACTTACGGAGAAGATCCCTTCCTTACCGGCCGCATTGGCGTAGCCTTTGTTACCGGCCTGCAAGGCGAAGATCGCAAATATTTGAAAACGGTTTCAACTCCAAAGCATTTTGCCGTTCACAGCGGCCCGGAAACATTGCGTCACCGCTTCGACGTCCCCGTTTCCCCGCACGATTTTGCGGATACCTACGCTCCCGCATTTCGCGCCACGGTGATCGAAGGCCATGCTGATTCCGTGATGTGCGCCTATAACGCGGTGCGTGGAGCACCAGCGTGCGCGAATCAATTTCTCTTGGACACGTTGCGCAATAAGTGGGGATTCCAAGGCTATGTCGTTTCTGATTGCGGGGCCATCAGCGATATTCATCAGGGCCACGGCTTCGTTCTTACACTGCAACAGGCGGACGCCCTCGCGGTCAAAGCGGGAACCGATTTGAGCTGCGGCCCGGAATACGCGGCGCTGCCTTTCGCCGCGGAGAATCGCCTACTCTCACCCGCGGACGTCGATCGCGCGGTGAAGCGTCTGTTTGAAGCGCGATTGCGCCAGGGCCTGTTCGATCCGCCGGACTCGGTGCCCTGGTCGAAGCTGACTCTCGCCGACAACGATACGCCGGCGCATCGGCAACTGGCTCTCGAGGCCGCGCGCAAATCCATCGTGTTGTTGAAGAATGAGCGCAACTCGCTGCCGCTGAAGTCTTCCGTGAAGTCCATCGCCGTCGTCGGCCCCAACGCCGATTCCTTGCCGGTTCTGCTGGGCAATTACAATGGGACTCCTTCCGCCTATACCACCATTCTCGAGGGCATTCGCAAGCGCTTCCACGACGCCAAAATCAGCTATGCCATCGGCGCTCCCCTCACCGAAACGAGCGGCGTCGCGATTCCCGCCTCAGTTTTTCTGCCCAACACTCAGGGCAGCGTACCGTACGGCAACGTCGTGCCCTGCAAAGGTGTGCCGGTCCCCGGACTCTCTGCTGAATTCTTCGCCAATACCACGCTCTCCGGTTCACCCGTTGCTACGCGCGTCGATCCGTCAGTGAATTTCGAGTGGAACAATGTCTCCCCAGCGCCTGGTGTCCCGGCCCAAAACTATTCCGTCCGATGGTGTGGCAATTTTATCCCTCCTGTTGATGGTGACTATCGCTTGGGCGTCGACACCGACGGCGGGTCCCGGCTCTTCCTCGACGGCAAAAAAATTATCGACGATTGGGCCCCGCATGGTGCGCGTGTAATGACCACGCTCGTGCACTTGCAAGCTGGCCATGCTTATCCCATTCGCATGGAATATTTTCATCATTCTTGGGAATCCACTGCGCGCCTTCTCTGGCTGCCGCCAGATCTAGTTCAAGAAGCCGTCGAGGCCGCGCGCAAATCCGATGTGGTCATCGCCGTGGTGGGCCTGACTGGTCAACTCGAAGGCGAAGAATCGGAAACCAGTGCTCCGGGCTTTTTCGGGGGCGACCGCGTCGATCTCGATCTCCCTCGTCCTCAACAAGAACTTCTCGAAGCTCTCTCCGCCACCAGAAAGCCGCTCATCGTCGTTCTCACCAGCGGCAGCGCCCTCGCGGTCAACTGGGCTCAGGAACATGCCGCCGCCATCCTCGAAGCCTGGTATCCGGGCGAAGAAGGCGGCACTGCCGTGGCCGACGTTCTTTCGGGCGAGTACAATCCGGCTGGCCGCTTACCGGTCACCTTCTATAAATCCGTCGCGCAACTCCCGCCCTTCACCAGCTACAGCATGAATGGGCGCACGTATCGCTATTTCGCCGAGCAGCCGCTCTATCCTTTCGGCTTTGGTTTGAGCTTTTCTTGGTTTAACTACTCCGACGCAAAAATCGTACCGGACCAAGTCGCCGCCGGCACCCCCGTGACGGTGTCCGCTCTCGTCACGAACGCCAGCTCCGCTCCCGGCGACGAAGTCGTCCAGCTTTATCTGTCGCATCCTGGCGTCGATGGCGCTCCCCTTCGCGCGCTCGCCGGTTTCCAGCGCATCCATCTCGCGGCGTCCGCTTCGCAAACGGTCAGGTTCACGTTACACGACCGCGACTTGAGCATTGCCGACGAGGACGGTGTTCGTCGCGTCGCCCCGGGCCCGGTGGAGGTCTGGATCGGCGGCGGCCAGCCCATCTCCGGTCCCGGGCAGCCGTCTACCAAGGGCGTCTCCGCAAAATTCACTATCACTTCTGCGGCTACGCTTGACGACTAGCCCCATTTCGCTCGCTGATTACGTCTTGTCGGTCACCCTAGGCCGTCGCCCTTTGCGCAGTGCGCTGTTTCTCTAGTAACCTGACGCTTCGGAGAAAACACCGTGCCAGCGCAACCCGATCCGCCGTCTAACTCTGTTTTAAAGAACCCTTCCTTCTACTCGAAGAGCCTTCTCGTTGCGGTTGCGCTCATGGTTGGCTGGATTTTCTTTTCCCGCTGGTGGCAAAACCGCTCCATCGAATATCGTCTCCGGCAGGAACGCGCGGAAAAGCAGCGCGCAGATGACCGCGCGGCGCTCGAACAAATGGGCGGTAAGGAACTTGCCATCCAGACCTTTTACGCCACTCCCGGTGAGATTCGCCGCGGCCAGTCTGTCCAACTCTGCTATGGGGTCGCGAACGCCAAAACCGTCGAGCTCGAGCCGCAATCCAACCCCGTCTGGCCTTCCTACACCCGCTGCGTCGAAGTCGCTCCCGCCAAAACCACCACTTATACGCTCACCATCCGGGACGCTGCCGGAAACAGCAAGTCCCAGTCCCTCACGATCACGGTTCGCTAGTTTTTCCGCTTTTCTACGTTTTTCGTAACCCTTCCGACTGAAGCTATATCGTAATGCGATATAATGGAACCCGCGCGAGATAACCCCGACGCGGAATCGAGCGTCTATTCTAGGGATGGCCCATGGCATGCGATGACCTGCCGAGTAGAAACGGTGAAGCGTCGGAAAGGGGCCTGTTCCTGGAGGGTTTCGAATGAAATTACAGCATTGGGTTTTCTGCGTCGCGCTGGCTGCCGGCCTTGGCCCTGCTGCTGTCCAGGCAGCGGCGCAAAAGATTGCCTCCGCGCATGCGGAAAATCTGGAGCATTGCCTGGAAGGCTTCGCGTCCTGCGATTACGCTCATTTGGACCCGCAGGAAAAACAAGCCGTTCAAGATGTCAATCGGGAAAACAATTTTATGGATTGTTTCCACGGGTTCTCCGACTGCGACAAAAAGCAATTAACTGCCGAACAGCGGCAGGAAGTGGATCGCGCTCACCGCATTCAGAACCTGCAGAACTGTGTGGACGGCATCGGCGAATGCGACACTTCGCTGCTAAACGACCAACAGCGCCAGCAAGTTGCTCTCCTGGCCCGCGTGCGGAACTTCCAGAACTGTTTGGATGGAACGGGAATCTGTGACCCGAAACAACTCACCGACGAGCAGAAACAACAAGTCGCGGAAGCCAATCACTACAACAATCTGCAGAATTGCCTCGAAGGAATGGGCGACTGCAACCGCGCTCTGTTGAGCGGCGAAGAGCAGCAAGAAGTCGCGCGCGCGACGCACAATCGGAATCTCCGGCAATGCCTCGACGGCTCCGACACCTGCGATCCTTCCCAGCTCAACGGGGCCGAAAAGCGCGAAGTTGCCGAGGCGGCCCAGGGCCGCAAAATCTCGAACTAAAACGGCCGTGAGGTCGTTCCCCGGGTTTCCGTAAGCCGCTGCAAAGCCGCGCATTTTTCTACCCCGTGTCACTCTGCGCCGTATGCGCCGTAGGCGTTAATTCTTTTTCTTTCCATTTAACTTTAAACTGTCAACTTTCGACCTCTTTCTCACGGCAGGGGATGCTTGGGGCCTTCCCACTTCGGGCTGGTTGCCGCAACGGCGGACACTCTTCGGCACGCTGCAGCGATTCCCTCAGTCAACTTCTGCCCCACGCGTGGTTTTACTGGAATGGCACCCGAGGCCGACCGGGACTTGCTTGACGGCGCGCTTCGCCGTTTCGCTTTGATTAGGACGTCCACGGAATCCGGGCGGCCGTTCCAGAAATCCAGGCGGATGCGGCCATCGGGCAGTTGCGAAACCGTGGCCGGGATGGCGCTGGCGGTCAGATACCATCCCGCAGGGAGCACCACCGCGTTGCGTGAGCGGCCCAGGCTTCGATCGAAGACCAATTCATCGCCGTCGAGTCGGTAGCTCATGGGAGCTGTGTAGGTTTCCGAAATTCGCAAGCGCAAAGACTGGCCCTCTTTCACTGGCGGAAAAGCAAGCACCACGATTTGCGTTTCCGGCTTGACCGGTTCGCTCGCGTCGATTTTCGCGGCAGCCAGCTCCGCGCCGGTCATCAGCCTCGTGGCCAGTTTTTCGCCGGTATCGAGGACGTACGCCGAGGGATCAGAAACCGTGCTTCCCTCGCGAACCACGTTCAAGTACTGTGCAACGCCTGGACGCGATTCGGTGTAGTCGTGATAAAGGCTGAACGCGTGCGTCTCCGGCTGCTGCAGGAAGTACACGATGTCACGATTTTGGTGAGCGCGCTCGGAGAGGCGCTGCCGCTCGGTTTCTCCCGGGAAGGGCGCTTCCCAACTGCGCGATTCAGTTGGCGGACGCGGCACCGCCGCGGGACCAGTCTGCGCGCCCAGCTTCGCGCGGACCACAAGAGGGGCTTCGCCGGCGCTGGCGTTCATGAAGCTGATGGCGATGCGGCCATCGGGTTCCGGCAAAACCTGCGACGGCACGTTGCAGCCGACAAGTTCGTACCCCGCAGGTAAAACTACACTGTTGCGCTTGATGCCAAGGCCGCGATTGAAAATGATGGCCTCCCCCTCGCGGTAGTAGCTTTTCGGGTCTTTGTAAGTCTTCACGATGAGCAGGCGGCCGCGCCCTTCCGGCGGAACGGCGCGAGCCAGCTGAATCTTGATGTAACTTTCATCGGCAGCAGCATCTGCCATCAGCGGATCCTTGCGGGCTTCCGCCCCGGAGACGACCTCGAAGCGCAGCGCTTCGCCGGTCATGCTGTCGTAAACGGCTTCATTGCTGGCGACGCTGCCTTTGCGAATAGGATTGAAGAAAACTTTGGCGCCGGACGTCGTGGCGGAAACTTCATAGAAAATCTTGAAACTCGCGGTATCGGGGGCCAGGAGTTCGTAGCGCGTGTATTCGTCGGCTTCCGTTTGGCGCGCACCGGTCGCACCAGGAGCTTGCCCTTGCGCGCACAAAGCCGCGGCGCAAGAACACGCAAACAGAACGAGGACCAGCAGCGTGGCAGGCTTGGGCATGAGATTCTCCTCCGGCTTTCCACCTTCGCGGGACTGGAGCCAGCATGATCGCCGATTCGGGGAGCGGAGTAAATCCGCGAGCCGCGCTCGAATGCAATTGGAGCGTCCTGCGATACACTACTTTCTCAGACCTGCGATGCATACGATCACCACACTTGACGACAATTGGATGGGGCGCGCGAAGTCGATCGGCACGGCGTTGCTCGAATCGGACGGACATCGCGCGATCGTGGATCCCGGCCCTGGCTCGACTCTGGAGACGCTGAAGAAAGAGCTTCGCGCGCGCGGTGTCGCGGTGCGCGACCTGGAAGCGATTCTCTTGACCCACATCCACTTGGATCACGCGGGGGCTACCGGCGCGCTGGTGAAAGAAAATCCGCGAATAGCGGTCTACGTCCACAAGGTTGGCGCGCCGCACATGACCGATGCGTCCAAGCTTCTGGCCAGCGCAGCGCGGCTCTGGCCGGACAATTTGCAAGAGCTTTTTGGTGAAATGGTGCCGGTCCCGGCGTCGAATCTGCGCATCCTGGAAGGCGGCGAGACCATTGCCCTTGGCTCGCGCAGAATCGAAGTGGCATACACGCCAGGCCATGCTTCGCATCACGTCAGCTACTTTGAAAACATCGACGGCGTCGCCTTTGTGGGAGACACTACGGGAATCCGCATCGAAGGGCACTCTTACGTTATGCCGGCCACGCCTCCGCCGGATATCGACTTGCAACTGTGGGATAGGTCCTTCGCGACCATTCTGGAGCGCAAACCAAAGCGCCTGTTTCTGACGCATTTTGGGTTTTCCGACAGTCCCCCTGCGCACATCGCCCAATTCCGCGAACGGTTGCACCGCTGGATGGAAACGACGGAGAAAATCCTTCAGACGGCCCAGGACGACGCGCAAGCGATGGAATCGTTCATGGCGACCGCGCGCGCGGAAATTGCCCAGCACCTTCCTGCCGGAGACACCGACCAATACCTGCAAACCGCCGGGCTGAACCTTTCCTTCCTCGGGCTGGCCCGCCACGCCCGCAAGCGCGCGCAGGCGGCGCCGTGAAAAGGGACGAGACCCGAGATCAGCGCACGTGCCGCGCTGCGCACTAGAGCCGGAGCCCCTCAGATCGGACGTGCTCAAGTTAGAATCTCTCATTACAACCGGGCTCGGCAGGGGCGAAAATCAGGTGGTGTCTGTCCAGCGAATAGCCGTTTCGCGCAAACATGGTCATCGCGCCCTTTTTGATTTGTTCCGGCGTGGCCGGAATCACAAGGTGAGTGGGCGACTTGTCCTCTGCGTTTCCGAAGCAGGCCGGGAGCAGCAGGAGTGCGACTGTTGTAAACGAGGTGCGGAGATGTACCACGCCTCCTTGCGAGATGCGGTTGATGCCCCCAAAGTTTAGCGCCCGACGTTCGGCAGCTTCAAGAGCTGATTCATGATGGCCTGGTGGGAACCTGTCTTACCTCGGTCTCCCTTATCGTCTGCATCAGGCACGGTGAACGCAATTCTTGCGGGGTTCAGATTTTAACGGTGCAGCTGCAGACAACCAGTTAGGAATGAAAATTGACATTTCGGCGAACAACCTTTCTAATCGAACCTTTTGAAACTCTTTGGATACTCGATTCCCTTCGATCGTGACTCGATCTGAACCGAGCAGTACCCATCGCGCGCCTTCGGCCCGCTTCGCCTTGCTGGTAGCGGCGGGAATCTTCTTAAGCCGGATTTTCGGACTGATCCGTGACCGCGTTTTTGCGCACTACTTCGGGAATTCGGATGCCGCGGACGCCTTCCGCGCGGCCTTCCGCATTCCCAATTTCCTGCAAAACCTTTTTGGCGAAGGGGTGCTCTCCGCTTCTTTCATCCCGGTTTACGCCAGCTTGCTGGCACAAAAGGAGGATGAAGAAGCGCGCCGCACTGCAGGGGCGGTAGCGGCGCTCCTGGGATTGACCGTTTCCGCTCTCGTGCTCGTCGGTGTGCTGGCGACTCCTTACCTCATCGACGTCATCGCACCGGGTTTTTCCGGCGAAAAGCGAGAGTTGACCGTCCGGATCGTGCGCATTCTTTTTCCCGGCGCGGGCTTATTGGTTTTCTCCGCCTGGTGCCTTGGCATTCTCAACAGCCACCATCGCTTTTTTCTTCCCTACGCCGCGCCGGTGATTTGGAACACGGCGATGATCGCGACGTTGTGGGGATTCGGCCGCAACCACATGCAGAACCAGCTGGCGGTGATCCTGGCCTGGGGTTCCGTGGCGGGAAGCGCGCTGCAGGTAGGCGTGCAATTGCCCTCCGTGCTGCGGCTCCTGCAAGGACTACACCTGTCGCTGGCCGATCCTCGGGGAAACGTGGCCATCGTGGTGCGAAATTTCATTCCTGTTTTTGTCGGGCGCGGGGTCCTGCAAATCAGCGCGTACGTTGACGCGCTTCTCGCAAGCCTTTTGCCCACCGGCGCCGTGGCCGCGCTTTCCTATGCGCAGACACTGTACACGCTGCCCGTAAGTTTGTTCGGGATGTCCATCTCCGCGGCCGAGCTGCCGGTGATGTCCGGCACGATTGGGGAGGAAGGTGCGGTCGCGGAAACGCTGCGGATGCGGCTCAACTCCGGTTTGCGGCGGATTGCGTTTTTGGTCGTACCCTCGGTCGCGGCGTTTCTGGTCCTGGGCGACGTGATTGTGGGCGCCATCTACCAGTCAGGACGATTCCGGCATGCCGATACCATGTACGTGTGGGGCATTCTTGCGGGCGCCAGTGTAGGGTTGGTTGCCTCAACCTTTGGCCGACTGTACGCCTCGACCTACTACGCGCTGCGCGATACGCGCACGCCGCTGCGGTATGCCGTAGTGCGCGTGGTGCTGACGACAATTCTTGGCTACCTTTTTGCTGTTCCCCTGCCGCCCGCGCTGGGCATCGAAGCCCGCTGGGGAGTCGCCGGACTGACGATTTCCGCGGGGATTGCTTCGTGGCTGGAATTCGTTCTGTTGCGGCGCACGCTGAACCGGAGGATCGGACATTCTGGAGCGCCGCCAGCCTACCTCGTTAGTCTCTGGGCGGCCGCATTGCTTGCTGCTGCGGCGGGCTGGGGGATTCACCATTTCCTGGCGGTTCGCTCGACGATTCTTCGCGCGCTCTTGGTGCTTGGATCGTATGGCGTGCTTTATTTCGTCTTTACGATGGCTTTTGGTTTGACGGAAGCGCGCGAAGGCCTGCAGCGGGGCATGCGCTTGCTTCGCGGCTTGGCTTCAGGCACTCGGTTCAGGCAGGGCTGAGCTGCGTGAAGGTTGCCCATAGGGCTGAAGCCCGGCGCTACGCAGTGGAGCCCGAAGAGGAGACTTCGGTGGTACCGGAGGGTTCGGGCGGAGGCGTTTCAAAGGATTGCAAGCGGGCAGCGAGGATTTCTACCAGAAGGTCGACGAGCTTTCTTGCACCGCTCCCGTCGGGGTCTTTGTCGGGGTTGTACTGGGCGACGTCGAGGCCGAGAAGATTTTTGTGCTTGCCGAATTCCAGGAGCGCCGAGCTGACATCGTCGAAGCGCAATCCGCCGCTGCCGGGAACATTGACGGCGGGAAAATCTTCCTGGGCGATGACGTCGATATCCAAGTGAAGCACAAACTCGTGGGCGCCGGCGTGCATGTGCGAGAGCGCGTCCTCAGCCGCGCGCGCGCCGCCCTTGAATTGAATGTCTCCCGCGCGGTAATGCCGCATGGGAGACTTGGCCAGGTATTCCTGCTCCGGAGGATCGAGCCTCTCAATGCCGAAAAGGGTCACGTCGGGCTCGCGCACCAGAGGCGACTCACCCCAGAAACGCACCAGTTCGGGTGCGCCTTTGCCGAGAATGTGCGCGACAACCATGCCGTCAATGCGGCCGGAAGGCGTAGACGCGGGAGTGTTCAGGTCGGCGTCGCGGTCGACCGGCGCAATCGCCGCCAAGGACCAGCACCAAGGCGCCGCTCTTGACCGCCAATTCTGCGCGCAGCTTTAGGTCGTTGAGCCCGGCGACGATTTCGGTGAGATTGCGCGCGCGGCGATGCTCTTCGTCATCGGCAAAAAGGCGGGGCGCACAATCGCCGTGGTCGATGATCTCGTAGCCGGCAGCCTGGAGCTTTTCGGCGAGGCCCGCACCGCGCAGGGCGGCGGGGGCCTTCTCGCTGCCCAGAGAAAAGGCGCCGGCGCTCGAAGGCGCGCCAATCAGCGCAATCTTTTTTGGCTGACGGACGATTTTGACCGCCAAGGTCCGCTCCTTGCACTCCGTTTCGAGCCGGTGCGTTTTGGGTACGCGCTAAGCGCCCCTACAACGGCAAAAACTTTAGCGGCGCGGGCGCGATGGTCGCCAGTTCCGGAGGCAAGGTGAAGCGCACGTCCTCGCGGATCAGGTCCAAATCGCGCTGATCAGTAAAGCCGAACTCGGCCAGCCGCTGGCTGACCTGTTCGACCAGGACCTCCGGCGCGGAAGCGCCCGCCGTGAGACCCACCCGCGAAACGCCTTCGAGCCAACGCATGTCAATGTCCGCCGCCGAGTCGATCAGCTTAGCCGACACGCCGCTGCGCTGCGCCACTTCCACGAGGCGGTTGGAGTTCGAGCTGTTCGGCGAACCGACAACCAGGATGAGGTCCACGTCCTTGGCCACCTGTTCGACGGCTTCCTGACGGTTTTGCGTAGCGTAACAGATGTCATCGCTGGCCGGACCCTGAATTGCGGGGAATCTCTGGCGAAGCCGCGCGACGATTTCCTGCGTATCGTAAAGGCTAAGGGTCGTTTGCGTGAGGAAGGACAGCTTGAGCGGATCCTCGACTTCGAGCGCGTCCACGGCGGCTACGGAGTCCACGACCAGGGTGCGGTCCGGAGCCTCGCCGGAGGTTCCGATGATTTCCTGGTGGTCCCGATGACCAATCAAGATAATGGTGCGCTTCTCGCGCGCAAACTTCAGGGCTTCCAAATGGACTTTGGTAACCAGCGGGCAAGTGGCGTCGATCACTTTAAGCTCGCGGGCTTTGGCTTCTTCGCGGACGGTGGGCGGAACTCCATGGGCGCTAAAGACCAGGACGGCTCCGTGCGGCACTTCATCAATCGCTTCCACGAAAATGGCCCCGCGGCGGCGCAATTGCTCCACGACGTAGGTGTTGTGAACAATTTCATGATGAACGTAAACCGGCGAGCCATAAGCTTCTAGAGCCAGTTCTACGATGTCAACGGCGCGCACGACGCCGGCGCAAAAGCCGCGAGGTCTTACACGGAGAAGCACTTTTCCATTATGCGTGTTCTGCATTGTCACCCTAGTTTAAAGAAACCCAGAAAACTTTATCATACTTCACGAGTCGGCCGGAGAGCATCCTGAATTCGCTGAATTAGATGGTCTGGCGCTCGCAAGCGGGCCGTCGCGATTGAAAATTATGCGCTGTTCTGCCCCAAGGGTAATTATTTTGCTATCAATTCCGCCTACACGGAGCGAATACCTGTCGAAAAACGGCGCAGGCAGGCCTCCTCTCAAGTAAAGTTTACAATCTCCATGCAATTTGCGCCGTCTTGCAAGCGCGCTCATTTTTTCGCCTCACTTGGCAACATGCAAATTCTGAAACACTTATAAGCTCTTGCGCTTTGGCCTCTCAGAAGCACACCCCAGTCGGAGTGTTTCCTTGTCCCCAATAATCGGAGGGAACAAAGCCCCGCGAAACGGGGCCGGGAATTTCCCACGAGCCCGACCTCCAGCAAGACAACAAAATGAGTGAGAGGTACGGGCTCATGAATCCAACGATCTTGCTTGTGGACGTAGCTTCGGCGGAACGGGAGAATTGGAAAGTCTTCCTGGAAAGTCAAAGGTACGAAGTTTTCACCGCGGAAAGCGCGGAATGCGCCTGTCAACTTTGCCTACAACTTCAACCGGATCTGGTGCTCTTGCACGATCATCTTCCGCAGGTTCGCGGCTATGAGCTTTGCAAGCGCCTGAAACAAGATCCTCTCAACCAACTCACGCCCGTTGTCCTTATCTCCTCATCCCCAACGGCAACCGAGCTGGAACTGGGACGCGAAGCGGGAGCAGCCGATTTCTGGGGTATGCCGTCTTCGCTGGGGGAAGGGTTGGGCCGCATTCAGTCGCTTTTGCGGCTGAAGAACTACATCGACGAACTGGCGAAATCCGTCATTCTCTCGCTCGCGCGCAGCATTGAGGCAAAGCACTCCCTGACGGACGGACACTCCGACCGCCTGGCGGACTTTGCCGCACAACTCGGAGAAAGCTTGGGCTTGGCCGCGGAGGATTTGGAGGAATTGCGGCTCGGCTGCCTTCTTCACGACATTGGGAAAGTGGCCGTACCGGACAGCATTCTTCTCAAACCGGGACGCCTGAACCCGCAGGAAGCCGAGGTGATGCGCCAGCACCCTGTAATTGGAGAGCAAATCTGCGCTCCGCTTAAATCCCTCCGGCCCATCCTCCGGATCATTCGGCATCACCATGAGCGAATGGACGGCACGGGGTATCCCGACGGTCTCTACGGATCGGAGATTCCGCAGAAGGCGCGCATTTTGCAAGTCGCAGATGTGTATGACGCACTAACCAATAACCGCCCCTATCGGGAAGCCCTTACCTCCGAAGAAGCCCTGGAAATCCTTCGCCAGGAAGCGATGCACGGGTGGCTCGACGCTTCGCTGGTTTGGAAGTTTTCGCAAATCTGCCAATCGGCGGATGACCTCCCGGTCCGGAGCCGGTCCATGCTGGCCTCCTACTACGCCTAGCGAAGCTTGGCCTCTGCAAGATTTGCGGCCGGTCCAACAGCAAGCCAAAAGCTTGTTCAAGCGGGGCGTTATTTTCCTGGCTCTGCCTTTGACGCAACGCACCACGCATTCGGCACCGTGTTCAGAACCCTTCCCAAGGTGGAATCAGGTACAATTCGTGCCCTATGGCCAATTCTTCTAGTCCCGTAAACCGCCGCCGCAGCGAGCGGGTGATGCTGCGTATGCGCCTCACCGTGATCGCGGAAGACACCGCGCGCAAACAGCAGCAGGTCGAGGGCATGACGCAGGTCGTCAATGCCCACGGGGGGCTCATGAGAATACAAATGGAGCTGCATGTAGGGCAACCTATGTTGCTGGTCAATCCTCAGAACAGGGTGGAACAGAAGTGTCGCGTCGTGCGCATAGAGGATACCCCAGAGGGCGATTTCGCCGTGGCCTTTGAGTTCGATACTCCAAACCCCAAATTTTGGCCGATCGTTTTCCCACCGGAAGACTGGGTTGCCGTGCCCGTGTGAAAAAGCGCGGATAGCCCGCTTCCGCGCAACTCCTTTTTATTGCCCGTGTTCAATAGAGTGGCAATGGTGTCCGCTTGGAGGACCCTCATGAAGCATTGGAAGATGGGCTTCAGGAAGTCATCTGCGCTCGCAGTTTCAGCTCTATTCTGTAGCTCCTTAGTGGCAGGTTGCGATGAGTATGTCCAAATCACGCGTGATCCCGACGTACCTATTCACAAGCTGGCCACCTGGGCCTGGCGGCCGGTAACCGAGCAAGCGAAAGCGCGCGATTTGCACCCGGTCGTCTCTCGCGATGTCATCTCTCGCAACGAAACCGTGCAACGCGACACCAATGCCGACAACGAAATGGTCCGCCAGCGCGTGAAAACGGCCATTGCGCAGACGCTGGCCTCCAAGGGGCTCAATCAGATCAGCGATCCTAAGGCCGCTGATTTCCTTGTGGACTATCATTTCGCGGTCGAGCGGCGCAACGCCACCGTTCCGGTCGCCTACGGTGGTTATCCAGGAGTTGTTTGCGGGCCGTTTGGCTGCTGGGATTCCTGGGGCTGGGGGCCTGCCGCAGTTGGGTACGAACACATCCGGTTTCGTGAAGGAACGATCGTTTTCGATTTCATCCAGCAGTCCGCGCGTCACCTTGTCTATCGCGCGGTCGGCGAAAAACGCCTGCACTACAACACCTTTACGCTCACCCAGAGCGATATCAATGGCCTGGTCCATCACCTGCTCAAAGACTTGAGGACCACCAAATAGGCTACGCAAGCGCCTGAAATTTCCGGCGTCATAAACTTCACAAAATCTGAAGCGCCCGCTGGGACTGCCCAATCGGCTTGCTTCGCTTCGAGTGTCTTCGATTTCCCATGAGCAACTTGCTTTTCCTCTGGATATGATGTCGTTAGCCATGCAGCTGCCCGCAGCCATCGTCAACAAGCTGCGCTGCTGGTCTTTCTACTTTTGGGGCTGTTATCGCGGCACGCTGGAATACATTGCGGAGGATTCGAGCGAGGTGCGGCTGGAGCTGCCGCTTTCCCGGCGCACGCGCAATTATGAAGGCACGATTTTTGGCGGCAGCATCTATTCCGCGATCGATCCCTTCTGCATGCTCATGCTGATGCACCGTCTGGGACCGGACTTCATCGTGTGGGACAAAGCCGCAAAAATCGAATTCCTGAAACCCGGCCGGGAAACACTGCACGCGCGGTTCGTGATTGACGACGCGGAGTTGGCGTCCATCCGTGCCGCCCTGGACACACAGCGTTCGGTTGACCGCAGCGATGTCGTGGAATTGACAGATGGTAAAGGAACGGTGTGCGCCCGCGTGGAAAAAATCATCTACATCCGCCGCGAGTCGACGTCAACAAGAAGCTAGTGCAGTAGGCCAAACACCGCGACGCTGGTTTTCGTGCCGATATACGCCCTTCCGTTCGCGACCATCGGCGTGATGAAATGCCCTCCGACTGGGGAAAAGTGATCGCGGTTCCCGGCAGCTTGATTCGAGTCGTAAAGTTCCTTGGTAAGGTCCGTGGCGTCGTAAGCGAATAGAACGCCCGCTCCCCAATCGAGCGCCCAGATGATGCCCTGCGCCGTGCCATTCGCCGAGACGCTAGGCACAGCCCCGTTGCTGCCAAATCGATGGGCACTCTGCGAAGAAGGCGAGGTCGCCAAAAGCGCCTGGGAAATCGGAAAGGCCTTTAACGTGTTGTTTGTCGGACAAACATAAACTGTATTGTTGAAGAAGACCGGCGACGATTGATTTTCGCCTGAACTCAAGCTGAATTGCTGATAGACGCTGTTCCTGGTGGAATTAAACTGTCCGAGGTTGTCCCGGTTTAAGACGTAGAGATTGCCATCTTTCCCGGCACCTACTGCGAGGTGACGAGTTACTCCGTTCGCGTCGACCACATCGGGGAGGAGAAGCGGCCCAGCCGAACCGAAATCCTCGTCCGCAGAATCCTCGGCATTGGTGTTGAATGGCGTGAAATAGTCGCCGACCGTGAGGCCGCTTGCTGTCGAAAGACGAACGAACGAGTTTCCATAGCTGCTGTTCGTCCCCGGTGTATCCCCAAAGCCGTTGCCGGTGATTACGTATACATCTCCGGAGGCGCCTGCTGCCGCTCCGCCTCCTCCCATCCACATGCCTCCCCCGGAATTGTTCGGCACCAGGTCAATTGCCGCGGTTTGTTTCAGCGTACCGGCATCATACGCAATCACCCACGCGGAATAGGCTCCACAATCGCCATTCAACCCCGACCACGCGGTATAAATAACGTTACCGCTCTGCAGCAGCGCGGCCCGTTCATGGTGAACATTGGGAAGGAAAGTGACGACCCCGCCACTGCTGTTCCCGCCCGTACCCGGGTAGGTTGCGGTGATGGTTGTGGGTCCGCCGAACAGCTCATTACCATTGGTCAGGTCGAGCGCGTGCAACCGATGGATGATATTTCCAGCGGAGTTTTGAGACAGGGCTTCGACATAAATGGCATTACGGCTGCGGCCAATAACCGGCGTAGCCGTAATTCCGTTTGGACTGATATTTCCGCACGGCAAGTTCGTCGCTGGAGATTCCCCGGCGGCGAGAACGGACGTTTTCCAAAGGATTGTGGCCGAGTTGCCGCTGACGCTTTGCGCGTCCACCGCATAAACGGTGTCGTTTTCGGTAGCCACATACAAAACGTCCTTGGTTCCTTTTCCCGGGATGGCAAGCTGGCTCAGAAAGAGCGCCTGACCATCAATCTGGCCATCCACCGCCAGCTCACCCACCTTTCCAAACGTGGAAGAGTTCACGTTTGCAGGCGTCAGCGTGACTTCATTCAGATTCTGCCCCGTGCGCTGATTGTCATAGTGATAGGTGACGACATCGGTGGTCGAGGGCGGCGCCGGTGCCGGCGGGTTTCCGTTGAGGACAGGACTCGACGAACCGCAACCTACAAAGACAGTGGACGCGAAAACCGGCGCAACAAAGATGAGAAAGTTAAATCGCGGCATACCGGTGCCTTGCAGTCAAGTTTACCGGCTGGGGGAGACGCACGCTAGAGACGACGTAAGGAGGTTGTTGCATTACACGAAGATTGCAGCAACTTTCGAAAATTTTTCTTTACGGCATTGGGAGACGGGAAACACTCGAATACCTGCCGCTTCAGCAGTACGGGAACAATTCCTCCGAAGCAACGCAGCCAGCTCCTTGCTTCCCCGCCGGTTTCCCTTCTATCCTCATTGTCCCGATGCTGCTGAAAAATCAAGTGGCGCTTGTCACCGGTTCGGGCCGAGGCATCGGCCGAGCCGTCGCTCATTTATTCGCCAAGGAAGGTGCCGCGGTGTTCCTCGCGGCGCGCACTGAAAAAGAACTCGCCGCGGTGGCCAAGGAAATAGCGGAGAGCGGCGGCCGGGCTGAATATGCAACCGCGGATCTAACGCAAGAACCGGCGTGCACGCACATCGTTGCTGCGGCGCGCGAAAAATTCGGCAAGGTCGACATCCTGGTGAACAATGGGGGGCACTACGGGCCGGTCGTTCCCGTGGAAGAGTATCCGCTCGCGGAATTCGACAAAGTGATCGCCGTGCATCTGCGCGCGGCATTTTTGCTGTCAAAGCTGGTGCTGCCGGAAATGTACGCGCGCGGTTCGGGCATAATTCTGAATATTTCCAGTCTCTCCGCCAAGGCGGCGTATTTGTGGGGTTCGGCGTATGCCGCTGCCAAAGCCGGAATGCTCGGCCTGACCCGTTCGACGGCGGCGGAAGCGGCCCAGAAAGGCGTGCGCGTAAACGCCATTTGTCCGGGGCCGGTCACGGGAACGCGCATGTCGAAAGAATTGGGCGCGGACTTGGCCAAGCGTCTGGGCATCAGTGCCGAAGAACAATTGAAAGGCTTTTTGAGCAGTGTGCTGCAAGGCCGCGCGCAAACCGCAGAGGAAATCGCGCGCGCCGCGCTCTTCCTGTGCTCGGAACAGTCTAGCGCCATCACTGGGCAATCCATCAATGTGGACGGCGGTGTCGCGTTTTACTAATTTCCTTCAGCAATAGTGTCGCGCGCCAAATGGATTCTGCTCCTCCGTTTTTGGCTATTTTGCGTAAATTTTGCGTAGCTTTGCCTTGACTTCAACGTGAAGCCGGTCTACACTGTGGAGTTTTTAGGTGGCCCCAAGTAGTATGCAGAGGGGCGGGACTTCCATGGACAAGAAACGACTCGATTATTACAAGAAGAAATTGCTGGCACGGCGCGAGGAATTGATGAAAACCATCGCCCGCACCCAGGAAGAAGGAAGAACGGCGGACGAAGACCCCACCGTGGACCTGGCAGACAAAGCGGCCAACTCCTATACCAAGGAGTTTCTCTTCGGCATGACCAATGCCGACCGCTCGCTTCTGAATATGATTGACGCCGCGCTCAAGCGCATTCAGGAAGACGAATACGGCGTCTGCGCCAACTGCCAGGAGGAGATGCAGCAAAAGCGGCTGGAAGCCGTGCCTTGGGCCAAGCACTGCATTGCGTGCCAGGAAAAAATGGAGCAGGGCCTGTTGTAGGGGGCCCCTTCGGGGAAATTGCCTTTAGTGCCGAAAAAAGCCTATCCGGCACTATCGAGTAATTCTCGCTTTAATATGTTCACTGCGGATGTTGTCGTGTCGGCTCCGCTGCACCGCCAGCGCGAACGCGTGCCCGGCCCGACAAGCGTATTCTCAGCCTCGCAGAACGCTGGGAATCGGTGCGTGGCGCGCTTGGCCACACGTCCGGGCAGCCAAGTTGACAATCGTCGCGTTCTACTGGGCGCTGATGTATTGACGACTGGAGTCACGGTGGATGCCTGCACGCGAGCTTTGTGGGAAGCGGGTGCCGAGTCGGTAGTAGGATTGCGGCCCGGGTGGTCCGGCCGGTAAGAAATCCACTCCCAAGCCCTGTAGAATGGTAGAATAGTCTAGGCAAGCTCAATGGGACCAAACCGGCACATGGCGGCCGATTCCCGAGGGGCTCATTCCCCCCAAGCGGAGAGCGTGGCTGCGCCCGATTCCGATGCTCCCGCTGGTAGTAGAATCCACAACTCGATTTCCCGCCGCGCATCCTTGATGCAGGAACCGGTGCTCGTCTTGAATGCGACTTACGAGCCGATCAATGTCACCGCGGTGCGCCGAGCGATGGTATTGATGCTGAAGGGGGTAGCCCAGGCGGAAGAGCTGCATAGCGCCGAGGTGCACTCCGCCACGCATGCTCACCAAGTCCCATCCGTGATTCGCCTGCTGGCATACCGGCACATTCCCCAACAGAGCCGCGCGCTTTCCCGGAAGAATATTCTGCTGCGTGACCGGAACACCTGCCAGTTCTGCGAGCGTGTGTTTCCGAGTTCCGAGCTGACGCTGGACCATGTGTTGCCCCGGTCCCGCGGAGGGCGTTCTTCTTGGGAAAATCTCGTGGCCTGCTGCTACCGCTGCAATAACGCCAAGGGGGATCGCACCCCGGAAGAAGCGGGGCTAAAGCTGGCTCGCAAGCCTCGGCCCTTTACACTCCACACCTCCCGGCAACTGATGCGGCTGATTGGCCACCGTGATGACCGCTGGCGTAAGTACTTGTTTTATTGAGATTTTGCCTTACTAAATCGATTTTGCCAAAATTTTTTTCTAGCCAAGGAAACCTTTTTGGCTCGCACACATCTAATATTACAAAACCACTTCGAGGACACACCCCGGGAAGCGGTTAGGGCTTGCCCCTAACCGCTTCTCTCCTTTTACGGATGAATTTCCTCACAAAATCTGTAAAGGCTCAGCTGTCCGCATCGGGAAAACCCCCTAACGCCGCTTTCTTCGCTGGGAAATTCAGGGAATACCTGATAGAGGCTAGATAATCTTCAGCACTTCCTGCACCTTCGCTACCTTACCTTACATCTGGCCGCCTTTTCTCACCACCGAAACGTACCTTTTCGCCATTTCTCCAATTCCCGAGCTGTCCCGATACCTCGAGCGGGCCAAGTTCAGCAGGATGTGCTTATCCCCTTTTTTCTAGCGCTGTGTAATGGCGTCTCGAAAAATGCTCCAATCTCGAAGGATGTCACGTGTCGAATGGGCAGCGCAGCGGGCTATTGCCGCATGACCACGCGCGGCGACGATGGATTCGAGCGCGGGCTTGGCCCGCTGCAAAAGGGCTTCCGATTCGCGCGCAGGGACGAGCCAGGTATCCACATTGCCGGCGCGCCGCGGATCGATTTTTTCGAGAATGTCAAGCAGCGAATTGTGCTCATACAACTCCACTGCGAGGTGTGAGTCAAGCGCTCCAACGCGGTGCGCCACGGTTCGTGACGTATCCTTGGGAACAACCAATCGAAGTCCTGTGATTGCTCCGTCAGCGCTCGAACGGCGGGCGTGTGCCAGCCAGAGCAGCGCAAAGGTGAGGCAGTTGTCGATGGTGTCTGAGGATTCCACTCGCGCGCGCAGTTTCCGGAAAGAGAGTGCTCCAGGTCCGCGGAAGCAGGTAGGGATTCGACATTTTCGTCCGGGAACTGTTCGGCAAGGAGCTGGCTCCAGCCGCGCGCGGAATTCTTCACACGACAGCTGGCGGGCGTCACGTTCAAATTCCCGGCGCACAAATTCCAGCCGGTCCGGCTTGGCACGGTCGAAACGTTCGACAGCCAGGACCATTCGTTCCTGGGAATGATCCGTGATAGCCAGCACACGTCGCGTCAGGTTGAATTGTTCTGACCAGAGATGCAAAAGCGGCTTTTCCGCCGCCTCGCACTTCCCACGACGGGTCCGCGCCAAACCAAGTGCGGGCGCCGTTCTCATGCAGGTCCACGAGGCCGGAGGCCAGGAATCCTTTCAGGCTGGCTTCTAGTTCACATAGCTTATTATGACTAAAGTACGTACCTGAAAACTATAGAGGAGCGGGAAAGCGCCGAACTATCGGCCGACCGCCAATCGTTGGACCAAAGGCTCCGGAAGGTGGGCCGATCGCATACGCTTTTGAACCGCCTGAATGTCGTAGGGAACGCGCCAAAATTCCACCACGTTGTGCTGTAAATCCGCAATTGCAAAGGCAGCTCGTGGGTCCCCGTCGCGCGGCTGGCCAATCGAACCGGGATTCAATAGATAGCGCCGAGTTGGCTCGATGCGCAGAGCGGCAAACGATTCCGCCGAGCGTGGCCGAATCTGCAGTACTTCAAGATCCGCGTCTTCGTAGGAAAACCCACCCTGGTGATGCGTGTGGCCGAAAAAAGTGACCTTGGCATTGGAATCGAGGAGGCCGTCGAGAGCTTGTTGCGGCGTGAACACATATTCGTCTTCGTCTTGAAGCGCTCCGTGAACGAGCACGATGCCGTCGGTTTCGAGCGGCCCCTTCGGCAAAGCCGAAAGCCAGGCCATGTGCTCCGGATTCAATTCTGACCGTGTCCAATCCACCGCCGCTTTCGCTACAGGATTGAAATCTTCCGTATCCATCAAGCCGGTTACGGCTTTGTCGTGGTTCCCTCGGATCGTCTTCGTGCCCAACTCGCGCAGCCGTGCCGTGACCTCATTGGGATCCGGGCCGTACCCGACTACGTCGCCTAGGCAAACGGAAAAATCCCAGCGATCCTTCGCCGCATCAAGAACGGCATTCAGAGCAGTAGCATTCGAATGTAAATCGCTGAGAATCAGAATCCGCATCCGTGATCCCCGGAAAAATGACCTAGAGTATAGATGAACAAGCTAGCCGATGCACGAAACGGCGCGGCAGTGCGGCAGTGGCAAAGACCAATATTACGGTCTGTCTTTGAGAACCTCATCGGTGGGTTTCAAGTATTTTTAGGAACGATTTATCTCGCAAAAGAGCCAGCGGGTTTCGCTTAAGCAGAAATAAAGTTGTCTCGCCGCAATTTTTCTACAACTACGAAAATTTTATCACTGGACCGCGAAACATTCCCCGCTGCGATTTCGTCTATACGAGGGCAGCCGCTCGTAGCGCTGTGCAAGGCGAGATTCAGAAAAAAAACCCGCGGTGGCAGCCGCGGGGTGGTGACACGCAGTTTTTCCGGCCGTTAGTCCTGGAAGAAGAGGTGTCTTCACCGGCGAGACTACTCGTCCTCCCTTTGCGTGTCAACTCTATCTTGCCCGCCGCAGCCTTCTGTCCCGGCTGACTCGATCCTGTCCGAAAGGAAATTGACACGCATGAAAAACAGCTCCATTTTCCGCTCTCTCGCTCTGTTGGCTGCTCTTGCGCTGGCAGTGCCCCTTTTCGCCAAGCCTTTCTCCAAAAACATCAACCTTGCCCAGACCAGCAAGATCGGCAAAGCTGAATTGCAGGCCGGCGAGTACCGCCTCTTGATCGACGGCAACAAGGCCACCGTGCAAAAGAACGGCAAGGTAATCACCGAAACCGAAGGCCGCTGGGAAGACCGCAACACGAAGTCGAGCTACGATTCTGTCCTCATCGGCGAAAATGGCCAAGTGAAGGAAGTGCGCTTCTCCGGCCAGGCCCGTGTATTTGTTTTCAGCGAATAAGACAGACCGCTTCGCAATTGTTTTCTTCTGGACACAAGAGGGAGGTTGCAGCCAGCCGCAGCCTCCCGACTTTTCCAATGGACCTATGCAGATGCTCCCACAAATCCGCTTCGACGCGGAACCATCAGCCCGTTCCGTTTGCCGGTCGTGGCGTGCCGCGCCCGGGTCAACGAATCAGCATGCAATCCCCGTAGCTGTAGAAACGATACCCCGCTTCGACCGCGTGACGATAAGCGCGGAGCACGGTTTCACGTCCCGCAAAAGCACACACTAGCGCCAGCAGCGTCGAGCGCGGCAAGTGAAAGTTGGTTAGCAAAGCGTTCACGACGCGGAACGGAAATCCCGGGATGATGAACAGTTGAGCCTGCGCTTTGCCCGCTGTCACCGCGTTTGTAGCCCCGGCCTGTGCCGTACGCTGGGCCGCGTCTTCCAGAGCTCGCACCACGGTTGTCCCGATGGCCAAAATGGGGCGCCCCGCCGCATGCGCCGCGTTAATGCGTTCGGCGGTTTCGCCGGGAATTTCATAAGATTCGGAATGCATCGCGTGTTCTTCGAGCGTTGCACTGCGGACGGGCTGAAACGTACCGAGCCCCACGTCGAGCGTTAGTTCACAGATCTCCACTCCTCGCTCGCGAATTTGCTTGAGTATCTGCTCCGAGAAGTGCAGACCCGCAGTGGGCGCGGCAATCGCACCAGGCCGCTTGGCAAAGACGGTTTGATAGCGCTCGCGATCGGTTGATTCATCGGGCCGTTCAATATACGGAGGCAGCGGCACGTGCCCCAATCGCTCGAAGTGCTCGTTCACCGAGCGCTGGTCACGAGAGACAAACCGCAGAGTGCGCAAGCCAAATTCGCCGCGCCCCGTTATTTCAGCCTCCAACTCTCCTTCCCCGAAAAGCACGCGCTCCCTTAAGCGCATTTTGCGTCCTGGGCGCACCAAAGCTTCCCACGTATCGCCCGCGACTCGGCGCGTCAATAGCACCTCCACTTTCCCGGTCAAGTGCTCGGCTCGTGTGGCTCGTGAAGGCTTCTGCGAACCGACCCCGGCGCGGCGCCCGAAAAGCCGCGCGGGTATCACACGTGCATTGTTCAGAACGAGCAACTCGTTGCCGGTGAGGAGGCCCGGAAATTCTGCGAAAAGCCGATCTTCGAAGGCCCCCGAAGAGCGGTTCAGAAGCAAAAGACGTGAGGCGTCACGGCGTTCGGGGGGCCGTTGCGCGATTTGCTCGGGAGGGAGGTGGTAGTCAAGCTCGTCCAGGCGCATGAGAAGCGGTAGTGTAGCAAGAACCCGCTTTAGGCTTTCTGAAGCGGAACCACGGGGCGCATTCCCAACCAATTGCCTCGACCCTCCTGCCGCCGGAAGACGCAGAGCCGCTTAACTTCGCAGCACAAAGTAGTTTGTTTTACGGTATGGTCCGACCGTCTACCTGGTGCTGCCGGCTTGTGAAACCGTGGGAGGGCAACGTCAAGGTCCTTAAGCCGAGATGCGTCAACCCGCCATTAGAATGGAAGAATGGAATTCATAGCTATGCTTTTGATTCTTAAGATGTTATCATATTTTCGTAGGCCCTTAAGTTTTTCTTGACAATTACACGCTCATATTTTATTATGCGTGTGAAGTCACCTATGGAGGTGCTTACAACAATGAGAACGATTGCTCGATGGGAACCTTTTCGTAACGTAACGACCCTGCAGGACCAGATCAACCGCCTGTTCAATGATGCTTTCGATCGAACGGGCGAGGACTCAAACCTCAGCGCGTGGGCCCCGGCCGTAGACATCTACGAGACCGAGCAGGAACTCATGGTGAAGGCGGACCTCCCCGACGTCGATCCCAAGGATTTGGACATCCGCGTGGAGAACAACATCCTGACGATCCGCGGGGAGCGCAAGTTCGACAAGAAGGTGAATGAAGAGAACTACCTGCGCGTGGAGCGCTCCTTTGGCTCCTTTGCTCGCAGCTTCACGCTCTCGAACACGGTGGACTCGGACGGCATCAAAGCCGAGTATCAGGACGGCGTGCTGACCCTCACCATTCCCAAGCGCGAGGAAGCTAAGCCGAAGCAAATCAAGGTCAACGTTTCGGCTCCGGGCGTGGCAGCGGCTGCCTCTGGGAAGTAAGCAGTCCGGCGCAGCAAAAGGGCTTCTAGTGAAGTTGAAAACTGTAAAAATAGGGGGCTGGCGATGAGCCAGCCCCTTTGTTCGACGAGCGAGATCGGAACTCCGTATGAGGGCCTATGTTGCGATTTGAAAAAATGACCGTGAAGGCGCAAGAAGCCGTCCAGAGCGCCCAGGAAGTAGCTGCCCAGCACGAAAATCAGCAGATTGAGCCGATTCACTTGCTGGCCGCACTCGTGGTGCAAACCGATGGCGTGGTGCCTCCGTTGCTTGCTCGCTTGGGCATTCACACGGAAGCCTTAAACCAGGAAATCGAGCGGGAGATTGGCCGGCTCCCCAAAGTGCAAGGCTTTGCGCAGCAGCATATGGGACGGGCGCTCAACGATGTCCTTGAGGAGGCATTCAAAGAGGCGGATAGGTTTAAGGATGAGTTTGTCTCTACCGAGCACCTCTTTCTGGCCATTGCCGGGGGCGACCGGGATCCAGCCGGTCAATTGCTGAAACGCCAGGGCGCCTCCCATGGAGCGATTCTGCAGGCTCTCGCCGGAGTACGGGGCAGCCAGCGTGTGACTTCCCAGAATCCCGAAGCGACATACGCGGCATTGGAAAAGTACGCGCGCGATCTGACCGAACTCGCGCGAAAGCAGAAGCTTGATCCTGTCATCGGCCGCGATGAAGAGATTCGCCGTGTAATGCAGATTCTCGCGCGGCGCACCAAGAACAATCCCGTGCTCATCGGCGAACCCGGCGTTGGCAAAACGGCCATCGTCGAAGGTCTGGCCCAGCGTATCGTTTCGGGAGATGTGCCGGACGTGTTGAAGACCAAGCGCATCGTCGCTTTGGATCTTGCTGCACTCGTAGCGGGGGCAAAATTCCGCGGCGAATTTGAGGACCGTCTCAAAGCCGTTCTTAAGGAAATCACGGAAGCCGAAGGGCAGATCATTTTGTTCATCGATGAGCTGCACACACTGGTAGGAGCCGGCGCCGCAGAAGGATCGATGGATGCCTCCAACATGCTCAAGCCGGCGCTGGCCCGCGGTGAACTGCGGGCGATTGGCGCGACCACGCTCAACGAATACAAGAAACACATTGAAAAAGATCCTGCCCTTGAACGCCGCTTCCAACCCGTGCTCGTTGCCGAGCCCACGGTTGAAGATACGATTGCTATCCTGCGCGGCCTGAAGGAACGCTATGAAGTGCACCACGGCGTGCGCATCAAGGATTCCGCCATTATCGCGGCGGCCACGCTCTCCAATCGTTATATCTCGGACCGGTTCCTGCCGGACAAGGCTATCGACTTGATTGACGAATGTGCGGCCAGCCTGCGTATGCAGATCGACTCTTTGCCTGTAGAGATTGATGAAATCGAGCGGCGCATCATGCAGCTCGAAATCGAACGCCAGGCGCTGCTGAAGGAATCCGACGCGCACTCCAAGGAACGCCGCAGCCAGATTGAAAAGGAACTCGCGAAACTGAAAGAGGAATCGAGCGGCAAGAAAGCGCGGTGGCAAGCAGAAAAGGAAGCCATTGGGAAGATCCGCAAGCTAAAAGAACAAATTGAGCAGCTTAAGGCCGAAGAGCAGCGGTACGAGCGCGCCGGCGAACTGGCCAAGGTGGCGGAAATCCGTTATGGAAAAAGCGCCGCCGCGGAGCGCGAACTGAAGCAGGCTCAGGAGCGCTTTGCTTCCGTGCAAAAAGACGCTCCTATGCTGAAAGAAGAGGTTGACGAAGAAGACGTCGCCAAACTCGTCAGCAAGTGGACCGGCATTCCCGCGGGCCGTTTACTCGAAGGCGAAGCGCAAAAGCTGGTGCACATGGAAGAGCGCTTGCGCCAGCGCGTAGTTGGCCAGGAGGACGCGCTGGCGCGCGTGGCGAACGCCGTGCGCCGCAGCCGCGCTGGGGTTTCAGACGCTAAGCGCCCGATCGGCTCGTTCATCTTCCTGGGGCCGACCGGCGTGGGCAAAACGGAGCTGGCGCGCGCGCTGGCGGAATTTCTCTTCGACGACGAGAAATTGATGATTCGCATCGACATGAGCGAGTATATGGAGAAACACAGCGTCGCCCGGCTCATTGGTGCCCCGCCGGGGTACGTGGGCTACGAAGAAGGCGGCCAGCTTACCGAGCAGGTACGCCGTCATCTGTATTCCGTCATCCTGTTTGACGAGATCGAAAAAGCGCATCCGGACGTGTTCAACGTCCTGCTGCAGATTCTCGAGGATGGGCGTCTCACCGACGGCAAGGGCCGCACCGTAGATTTTCGGAATACCGTTTTGGTCATGACCAGCAACGTTGGCTCGGCGGCCATTTCGGAATTGGCCGGTAAGGATCTGGAGCGCGCACGAAGGGAAGCGTTGGAAGCGTTGCGCGCATTGTTCCGGCCGGAGTTCCTCAACCGCATCGACGAAATTGTGATTTTCAATCCGCTGGGCAAGGAGCAATTGGGACAAATTGTGGGCTTGCTCATGAAGAGTGTGGAGAAACGACTGGCCGAGCGGCAGATCACCTTGGAGCTCAAACCAGCGGCGCAAGAATTGCTGCTGCGCGAAGGCTACGACCCGGCTTACGGCGCACGGCCGCTCCGCCGAACCATTCAACGGCTGATTCAGGACCCCCTGGCGATGCAGATCCTGGAAGGCAAGGTGTTGCCCGGCGATCACGTGATCGTGGACCGAGACGGGCAGAAAGACACGATGCGCTTCGAGCGCAAGCCTGCGAAACAACCTGCCGCCGCGGCACGTATCTAATACAAAGGAAGTCTTGTGGAAGCACGGGTTCACATGGTTACGTCCCAAAGGACCGAGATGGGCACTTTGTGGCGCGGTTGGTGTGCGTAGAATAGAAGGAAAATTATGAGAATCTTTCGAACCACTTTCTTGCTGGTAGCTCTTACGCTTCTGTTGATGCTGATCGGGCAGGGCTTCGGTGGCCGCGGCGGCATGACCATCGCCCTCGGGTTCGCCGTAATCATGAATGCGTTCGCTTACTTCTTTTCGGACAAAATCGCGCTATGGTCTAGCGGCGCAAAACCGGTGACGCGCGAACAGTTGCCGCGACTGTACCAGGTGATGGAGCGACTCGCCGCAAAAGCCAATCTGCCAATGCCGAAGTTGTATGTCGTTCCTGAGCAAGCGCCCAACGCCTTCGCCACGGGAAGAAATCCGCGCCACGCCTCGGTGGCCGTGACGCAGGGTTTGCTCGAACTGATGAATGATGAAGAACTTGAGGGAGTCATTGCTCACGAACTGTCGCACGTACGCAACTACGACATTCTGATCAGTTCGATCGCCGCAACCATTGCCGGCGCCGTTGTGCATTTAGCGACCATGGGTCGCTGGGCCATGATTTTTGGCGGATGGGGAGGCGGGGACCGCGACGACCAAAAAGGCGGGGGAATGGCCGCAATCCTGATGCTGTTTCTGGCACCTTTTGCCGCCATGCTGTTGCAGCTGGGGCTGTCCCGCCAGCGCGAGTATTCCGCCGATGCGACCGGCGCGCGCATGGTAGGGAACCCTTACGGCTTGATCAGCGCTCTTCAGAAGCTCGGGACATATAACAACCGTATCCCCACAACCGCCATTTCGCCTTCGACTGCCTCGCTGTGCATCGTGAAACCGCTTTTTGGGGGCGGCTCTTTCGGGACACTTTTCAGTACCCATCCGGCCATTCCTGATCGCATTGCCGCGCTCAAGGAAATGACCGTCCTTCCGCAGCGATAAGCGGGGCGCCAGAGATAAACTGCTTGCCCCATGCGTCGATGCAGTGCTCAAATTGTCCACCTGGGGTGTAAACTTTTCAGAATAGAACGCGCGTCTTGACCGACAACGAACCGATCACAAGTTGAATAAGCCTTTATTTGTCATTCATTTACAACTTGTACGGTGGCCCTGACCCTTTTTGGCGCTGCAAGTGCACTACAGTGTTCACCTAGTCCATGGCTGTGGGGAATTGCAGGGGACAGGCGCATGAGCTGCCGAGACACTATTCATTTGATTTGCTGGTATCTGGAGGGACGACTCTCGTCTCCGGTAGAGAGGGAGATCGAGCGTCACCTTGAAGGCTGCTCCGATTGTCGCTCGGTCCTGGAAGCTGCAATGAATACCCTAGACCGCTATTTCAACTCCGAGCGTGCGGAAGCGGGCGCGGACACCTTCCGTGCCGCCTGACTCCTTTGTTCGTAAATAGTTGGCCACAAGTAGCTTAGCAGCTTCTTCCGTGGTGTAGGCCTGTTCCGAGCTCTTTTTTCGCAAGTGATCTTGAGTCGCTTCTACGCATCAGGGTAATCCTTACAAGTACTAGTACTCTTAGTATTTATCGAGTGGCCTTTTGTCGCGAGTCCAACTTGTTGATTCCTCGTGCCTTCTCTAGTACTAGTGGCGATCCGGCCTTTTGGCTCGGCGGGTGCTCCTTCTTCCCATACAGGGCAAAGTAAGCCTCAAAGGAGAGACAAACCCCTATGATGGAATTCCAAGAGTATTCCCCCAGTGCTACCCCGGGCACGCCTCGTTGGGTCGGATTGGCGCTGGGCGTCCTAAGTGGTCTTTCTCTTTTCGGGCTGGGCCTCGGATGGAGCGCCCTCAATCAGGCCAAGAGCCTGGAGCAAACGGCCGTGGCCTCCAAGCAGGCCAGCGAAGCGCTCACTCAGCGTCTAGCCAAGGAAGACGAAATCAATCAGCAAATGCAAAGCGACCTGAAGGTCATCGCCAACAAGCTGAACGTCACGCAGGGCGAATTGCTCAACGCGCGCAAGCAAACTAAAAGCGCCACGCACGCTGTAGATCAGAAAGTGGACAGCTTGGCCACCTCCATGAAGGCGGAACTGGCCACCAAGGCGAGCGCGGATGACCTCAACAAACTGAACGGCGACATCACCGGAGTCAAGGGCGACCTGGACGCCACCAAGAACAGCATTCAGATGGCCCGCAGTGAAATGGGCACCTTGATTGCGCGTAACCACGATGAAATCGATCAGCTTCGCCATATGGGCCAGCGCGATTATTTTGAATTCACTGTGCAGCGCAAGGGCGGCGCCACAAAAGTGGGCGGCATCCAGATTGTGCTGAAAGATACTAATCCCAAAAAGAACCAGTACACCATCAACGTGCTGGCCGACGACAACAACTTTGAGAAGAAGAACCGCTCGGTCAACGAACCGATCTTCTTCTACACCGGCGGCAGCCGCTCCGCGCTGGAGCTGGTGGTCAACAAAGTCACCAAGAGCAGCGCTACCGGCTACTTAAGCACGCCGAAGAGCACGCCGACAGCCTCGGCCAGCGCGGCAACTTCCGGCCAATAGGGCGGTCCCTGGTAAGCACCCGCGGCTTACGGCGGCAATCGAACATCATCCGGGGAGGATTCGAGAGAATCTTCCCCTTTTCTTGCTTGCGATGGGAATAAAATTCGCCGCCAGTACGGTTTAGGAAGTGACTGGACACGGGAGCCGGGGCTATGCGAAGCTAGCAACACGGCCCGGCAACTCAACCACGACAAAAGGACTTCTGGAGGGGGAACGATGAAACTGAGACTCACAACCGCAATCGCAGCAACGCTGTTTGCGGGGACTCTTGCGTTGGCGGCAGATAGCTCCATGACCGGCTGGATTTCCGACAGCCAGTGCGGAGTGAAGGGCGCAAACGCGAAGGCCGGCGAGTGCACGACCAAGTGCGTCAAGGAACATGGCGCGAAATATGTGTTCGTGAACGACGCCGACAAGAAAGTGTACGTTGTCGATGCGCAGGACAAGGTAGCCGAGCATGCGGGCCATCACGTGACCGTCAAGGGCACTGTGGAAGGCGACACGCTCAAGCTGGACAGCATCGAAATGGCTGGCAAGTAAAACGCAATCACTGTTTATCTTGGCAAGCGGGCGGACTGGTTATCTTTGAGTTCGCCCGTTTCGTTTTATCCCGCCCGGCATTTCCGTTACGATGTTGTACGACGATGCCAACTACCCTCATCCATGCCGGGCGTGCTTTAACCCCCACCTCGGAAATCAAGGACGCAGGGATTTTGCTCCGCGACGACGTCATTGAGGCGGTCGGACCGCGGAGCGGCCTGAGCCTGCCCGCGGGCGCTGCCGAAATTGACGCCAGCGGGAAAACCGCGGTCCCCGGATTCATTGATATTCACATCCACGGCGCAGGCGGGCGCGATGTCATGGAAGCGACTACGGATGCTCTGTGCGTCGTTACCCGAAAGGTGGCCGAGTTCGGAACCACCTCGCTGCTTGCCACTACAGTTACTGCAGCTCCCGACGACACCTGCCGGGCGGCAGAAGGAATCTCGCTCTACATCACACAGCAGCACGCGGCAAAGGAATCTCGTGCTGAAGTTTTGGGCCTCCACTTTGAGGGGCCGTTCATCAGCAAAGAACGCCGAGGCGTACATCCGGTCGAATGGATCCAGTCGCCTTCGGAGGGCTTGCTCAAACGCTTTTTGCAGGCAGCGGGGGGAAACGCGCGGCTCATCACCATTGCCCCGGAGGTGCTTGGTGCGGCTCCGTGCATGGAAGCGGCACGCAAAGCCGGCTTGGTTGTTTCGATTGGCCATACCGATGCCAATTACGAGCAAGCGCGGTTTGCCATTGCCCACGGAGCGCGCAGCGCTACGCACACCTACAACGCCATGCGGCCGTTCACCCATCGCGATCCGGGTGTGATTGGCGCGGTGCTCACTTCACCGGAAATCAACGCGGAATTGATCGCGGACGGCGTGCACGTCGAAGAAGCTGCCATGAAGCTGCTGCTGAAGGCCAAAGGTCATGAACAGGTGACTTTGGTGAGCGACGGGCTCTCCGCCACCGGCATGCCCGACGGCAAGTACCTGCTCGGCGGTTTCGAAGTGACCGTGACCAATGGCGTCTGCCGCAATGCCGCAGGAATTCTTGCCGGCAGCACGCTCACGCTCGACCGCGCGCTACGGAACATCGTGAACCTCGGCGTTCCCTCAGCGGATGCTGTGCGCATGCTGACACTCAACCCCGCGACGCTGCTGGGAATCGAGTTCAAGAAAGGATCCTTGCGGGTTGGCGCGGATGCCGACGTGTTGCTGCTCGATGAGTCGTTGCACGTGACCGAGGTCTGGGCGCGGGGCCGTCCGGTCCATTAATTAAGCCACCCGAGAATCTGCTGCGGATTACGGATTCAACGGAATATTCAATTCCTCAGCGAGTTCTTCGGGATCGAACGGGCTGCAGGCAAAATAGCGCCCGGCAACTTCGAGCGTCGGCACTTTGCGCAAGCCATTGTTTGCCTTGAGAACGATTTCTTCGGCGGCTTCGTCTTCTTCAATGTTGACTTCGCGGTAGGTGACGCCTCGCTCCCGCAGGAAAGCCTTGGTATAGCGGCAATCCGGGCACCAAGCCGTCGTGTAGATGGTGATCGGTTCCATTGGTTCTATCCACAATCAGGTTAGATGAACGGTCAGGGCTTCAGGTCACCAAAGCGCGACGGCTCCGTGAAGGTAAGCCTTTAGTGAGAATTCGCCGGCACGCTGCGATATTTGCGCGCCACTTGAATGCGAATAAGGGCACGCTGCAGAGCCACACCGGCGCGGTCCCAATCAATATTGGGGTCGCCAGCAGCAAGCCGCTTTTGAGCGCGGGCTTTTGCGGCTTCGGCGCGCTCTAGATCGATTTCGGCGGCCAGTTCCGCGGTTTCCGCGAGAACGGTCACGCGGTCGGGCAGAACTTCAGCAAAGCCACGAATCACCGAGAGCTCCGTCTGTCCCGTGCCCCGAAAGGTCAATTCGCCGATACCAAGTTCGGTCATCAATGGCGCGTGTCCTGGCAAGATCCCGAGGTAGCCATTCGCGCCCGGCAAAGTTACTTCCCGGGCGCCGGTCCGCACCAACTGCCGCGTCGGCGTGACGATGATGAGTTCCATGGATTCGGGAAGCATTTATCCTTACGCGCCTGCCTTCATCTTCTCTGCTTTTTGCAAGGCCTCTTCGATGGTGCCGACCATGTAGAACGCCTGCTCCGGGATATCGTCGTACTTGCCTTCGACGATTTCCTTGAAGCTGCGCACGGTGTCCTCGATCTTGACGTACTTGCCTTCCAAGCCCGTGAATTGCGCGGCTACGAACATCGGTTGCGAGAGGAATTTTTCGATTTTGCGCGCGCGCGCCACCGTGCGCTTGTCTTCGTCGGAAAGCTCTTCGATGCCGAGAATGGCGATAATGTCCTGCAAATCCTTGTATCGCTGAAGAATCAACTTCACGGCGCGCGCCACGGTGTAATGCTCCTGGCCCACGATGCGCGGGTCGAGAATGCGCGAGAAACTCGCGAGCGGGTCGACGGCAGGATAAATCCCGCGCTCCACGATTTGCCGGCTCAGGTTCGTAGAAGCGTCCAGATGCGTAAACGTCGCGGCCGGGGCCGGATCGGTGTAATCGTCAGCGGGGACGTAAATTGCCTGCACGGAGGTGATCGAACCGGTCTTCGTCGAAGTGATGCGCTCCTGCAATTCGCCGATTTCGGTGTTGAGGTTCGGCTGATAACCTACCGCCGATGGCATACGTCCGAGCAGCGCGGAGACTTCCGAGCCCGCCTGCACGAACCGGAAAATGTTATCTATGAAGAGCAGCACGTCGAGATGTTCCTGATCGCGGAAGTATTCGGCTACCGTCAGGCCGGTCAGGCCGACGCGCAGGCGCGCTCCGGGCGGCTCGGTCATTTGGCCGTAAATCAGCGCCGCGCGCGACTTCTCGGAATTCCCCGGCACGACCACGCCGGATTCCTGGAATTCCAGCCACAGATCGTTCCCCTCGCGCGTGCGCTCGCCCACGCCGGAGAACACGGAAACGCCGCCGTGCTGCATAGCCACGTTGTGAATCAATTCCTGAATGAGAACGGTTTTGCCGACGCCCGCCCCGCCGAACAATCCGATTTTTCCGCCCTTTAAGAACGGCTGAATCAGATCCACCACTTTGATGCCCGTCTCGAACATTTCCAGCGTTGTCGATTGCTGGTCGAGCAGCGGCGCTGGCCTGTGGATTTGGTAGTGCGTCTTGCTCTCGATCGGCCCAAGTTGATCCACTGGTTTGCCGAGTACGTTCATTACGCGGCCGAGCGTCGAACGCCCTACAGGCACGCTGATGCCCTCGCCCAGATCGTACGCCTTCATCCCGCGCACCAAACCTTCAGTGGACTCCATCGCCACCGCGCGAACGCGTCCTTCGCCCAAGTGCTGCTGCACTTCCGCAGTCACGTCAATAGGCTCGGGAACGTTGTACCCGTCGCTGGTGATGCGGACCGCGTTGTAGATAGCAGGCAGGTGTCCGCCCTCGAACTGAACGTCGAGCACGGGCCCGATGATCTGCACGATGCGTCCCACGGCGGCATACTTCTCTGGCATAAGATGCGCTCCCTTACTCCGGCAATCATGGGTGACGAGTCACCCGTCACTCATACGGTAGTCGATGCACCGCTCACAATTTCAATAATCTCTTTGGTAATGGCTGCCTGGCGGACTTTGTTCATGTGCAGCGTCAACGTCTCGATCACGTCGCCCGCGTTTGTCGTCGCCGATTCCATCGCGGTCATGCGCGCCGCGTGTTCTGCCGCCGAGGATTCCAGCATGGCGCGCTGTACCTGCGATTCGACGTAGCGCGGCAAAAGCCTGTCGAGCAGTTGTTCTTCCGTTTGCTCGTAAATGTAGTCCACGTGAGCGCTCGATGGCTCTTCGGAGCCTTCCCTTACCCGCGCGGGATCCACCGGCAGAAGTTTTTCTACTGTTAGGTTCGCGGACATCACCGTCTTGAACTCGCTGAAAATGACGTACACGGAATCGACCTGGCCCTGGGAGTACAAATCGCTTACCAGATTCGAAATTTCGCGCACCGTCGCAAATTCCACGCGCGACAGCACGTTAATGTATTCCGCGATGAGGTTGAACCCGGCTTTTCTCAAAGCATCGCGTCCCTTTTTTCCGAGGGGAATGATCGAGAGTTCCCGGCCCTTGTTGGCGCGGAAGAATTCGTTCGCCCTGCGCAGCAGGTTGGTATTGAACGCTCCTGCCAGTCCGCGCTCTCCGGTCAGTACCAAGGCGAGAACTTTCTCTTCCGGCCGACGCGCCAGCAGCGGATGATGCGGCTCCGCGATCCGGCTGATTGTCGAGCGCAGCACGCGCATCAGTTCTTTGGCGTAGGGCCGCGCCGCCAGCGCTGCTTCCTGCGCGCGCCGCAGCCGCGCCGCCGCCACAAACTTCATGGCGCGGGTAATCTGCTGGGTGTTTTTTACCGAGCGGATGTGTCGCCGGAAATCGAGAAGTGTAGGCATGGCAGCTGGTCAGTCAAAATCCTTAATTCGCGGCGACGGCAGAGGCCACCGTGAAGCGCTCCTTGAACGCGTCCACGGCTTTCTTGATTTCCGCTTTGATGCCGTCGTCAAGCGCTTTTTTCGTGGCGATATTCTTCAGCAGGGAAGGATAATTCGTCTCTGCGAACTGCAAAAACTCGCGTTCGAATCGCCGCACTTCCGGCACGGGCAAGGTGTCGAGCGCGCCGCTGGTTCCCACCTGGATGATCAGCACCTGTTTCTCGGCCGGGAGCGGCACGAATTGATCCTGCTTCAGAATTTCCGTCAGCCGTTGCCCGCGCGCCAGCTGCCCCTGGGTCACCTTGTCCAATTGGTCGGCGCCAAACTGCGCGAACGCCGCCAGATCGCGATACTGCGCCATGTCCAGCCGCAGCGAACCCGCCACTTGGCGCATGGCTTTGATCTGCGCGTTGCCGCCCACGCGGCTCACGCTGATGCCCACGTTGATCGCGGGGCGAATGCCGGCGTTGAAAAGATCCGCCTCCAGGTAAATCTGCCCGTCGGTAATCGAGATCACGTTTGTGGGAATGTACGCGGAGACGTCGCCGGCCTGCGTTTCAATTACCGGCAATGCCGTCAACGAGCCCCCGCCCAGCTTGTCGCTCAATTTTGCGGCGCGCTCCAGCAAGCGCGAGTGCAGGTAGAACACGTCCCCGGGAAACGCTTCGCGTCCCGGAGGCCGCCGCAGCAACAAGGAAATTTCGCGATAAGCCTGGGCATGCTTCGAAAGGTCGTCGTAAAACGCCACCGCGTGCCGCTTGTTGTCGCGAAAATATTCGCCCATAGCGCATGCGGCGTACGGCGCGATGTATTGCAGGGAAGCCGGTTCAGCAGCCGAGGAGGCCACCACAACCGTGTAGTCCATCGCGCCTGCATCGGACAGGATCTTCACCACTTGCGCGATGGTCGAGCGTTTCTGCCCAATCCCGCAGTAGATGCAAATGACGTCGCCGCCCTTTTGATTGATAATGGTGTCGAGGATAACCGCGGTTTTCCCGGTCTGGCGGTCTCCAATAATCAGCTCGCGCTGGCCCCGCCCGATGGGAATCATGCTGTCTATCGCTTTGATCCCCGTTTGCAACGGCTCGCGCACCGGTTGACGATCGATCACGCCAGGTGCAAGGCGCTCCAGCGCATTGCGCAGCTTGGTGACAATCGGACCTTTGCCGTCCAGGGGCTGCCCCAGCGGATTCACGACTCGTCCCACGAGCGCGTCGCCCACGGGCACAGACATAATGGCGTTCGTGCGCTTTACGACGTCGCCTTCTTTCAGCTCCGTCGTCTCGCCGAGCAGCACGACGCCGACTTGTTCTTCCTCGAGGTTCAACGCGATTCCGTAAACGTCATGCGGAAACGCCAGCATCTCGCCGGCCATCACTTTTTCCAGGCCATGCACGCGGGCAATGCCATCGCCGACGCTGATAATCGCGCCCACCTCGTCGACCGCAACGGCTTGTTCGTAGTTTTCAATCTGCTCACGCAGAATCTTGCTAATCTCATCTGCCTTGATGTTTGCCATGCCTGCTCCGTCGCTTCCCAACCCTTTCTCGCCACTCGGTGGCCGAAACTCTAATCCCTAAATCCTTTTTACTCGGCCGCAAGCCGGGCGCGCATCTCGTTGAGCCGGCTCCGCAACGAACCATCGTAAATCGTATCTCCGATGCGCACCACCGCGCCGCCCAGCAGCGCCGGATCGAGTGAATACTTCGGCTCGATCTTTTTCCCGGTGAGCCGCGCCAGCGTCAAGGCCAGGTCCTTCTTCTGTGCAGCGGTTAATTCCACGGCCGAAGAAATCTCCGCTTCCGCCACGCCTTGGCGCTCGCGCAACACCTGTTGAAACGCCGAGATAATTTCAGGAATCCGTTGCGTGCGCCGGTGATCTGCAATCACAAACAAGAAGTTCCGGATAATCTTGCTCGCGCCGATGCGCGCCGCAATCTTTTCAATGACTGCGTGCTTTGCTTCAAGGCTGACGGCCGGGCTTGCTAAAAACGTGCGCAACTCCGCCGATTGTGCGTAAGCTGCGCCAAAACTTTCCAATTGCTTCCCCGCGGGTTCCGCCGCGCCCTGCTCGAGCGCGATGTCCGCCAGAGCGTTTGCGTATTGCAGGCTCGCGGATTTCAATTCGGCATCCCTTCCAGGCTCTTCACAAAGTTGCCGATAAGCCCCGCCTGCGCCTGCGCGGTAAGCTGCTTCGCCAGCAGCGATTCCGCGCCTTCCACCGCCAATTTCGCTGCCAAGGCCTTCAACTCCAGCCGCGACGCGCGCTCAGCGGCCTCGATTTCTGCATTCGCTGCCGCGGCGATTTTTTCCAGGTCAGACCGCGTCGCGATTCGAATGCGCGTGACTTCCGCGGCGGCTTCCTGCTCCGCCAACGCCCGCAATTCGGCGACTTCTTTTTCCAAATTCGCGAGTTTCATCTCTGCTTCGCGCAATTGCGCGGCGGCGGCCGCTTTTGCGTTTCCCGCTTTTGTGATCGCGCAGCTGATGGCCTCCGCGCGCCCACGGAACCATCCCGGCGCTTTCTTCAGGCACAACCACAAAAGCGCGCCTGCCCAGATCGCGAAGTTCATCCACTTGAAAATTTCCTCGGCGGGACCGGCGCTTGCCGCGCCGCCTTGTTCTGCCCCGTGCGCGGTCAAAGTTAAGAAAAGCGCCGCAGTCACGGCGCCGGAGAGGGCCAGGATGTAGCGCTTTCCTTTCATCGAGCCTCCCTCGCGGGAGTGCCTGGACGTGGCGGCGTAGGCAAGAGGCGCCGCGCAATTTCCGCAGAGAGCTGCGCTACCGAGGCTTCCACTTCCCGCCGCGCGGCAGTGAACTCCTTGGCCACGCGCTGTTTTGCCGCGACGACTTCCTCAGAAGCTTTGGTTCGCGCGTCCTTCAACTGCGCCGCGCGCTCGTCGAGCAGTTTCTTTCGCGCGGCTTCTTGCTCCGCGTAGACTTTGCCGCGCGCCTGCTTTAGCGCTTGCTGGTATTGCGTGACCTTTTCGGCAGCGGCCGCTTGTGCGGCCTCGGCGGCCTTCTGCGCTCCCGCGGTGCGCGCCTCGCGCTCAACCATTACTCGCAGCAACGGTTGGAAGAAAAGCGGCCGTAAGATGAAGTAAAAAAGCAGGATAATCAGGACCGTGGGCGCAGCCCCAAGGAACAGTTCGCCAAGTTGGTGACCGATGGAAGGCATCGAGTTGTTGCGCCTAAATTTCCGTCGCCTCTGACCCAGATCCGCGCGGGGCAGATAGGTTGGCCGCCGCACACTGCCCCACCCCGAGGAGCGCACAGTGGGCTTCAAGCCGCCGCTTCAAAACGTACTTTATAGCATCGGTCGCGCCTCCCGTCAACGCGACCGCTGGGTGCTCTGGGGGCTACCCCTGGGTGCTATACTCTACTGGTTTTGCGGTAGGGTCATGTCTCTCTCCCATCGCCCAGTTGTTCTCCTCGGCGCCCTCATCACTGCGGGTCTTTTCCTGTTCCTCGCCTTACAAGTCGTTGCTCTGATGCTTCCCTTCGTTTTGTCTGGTCCCTACAAATGGATCTTGGTGCCACTCGCTATTGTCTTGATCGCTCTTGCTGGTTTCCTGCGCGTCCGGAAAAGGCCAAAGGAATCCTTACAGCTTCACTGACCGTCCCGCTGACGGTTTCCTTAGAAGTGTGATGTCCAATCAGACGGTTGACCCAGCAGGAAGCTAGTCTGTATTTCACAGCTGCGTTGCCAGGCATGTCGCAGGAAGCGACTTCGGCAAGAATGTCGTACACGTAGTGCACATCCAGCGGACGGTTATTTGGTCCGCTGCTCTCGATATGCAGGTTTTCGTACAATTCCCGCCCGTCCGGAGAAAGCTCGAAGGTGCGGCTCATCTTGCCACCGCGCGGGCTCTTCTCATCGGTCACCAGTCGGTTGCCGTCCCATTTCGCGGCGATCTCCTGGTAATTGTCGTTCCTGGATTTTTGCAGCTTGCGCCCGTCGGTCATGAACGCGCGCTTGCGGTCGCGGTCATCCATCAAATCCACTTCCGCGCCGGTCATCGAGAAGGTCATCGTAGTTGGCGGCCTCGGCAGTTCGTGCATTTTCTGCCGTTCTTGCTCGCTTTCCCCGCCGCCCATGCCGCCGCGACGCCCGCCGTATCCTCCGCCTCCCGGCCAACCGCCCGGACGTCTCCCGCCGTAGCCCCCGCCGCCATTCGAACCGCGCGATTCTTCCATCCGTTTCTCGGGATCATCGCTTTCGTCGCGGTTCAGCTTCCATGCGCCCAGGATGCTCTGCCGCGGGGGAGACAGCGGCGGCGCTTCCTGCGCCTTGGCCGCCGGCGCAGTCCCGGGCGGCGCGGTTACCGGCCCCGCCGGCGCTTGCGCCGAAGCTTTTCCGCAAAACGTCACGGTCAGAAAACTCCCAAAAACCACAAAAGCGAATGCCACGATTGTTCGTGCGATTTTCATGCCTTCCCCCGATAGCGACACACCCCCAATTCCAGTTCCCACCTTACCGGGAAATAGTTCCCAATGGATTGGGCGCTTCAATCATTCGTTAGTACCTCCTCAAGCTCCGTGATTCGCGGCAGCAGTGCGAGCGCGCCCAGCTCGCCGAATCGCGCGGCCCGTTCACCGTAGCGGTGCTCGTCGCGCGCCAGAATCGCCAAGAAGGGAACCCCCGCTTCCCGCGCCGCTAGTGCGTCATCAATGTTATCGCCGACGTACAGCGCCGTCCTCGGATCGCGCGCGCCAAGAATCATCTGCAATCCGTCCGGATGCGGCTTTTTTCGCGCGTCGTCCATCGTGATGATGGTCCGAAAGTATTTCGTGGCGGGCCAGCGTTCGAACGTGTACGAGAACTCTTGCCGCGTGCGCCCGGTGAACAAGTTCAGCTCGTATCGCTGCGCCCACTTCTCGATTTGCCGCGCGCTCACCAGAATCTTCTCGTTGCGAACGTTTCCCGGCTTTCCGTCGCTGCCCCAATAAAATTTCTCGAACGCAACGCGCGCCTCTTCGTAGGAAAGCGGTTTTCCGAGCGCCGTGACCCAGGCCGCCACCATGCTCCAGTCGTCATTGAACCCCGGTTTGCTCTTCCATTGGTGCAGCTCAGCGTACGTCACGCGCTTTCCGGTCAGGTAGTGCACGGTGTCGAGCGCCGACCGCCAATAGGTGCCGCGCACATCCACCAGCACGCCATCTACGTCAAAAATCAGGATTTTCGGCCGCGTTGGAAGCGCCTTGCGCAATGCCCGCCTTTTGCTCTCTTGCGAGGTCGGCTTCCGCGTCGGGGAAGATTTTTTCGGCACGTTTCCTTATTCCTTCGAATGGCACTCAGGTAAACAGAAAGTCTCCGCGCTCGAGAACTCCGCGTCAAGCCAGCTGTCCCGCCTCCGGAGCAACGTTGCTGGCCAATCCGGCGCGTTGCTACACTCTAGGGACGCGCAACAAGGACGCCACGCATGGCCAAATTTGGCGGAGTGGATTTTATCGATTTCGATTCGCAATTGAACGACGAGGAAAAACTCGTCCGCCAAACCGCGCGCGAATTTGTCGAAAACGAAGTCATTCCCATCATTGAGAAGCACAGCCGCGAAGCCACTTTCCCCATGCACTTGATTCCGCAGCTCGGCGAGCTCGGCTTTTTTGGCGCCAATCTCCACGGCTACGGCTGCGCGGGTATGTCGAACGTTGCTTACGGTTTGATGACGCAAGAACTCGAGCGGGGTGACTCCGGGCTGCGCAGTTTTGTTTCCGTTCAGGGCGCGTTAGTGATGTATCCGATTTATTCCTACGGTAGCGACACGCAGAAAAACAAATGGCTGCCGCTCCTGCAGCAGGGCAAAGCCATCGGTTGCTTCGGGCTCACCGAGCCGCAGTTCGGTTCGAATCCTGGCGGCATGCTCACGCGCGCGGTGAAAAAAGGCTCGAAGTACCTTCTAAACGGCGAAAAAATGTGGATCACCAACGGCTCCATCGCCGATGTGGCGGTTGTCTGGGCCAAGGGCGAAGACGACAAAGTCCGCGGTTTCCTCGTAGAAAAGGGCACGCGCGGCTACAAAGCCTGGGATGTGCACGGCAAATGGTCATTGCGCGCGTCAATCACCTCCGGCTTATCCTTCAGCGACTGCGAAATCCCCGAAGAGAATTTGCTCCCCGGCGTCGTAGGCCTGAAAGGTCCGCTGAGCTGCTTGAACCAGGCGCGCTACGGCATCGGCTGGGGCGCTCTGGGCGCAGCGATGGCCTGTTATGACACCGCGCTGCAATATGCGAAGACGCGCAAACAATTTGCCAACAAGCCCATCGCTTCACACCAGCTCGTCCAGGAGAAGCTCGCCTGGATGATTACCGAAATCGTGAAAGGCCAATTGCTCGCACTGCACGTCGGCCGTCTCAAAGACGAAAACAAAGTCGATCCTTCGCACATTTCCATGCTGAAAATGAACAACGTCGCGACGGCGCTCGAAACCGCGCGCAAAGCCCGCGATATTCTTGGTGCCAACGGCATCGTCGACGACTACTGCATCATGCGCCACATGAACAACCTTGAAAGCGTGTACACCTACGAAGGCACCAACGACATTCACAAACTGGTGATCGGCGAGCGCGTTACGGGCATCTCCGCCTTTGTGTGAGGCCTCCTTCGTTAGCTTCCACCCCACACGACATTCACATCGTATTTTTCAAATTCGCGGTCCGCGGTCAGGATAGTCATCCCCTCGGCTTGCGCTTGCGCGATCAACAGGCGATCAAATGGGTCCTGATGATGCCACGGCAGAGAGTGAACTTTTAGGGCGTGATGCTGAAAAATGGGCAGTGCCTGAATGGCTTGCTCCGAAAGGCGCTTGGGGATATAGGTTTCCGGGGCATCGGGTAATCGCAATTTCCCGAGGGAGGCCTTGATGCTGATTTCCCAGGCGCTGGCTGCGGAAAAATAAACTTCCTGACTGCTATCAACCAGCAACTCACGTCCTTTGCGGCTTAACCGCTCGACTCGCCCGACGCTCCATAACCACACCGCCGTATCCAGTAAGTATTTCATGTGCGACGTTTCGGCGCCTTCTTTGCACGGGACCGTTTTGCTGTTCCGCCGCCAAGGAAGCCCGCGAGTACATCTGCGGGTAACGGAGCGTCAAAATCATCAGCGATGTAAATGGAATCGCGATCCATCCCGAGTGGCCTCGGCGAACCTTCCGCTCGCGCCGGTACTAAGCGCGCCACGGGCACGCCGGCACGGGCGATGGTAATCTCTTCTCCCTGCGCGACGCGGCGAAGGATGCGGGAGAGGTGTGTTTTGGCCTGATGGATGTTGACTTTCATAGTCTAAGGATGGACTAAGTCCATGGACTAAGTCAATGTGACCTCGTGCATCGATCCCTTCGGAAAGGCACGGCGCTGAACCGCGAATCATCATTTCGCTGGCGAATCTTGTAAGCCGGTTCCGCGCGATGTATCGTGCCTTCCGGGAGAATTTGCATGCCACCTCGAACTGGATTGCGATTTCTTGCTTTTCTGGCGCTTTTCGTTCTGGCCGTAGGCGCTTCACGGCGCACCACGCATGCGCAGCCGAACCCTACGCCCGCACAGCTGAGAAACACCTCCATCAATCCCGCGAATCCAAAGATTCGCGCCGTCACCGCGTTCGTCAATCTGGACTGGCGCGACTACCAGCGGCAAATCGCCGAGGCCCTGAAAATGCTGCATCGCGCACAAGTCATCTTCGAGTCTCGCGGCTACCAGGTGCAGACCATCCGCATTGCCACGCAGCCCTTTCCGGAATACATCCAGGGCATGAACACGCAGCAGGCCGTGGACTTTTTCAAACTGGCGGACGCGCTCGCCGAACAGCAAAAATTTGCCATGTCCATTGGCCCGGCGATGTTGAACGCCAACGATCCCGCTTCGCAAGCCGATATGCTCGGGGACATTCTTGCCAACACGAAAAGTCTGAACGGCACGGTTGTCGTAGCCGGCGAAGACGGCGTGCGCTGGGGCGCCATCGCCGCCGCCGCGCGCGTCATGAAAAAACTCGAAACCTCCACAGAACACAGCCAAGGGAACTTTCGCTTTGCTGCGATCGCCAATGTGCCGCCCCTAGTGCCGTTTTTCCCAGCCGCGTATCAGAACGGCTTCGGCCATCAGTTTGCCATTGCCATTGAGTCTGCTCCCGTGGTGGCTGCTGCAGTCAAAGACGTGCCAGACCTCGCCTCAGCCCGCCAGCGCATTACCGATGCACTCGCTGCTGTCGCCTTCGACATCGAGCATCACGCAGGACGCGTCGACTCTGAAACCGGCTGGACCTACATGGGCATCGACCTTTCGCCGGCGCCTTCGCCGGCGTCAAACGCCTCGATTGGCGCGGCCATCGAGGAAATGACCAAGCAGTCCTTCGGCATGAGCGGTACCCTGACTGCGGCAGCCACGATTACCGCCGCCATCAAAGACGTCAAAGTGAAGCAGACCGGCTACAACGGGCTGATGCTGCCCATCCTCGAAGATGCGCGGCTCGCGCAGCGCTGGAGCGAAGGCCGCATTTCCGTGGACGCGCTGCTCGCCTACTCCGCCGTGTGCGGCACCGGCTTGGACACCATTCCGCTGCCGGGCGACACCACCGTCGATCAGCTCTCCCTGACCATCGCGGACATGGCCAGCCTCTCGGTGAAGTGGCACAAGCCGCTCTCCGCGCGGCTGATGCCCGTTGTCGGCAAGGGCGGGGGCGAAACTACAGACTTCAATAGCCCTTTCATCGTCAACGTGACGCTCCAGCAATTTGGCCAGAAATAGGTATGGCGTAACCGCCGCTCTGGGTCGCGTAGGAGCAGTCTACTCGAGGCCACCTGCTCGTCGATTCTACCTGGGGGCAACCTCAGCTCTTCCGGTATAACAGGAATGCTTACTTACTGCGGTCTCACGCCGTGCTCCAGTCGGTCGTGCGCGATAGAAACTTGATGCCAGTGTAACGGCTGCGCCAGGCTCGATAGCAGCACTTGGAGCCGCTGGGAGCTCCGTTTTTCTTTCCGGCCTTCCATCAATCTGCAACCTGTCAGGCAGAATTACCGGCCGGCTGCCCCCGCACAGCAAGGCTGGAAGTTGCTTTGCACCCGTTTGATTAGGCCCGCGAGGCGTTGAAGGTCCTGGTCATTAATCGCGATGAATTTCAAGCCCAGGCCCTTGCCTCCTTCTACGTGACGCACCACCGCGTTTGCACGAATCTGCCCCTCGTCCGCAAGGAAGTGGAGCTTTACGGGAGCGTCAAGGTTTTCCTCGAAGGGGCATTCGATGAACACTCCGCCCAGGCCAAGATCCCGCACTCGCGAGAGGTTTTCCCGGCCGTCACAGCTCCAGAAAGCATAGACGCTTTCGCCTACTCTAGCCCGCGACGTGCGCCTGCGAAAATAGGACGCCCTTTGCCGTTCTCTTTCTCCTGACACTCCACCCCCCGCATATCAAACTTGCCAATGGACACACGCTTGAGAAGGACCTTGCAACGAAAGGGATAATCGGGAGCCCAAAGAAAAGCAATTCGGTCGAATCCTTAAAGCTCAATCGGGTAAAGACCCATGCGGCAGCCTGCTAGAGCGGCCGCTTTTCGGTCACAGCAGTGCCAACTTTCGTGCATGCCTACGATTAAGGTTTCCCGAGAGTCGGGGCAGAGCCTGGAAGCGTCTTCTGACGGTCTCGAGCCTACCTCGGCGCTGCAATGGTGAAGGCCAGCACCAGCTGTGTCAGGCGGTACTGATAAGTAGCGTCAGCGTCGGCGATGTCCGCTTCGGTTTTTTGGAGCTCGGCTTGAGTAAGTTCCACAATAGAGGCGAGGCCGACATTGTAACGGCCTTGCGCGAGGTCGAGAGCGAGAGCGGCCTGCTCGCGAAGCTGCTGGGTGACGGACAGGCGCTCGTAGGCACGATTGATGTCTTGCCAGGAAACGCGGACGTCGCGAGAAATCCTGTCTTGAAGATCGCGGAGCCTCTGGCGATCGGCCTCGGTTTGGAGGTCCGCAGCTTTAGCCCGGGCGTTGTAGAGGAAGCCGTTAAACACGGGGATGTTGACGTTGACGCCCACGGCGCCGTAGCAGTTGGGGGTAATGTGATTGTCGCGCACGGGTGTGTCACCGGCGACGCCCAGGGCGTTGACCGAGGGCATCCAAAGATCGTGTTCGGCCCTGCCTAATTTTTCCGCGGATGACGGTTCAAATTGCAACGCTTTGATTTCGGGGCGCTGCTCGAGGGCTTGCTGGATCAGCGGCTGCACGTCGGCAGCGGGAGGCGTGAGCGCGCCGGTTTCCTCCACGAGTTGGAAATTTTGCTCCGTGGGATAGCCGAGAACCGACGAAAGACCGGCAAGGGCAGCCTGGTAGTTATTCCGTGCTTCCAGCAAAAGAAGTTTGGCGCGGTCCAGCTCGACTTTGGAGAAGCTCAAATCGATTTCCGACTTGAGCTTCGCGGCGACTAAGGCCTGCACTTGATCCACCAGAGTTTGCCGGGCATGCACGGTGTCTTCCGCGACGCGGACCAAGGCCTGGGTGTCCAGCGAATTGTAAAAAGCCTGATCGACTGCCAAAAGAATGTCTGCGCGCGTGGCGGCAGCATTTCTTGGCCTTCCTTCACATGTGAGCCGACGTCCACGTAAATCGCCTTGATGTAACCGGCAACTTTGGCGTGCACATCCACGTCTTGAAACGGCTTGAACTCTCCCGAGATTTTCAGAGTGTTAGCGATGGTGCGACGCTCGACACGCACCACGGCGGCGGGAGGATCCGCCGACGATACCGAGGGGTCATGGTCATCCGCCTTTGTAGGCGTGTGTCCATACCATCGCCACGCAAGCAACACGCCTGCGACAACAATGGCGACAAACAACCAATTCTTTTTTCCGTCATATCCACATCCGTCGCAGGCATCCGGCCCGGAAAGCAAGCCCTTGCGGGTTCCTGACACCGGCAGAATTTTGCAGGGCCTAAACGACCGAGTTACACCGGTCTCATTCCAGAACCGAAAAAGAACCCAATCAGGTCAGCGCAGGAAAAACAGTCAGCGAACGGGCGGCGGCCGGAACCACCGGCCGGGACCGAAAAACTGCTGCGAGAAGTGGGGGGGTGGAAGGCACAACCAAGAAAAACTTGGCTGTAAGATCGGGCAGTGGCAAAGCGATCGCCGCTTCGGCGGAGATTACTGCCGGGAAAAGGTTGCACCCATCCGTAGGAGAGAATGCTGCATTTCGGAAGCGCCCACAGTCGCACGATGACTAGCTGGATGGCAGACTTCCAGGTTGTGCCCAGAGCGCGGAGCAGCGAAGAAAGGGTTAAAGAGCAGAAGAGTTGCGAGGACCAGACAGACCCAGCGGTATCGTCCTAAAAGCACAATTGTTCCCGGACAATAAAGAGAAATTTCCATCCTGAACTCTTCTAGAACGATAGTAGGACGGCCCCGCGGGGTCAAGAGGTTGCCAGAATCGAGTTTCTTTCTCGTTGACGGGGGAAGGGGGACCGGGGCCAGGGGTGCACCGATCCCCCCAGGTAGGACATTTAGGTGAAGATCAGGTGGTCAGTATGGCCGCCGGGAGTCACATCTGAATGAAGCACTCGTGAATTCTTCGTGACGTTCGACTCTCGAAGGCCGCCCACACCGCGGCCGTGACGCACGTCAAGGCCGCGAACCCAGAAAATGATGTCCTCCGCAATGTTGGTCGCATGGTCGGCAATGCGTTCCAGATGGCGAGTCGCCAGAACAAACTGAAGATTTGGGCTGACGGATTTCGGCTCGCCAGTCATGTCCTGAAGCAGATGTTCAAAAATACGATCGCGATACTTATCGACGACGTCGTCACTTTCCAAAACGGTGGTTGCCATTTCAACATTGCGAGAAATCAGCGCACCGAGGCTCTGAGCGACCATGACGCGCACGGCGGAGGCCATGGGGGAAAGCTCTTCCGGGATTTGCGCGCCGGGCATATCCCGAAGAGAAACAACTCTCTCGGCCAAGTTTACCGCGAGGTCTCCGATGCGCTCGAGATCGTTGTTCAGCTTTAATGCAGCCACAATCAAGCGCAAATCCTCTTCGGGAAGCGAGCCTTGGCGAAGCAGGCGGATGGCGTGCTCATCGATGATAACTTCCATTTCGTTGATGCGCGGCTCAAGAAGGAACACCTGACCAGGGAGAGCGGCAGTCTGGGGACTGTCAAGGCCGACAATAGCGTCCAGCGCGCGGTTCATGGTGCTTTCGACGGTGCGCGCCATGGAAACCAGATAATTCATGAGCGTGTCGAGCATAATCGGTTCAGTGAGTCGCGTGGTAGTGGCCATCGATCTCCTTTGAATGGCACTGCCGCTTCTACACTGCCTTTCTCAGGCACATTTTGAGCAGGGAATGGTTACAGTTTGTTGACTCGATTGTGAAAAAATTGAAAAGGGCGGTGGACCATGCGGGCGCTTGTTTCTTGTTCGATTGCGGCTATCGAGCGAGGCGCGGCGTGGCCTGCTGCGGCGGAAACACCGGGACGGTGAAATGGAATTGCGAACCCTGCCCCACTTCGCTCTCGACCCAGATGCGGCCCCCGTGCGCTTCGACAAGATGCTTGGCGATAGAAAGCCCGAGGCCCGTGCCGCCGACTTCGCGGGAGCGCGCGACATCGACCCGGTAGAAGCGCTCAAAAATGCGGGGTTGATCGACTTGGGGGATGCCGATTCCGGTGTCGGAGACGGTGAAAGTGACTTCGTTTCCGTCGGAGGAAGCGGAAACCGCAATCTTGCCGCCGGATGGCGTGTATTGAATGGCGTTATCCAGCAGGTTCTGCAAAACCTCGGCGAGCCGGCGCCGATCGGCGGCAATATCCGGAAGAGATTCCTGCAAATTAGCGGAAACCTGGAGGTGTTTATCGGCAGCAGAGCCTTGCGTCGTCTCGAGGCAGCTTTGCACAAATTGCCGGACGCTGAGCCGGTCGACTTCCAGGTCGAGGCGGTCCGCATCCATCTTGGAAAGTTCGAGCAGATCATCGGTGAGGCGCGCGAGACGGCGCGAGTGCTCGAGAATAATCTGCAGGAAACGAATACGATTCTGCGGATCGTCCATGGCGCCGGCAAGCAGTGTTTCCGCGAAGCCCTGAATGGCAGTAAGGGGCGTTTTAAATTCGTGCGACACGTTGGCGACGAAGTCGCGGCGGACGCGTTCGAGTTTGCGCAGATCGCTGATGTCATGCAGCACGACGACCGCGCCCGAATTTTCGGTGGCCATGACGGAGGCAACCGTTGCGGCAAAGAAACGCTGGCGAAGCGTCCCGGTAGTGATTTCCGCTTGCACACGCGACGCGCCTTTTAGAACCGCGCGAACGGCTTCGAGAAGTTCCGTTTGTCTTACGATTTCGACGAGGGACCTGCCGGGCTGTGGCGGGGCATCGAGCTCCAGGATTTCCGCAAAACCTTTGTTGGCAAAAAGCAGGCGCTCCTCGGAATTGACCACCGCTACGCCTTCCACCATGCTGTCGAGGATGGCCCTGGACAGGTTGCGCTCCTCGGTGAGCGTGCGAATCGCGTGGTCGAGACGAGCGGCAGAATCGTTCAAGGAAACAGCGAGCGCTTCGAGGACATCTCCGGAACGGTCTGCATCGATCGGGCGAAAGTCTCCTTCCGCCACCCGGCGGGAAAAAGACTGAAGGCGCTCGACCCGGCGCGAAAATGAGCGCGAGATAAGCAGCGAAACCAGTCCCGTAACAGAGAGCATCGCCAGCGACGAAAGCCAAAGCCGCCGCCGGAATGCCCACACCTCGTCATCCACGGTGCGAAGAGGCAGGGCAAAACGCAAAATGACCGGAGGACCAGAGGGCATGGACAACCGGGTGGCGTAATACATCAGATCGCGATTGATCGTGACGCTGTGGCGGACAGAAAGGCCGTCGCCCTTTGCCAAGGCTTCGCGAACCTCCGGGCGCTCGGCGTGATTCTCCATGGTTTGCGGATCGGACTGCGAATCCGCCAGAACCAAACCCTGGGCAGTAATCACCGTAACGCGGACATCGCTGGCGGCCATCCGCTTGAGCCATTCGCGGAGCGCTGGAGAAGGGGTTCGAGAAGTTGTGGAGAGCGAGGACGCAAGGGGCGGGCTGGCCATTGCGATTCGCGCGATGGCGGAGAGTTTCTCAAAACCGGCGCGCTCGTAGTCGCGGCGCAAGGTGCGCTCGGCGTAGTAATCAACGGGCAGCAGGACTGCGATTAGCAGCGCGAAAAAAGCCAAGCCGAGTTTCCAGAAAAGGTTAAGCCGCACGTGTCTCGAAAAGATACCCGGCGCCGCGTACAGTTTTCAAGTGCGTCGGGTTTTCGGGGTCGGACTCGATTTTTTCCCGGAGCCTACGCACGTAGACGTCCACGCTGCGCGGCGTGACAAAGCGGTCCGTGCCCCAGACGGCATCCAGCAACTGATCGCGCGTGAACACGCGATTCGGGCGCGAAGCCAGGTAATAGAGCAGGCGAAACTCCAAGGTGCTGAGCACGACGGGTTTGCCAGAATGCGAAACACGATAGGAGGCCGGGTCGATGGTGAGTTTACCGATCTCGACCGCGTGCGGCACATCTGCTGCTGGTTCGGTGCGACGGAGTAGCGCCTTCACGCGAGCGATGAGTTCGCGCGGGCTGAAAGGCTTGGTCACGTAATCGTCGGCTCCCATCTCGAGCCCAACGACGCGGTCGGCTTCCTCGCCGCGGGCGGTAAGCATCAGGATGGGCAGGCGATTCAGCGATTCGTCCCGGCGAATCTCGCGGCAAATCTCAAGTCCGGAAAGTTTGGGCAGCATGAGGTCAAGAAGCAGGAGGTCCGGAGGAGTTCTCTTGAGCGTGGCGAGACCTGTGACGCCATCGTGAGCGGCGGTAACTTGAAAGCCTTCGTTGGCAAGGTTATAGCGAACCAATTCTACGATGTCGCGATCGTCTTCGATGATGAATATGCGTTTCATACCGAAGGAACGCCTGGTACGCCCGCCTGAAAAAAGTGTATCGTAGCCCGGCGACCGGCGATAGGAATTCGAATAATAAGGCTCACTCGAGGTTTTCTGCTGCACAACCCATTATGGCAGAAGCCGCCTTTCTCCGGATAACGTGGCGTTTACATTTATGTGAATGGAGTGTTAAAGCGGCAAACCTAAGTGTTGCTTGCCGTTGTAAAGGCCAGAGACAGAAGCGTCTTCTGCTCCAGTTCGTGCGCTTTGGCAGAGCCTGTGGCCGGGCTGGCGCTCGGAGAACGCTTTACGGAGCGCAAAACCACGCCTGCCGCTTTGGCAATCCGTTCGAGCCGCGGAAGCACGAAACCGGCGGCCCCCATGTTTCCCGGCTCTTCTTGCACCCAAACGATCTCGCGCGCACGGGGATGTCCGGCGATGGCGGCGGAGATTTCCGCGCGGGGCATAGGATAAAGCTGATCGAGGAAGAAGATGGCTGTGCTCGTATCTTTACGGCGGCGGCGTTCAACCCGCAATTCGTGCCCGACTTTGCCGCTGGCGATGAGAATGCGCGACGCGTCGCGTATTTCGTGATCGGGAACCAGAGGCAGGAAGCGAGGACGCGTGAATTCTTCGATGTTGGAGCTAGCGTCGGGATGGCGCAGCATGCTTTTGGGGGTAAAGACAATGAGCGGCTTGCGCCACGGGCGGCGCGCCTGGCGGCGCAGCAGGTGAAAATACTGCGCGGCTGTCGAGGGCTGGCAAATCTGCATGTTGTCTTCGGCGGCTAGTTGAAGAAAGCGTTCCAGGCGCGCGCTGGAATGCTCCGGGCCCTGGCCCTCATAACCGTGTGGTAGCAGCATCACAATTCCGGCAGGAAGGTTCCACTTATCCTCACCCGCGCTGATGAACTGATCGATGATCACCTGTGCGCCATTGGCGAAATCGCCGAACTGTGCTTCCCAAAGCACGAGCGCTTCGGGGTAGTCGCGGCTGAAACCGTATTCGAAACCCAGACAGCCCGCCTCGGAGAGCGAGGAATTGTAAATTTCACAAAACGCCTGATCCGGAGAGAGGTGACAAAGGGGTAGATAGTCGCCCTCGGTTTCCGTATCGACCAGCACGGCGTGGCGTTGATTGAAGGTGCCGCGCTCTGAGTCTTGGCCTGTCAGGCGCACGGGCGTGCCCTCAAGGAGCAAAGAACCGAAGGCCAGCGCTTCGGCAAAGCCATAATCGACGGGACGCTTTCCGTGGCCCATTTCGGCGCGTTGCTCGAGCAGTTTGGCGATTTTCGGATGAACGTGAAAACCGCCCGGCACGCGCACCAAACCGTCCGTAATTTCGGCGAGCCTCTCCCGGGTTAGCCCGGTATCCACTTCATACTCCGGTTTGTAGCGACCGTGGGAATAGGGCGCCCAATAGTCCGGCAGCTGGCGCAGCCGCGGGATTTTCTTAAGCGCGCGCGCTTTGGTTTGCTCGTCTTCGTATTCTTTGCGAACTGCTTCAGCGAGCCCGGTAGCGTCAATGCCGGAGGCCTGGGCATAAATCTTCCAAAGCGGCGCATGAGTCTTGATGCGTTCGTAAAGCTTGGGCTGCGTGATGGTGGGGTCGTCGACTTCGCTATGCCCGTGCCGGCGATAGCCGATGATGTCAACGACCACGTCGCTGCCGAACGTAGCGCGATACTCCGTAGCCATTTTCCCGATGCGCACGACAGCGTCGGGATCTTCGCCGTTCACGTGAAAGATGGGCACGGATTGCCGCTTGGCAATGTCGGAAGCGAAGCGGGCAGAATGTTCCTGATGCGGCAGGGTGGTGAAGCCAATGAGATTGTTCACGATGATGTGGATGGTGCCGCCGATGGTGTAGGCGCGCAGGTCGGCGAAATTGAGCGTCTCCGCCCAAATACCTTGCCCGGCGAAGGCGGCGTCGCCATGCATCACGATGGGAACAACTTTGTTGAGCGTTTCGCGCGAGCGGTCAACGTAAGCGCCACGCAAGCCGTAACGCGTCTGCTTGGCGCGCGCGCGCCCAACCGCAACGGGGTCGACCGCCTCGAGATGGCTGGGATTTGAGACCAGATGGATGGCAATTTCCTTGCCCGAACTCGTGACATAAACGCCGGTCGCGCCAATGTGGTATTTCACGTCGCCCGCGCCCAGTACGCTGCGCGGGTCCACATCCTCGAATCCCGCCACGACTTCCTGTGGGCTTTTGCACGCCGCGTGCACCATCACGTTCAGCCGGCCACGATGGCTCATGGCCATGATGGAAGATTCCGCGCCATATTCTGCGGCCGCTTCCAGGATGGAGTCGAGCAAGGGAATTAGCGCTGTGACCCCTTCCAGAGAAAACCGTTTTGAACCGAGATAGCGCGCCTGCAACACCTGTTCGAAGAGGTCCGCGCGAATCAGGCGCTCCAGGATTTTGTGCTGGTCGGTTTGTTCGGCCGGGGCTTCCAGACGTTCGACGATCCAGCGGCGACGTTCCGGTTCGACCAAATGCATGAAGTCGGCGCCCATCGTGCCGCAGTAGATGCGACGAGCTTGTTTGGCAGCCTCGCCGGTTAATCCCTCAAGGTCCGGATGTTTCAGCGGCTGAAAGATCCCCAGGGGATCAAGGTTCGCTTCGAAATAGCCCCAGCGGCGAAAAGCGTCGAAGATGCGCTCTCGTTCCGGGTCGGCTTCCTTCGCGTCCGGACGAGGCCGTTCTTGCGCAAGTGTCGTACGGTGTGCCATCAATGGTGTTCTCTGAACTTTCTATTTTGCCACAGGAGCTGAATCCATGCCGGTCGAGAAAGCCTTTTGTCTGTCGTTCTACTATTAGATGCAGTCGCTCTCATTGACATTACAAGGGTTCCTGAGCCGAGCGAATCGCTACAGGGACTTGACGATCGTCTCGAGTTGGCGGGCGATTTCTTCGGCAGCAGTGCCAGGCGCAAAAGTGACGGGGGCGCCAATTCGAACAACGATCTCGCCGAAGCGGGCGAGCCGGCGGCGCTCGCGCTTCATTTGCCAGACGCCGTCGAGCCGCATGGGTACAATGGGAATCCGCAGATTTTCCGCGAGCAAGCCGATGCCGGACTGAAACGGCGCCATGCTGCCGTCCTCGGAGTTGTTCACCAGGCCTTCGGGAAAAACCAAAATGCTATAGCCGCGGCCCACGGACTCGCCCGCAAAGCGGAAGCTTTCCCGGAAGCCGGAGAATTGCGGGAGCGGAAAAACGTTGAAGAGCGCGATGACCAGCCAGTAGCCAAGCTGGTAGGCCCAGCGTTTTGCGAGAAACCAGTCGCTTGGGGGATGGCGCATGTTTTGCAGCGTTTCGCCGCCCATCGCCGTGGCGAGACGGTGGCGGAATCGATGGGGAAGCGCGGCAAGGATCAGTCCGATGTCGGCGCGGCGCGTGATGTGATTGGAAACCACGAGGAGCGGCCCAGGAATGCCGCGGAGGTTTTTGCGGCCCACGATTTTGGGATGGCCCAAAATCTGCGTTGCAGGCCAAACCAGCGCATAATAAACCGCCAGCCGGAACCAACGGACGAGCTCCCGCTGCGCCCACCGCGGATAAGCGTAGCCAGTCCGGCGCGCCGCCGGCTTTTGCAAGAGCTGCTGGACCTCAGCGACGGTTTTGGCTTCGGCAAAAGCCGTTTCGTCGAGTTCCACGTGAAACGTTTCTTCAAGGGCGCTCATCAGCTCGACGCGGTCGAGGGATGAGAGACTTAACTCCTTGTCGAGTTGAGCTGGACCTGAGCCCGGTTGAGTGAATTTGGCGAGCAGGGCGTCCAGGGGGCGCGCATGTGCTTCGAGTGGGCCGCCGGTTTCATGTCCGTCCAGGATTTGCGCGGCTCGGGCGGCAAGAAGTGCAAGGCGCGGTTTCCCTGTCGAGGTGCGCGGGAAATCTACGTCGGGCCAGAGGAGCCATCGCCGAATGCGCTGATATTCCGCGAGCGAGGAATTGGCGGCTTCGATAACCCCTCGCACAGAAGTTTCGCTTGAATCTTTCATCAGCAGAATTGCGCAAGGTTCGGCGTTGCCATCGCGTTCGAACGGAATAACCACGCAATCGCGCACGCCGGGTTGGCGGTCGAGCGCTTTCTCCAAATCCTCGGGATAAACATTCAGGCCTGCGGGCGTGACAATGACACTTTTCTTGCGTCCGCGAAAGCGCAGGTTGCCCGCGGCATCCACTTCCCCCAGGTCACCGGTGCGCAGCCATCCCTGTTCGCCCGGTGGCTCGAGAACGCCACTTTTCCAGTAACCTGCCGCGACGTTTTCTCCGCGGACCAGGATTTCCCCGCCTTCGGCCAGCTTGAATTCAAGCCCTGGAAGGATCTTGCCTACGGAACCTTCGGTTGCGCGAAACGGATGATTCAGGCTGATCAGCGAAGCCGTTTCCGTCATGCCATATCCCTGGACTACGGCGTAGCCCATGCGCTTGAAGAAACTCTCGGTGTCGCTGGCGAGCGCTGCTCCGCCACAGATAAAGGCCCAGAATTTCCAGCCAAACCGGCCGTGGATGCGGCGAAATATCCAGGCGCGTCGCAGGAATTTCTTTCCCTCGGCTGTTTCGTGCTTGCGCTGCAACCACTCGAATCTTCCGCGGGATTCGAATTCGCGTTCCAGGCCTGCTTTTAGCAGGTCGAGCTGCCTTGGCACGGCGATGAGCGCAGTGGCACGTTCGCGCTTCACGTTTCGAATGATTTCTCCGGGCTTCTTGGATGGCTCAAAGACAATGACGGCGCCAAGTAAGGGCGGCAGAAAAAGCGCCATGAATTGCCCGAACACGTGACTCAAGGGAACGAGCGTCACAAAGCGCAAAGGATGAAACCAGCGCTCGTATTTTCGGTATTCGGCGATGCCGCGCTCGAGCGGCTCGAGATTCGCGAGGAAGTTGCCGTGCGTGAGAACCACGCCGTGCGGCTCGGCGGTTGTTCCAGAAGTATAAAGAACTTCTGCGATTGTGCTGCGCGTAGATGCACAGCCAGGATTGACTTCAGGATTCATATCCCGCTTCGTAGGCGTAGAAACAGCTTTGGAATCGTTGATGAGCAATGTGGGAGGTGAGCCGGGAAGCTCGCCGAGCCGACGTTCGCGCAAGACCAGCTTGACGCCCGCATCTTTGATGGCCCGCTCGACGAAATCAGGAGTCGCAGCGGGATCCATGGGCACAGCGACGGCGCCCCGTAATAGAATTCCCCACAAGCACGCGATCCACTCAGCAGAATTGGCTCCCCACAGAAGGACGCGATCCCCAGGGCCGATCCCGCGCTCGGCGAGGGCCTGACTCCAGAAATGCGCCCAAGCGGACAACTCCCCATAGGTCGCCTTTTCCCGGCGGTACCCGCGCGTTTGGACGACGGCCACGTCGCTCGAGAACCGTGCAAAATCGTCAAAGAGCGTAAGCAGATTTCGTCGGGGCATAAACGTCTTGGTTTCTATGCCTTGCCCAGGTGTTGATTTTACCTCGGAAGCTCCGGCAGAAAGGTCCGGCGGAGTTCGAGATTCTATTTGAACGGCTGGCAGCACCTTATGAGAGGTGCACTTCCTTTGCCAGTTCGGGAAGTGCTTGCCGAACCAAGGCAAAAGGAGGCGCGTGGATTTCAGGTGTTCTCAGGTACAATGGGACTTCGTTCTACCGGAGAGACTCTGGGGGCTCTCGGTGCGCCCCCATTTATGTTTCAGGATTAGGTTGGGAAAATGTCCGTACCTGTCTCGCAAATGTGGACCGTTGCGACGTACGTCCTGAAGCAGAAGCTGAAAGGACGCAAGCGCTACCCATTTGTGCTGATGCTCGAGCCCTTGTTCCGCTGCAACCTGGCCTGCGCGGGCTGCGGGAAGATTCAATATCCGGCGCACATCCTGAAAAAGGAATTGTCGCCGGAGGAATGCTTCAAAGCGGTGGAAGAGTGCGGCACGCCGATGGTGTCCATTCCCGGCGGCGAGCCGCTGATGCATTCGCAAATTGCCAAGATTGTGGAAGGCCTGGTCGCGCGGAAAAAGTACATCTACCTCTGCACCAATGCCCTGCTGCTGAAAGAAAAACTCCATCTTTTCAAGCCCAGCAAGTACCTGACGTTTTCCGTTCACGTGGATGGCCAGAAAGAGCACCACGATTTCTCCGTTTGCCGCGAGGGCGGCTACGATATGGCCATTGCAGGGATCAAGGAAGCGCTAAAGCGCGGTTTCCGCGTAACCACTAATACCACGCTGTTCGACGGCGCAGATCCCAACAGCGTGCGCGCCTTTTTTGACGAAATGATGGAAATTGGTGTCGAGGGCATGATGCTTTCGCCCGGCTACTCCTACGATAAGGCGCCAGACCAAAAGCACTTCCTGGGCCGAGCGCGGACGCGGCGCCTCTTCCGCGCCATCCTCGCAAACCGCAAGAAAAGTTGGAAATTTAACCAATCGCCTCTTTTTCTGGAATTCCTGATGGGCGAGCGCAATTATGCCTGTACGCCTTGGGGGATGCCCACGTACAACGTGTTTGGCTGGCAGAAACCCTGCTATCTGCTTCAGGACGGCTATACGGATACGTTTCAAGAGTTGTTGGATTCTACCGCATGGGGAAACTATGGCACGGAGTCCGGCAATGCAAAGTGCGCAAACTGCATGGTGCACAGTGGCTACGAGGCCTCCGCAGTGGACCACACGTTCAGTGGCTGGCGCGGGCTGTGGGCGACCGTGAAGGCAAGCCTTTCGACAACGTACAGCGATCCCGATGCTCTGGCCATGTTGAATGAGCCGGTGAAGCCGGTGCACTCCTACAACCCGCTGGTTCAAATCGAGCCGGGTAAGGGGCAGTTGGAGGAGACCCCCGTATGAGCGGTCCCCGGCACGCCGACCGGCCCAGCCACACCGAGGGGTCTTCGCTCGACCCAGACGCGTTGGAGGTTGCGCCGGGAACGCACCACGAAACCGTCGAGGGTTGGGTCCCTCAACTGGCTAGCGAAGAAGAATTGCATATCGCCTTGGAAAAAGCCTTTGATTATCGCGGCGATGTGACCTTGACACTCAAGGACAATTCTAAAATCGAAGGGTATATCTTTGATCGGACTGTAGGGAAATCCCTCAATGACAGCTTCGTGCGGGTGATCCCCAAGGACACCAACCAAAAATTAAGAATTGCTTACGCCAATATTGCGGCACTCTCTTTCAGCGGCAAGGACACTGCGGCTGGAAAGAGCTGGGAAGCCTGGGTGCGCAAGTATTGGGAAAAGAAGGCCTCCGGCGAAGGGGCTTTGAGCCTAGAGCCGGAATCCCTGGAATAAGCCTTGCGTAACGAGTCCAACACCATTCCGCAAAGCGGGAATTACGCCTAACCCTCGCATTTTGCTAGACTTAGTGGGTGTATAAAAACTGCACGATCCTGCAGTTCCATGTGGACAAATCCTCCATTTTCTGGTAATGTATTTCCCGCATTTGTTGCTCTTGTATTACCTTTTGACTCGTTCGAGGGGGCTGCGAGGACAACCTTTGCGGCCTTTTTTACGGGCTGGAGGCAGTCACGGCACTTGGGAAGCCGGAGCGTGAACCGCTTTGCGCAACACCAGGGACGGACCAAGAGAGGCAAAGCAATTCCAACAACGAGGTAGTGTAAGTGAAGGAACAAGGCACAGTGAAGTGGTTCAATGCTTCGAAGGGTTACGGGTTCATCCAGCGTCAGACTGGCGAAGATGTCTTCGTGCATTTCTCCGCCATTCAAATGGACGGCTACAAATCCCTCAACGAGGGTCAGACGGTGGAATTTGAGGTGAAGAAGGGCCCGAAGGGCCTTCAGGCGGAGAACGTTACAAGCCTCTAGCCTGTTTTATGGGAGTCCTGGCTGCGGCCAGGGCTCCCGCTCCAAAAAGGTTCGAATCAAGAGTTCAAAGCAAAGTGGTCAAGGAGGATGTTGTGCAAGTAATGCAGGAAGGCCAGACGATCAAACATGAAGTATATGGCTTGGGAATCGTGACCGCTTCCGATACGGAGCGCACTGCCGTGGATTTTGACGATCATGGCCCCAAGCTGTTTGTTACCAGCATCATGACCGCCGAATTGATCGGCGAAGCCCCCGCCACTCCACCCAAAACGAAGCGCCGCCGCAAAGCCTCCGCTGCTGCCAAGGCTGCCAAGAAAGCGGCAGCGGCTGCTGCCGCCAGCCGTTCCTGAATTTCTCACCTCGAAGTTGCAACACTTCCTTGCGCGAATTCAGCGCAGAGGTGTGTTCTGACAGCGTTTATTCCAAAAGCCGCGTTGCTGTGGTAGGTTTTGGAGCCGCATGAAGCGCTTGGTGATGGTCCTCGGCATCCTCTTGCTGGTCTGTGGTGTTGTGGGCTTGGTGCACCCTCGCTTCAGCTATCACAGGCAAGAAGAAGTGGCCAAGGTCGGACCATTTAAGGCCACCATGGATGAAGAAAAGATCGTGCAAATTCCCGCCATGCTTTCCATTGCCTTTCTCGTTTCCGGGATAGGCCTGGTTCTGATCGGTCCGCAGATCAAGTAGAAAAAGAGGGTTTTGACAGCGTGATTCCAACTGTCGTGCGCAGCGGCCGCGCCGTGCCGTTCACGGAGTGGTCCACCGCCGCACCAAAATGAACTGGGCCCATGCCACCCGCAGTGCGCATGTTGCTTTTTGATAATCCGCAATCGGCCACGAAGCCACCAACGGCGTTTTCTCAAGCTTTGATTCGCAGGGGTCATAGGATCAGAGGGCTTGGTATTTCTCAAAGCCGCTGAACGCGCAAAGCAGGGGAGGAATCCAAGTGCTATTTTATTGCAGCTTCCGCTTGGTCGAAGGCGTGATAGGAAGAGCGGACCAGTGGGCCGGACTCCACGTGCTTGAAGCCCATAGCTTCGCCGAGGGTTTTATACTCCGCGAACTCGTCGGGATGAACGTAGCGCACGACCGGCAGATGTTCGCGGGTGGGCTGGAGGTATTGCCCCAGCGTCAGGATGTTGGTGCCCTGCGCCGCGAGCTCTTCCATGGTAGCCAGCACTTCCTCTTTCTTCTCGCCCAAACCCAGCATCATTCCGGTTTTCGTGGAAATCTCAGGATGCGTTTCCTTCGAGCGCCGCAATAGTTCCAAGGACCTCTCGTAAACGGCACCTTTGCGCACACGGCGGTAGAGGCGGGGCACCGTCTCGGTATTGTGGTTCAGAACATCCGGCTTGGCCTCGAGCACGATATCGAGCGCGTTCCGATCACCCCGGAAATCCGGAATCAAGACTTCCACCTTGCAGCCGGGCACGCGATTGCGAATCTCTTCGATGGTGCGGGCGAAAATGTGCGCGCCCCCGTCGGGCTGATCGTCGCGATTGACGCTGGTGACGACGGCATAGCGCAAGCCCATCTTGGCCACGGCGTCCGCCACGCGGTAGGGCTCATCTTCGTCAGGCGGGCCGACAGGCCTGCCTGAGGGCACCGCACAAAAGCCGCACGCCCGGGTGCAAATATCTCCCAGAATCATGAAGGTAGCCGCGCCATGTTCCCAGCATTCGCCCATGTTCGGGCAGCGCGCACTTTCGCACACGGTATGCAGATCGAGCGTCCGCATCAGGCGCTTCAGGTCTTGGAAACGCTCTCCGCCAAAGAACTTCACGCGCAGCCAGGCGGGCCGTGGATGAACCTCTGGCGGCGGCACCGCTGGCACCACGGAATTGGACAGGATGTGAAAGGGGGAGGCCATGGAGTCCTTATGAACTTCGTATTTTACGCGTATCTAAAGCAGGCTACAAACCGCAGAGCGGAGTGCGACAATGACTCAGTCTCCTTAAACTTGTCTCCGTAGCTGATAACCGCCGGGCGAATTCGGTCGATTTTGGGCCTATTGGGGTTCACGAGAGAAAGATGGATCGAGAAGATATCTGCAAGCGGGATGTTATATAATATTCTCCCACCCCCGAGGCAGCTGCGAGGTTGCCTCTACGCAACCGCGCGACTCTTCGGAACCGCCGAATCAATCAGGGCAGGACTCTACCTCGCTACACGGCGACAAATGCCAACATCGCATGGCAATCAGTGATTTCGGGCTTCGCTCGTTTCCGAGGCTTCGAATCGGCGTGGCATAAGGGGGAATGCGATGAGCAAGCGTGAATGCAAAGAAGACCCAGCGACTCTGAATTCTTTCTTCAATAAAATCCTGCTCTTACTATGTCTGTTTCCGTTTGCGCTTACTGCTACGGCGCAAACGTTGACGACTGGGCAAGTTCTCGGCAGGCTGGAAGACCCGACCGGTGCCTCCGTCCCGAAGGCGAAAATCGAGCTCCGTGACACGGCCACCGGATCTGTGCGTGTTACCACGACCGACGACGACGGTGAGTACGCCTTTTTACAAGTCACACCGGGGACGTACTCGGTGACCGCGACTGCCGCAGGGTTCGCACAGGCGGTTGTCTCGCCGGTGACGGTTGTGGTCGGCAAGAGCACCACAATCAATCTCGACTTGAAGCTCGGGAAATCCACAGAGGTAGTCGAGGTGCACTCGACGCCGGGGGCCGACCTGCAGACGGTGGACTCCACGGTCGGAAATGTCGTAGTCAGTAACGAGCTTCTGGCGTTGCCGACCATCGAGCGGAGCACCACTAGCCTACTGCTTCTGCAACCGTTAGCCATGCCGGAACAATCCACATCGCAAGCCAGCCGCTTCGGCGGCCAGGTAGCTGGCGCCCGTAGCGACCAGAATTCTTTTCTCCTGGATGGCGGGGAGATCACCGACCCAACTTCCGGAAACACCGATTACTGGAAGGCGTTTAGTGGGAGCCCGGAAGGTGCCATTCCGACACCGGTAGAAAGCATCCAGGAGTTCAACTTAGAAACCAACAACCCCAGCGGCCCATTGAGCCTGGGGGGCGGGGCGCACGTCGTGCTTGTTACCAAGCGTGGTACGGACACCTACCACGGTTCCCTCTACGAGTATTACCGCGGGGCGGCGCTGAACGCCAATCGCTGGGACGCCAATCGCATCGGCCAAGCGCGCCCCAACATCGTGGACAACCGCTTCGGCTTCAGCTTTGGCGGGCACGCCTTACCGCACGCAGGGAAATCGTACTTCTATGTGAATTATGAGGGGCGGCGCCGACGCGATGCCGTGCTCATAAGCCGATTGGTACCCACGTCGACAATGCGCCAGGGCATGCTCCGTTTCAAAGACCTCGCTGGAAACACGGTCAGCTATTCCCTGCAGCCTGGCAATGTTTCCAGCCTTTGCGGTGCGACAGGCACAGCTTCCTGCGATCCACGCAACCTGGGCATGGCGCCAGCCATTGGCCAGCTATGGGCCATGATGCCGCCAGGGAACGACACCGCGCAGGGGGATGGCTTGAATACCATTGGGTTTTCCGGTTTCGCGAAGTTCCCGCTCAACACAGACCTGGGCGTGATCCGTGTGGACCACACCTTCAATCCAAAGTTGCAATGGACGGCGAGCTACCGCCATTACACCGAAGACGCCGGAATCCCTCGCCAAGTAGACATTGGAGGAATTGTTGGAAATGATGTGCCTGGCATCCCGAAGATTCTTTCCACCATCCCGCGCCAACCACGCTATCTCGTGACCGGCGTGACATCGAACTTTACCCAGGCCCTCACCAATGATGTCCATCTGAGCTGGCTGAGAGATTACTGGCAATGGATCGACTTACCCCCCTTTGCCCAATTACCTTCCGTCACTCCGGCCGCCTTGGTGCCGGGTGGGGACAACGTGAACACGCAGCTGATCCCCGTGAACTTCGATACGCAGAATGCCCGCACGCGTTTGTGGAACTCCCACGGCTTGGACCTGCGCGACGACGCCAGCTGGATCGTCAGTAAGCACCTGCTGCGCTTTGGTGGGTCCTTCAAACATACCTGGGCCTACTTCCAGCGCAACGACGGGCAGCAGAACAACCAGACCACGCTGCAATACTTCCTGGGGACCGTGAGCAACCTCGGCGGCCTCACCATCCCGGCCTCGTCCCGCCCGCCAACCTGCACCGCAGCCGTCACGACGAACTGCTTGCCCACCAATCAGACGGCGAACTGGAACAACCTCTACGCGCAAGTTCTGGGCTTGGTGGATTCGGCGAGTATCCTACGCGCGCGCGATGCAGGACTTAATCTTCTGCCCACCGGTACCGACTTGAAGGAAACCGTCCGCTATGATCAGTCGACCCTTTACGTGGACGACAGCTGGCGTCTCGGCTCTGCATTTACCCTGAGCTACGGCCTTGCTTGGGAGGCGAGCATCCCTCCCGTGGAGGACAGCGGGAAATTCATGATGGCGGTGGACTCGAGCGGTAACCTCATTTCCCCAAGAGCTTACCTGGAACAGCGCCGCCAGGCAGCTCTGGCTGGGCAGATTTTCAATCCGCCAGTTGGATTTGTCCCCATCGGTAAGACCGGGCGAAAATATCCCTTCGATTTTGTTAAAGAGAATTTCTCGCCGCGCGTTTCTGTGGCTTGGCAGCCTAATTTCGATTCCGGAATCTTGGGAATGCTTTTTGGAAAGGGCAAAACGGTATTTCGCGGCGGCTATAGGCACTTCTATGATCGCCTCAATGGCGTGCAGACCGCGGTCGATCCCCTGCAAGCGGTGGGCTTTGGCCAGGCGCTCTTGTGTCAGGGGCCGGGGCTAAACGCGGCGACCAGTGTAGATTGCCGAGGGAGTGGTGGCGTCAATCCCTCCACCGCCTTCCGTATCGGCATCGATGGAGGCACCATTACCCTGCCGGCGCTGGCCCCCGCGCTTGCCACACCAGTAGTGCCAGGTACTACGAGCAGCGTCCCTCCAGCCGGCGCCAACACACCCTTCGTGCCCAACTCTTTCTTGCAAGATCCGCAGTGGCGGCCCGGCGCCCACGATCAATGGGATTTCACAATGCAACGGGAAGTGCCGGGTAACGGCAGAGTGGAGGTCGGGTATGTGGGTCATACGGCACACAACATCTACATGGGCATCGACCTTAACCAGGTACCGTTCTTCATGACGGCCGGGAGACAGACTTTTGCGGCGGCCTTCGATGCTGTGGCACAGGCGCTGAGAACAGGGTCTAACGTCACGCCCCAACCCTTCTTTGAAACTGCGCTGGCCGGGAGCACCAAGTTCTGCGGGGGAACCTTCACCAGTTGTACCGCCGGAGTGGTGAACAGTTTCTCGTCCGCCTTTACGAACCAGCAAGTGCGAACCGTGTTCAATGGTATTCAATCAGCATTTCAGCTCGGTCCGGCCACGCAGGCGGCGACGCAGTTCACGAACTTCTTCTTTTGGTCAAGTCTGGCCCGGTCGAACTACAACGCTGGGTTTGTGTCCTACCGAGTCCGCGCGTATCACGGTCTCACGCTAGACGCGAACCTTACCTACGGACATAGCCTCGACAATACGGGCGTCAATCAGGATACGGACCGGGCATTCTCCAACAGCTACAATCCGAATTACGACTATGGCACGTCCGTGTTTGACCGCAAATTCGTGTTTACCGCGCTCGGCGTCTGGGAAGTTCCGTGGCATTCGCGGACGGGATGGCTCAACCGGGTAGTCGGGGGTTGGCAGTTGGCGCCTATCGTCAGCATCAACAGCGGATTGCCGCTGCGCGTGCTGGATGGTTCGGGACAGGAATTCGGTCAAACCAGCTTGGGCGAAGTTTCGGAAGCCATCCGCACGGGTTCCGGATACACGGCGGCTGGCCGCAACAATGTGACCACGACTACTGGCTGCGGTTCCAGCGCCAACCCGGCCACAGGCGGGACTGGCCTTAACATCTTTGCTAATCCAGCGGCTGTTTGCGCCCTCTTTCGTCCCATCCAACTCAGCATAGACACGACTTCGCGTGGCGGCACGCTGCGAGGTCTCGGGTCGTGGAACGTGGATTTGAGCTTCATGAAGAAAATCCAACTAACAGAGAAGTTCAGGTTTACGTTCTCCTCAGAGTTCTTCAACCTGTTTAACCACGTGAATTTCCTGGATCCCGCGGCGAACCTGCAGAACCCGCAAACGTTTGGCGTGCTCACGACCCAAGCAAACGATCCTCGTCAAATCCAGCTCGGCTTACGTGTCGACTTCTAGGAAACGGCGAGTTCCACGAACCGGTTACCAAAGGGCGACCAAAGGCGCCGGGGAATTGGATAGGATGTGAAAGGGCGAGGACATGGAGTCCGGTGCTCTGAGGGTGGGTCACTTTCCGGGCAGGCGGCTATTCGGGTAATTGCTCTTGTACAAGCTGGGGATTATGAATGCAACGTGACGGGTTGCTCGTTCCGCCTCGTGCGGAGGCGGATTGCTCGGAAGAGCAAATAGGTGAGAAGGGCGATAGATGCGCAGATCAGCGTGATGATCCATGGATTGCTGAATGTCGAGTCTGTCGGGAATTGCCACCCGGGAGAGTGCCACCCGGGCGATTGCGTCTTCGGCGGGTTCAGCTGATGGGCTCTCGAGTTTGCGATTTTTATTTCAATTGTTGATGAATCGCCAAGTCGCGCATGCTAACCGGAAAATGCCCCGTCGCCGCAAGGGGCTAGGGTTCTTTCGCCAGGTCCAGAGAATCTCCAGTCTGGTGATCGGAAGTCTGGAAGCGCAGGAACTCATGCACGGCGCGCAACGCTTCTGGGTTCTTCGTGGTGATGCGAATACGCGCCCCTTTTCCGGTAGTCTCCAGCTTGTATTGGATTACCTCCCGCAGGCGCTTCATCGCTTCTGTTCCCGGCGGATTCTGCGCGTGAATGAGCATCGGCGCTGAAAAATTCCCAGCCGCGAACATCGTCACAATGTGCTGGAAGTGCGAACGGATTTGCTCCCGGCTGGTCGCGTCTTGCGCAGCGTTGGCTTCCGCTTCGATGACCCCACCATGTGAATCAAGCCTGAAATGATGCGTGGTTTTCTCATGAGAAAATCCCATCACCTCATCCCCGCGCTGCACCACGCCCTGGTGATGCTCCTCCGCCGAAGGCGTCTTCTGCAAGTGCATCGCGCAAATGGGTCTTGCCTGCGCTGCCGGTTTTTCTTGCGCCAAACAGGGGAATGCCGCCAAGGCCACAACCAGGATTGCCGGCAGAGTGTTCATCTTTGTGGTGCCTCTTTTCCCGCGGAATGCTTTACCCATGCTTCGCGCGCGCTCACCGTGTTGGACGAGCCAGATGGCGATTCGGCGCTTGCCTACCGGATCTTGGCGACGCGGCCTTCAGTGGGAAACTTCTGAAATTGCAACATGTCGTGACCCGGCACGACGCGGTCTGCCGAGCCCGCCAGTTCGATCATGCGCGCTTGGTTCTTGATGTTCGCTGCCTCATCGGCCTTGGAGAACGTGGCGCTGGCCTTGTGCTCCGCAAGGTTGCGATAGAGATAGCAGTTGTCGGAAGCCAGCACCAACGGGTGATCCCCCTCCACGCGCAGGTATTGTGAGGCATAAGTGTGCCGCGCCCCGGTGTACGCGCGGATCCCCGGAAAGATCTCGACGTTGTCGCCATCCACGAAGCGCACGCGCCCTTCCGTATTCAGCTTGACCAGTTGCTGCACATCCTCGGGATCAATGCCGCCGTGATGCCCGCCCGGCTGCCACGCCTCGCCGGTGTAATACCGAAATTCCTCCTTCTGAATCCAAACCGTTGCTTTGGGAAAGAGATCGATACCGCCCATGTGGTCCCAATGCGCGTGGCTGATGATGATGTCGGTGATTTCCTCGGGCTGGACGCCGGCGAGTTTCACGGCTTCATCCGGGCGAATGTATTCCGTGGAGGGAAAATATTTGAGGAAAGTTTCGCGGTGATAGCCGCTGTCAAAGAGGATGTTCCGCCCGCCGCCTCGAATCAGCCACACGACCATGGCGATGTTGATTTTTTCGCCTTTAGGCACGCCCATGACCAAGCCCGCCACTTCGTCTTCGGCGGAAGCGTAGCGAATGGCTTGGATGGAATACTCCGTCGCCGTGGCTGCGGGCAAAGCCGCGGCAACAATCCCCAATATCGCTAAGAGGAATTTTTTCATTTTGCGGCTCCAAGGGAAAGAGCCGCTATTCTAATCTGCGAGGACCAAAGAGCTTAAGTGAAAAGTACGCAGGGGGAGCGGTAAGCCGGCAAGGAAATTTACAGCGGCCGCCGCGAGGAGCGTACGAAATCGCGCAGCACCGTGACGTTCGGGCCGTAAGTGCCGATTCGGCTCGCATCCACAGGAAGTCCCAGCCGTTCGGCAAGTTCCAGGTTCACGCCCGCGTCGTCCAGTTCGGAAAGGCTAAAACCCTGTGCCGGCAACACGCGATTCAAACCCGTCGGATACACCGGGCGAGGCGGACGGTGATGCCGCCAGGGGCGACGCGCCACCTCGTAGAATTGCTTCCAATCGGCTTTGCTCCATGTCGTCATACTATTTCGTTATACGCTTTACTCATGCGATTGGATGCGGCCCGTGTCCAGAAGGTTCACCGAGGGTTGCATCGGTGCCTTCTTGTCGGTCACCCTCCAACGTCCGAGCTATTCATATACATCACTGAATCCCCGGTGGAGCATTTTCCTCACCTCCTGTATCAAACACGTTACGGGGGCATCTGTTTCGTGGGTTGTTTTCTGAAGCTTCCGACGACCATGCAGCGTGTACGCTACATTGTGTGCGAACTGGCATCGTGCGAGCGGTATCTGCCAGCGCGAGGGAATAAAGAGCACGGGGGAGTAGAACGACGAAGTGTGGATTTGCGCAGACTTGCGCCTCAGAGTTCTCTAAAGGGAAATGAGGGGCCCGCTGGGTGAGCCTGCTCTCTCAGAAGCGAACAGATTGCCTACAAGCGATGCGGGTAGCTCAGACGGAAGCTTGCGGTTTACCAGCGATTGCTACGGTCGCCGCGATCTCCGCCGCGCCCCCCGCCGTGGCCGCGTCCGCCACCGCCACCTCGGCCGCCGCCATAACCGCCCCGCCCGCCGCCGCTGCGTTCCGCCTGAGGACGCGCTTCGTTGACCACCAGGTTTCGGCCCCCGAAGTTTTGGCCGTTCAAAGAATTAATCGCCCGGTCCGCGTCTTCGTCACTGTTGATTTCGACGAACGCGAACCCGCGTGATTGACCGGTAAAACGGTCGCGAATGAGATTGACACCTGAAGGGGATACTCCTACTTGAGAAAACCAGTCCTGAAGCTGATCCTCCGTTGCCGAAAACGGAAGATTGCCGATATAAAGCTTCTTCACCTATTGCTCCTTCTGCCCGGAACCTGACTTGCCAGTCGCGGAGCGCGCCGAAGAAACCGCTATCGTTCACCGGGGAGGCGAACCTGCGCTGCCGCCGAGGGAGCGAGACCGTAACTTCAGCGGTCTGCTGCATCCTCTCGGAATTTGACATTATTTGCAACTAAATAAAATGCCCGCATCGTTTCGGGCGTACCCCTGTTGGCCCGCCTGCTCCCTCTCGCTAAGAATTCGTGCTAGCATGCGCTCAATTTGTCCTTCCGTTTGGGAGGCCCCATGCGTGGCACAATGATGAATTTTCCGTTGACGCTCCCCACCATTCTGGAGCGTTCCGGGAAGATCTTCCCCCGCGTGGAAATTGTTTCGCGAAGACCGGACAAGTCTACTGTGCGCAGCTGTTACGGAGAGTTTTATCAACGGGCGCGTGGTCTTGCCGCGGCCTTCTTGAAACTCGGATTACGGCCGGGCGACCGCGTCGCTTCCATGATGTGGAACCATTCGGAACACCTGGAGGCCTTCTTCGGGGTTCCGTGCGCCGGAGGCATCCTGCACACGCTGAATCTTCGTCTCCACCCCCATGAAATTGCCACCATTGCCAAACATGCCGGGGACCGTTTTTTGCTGATTGACGATGTTCTGTATCCCGTCTATGAGAAATTCCGCGAAGACGTTTCCTTTGAGAAAGTGATCGTCGTTCCCTACGCCTTCAATACCGTTCCGGAAGGCTTTCTGAATTATGAAGAGCTGCTCGCTGATGCCGCTGACGACTTCCGCTATCCGGCGATTGACGAAAACGATGGCGCCGCGATGTGCTTCACCTCCGGCACGACCGGCTTTTCCAAAGGCGTGGTCTACTCGCACCGCGCCATCGTGCTGCACTCTTTCTGCTGTGGTCTGGTCGAGGTGTTTGGCATGAACCAGGCGGACACGGTAATGCTGGTGGCGCCGATGTTCCATGCTAATGCCTGGGGGATTCCGTTTGCGGCGACGATGCTCGGCGCGCGTCTCGTTCTTCCTGGGCCGCAGGTGGATCCGGAGAGCCTCCTGGAATTGATGGTGAGCGAGCGCGTGACCATCGCTTGCGGAGTACCCACGGTTTGGATCGCCGTTCTCGACGCGCTCGAAAAAAATCCCACGAAATGGAAGTTCGAGTCTCCCATTCGGGTGGTTTGCGGAGGCACGGCTCCTCCGGTCGAACTCATCCGCCGGCTGGACCGTTTCGGCCTGCACATCCAGCATCTCTGGGGCATGACGGAAACCACGCCCATTGGCACTTCCGGCGGGCTGCGCGCTCATATGTGTGATTGGCCGGATGACAAAAAGTACGAGGTTCGCGCCAAGCAGGGCTGGCCCGCTCCGTTTGTGGAGATTCGCCTGATGCGGCCGGAAGGAGAAGCCCCGTGGGATGGCGTCACCTCGGGCGAAATCGAGATTCGCGGGCCGTGGGTGGCGGCGAGTTACTACGAATCGCCCGACCAGGCGCACCGCTGGACCGAAGACGGCTGGTTCCGTACCGGCGATGTCGCCACCATGGACGAAGAGGGCTACGTCAAGATCGTTGACCGGGCAAAAGATCTGGTGAAGTCCGGCGGGGAATGGATCAGTTCGGTGGACCTGGAAAATGCGCTGATGGGTCACCCCGCAGTCAAAGAGGCTTGTGTCGTGGGCATCCCGCATCCTAAATGGCAGGAGCGCCCGCTTGCCGCTGTCGTCCTGAAAGATGGCGCGCGCGCTACTCCCGAGGAGCTGCGCGCCTTTCTCGGCGCATCGTTTGCCAAGTGGCAGCTTCCGGACGCGTTCGTCTTCCTCGACTCTATCCCGCGGACTTCCGTAGGCAAATTCAAGAAAATCGCCCTCCGCGAGCAGTTCGCCAACTGGAAGTGGGATGCCTAGCCGCAGACTCCCAAGCAAGGTGTCGTCATCTCTTCTTCATTGACGTTGGCAATTTTCCGGTCTTCTTGGAAGCTCAGGCCCGTGCACTCAGTCCCGGCTCCGCAACCCAGCCAAAGGACCGCGTTACGGCCTTTTTCCATTCCGAGTAGAGCCGCTCTCGCGTGGCGCTTTCCATGTGGGGCTTCCATACTTGGTCCGCACTCCAATGTCTGCGCAATTCTCCCAAATCTTTATAGAAGCCGACGGCCAGGCCTGCGGCGTAACTGGCGCCCAGCGCTCTGGTTTCTTTGATCAATGGCCGGATGACGTCGCGATTCAGAATGTCCGCCTGAAATTGCATCAGCAGATCGTTTTCAACCATACCGCCGTGGGCTCTCAGGGAGTCCACTCTTTTGCCGGAATCCAGTTCCATAGCCTCGAGCACTTCGCGGGTTTGATACGCGGTAGCTTCCAGAACCGCGCGTGCCAGATGACCCTTATTCGAGTAGCGCGTAAGCCCGGCGATAACGCCTCGAGCGTCGGATTTCCAGTAAGGAGCGAAAAGCCCCGAGAACGCTGGCACAAAGTAAACGCCTCCGTTGTCCTTGACGGTGCGCGCCAGGGGCTCAATATCCGAGCTCTTTTGAATCAGCCCCAAGTTGTCGCGCATCCACTGCACGAGCGCTCCGGTAATAGCCATACTGCCTTCGAGGGCGTAGGGGATGACGCGAGCCCCGGCGAATGGTCATATTTGCGTCACTGTACTATCTGCGCGCGTATCGGAAGGTCGTAGTACTTACACCCAGAAAGTCTTAGTACCTATAAAACCCCAAGGAATTTGCAAAGATTTCTTGACTGTAGCCCCGGAATTGATTACAAGAAGCCAGCGACCTTTCAGGGTGCGTTCTGAAATACGGCCAATCCATGTGATAATGAAGCAGGGGCGGTGCCCAACATTACCGGCTGCAGCAGCGTCAGCGGCGAGCGGCTCCGCAAGTTTCCAATCCTAACCGGATTGGGGGTGAATTGATAAAGTGGCGGAAGTCATCATCCAGGAAAACGAATCTCTGGAAAACGCACTGCGGCGCTTCAAGCGCAAAGTGCAACAGGAAGACATCATCAAGGAGATCAAGAAGCATAGCTTCTACATGAAGCCCGGCGAGAAGCGCCGGGCGAAAGAAGCGCTTTCGCGGAAGCGACTGCGCAAGAAGCAGCGGCGGGAATCGGAGTAATTTGCCGAGGGCGGTCCTTTCCGGAGGGCCGCCCTTGCGTTATCCGTCGCGGCGAGGCGCTGAACTTCCGAGAGTTAGGCCCCCGTTAGGCAGAACGTTTGGGTGTTTTTCGCAGCTTCGTACCCGCAGGCCCAAGGGATCCGCGCCCGGCGTCCCCGGATACTGGTCTCCTCAAGCATCTTGGCTCTCAGGTGCAAAGTCCTCCCAAACCCCTGCCGGCGGGACCAGGGGAGAGCGCCTCATGGAATACCACGACAAGGTGTTGAAGTGTTCGGAATGCGGAGCGGAGTTCGTGTTCACTGCCGGCGAACAGATGTTTTTCGCCGACAAAGGATTCAAGAACGAACCGAAGCGCTGCAAGGCCTGCAAAGCGAAAAGGGCCGAAAGCGGCGCGCACGCCGCTCCAGCACGCGCGGAAACCAAGACCAATTGCTCGCAGTGCGGGAAAGAAACCACGGTTCCCTTCCGGCCCACGCAGGGACGGCCGGTATATTGCCGTGAATGCTTCCAGCAGCGGCGGGCCATAGGCGCGGCGTAGTTCAGAAGTTGGAAGTTAGAAACTAAAGGTCAGAAGCAGGGCTCGCAGAGGAGAACGTTTCCGGTGGGGCGGGTCGGTTTTCGTCCGCTTGTTGTTTCGCCCATCCTTTCTTCCTTCCCGCCTTATGCTTTATTTGATATTTTGTTCTAATTTCTCCCTTCTTGCCGAGCAATCTGCGGCGCTGCCAAATTCAAGAATGGGCGTCGAGGTAGGCGCCGAACTGAGCAAGCGCTTCGGGCATGTTCTTGCGGCCGTAGCCGAAGCGAATGTGGCGTGGCTGATCGTAGACGGTGCCTGGCAGGAGCAAGACTCCCGCTTTGTTCACCGCTTCCTCACAAAACGAAAGCACGTCGCACTGCGGCTTGAAGCGGACAAAGCCGATGGGGCTGGCGTTGGGCTTGACCCATTCGAAGAGATTCGAGCGCTGCCGCAAGAAAGAAGCTAGCAGAGGCAGGTTGCGTAATACGATTTCGCGATTGCGCTGGACCAGGACTTCGCGGTGGCGCAACGCCAGCGCCGAGAGAAATTCGCTCGGAGCGCTGCTGCAGATCGACGTGTAGTACTTGAATTCGAGGCAGCGGTCGAGAATCCCTGCATCTTTGGAGGCGAGCCAGCCAAGCCGAAGGCCGGGCAAGCCGTAAGTCTTGCTCATGGAGCCAAGACTGACGGCGCGTTCGTAAATTTCACAGGCCGCTGGGAGACGCGTGGCGGGATCGTGCTCGAGTTCGCGGTAGACTTCGTCGCAAAAGACGATAATTCCGCGCGCGGAGGCAAGTTTCATGACTTGCTGGAAGACGTTTGCAGACATCAAAAGCCCCGTCGGATTGTGAGGCGTGTTGATGTAGATGATTTTCGTGTTAGGCTGAATCAATTTTTCAAGCGCGGCGAGGTCATGCGCCCAGCCGTTTTCAAAGCAGCGACGCCATTCGCTAATTTGTGCTCCCGTGCTGCGCGCGACTTCGAGCGCGCTCTCATAGCAAGGCGTTTCGACGATGACGTGATCGTCCGGCGAAAGCAACGCGTGATACAAAACAAAAATGCCTTCCTCGGTTGCTGCCGTGACCAGGACATCTCGAGGAGGGATTCCCCGATACATCGCCGAGACGACTTCGCGCAGCACCGGCGCTCCCGGCGATTCCGTGTACCCGCACCAATGCTTCAGGAAGCGATCATGAGAACCGGGCTCGAGGTCGAGCAGCTCCTGGATGGTGCGGGACTCCGCGTCGGAACTGGAAAGCAGATATTTGGCGGTGAATTCGTATTTGCCGAAATACTGTTCAATGCGAAAGGGCTTGATTTGCATGGCACAAGAGTCTGGCAAGGTCCACGTCCGGCAGTCTAGCGCCAAAATGACTCGCACACCGGTGCGGCATTGCGCTTGGCCAACAGAGCGAATACGCACTCCGGCCTGGCACGTCAGGCTCCTCGACTCGGACCCGGCCATCGGCTGGCAGGTCCTGAGGACTTCACGGGTGAGGCCACTGACGCGATTGCAGCCGAGCGGTCCCGCGTCGCTGCGGAGGGCTGGGGAGCCCGACTGACGGGCTTATTCGCAATAACCGACTTAGGAATTCTTTGCAGCGTGGGAAAGGAAACGGTACGGCTTCTGTCAGCCGGTTCCCGATTTCAAATGATGTCCTCTCTCTCGGCGTCCCATTGGACGGTGCGCAACTGGCGCAGTGAAGCGATAGCCATTTGGCAGGCGATCGCGGAACTGTAGCCTAGCTCGAAGGGGCAGTTCGGTTCCATGCGGCTGCGGACACAATCGAAGAAATTGCGCATGTGGGCTTCGGTATCATTTTCATCCGAGCCGACAATGTTGGCCTCGCCTCCGACCGATGAGGAGGTGGGGGCTTTTTGTTCGGCGTGATGATGGGTCTGCGGCAGATAGCTCACGTTGTCCACCACGCGCAGGACGGTTCCTTTGTTCCCCAGAGCCAGGTCGCTTCCGTCTTCCCCGTAGTAATTGTTGCCGAACATCGAATTCCAGGTGAACATCAGCTTTTCCGGCTGATCCATGCAGACATTCATGGTGTCGGGAACTTCCATCTCGGGAGAAAGATAGTTATAGCCAGCCATGGTGACGCGGTGCGGAACCTTGAGCCCAAGCACTTTGTACCAAAAGCCTACCTGGTGGACCATATTCTCAAAAACGTTTCCGCCGGAATAATCCCAGAAAAACCGCCAATTGATGAAGCGCTGCGGATCGAAGTCGTGCGGCGGCGCTTCGCCTTCGAACTCTTTCCAAGCGACGTTTTCCAGATTGCAGTCAGGGGGAATGTTCCGTTTCCATCCGCCATAGGGAGCGTTGCGATAATGATGGGTATGAATCGCGGTGATATTTCCCAGGCGGTCCGGGGTCGCAAGTTCGCGCGCGCGCTCGAAAGCTTTTCCGCTCACGGACTGGATGCCGACCTGAACCACACGATTCGATCCTTCGACCGCGCGGCGCATCCGACGCGCATGGTCGGGATTAAAGGCCATGGTCTTTTCCTGGTAGACGTCTTTGCCCGCTCGGATCGCGGGGACGAAGTTGAGGGCATGCTGATGCTGTGGAGTGGCGATGAGCACGGCGTCGACGGACTTGTCGTCGAGCAAGCGGCGGAAGTCGGTGTAGGTCTGAATCGATGGAACCAGGTGCTTGATCGCGTCCAGACGGCGCGAATAGACGTCGGCAACCGCGACGGCTTGCGTGTTGGGCGCCTTCAGAGCGGCTTTGAAGATAGCCGTTCCCCGGCCGCCTGCGCCGATAAGGCCGAAGCGGACGCGGTCGTTGGCGCCAAGGACGCGAGCCGGCGGGAACATCGACGAGCCTGCCAGGGCGGCGGCACCTCCGGTAAGTTGATGGATGAAAATGCGGCGGTTTAGCATGGCTTTCGCTCCTATTGGTCAAACTGAGGAATATTTCCTGCAAAGGGTTTTGATCTTGGCGACCAGCTTGGGCACACCCGTGGTGGCGTCCTCTTTTCCTTCATATTCCGCGGACATGAAACCTTTGTAATTGGCGCGTGCAAAAATTTGCCAAACGCGGTCGAGGTCCACGGCTTCTCCGTTTTGGAAGTGGTCGCGGATGTGCGTATGCGTGGCGTAAGGGGCGGTGGCTTCGATTTGCGAGTAAGCGTCGGCTTTTGCGATGGGGATGAAATTGGTTATGTCGAGATTGATTCCAAAAAAAGGTGAGTCGACGCGATGGACGATCTCAAGACAGGTATCCGAGTTCTGCGTAATTCCTTGGTGGTCTTCCATTCCAAGAGTGATGCCTTTCTTGCTCGAGTATTCACAAGCCGCCTTCAGCGTTTCCACCGTCCATCCCACCGCTTGCTGAACAGTGGCTCCCGCTGGGAGCTGGCCCGCGAAAACACGCAGGTGCGGCGCGCCAAGCGATTCGGTAACATCCACCCATTTCTTGATTTCCTCCAAGACCTCGGCGCGTTTGCCCGGTTCAGCTTGCACGGTGCTGGCTCCGATGGCGGCGCCCGAAAAACATACGCCGTTTTTGAAGGCCAGATGCCGCAGCGAAGCCAGGTAGGCAGGGTCGGCGGACTTGAACCAATATCCGGTCATATCCACGCCATCAATGCCCAGCGCGACGGCGTTTCGAATGACGTCTTCCATGGTCATTTTGCCGGCGCCGAGAAGTTTGCTGTAAGAGTAAGCGCAGCAACCCGTGAGCAGCCGCGGCGCTGCTGCACTTGCCGGCTCCGTGTTTGGCGTCGCAGCCCAAGGCCGGGCTGCTCGGACAAGTTCCGCGCCAGCGATGACCCCTGGCCCCGCAGCTCGCAAAAAGTCTCTGCGGTCAATCGGCTTTGGCGTCATGGATTGAACTCTCCCTTATCATGGAACGGAAATCTCGCCGGAACAAGCCCGAAGCTGCTAAAGGCGCGATTCGCAGGCTATTGGTCTGTTTCCGCTTGAAGCGTGCAAATTCTAACCCTGGCGGAGTATGATACGAAGCGCAAAAGTCCCGGTCAGCTCGTGCTCCTCGGAGGGCCAGCCCATGGCTCACCGCTTCACTATTGGCGTCGAAGAAGAATTCCAAATCATCGATCCTGCGACTTGCGAACTGCGTTCGCACGTCAGCCAGCTCATTTCCCAGGCCTCGGCGGACATCGTCGAACAAGTCAAGCCCGAGTTGCACCAATCCATCGTCGAAACGGGCACGCGGATTTGCGACAGCGTCAGCGATTTGCGCATTGAAATGCACCGCACGCGGGGAGAATTGGTAGCCGCGGCAGAACGCGCGGGCCTGCAAGTCGCCGCGGCGGGAACACACCCGTTTTCGAGCTGGATCGACCAAGTCATCTCCCCTGGGGAGCGTTACCAGCATATCGTCGACGAAATGGGCCAACTGGCGAGGTCGCTGCTGATCTTCGGCATGCACGTGCACGTGGCCATGCCGGACAAGCAGACGACGATTGATTTGATGAACGGTGTGCGTTATTTCCTGCCGCATCTGCTGGCGCTTTCCACCAGTTCGCCTTTCTGGATGGGCCGGAACACGGGGCTGAAATCGTTCCGCACTACCGTGTTTCGCCGTTTTCCGCGAACGGGCGTCCCGGAACAGTTCGAATCCTGGAGCGCCTACGAAAATTTTGTGAATTTGCTGGTGAAGCTGCACTGCATCGATAACGGCAAGAAAATCTGGTGGGACGTGCGGCCGCATCCGATGTTCCGCACGCTGGAGTTCCGGATGTTCGATGTGTGCACCAAGGTCGAGGAAGCGGTGGCCATTGCGGCGTTGGCCCAAGCGATTATTGTGAAGCTGCACCGGCTGTACACCTTGAATCAGAGCTGGCGGCTGTACCGCCGGGCGCTCATCGAAGAGAACAAATGGCGCGCGGCGCGTTACGGCATCGACGGCAACCTCATCGACTTCGGCAAAGAAGCGGAAGTGGATATGCGGCAATTGATTCCGGAATTGCTGGAGCTGGTGGACGACGTGGTCGACGACCTGGGAAGCCGCGGCGCTGTCGAGTATGTCCACACGATCCTAAAAGAAGGCACGAGCGCAGACCGCCAACTGCGCGTTTATCAGGAAGCAGGAGATTTGAAAGAGGTGGTGCGCCATCTGGTTGCGGAAACCCGCGCTGGCGTGACCGAGCCGCGAACTTCTTCGGCGCACGCCGTGAATTGAGCCGTCCGTTGTCAGCGGTTGTTTCTCAGTTTCCAGCGGAAGAAGCGATTGGACGTTCAATGAAATTGGTTGAGGAACGTTGTTTCGCCCATTGAGAACTGATCCCTGAAAGTGGAAAGTCCATCAGTCGTACGTCGCAGGAGCAACAATGAAAAAGATTGGCCTTCTCTGCGGACGGGAATACAGCTTTCCTCCGGCGTTTATCGTGAAAGTGAACGAGCTAGGGAAGAAAGACGGCGTGGCCGCGGAATTCGTGAAGCTGGGCGGCACGCCCATGGGCGAGCCGGCGAAGTACAGCGTGATTGTCGATCGCATCTCGCACGAGGTCGCATATTACCGCGGGTTTTTGAAGCACGCCGTCCTAGAAGGCACGTACGTCATCAACAACCCCTTCTGGTGGTCGGCCGACGACAAATATTTCAACTACTCGGTCGCGACAAAGCTGGGCATCGCGATTCCAAAGACCATCTTGCTCCCGCAAAAGGGTTATCCCGCGGATGTCGACATCACTTCCGAGTCGCTCCACAACCTGGAATATCCTCTGGATTGGGAAGGCATGTTGGATTACGTCGGGCGGCCGGCAATCCTCAAGCCGTTTTCCGGCGGAGGCTGGAAACACGTCTACAAGGTCCACAACAAGCTGGAGTTGCTGGCCGCGTATGACCAGACCTCGCCGTACTGCATGACGCTGCAGCAGTTCATTGATTTCTCGCAATACGTGCGCTGCTTCAGCTTCGGCAAGACGGACATTATTCCCGTTCATTACGATCCAAAGGAACGGAAATATTTGGTTGACCATGCGTATTTAGCGTCAGAACTGGGCGTGCGCATCGTGAAGGATGCGCAGATCATCAATCAGGCGCTCGGCTATGAGATGAATACCATCGAATTTGCCATCCAGGATGGCGTACCCTATGCCATTGATTTTTTGAATCCTGCGCCGGATTTCGAACGCGATCGCATCACGGAATTCTATTTCGAGCTCGTGGTGGAAAAAATGGCGCGCCTGGTCATCGACCGCGCTCTTCATGGTCAGGCTTATAATTCCTGGCCCCGCTGGGAAGAAATGCTGGGAATGGGCGCCGCCGGAGGATTTACGGGAGCGCCCAAGAGTGCGGCGTCGGGACAAAAATCGGGCGCGGTTCCGGCATGGAGTTCGCCGCCAGCGCAAGGATCGTAACCCGTGACCACGGCTCCCACACCTTTACCTCCTTGTTCGCCGGCGGAGGATTGGCATGAAATCTTGAAGCCGATGCTCTTGCGCATGCCGGAGCTTCCCGAGGATTTGTTCCGACGCATGCGCGGGGCCAAATTGACTTTTGGCCAGCGCGTCCACTGCCCTTTCCTGCGGCCGTTTTTTCTCTCTCCCGAAGACGAAGAGCACGTCCGAACCGTGGCGGAGACCATTGCCGAACTTGGCGAACGCGTGGTGCTTGCGGCCTTGGAGGACAAGCACGTTTTCGCGCAACTGCATTTGCGCGAGGAGGAGGAACGGCTCGCGCGTATCCCCGTCGGCCTTGGCCCGGCCAGCACAGCAGCACGGCTTGATGCGTTCTTGCTCCCTGATTCCTTGAGATTTGCCGAATACAACGCGGAATCGCCGGCAGGTCCCGGCTATGCGGAAGCACTCGCGGAAATTTTCAACGACCTTCCGATGATGGGGCAGTTTGCCCGAAAATATCAAGTGCATCGGTATTCGCTGACTGCCAGATTGCTTGAGGCGCTGCTCCAGAGCTACCGGGATTCGGGGGGCTCGGCGGAAAAACCGCAAATCGCCATTGTGGATTGGGAAGAGGTTCCCACATGGAGCGAATTTGAGATTCTCCAGGCGCGCTTCGAGAAGATGGGGATTCCTACGCTGCTTGCCGATCCGCGTCAGCTCGAATGGGATGGAAAGCACCTGGTCGTGGCGGGCAAAAGAATTGATCTGGCGTACCGGCGCGTGCTAATCAATGACATCGTGGCTAAGCCGGTGGAGTGTGCGGCGCTAGTAAAAGCCTACACGGCTGGCGCCGTGTGCGTGGCGAATAGTTTTCGCTGCAAAATCCCGCATGTGAAAACGTTCTTTGCTGTTCTCACCGACGAGCAAAACGGGAACCTCTTCTCGCTCAGCGAGCGCGAGATCATTCGCAAGCACATCCCGTGGACGCGCGTGGTTGCGGATGTTCAGACCGCCCATTACGGCGAGCATGTGGAACTGCTGGACTTTATCCGCAAGGAGCGCGAGAAGCTAGTGTTGAAGCCCAGCGATGAATACGGCGGCTCAGGCGTGACCCTCGGATGGGAAACCGGAGAAGCGGCCTGGGAGGAAGCCATCGAACGCGCGCTGACAGCAAAGAATGGCGTGTGGATTGTGCAGGAGCGGATCCCCGTTCGCCGCGAATTCTTCCCTTACATTGCTGATGTAGGCACAGTCGATTACCGCGAAATGCTGGTGGATTTTGCGCCGTACTTATTCCGCGGGAAACTGTGCGGCTTTCTCACGCGGCTAAGTTCGACGGGACTCGCTAACGTCACCAGCGGCGGCGGACAGGTGCCGGCGTTCCGGGTTTCTCTCAGAAACACCGCCAACTAACTCTCAATCAAGCGGGAGGTTTTGCCCGTCCCTTCGACCGGTGGAATAAACGCCCGAGCAAAACGACCTTGCCAGAAATTCGGCCGTTTCAAGTACACTTTTGAAATGGACTTCGGGACTCCCGACGCAGAGTTGATGCCAGGCGCGCGCAACGCCGTCGAGACCTGTCTCGGTGTGCGCCGCGACGAACAGGTCGCGCTGATTGCCGACGAAGCAAGCAGGGCGGTTGCGGCTAGCATTGCCGCTGCAGTGGACGAACGCGACGCGCGGTGCAGGAAGCTGTTGCTGGAGTCTTTTGGCCCGCGCCCAATGGCGGCTGCTCCGAAAGGAGTTTTGAGCGCGCTCGAGACGGCCGACGTGGGCGTCCTGTGCATGACGGCGGAGCCGGGCGAACTTGCTGCACGCATGGCCATCGTGAAAGTGGTCGAGCGCTGCCAGATTCGCTACGCACACATGGTGGGCGTGACGCCGCAGATCATGCAGCAGGGCATGCGCGCGGATTACCGCATGGTGGATCGCTTGAGCGACAAGCTGCGCCAACGCATGCTGCGCGCCAAAACTCTAACAGTGAAGACCGAAGCAGGCACAAAGTTTGACGCGCACTTTGACGGGCAGCTCGATTGGGTGAAGACCAGCGGGCTGATCAACCCGCGCTACTGGTCGAATCTTCCAGCGGGCGAAGTTTTTACGACACCCGCAACGGTGGACGGCACATTCGTTTGCGATGCGACGGCAGGCGACCACTTCAACGGAAAGTACGGGGACCTGCAGTCCACACCGCTCACGCTGACGATCAAAAGCGCGCGATTGGTGAATGTTGCGTGCGCGCGCAAGGATTTGAAGCAGGAGTTTTGGGATTATTGCCACACCGATGAAAACAGTGACCGCGTCGGAGAGCTGGCATTTGGAACAAATCTTGGATTAACCGAAATGATTGGCGTGCTGCTCCAGGACGAAAAGTTTCCCGGCGTACATCTCGCGTTCGGCGATCCGTATGGCAGCCAGACGCACGCCGACTGGAAATCCACTACGCACGTCGACGTGCTGACCCGCAATTGCGACGCCTGGATCGACGATGACCTGGTTATTGAAAAGGGCCGCTACCAACTCGGCCACCTCGGCTTAGCCTAATTTAACCACACCGGGGAATTATTCCCATCGAACATCGTCCCTTGTATGCTTAAGGGGATTTGTGCAATGCCGCGCTATTTCACTTGTTCTTTCAAGTAGCGCCGAAATTCCCGGAAGGAGTCCATGATGCGAAGCCAAATTGTAGGCACGACGATGCCAGTCCTGGAGTTTGTGCTGGATCCGAATGATTCCATCATTTCCGAAGCGGGCCAGCTTTCCTGGATGGGCAGCTCGATTCAGATGACCACACACACGCAATTTGGCGGCGGGGGAGGCGTTTGGGGGGCCATAAAGCGCGTTGCGGGCGGCGGAACGCTTTTCATGACGGAATATCGGGCGGTGGGAGTCCCGGGCGAACTGGCATTTGCCACGAAGCTTCCCGGGCATATTGTGCCCGTCGAGGTCGCAGCGGGGCGCGAATACATGATTCACCGCCACGGGTTTATTTGCTCGACTCCGCAGGTGCAAATTGGCGTGGGATTCCAACAATCGCTGGGCGCAGGAATTTTTGGGGGCAGCGGCTTCGTATTGCAGCGCGTCAGCGGTCAAGGAAGCGCGTGGATCGAACTTTCTGGGGAATTGGTTGTTAGAGATTTGCAGGCAGGAGAAACGCTGCGCGTCCATCCGGGGCACGTCGGCGCGTTCCAGACCAGCGTGAATTTCGAGATCACCACGGTTCCTGGAATCAAGAACATGATCTTTGGTGGCGATGGAATTTTTCTGGCGTCTTTGACCGGCCCCGGCCGCATTTGGCTGCAGACTCTGCCCATCGCCAAACTTGCCCACGAGCTGATGGAATATATGCCCATCCAGTCCAGTAAAGCTGCGGAAGGCGGCGTGATCGGAGGAATCGTGGGCTCCATTCTGCAAGGGTCAGACTAGCGTCGAGAAAAGTCTCGGCGAACGCCAGCAAGCGACGGAACAGCACGTAAACTCCGTTTTGCAATTCTCAAGCTTCCGGAGGATTGACGAATCGCGTGAGATAAGTAGGTGGTTAGGGCGCCCTTCTGCCACCATCTTTAGAAAAGCCTCGAAACATATTCCCGCATCTGGTGCTTCCAGTAGCGCCAGTCGTGGCCGCCTTGCGGGCCCCAATTGTCGAGCGCATGGCGAATGCCTTTGCCGGAAAGCACTTCGGAGAGACGATAGGTAGGCGCGCTATTCTCCCACGGGCCGGTGCCGGTCGTGAGGTGAATGTCACAGCCCGCGACCTGCTCGTAAAACCAAGGGTCGCTCATGTTCGCGAGATAATCCACGGGATTGTTGAAATAGAAATTGTCGTCGTACAGGCCGTCCATGAAATTGCGCAGATCGTAGATCCCGGACATGGCGAAGCAGCGCTTGATCACGTCGGGATGCTTGAAGAGCGAGTTCGCCGCGTGGTACGCGCCGAAAGAAGCGCCCATCGTGGAAATGACGATGCCCTGCGTCTGGCAATTATTCCAGATGAAGGGCACGACCTCCTCCCGCAGATACGAGTCGAACATCGCCTGCATGTGGCTGCGATGAAAAGGATGCGCGGATTTGTTGTAGAAGCTGTGAGCGTTGATGGAGTTCACCGCGTAGAGCTTGATTTTGCCGCCATCGATGAATTCGCCGAGCGCCTCGACCATGCCCTGGTTTTCGAGTTCCCATTCGTCGCCGCCGCTGGTCGGGAATCCAAGCAGAGGCGCGCCCCAGTGGCCGTACACCACGACCCCAAGCTCCAAACTAACGCGCTGGGAATACCAGCGCTGATATTCGCGCCTCATTGTTGCCTCTTGCTTGCCGCGGGGAGAGAAAGTATGCCAGCATGGGCGGGTTCCAGGCAATGACGCGGCGCGATTGCTCGCCCGACGAGACATTTCGCGGCGGCCGGCATCTATTAGCTAAGGAAGTCAAATTCAAGAAGCAGGGAGCCAGCGTTCAATGGCTGCATCGACGCACTCGTGCAAACCAAGCCCGGAACGTATTTTCAATACTATGACCGCCTTTCAGGAAACCGAAGCGCTGAAAGCGGCGATTGAACTGGACATTTTCACGGCTATCGCGGAAGGAGTGCACACCGCTGAATTGCTGGCGGCAAAAACGGGAGCGTCAGAACGAGGAATGCGCATTCTGTGCGACTACTTCACGAGCAAAGAATTTCTAACCAAAAAGGGCGATCAATATGCGCTTACTCAGGAGTCCGCTACTTTTTTGAATCGCCACTCGCCGGCGTGCCTGGCCACGATGGTCAATTTTCTGGCTAGCCCCTGGAGCCGAAGAAATTTTGCGGCCCTGGCAGAAGCCGTACGCAAGGGCGGGACGGCGAATGGAACAGGAGATCACACCAAATCGCACGAAGAGATATGGGTCAATTTTGCGCGTTCGATGGCGCCGCTGACGATACCGGCTGCTGAATTCATCGCGGGATTGCTTCGGGCCGAGGCGGGGCGGCCGTGCAGGGTGCTGGACATTGCTGCCGGACACGGAATGTATGGAATCACGGTGGCGAAGCGCAATCCCAACGCGCAGGTCGTCGCTGTGGATTGGCCCGCTGTGCTGGAAGTGACCAAGGAAAACGCCAGGAAATTCGGCGTTGCCGACCGTCACACGACGCGCCCGGGCAGCGCGTTTGAGGTTGCATTTGGCAATGGGTATGACCTCGCACTGCTCACGAACATCTTCCATCATTTCGATGTGCCCACTTGCGAAAAACTGATGCGCCGGGTCCACGCTGCCTTACAGCCCGGCGGCAAGGCTATCACTCTGGAATTTGTGCCGAATGAAGACCGCGTCTCGCCGCCGCACGCCGCCGCGTTTAGCCTGGTGATGCTGGCGGGCACGGACGCGGGAGACGCCTATACGTTTTCGCAATATGAGAAGATGTTCGGCAACGCCGGATTTTCGAAAACGACTTTGCATCCCATTCCCGATATGCCGCAACAAGTTCTGATTTCAGAAAAATAGGAATCCCCATGAAGAAAAATGCCAAACCAGTACCTAAGAAGCAGGCTGCTTCGGGCAACAACGATCGGGTGTTGCGCGAACACCTCGTCTACCTTTTGAAAGGCGGCGGGGCGCACGTGCATTTCACGGATGCGGTCGAAGGCTTCCCTGAAGCGAAGCGCGGTGCGTTTATCGCGGGACTGCCGCACACCGGCTGGCAGCTTCTGGAGCATGCGCGCATCGCGCAATGGGATATCCTAGAATTCAGCCGTAATCCGAAGCACGTCTCACCGGGATTTCCTGAAGGCTACTGGCCGAAGACGCCGGGACCTCCGGAGCCGGCGGCCTGGGACAAATCTGTAGAACAGTTCGAGAGAGACCTGCAGGAACTGATCGGCCTGGTGAAAGACCCAAAGACGGACTTGTACGCGAAAATTCCGCACGGCGACGGCCAGACGATTCTGCACGAGGCACTGCTGGTGGCGGACCACAACGCTTATCATCTCGGCCAGCTCGTCGATCTGCGGCGCGCGCTCGGGGAATGGCCCACGCCCCACTGAACTATTGACCTTGCAGGAATGCAAAATGGCGGTAGCATGGTGCGTAGCGGAATTTGGCTTTGGGCCTCATTCCATCGATTTTTCTTTGCGAGGACCTATGATTCATATCGAGAACATTTCCGGGGCCGCGCAAGAATTTGCAGGCAGCCGGCGCGGATTTCTGAAGGGCATGTTCGGCGCAGGCGCGTTTGTGTTGAGCGTACGCTGGATGCCAGAGCCATTGTTGGCCGCCTCCGCCTCGGTCGGTGCCAACCCCGCCGACGCCATGGGCAAAGCCGTGTTGCACCCCAGCGTTTACCTGGCGATTGACACAGCCGGCACCGCGTACGTCGTTGCGCATCGCTCGGAAATGGGGAACGGCGTGCGAACGTCCTTGCCGCGCATTGTTGCGGACGAGCTGGACGCGGATTGGGCCCGCGTAAAAGTCGTGCAAGCCCCCGCCGATGAAAAATATGGCGACCAGGACACCGACGGCTCGCATTCCGTAGTGAGCTTCTTTGTGCCATTGCGCGAAGCCGGCGCCACGGCCAGGCTCATGCTGGTCCGTGCAGCCGCGCAGCGGTGGAACGTGCCGGAAGCAGAATGCTCCATGGAATTGCACACGGTGGTGCACAAAAAGTCTGGGAAGAAGCTGGGATACGGCGAACTCGCGGCCGCAGCGGCAAAACTAGAAGTCCCGAAGAAGGAAGAATTGAAACTCAAGCCGCGCAGCGAGTGGCGGTACATCGGAAAAGATTCTGCGAGCTATGACTTGAAGGATCTGTGCACCGGCAAAGCGACGTTCGGCCAAGACACCCACATGGACGGCCTGTTGTATGCCAGCGTGCTGCATCCTCCGGTGATGGGTAGCACGATAAAATCCGTTGACGATAAGGCCGCTCTGGCCGTCCCTGGCGTGAAGCAAACCGCGACGATCGACACGTTCAAACCGCCGGTTTTGTTCCAAGCGCTGGGTGGAGTGGCCGTGCTCGCCGACAACACGTGGGCTGCAATGCAAGGCCGGAAGAAGCTGAAGGTGGATTGGGAAGAAAGCTCGCACCGCGTTTTCAATTCCGCCCCGTATCGGAAGGAGTTGGAAGAGATGGCGCGGAAGCCGGGAAAACTTGTGCGCGAAGTCGGCAACGTCGAGGCGGCCTTTGCGCAAGGCGGAAAAATCGTCGAGGCGGAATATTACGCCCCGCTGCTGGCGCATGCTTCGATGGAGCCGCCTGCGGCGCTGGCGGTTTATCGCGACGGAAAAGTGGAAGCGTGGGCGCCGACGCAAAGCCCCGTGGGCGCGCGCGATGCCATCGCTGCGGCGGTGGGCGCGAAAAAGGAAGACGTGACCGTGCACGTCACCTTGCTCGGTGGCGCGTTTGGCCGGAAGTCGTTCCCGGACTATGCCGTGGAAGCCGCGGTGCTTTCGAAGAAAACAGGCAAGCCGGTGAAAGTGGTCTGGAGCCGCGAAGACGACATCAAGTTCGACACCTACCACTCCGTTTCGGCGATGTACATGAAAGCGGCGCTGGACGCGGATGGCAAGCCCGCGGCTTGGCTGCAGCGCACCGTGTTTCCTCCCATCGGCTCGACGTTCAATGTGGACGCGGTGTATTCCGACGCCGGCGAATTGGGGCTGGGTTTCTCCGATCTGCCATTCGCCATTCCGAATCATCGCTCGGAAAACGGACCAGCTACCGCGCACGTGCGAATCGGCTGGTTCCGGTCGGTGGCTAACATCTATCACGCGTTCGCCATTCAATCGTTTGCCGACGAGCTGGCCAACGCCGCCGGAACAGACCCGCTCGAGTACCAGCTGCAACTTCTCGGCCCGGACCGCATCATTCCGAAAAGCGAATTGCCAAAGGACTACGAGAATTACGGGCAGCCTTACGAGCAATACCCCATCGACACGGCGCGTTTCCGCCGCGTGTTGCAGTCGGTCGCGGAGAAATCCGGCTGGGGCAGAAAGAAACAAGGCCACGGATTTGGCATGGGCTTGGCCATGCACCGCAGCTTTCTCACCTACGCAGCCTCGGTCGTGCAACTGCATGTTGACGACGCGGGCAAAGCGCACATTCAGCGCGTGGATACGGCGCTGGACGCCGGTACGGTGGTGAATCCGGAAATGGTGCGCAATCAATTTGAAGGCGCAGCGGTGATGGGGACGAGCATCGCCTTTTTTGGAGAAATTACCGCGACAAATGGCGCGATTGACCAGTCGAACTTCAATGATTATCCCGTAGCGCGCATGAATACGGCGCCGCGCGAAATTCACGTGCACATTGCCGAAAACGACGCGCCTCCGGGCGGAATCGGCGAACCAGGGCTTCCCGCGATTGCTCCGGCAATCTGCAACGCGGTCTTTGCCGCGACGGGAAAGCGCATCCGCGAGTTGCCGCTATCCAAAGCCGGCCTGGCTTAGCAACTGTCAAGAATCATCTTTGAGCGTGAGCCCGAGCCTGCCGGTGGTGCGCCGCCGAAGTGCTGGATATGCTTTTCGAAAGACTCAGGGAAAAGCAGATTCCACCCCACAACAAATCTATTCGACCAATTGCAGGTTGAGGGCGATGCGCACGCCGTTGACAAGCACGATGCTCTGATCGAGCAACTGCTGGTTGGTGATCTCCGCATCGACGAATTTCTTAAGGGCGACGCGCGGGCAAATGAATTCGATGGCTTCGGAACTCTCTTTCGTCGGCGGCGAGAGCCTGTTCAGCACGCAAAAATCGTAGAGCTGAAACTCCACGTCGGGAGAAATACGCTCGGAAATATCCTTCAGCAAGGGTGCGAGAAAAAGGTCGAAACTCTGCGCCGCCCGCTTGTAAATCGAACCTTTGGCTGCCCCGAATTGCAGCGAATTCTTCAGCGTCATTTGCAGCGCGATTTGCTCGTGAAATAGCACAAACGTGGGCGGCGCGTAGGCCACGAAATGGAATTTCGCCGCGCCTTCTTTTGCCAGCGCGCCCAATTGCGACTGATACTTTTCATCCAGGCGATCCGCATCGGCCTCTGTCGCTGGCGGCGGGTCAGCGACCGGAAGTGAGGCGGGCTCCGCACTGGCTTCAGCCGCGGGTCGCGGCTCCGCTCGAGCCGAAGCCGGCGCGGGCGCGGAAGGAGCTGCGGAAGGCGCAGCAACGGGAGCCGGATTCACAGGTTTCAGCAACACAGAATGCGAGGTCAAGGTTGACGAACGCGCCGTGGAAGTGGCGTCCGGCTTGGCCGGAATGGATCGCGGAAGCGTTTGGACGTTCAAGGGATCGCGCTCGGTTAAGGAAAGGCCAAAATCCACGCCGCTGACAAACACTTTCGAGCGGTTCAAGATTTCCTGCCGCGTCGCATCGCTCGACGCGCGCGACATCGCCCAAGCATCCGCGCGGTCGAATACCACGACAAGCGTTTCCTTCCCTTCAAACTCGTAACTGTTCCTGTCACTGCGCGTGTGGTGAGCGATTTCGAAGCCCATGCCGTCGCACGCTATATCCTCCGGCAAAGCGGCCGCGACCGCCTGTAAAATCGGAACAATCACTGCGCGAAACGTAGTGGCGGCGCGCTCATTCTGCGTCAAGCGAAGCGGGTTATACGCTGCGTTGTAATTCCCCGAGACCTTCAAGATCACGCGGTCTTGGAAACGCACGAATTCCAAGCCGCGCGAATCCGCCTCCGCTTGCTTTGCGGGGTCCAGACCGACGTAGCGGCTCGGATAAAAAGGAAAAGGAAACTTGATTTTAGCGATGGATTGGTTGATTCCAATCAACTGCTGGAAATAAGTTTGCTCCAGGGCTTTTAGGTCGGGATTCAGAATTTCGTTGGGGCTTACCTGCGCCGCGGCGGGCATCGCGCAAACCGCGAGCAAAAACGTCAATGCGAGCGGGCCTCTCTTGCAGTGGAAACCTAGTGAGCGTTCGGATTTCATGAGCAGAAAAAAGTATCTCCTATTTGGCGGAATATTGCGATCCTGGCCGGCCGGGAGGCTGGTAGGGCGGTTGTGCGATCGCGCGAGTGAAAGCAATCACGGAACGAATTTCCTCCGCTGAAAGCGCACGCCCGTAGGGCGGCATCATCGCGGATTTTCCCATAGCGCTGCCGCCCAGCGTGATGATGTTCTGCAGGTATTCGTCGCTCTCGGCGTTGAGCGTGGCGCCGTCATTCAGCAGCGGCGGCACCGGCGTGAGATTCGAGCGATTCGACGGGCCGGCGGGCGTCGCGTCTGCGTGGCACCAAACGCAGTATTGATAGAAGACGCGCTTGCCCTGCGCTTGCTGGTAACTCAGCGGAATCATTTTCGCCGAATCGTTCCAGTCTGGTTCGGAATCGTAAGCGGCCAGCAGCGGATCGCTTTTTGCAGTTTCAGCATGCTTGCGGCAGCCCGTCACGCCGCAGATAGCTGCGGCCACCAGAGCAGCGATAGCAAAGTTATGCGTTCTCATTTGCCTGCTCCGTGCCCCCAAGCCAGCGCCCGGGTGTTGGAGGCGGTCTTCTGCGGCTGGATTCCCGCCCGCAAGGTCATCAAATAAGCGGTCAGGGCCTTAATCTCCTCATCCGTGAAGTTCCGCCGCGGCTCCATGGAATCCGGGACCAGCGCCTGCGGATTCTTCAGCCACGCTTCAATCCAGGCGGGTGTGAGCCAGCCCCCGGCATTATTCAGATTGGGACCGACGTATCCGCCGCTGCCGCCGATGGTGTGGCACGACTGGCACTGATATTTTACTTCATAAAGCTGCTTGCCGAGGGTGGCCATCGCAGGCGTGAACTGCTTAGCATCGACTCCCGCAGGATTCACCGCCGGATGCTGCATGACCATTGAGAGGTAATCGGCGAGCGTCGCCGCGTCCTTGTCGCTCATGTTGAATTGCGGCATGCGCAAGATGAGCGTCGGCCGCAACGTTTGCGGGCTCTTGAGAAATTCCACCAGCCACTGGCGCTGCGCACGGCTGCCTTCATAGGTGAGGTCAGGCGCCAGATCGCCGCCGTAACCGTTGAACTTGTGGCAGGTGTAGCACTTGTACCGCTCGTAGACTTCCGCAAAAGACCCTGTCGCGCGGAAAGACGCTTCCTTTCGCGGCACGACCAGATTTTGCAACGCGCTCGTTGCGGGCGCTCCTTTCATGCTGAGCAGCGCGGTTGTAACAGCATCAAGGTCCGCTTGATTCCAGGTGTACTGCGGCATGCGCGCCGCAGGATTCACCGAAACCGGATCCTCAAGCTTCGCTTGAATGTAGGAAACAAGATTGTGCGGAATTTTCGCGGTGCCGAATTCCAGTTCCGAGGCGTTTTTGCCGCCCAGCGCGCTCAGGTCCGGCCCAAAATCCTTCTGCGGATTCAGACCTTCGATGACGTGGCAGCTCGCGCAGCCTTTCTCGGCAAAAAGCCGGTGGCCGAGCTGGATTTCGGCGTCCGCCGGCGCATCGAGTTTTGGAACGCCGCTAAGCAAGTCGGAATCGACCAGCTTTGTCGTGACGTATTGCGTGACTTTGTAGAGGTCCTCATCCGACCAGCCGTAGCGCGGCATCCGCGTGTGCGGCAAATAGGCTTGCGGGTCGCGCAGCCAGGCGATGAGCCAACCCGGATTCACCTTGCTGCCAACTTTGGTCAACTCGGGCGCAATGTCGCCGCCAATCAGCTTCGTTTCCCCCGCGCGCGTAACCGCCAGCGAATGGCAGGTCGAGCAGAACATCTGCCGGAAACGCAGTTCCCCTTGCGAAATCAGCTCCGGATTCTTACTCCAAGTCGCAACCACGGCAGGAGAAATCTTGTACGGTGCGAAAGGCCTCGCCTTTTGGACGCTGAGAAAAGCCGTGAGCGCGCGGATTTCCGTCTCCGTGAGCCGGAACTTCGGCATGCGCGGCTCTTCTTGCGTTTCGTAGCCGTTGACGGTAACGTTGCCGTCCTTGTCCACGATGGTCCGCGGCTCTTTCAGCCATTTGTAAATCCACTCGCGGCTGACTTTCGTTCCGATGCTGGAGAGGTCCGGACCAAGCATCGCGGGCCGATCAATTCCTTGCATCTTGTGGCAACCCTGGCAATTTAATTCGGCCAGGAGCTGGCGGCCGCGTGCGAGCTGCGGCGTTTGCGGAAGGTCGGATTGATGACAGGTTCCGCAGGAAGCCTGAATAAAATGGGTGGGCAACACCGGCTGCTCCCAGGCCAGCGTGGACTCGTGCGCTTCGGCAACTTCCGTGGCCGGCCCCTGCCCGCGATGACAAATCGTGCAGCCCCACTCGCGCACATTGTGCGGGATCGGCGGATGCACGCGAAAAGGCTCGGGAACCGACTTATCTGCGAGGCTGGCTTGTGTGATTCCCTGATGGCAGGTTGTGCAGCGATCCACCAGGTTCATTCCAGGGAGCCAGATCTGATCGATGTCCGGGCTGTAGTCCGCGGTCAGCCGCTTGGTATCCGGGCGGCCCTGTGCAAAACGCAGGTACGAACGTTTATATTGCTTCCATTCGCGGCGGTAGTCCTTGAACGGCGAAATCGCCAGCACCGCCAGGAAGATCAAGCTGGAAACCGCAAACACGAACCGCATGCGGTCGGTTACCTTGCCCATCTCTTCAGCCGGCATGACTCCCCCAAGGCCACACCCAAGACCAGCCCGGGCCACGGAAGAAGGTGCCCACGGCAGTCAGACAAACGGAAACGGCAATGAACCAGGTCATGATCCACCAGGAAAGCGGCTTGCTTCCCAAGGACTTCAGCCATCCTCTCTCTGCTTGCCTGCCGGTATAAGAGAGGACCAGGAGGGTGGCCACTAGCGCGGTTGGCGCGAAAATCGTCCAGGCGTGGAACACGGCGAGAAACGCTAGCAGAATCAGAACGATGATCAGCATGGTTCGCAGATGTTGCGCGGGGTGATAGGCCCAGAGCGCCCGGCCTTCGATGTTCACGTTGAAGTACGGAATGACAATCAGCGCGATGACCACTAGCGTCGGAATCAGAATGCCGGCCACAAACGGCGGGAAGAAGTGCAGCAGTTCCTGGAGGCCAAGGAAATACCACGGGGCCTTGGCCGGATTAGGCGTGAGCAGCGGATTGGCGAGTTGCTCGAGCGGCGCGTCCCAGAACAGGGCCACGACCACCATCGCGATCACCAGCACCTGAAATGCAATGGCTTCGCGGATCAGCAGGTGCGGAAAGGTCATCAATTGCGGGCCGCGCTCGCCCACGACTTTGGCGGAAGTCTTCTTCGTAACAAAGACAACGCGGCGCGGCTCTTTCTTGGCGTCCGAGCTGAACGCGGTCTCGATTTTATTCTTTTCCATCTTCGTCCTTGGGCTTGACCGTCAAACCGCCATCCTTTTGCACGCGCCAGAAATGAATGCCGATTAACACGAAAGCGAACAACGGGAGAATCACGATGTGGAGCACGTAAAAGCGAAGCAGCGCGTTCTCTCCCACGATGTTTCCGCCAAGCAGCAAGAAGCGCACTTTGTGTCCAATGAACGGCATGGCGGAAATGATGTTGGTGCCGACGGTGACCGCCCAGAACGCAAGCTGGTCCCATGGCAATAGATAGCCCGTGTAGCTAAGAAACAGCGTCACCAGCAGAAGCAGCACTCCGACAACCCAGTTGAATTCATGTGGAGGTTTGTAGCCGCCACGATAGAACACGTGAAACATGTGCCAGAAAACAGCGAAGACCATCAAGTGCGCGGCCAGGCGGTGCAGATTGCGCAGGAAAACGCCGTTCGAAACGACAAACTGGAGGTCTTTCATGTCGCGATAGGCGTTTGGCGCGGCCGGATGGTAATAAAACATCAGAAAAATCCCGGTCACGAACAGCACAATGAAGAGAATGAACGAAATCGAACCGAGATAATAAGAAGCGCGCATGCGAAGCGACTTTTCGCGAACTTTGACCGGCATCCAGTGGAGAAACAGATTCCCGAAGATCGCCAGGCTGCGCGTGCGATTAGTATTGGCCGGGCCGCGTCGGAAGATGGACTTCCACACTTTCGTTTCGCGGAGGTTCTGCAGCGCGGATTGAAAAGACGTAGCCATCGTTTCCCTCAGACTTTCAAAACCTCCGAAGGCTTGATGATTTGCAGCTTATCCACAAGCAGCTCCCCATCAGCCGTCAACGAAATGGCAAAGTGAGGCAGCGGGCGCGGTGCGGGCCCTGCGATCTTTACGCCGCTGGGACGGAACTTGCTGCCGTGGCACGGGCAGGCAATCACGTCCGCGTCGGGTTTCCACTGCGTGATGCAGCCGAGGTGCGTGCAGACAGCAGACACGGCGTAAAAACCTTCCGGCATGCGCACGATGTAAACCTGCTGGTCCTGCAGGAACGTGACGGAATGCACGGGGTAAAGATCGGAATTGCCTGCGCGAAAAGTTGTGGAAGGCTCAAACAAAACATTGGGCGAGAAATATTGATATGTCACTGCGACCGAGCCGAGCCCGGCGATCCCGAGAGCGCCCATGGTAATTTCGTTAAGGAAATCGCGCCGCGTGACTCCATTGCTGCCCGGAACGGCGTGCGGCGAGCCGGTAACCGAAGCCTTTTTATCGTCACTCATGACTCGAGAACTGTCTCCTCGATTTGGACTAAACTCGGATGGTGATCGAAAACCTCGAAAGCTTCCATGGTGATGGTGTTCACCGGGCAGCGTTCGGCGCACAACCCGCAGCGAATGCAGATCGTTTCGTCCTTGACCATCACCGAGCCTTCCGAAGTTCCGAGCTCCGCTGGAGAAAGGTGAAGCAGCTCGTTTGCCCGCCCTTCAGAAGTCGCCGCGAGTTGCTGCCGCGTGTCGTCCGAAAATTCAAATTGGCGTAGCGGGACAAGCTGCAGACAATTCTCCGGGCAAACATCCACGCACCCCCCGCAAAGAATGCATTCGCTGCCGTTGGCTTCCGTACCTTCAAAGATCGTGTTGATCCAGCATTGCAAGCAACGGGAAGCTTCCAGCCGCGCTTGCTCCTCGGTAAATCCCGTTTCGACTTCGGAAACGCCCGTACGCCGCTCGAGCGGAATCGTCGGAACCGCCAAGCGCGAATACTCGTCGTATTCCTCCGCCATTTTGTGATGGTCGAGAACCGTGATTTGCACGAACTTCGGTTTCGGCTGCCATTGCGGGCCGCGCAAGAACTTGTCAATTTGCTCGGCTGCTTTTTTGCCGTCCGCCACGGCGTTGATGATGAGCCGCGGGCCGAAGGCAATGTCGCCCGCCGCAAAAATCCCCGGCGCTGTGGTCATCAGCGTTTCCGGATCAATTTTCAGCGTGCCTTGGCGCGTAGTCTCGATGCCATCGGAAGGTTTGAGGAAAGCAAGGTCCGAGGCCTGTCCGATGGCGAGAATCACGGTGTCGCACGGAATGACAGTCTCTGTGCCCTCGGCAAACTTCGGGTTGAAGCGCCTCTGCTCGTCAAAAACGGAGATGCAGCGAATCACTTCGAGCCCCGTGAGCCTGCCGTTCTTGCCAATGAATTGCTTTGGACCGAGAGAGGGATGGACCTTGATGCCTTCCATCAAGCCCTCTTCGATCTCTTCTTCCGCGGCGGGCATTTCTTCGCGGGATTCCAGGCACACTAGGTGCACCTCGCGTGCGCCCATGCGCAAGGCCTGCCTGGAAACATCCATGAATTCCTTCATCACCACGTCCATTTCGTTGGAGGTCAGTTGATCGGGAAGCACCACGCCGGCGATGTCGGTCATGAATTTTTGCTGCTGCTCGCGCATCGCGGAACGCGCCACGTCAATAGCGACGTTCCCTCCGCCGATGACTACGACTTGCTTGCCGATCCGGAAGCGATAGCCCAGATTGACGTTTAGTAGAAAGTCAATGCCCTTCACCACGCCGTCCAGGTCGTTTCCGGGAAGATTGAGGTCGCGGCTGCGGTGCAAGCCGAACGCCATCAAAATCGCCTTGTAGTCCTGGTGGCGGAGGTCTTCGAGAGAGAAGTCTTTCCCGAGCCGCATGTTGAGGCGAAGCTCCGGGCCCAGGTCCAGGATTTCGCGAATTTGAGCCTGCAAAACGTCGCGCGGCAGGCGGTATTCCGGAATGCCGAGGTGCATCATGCCGCCGGGCACCGCAGCAGCGTCAAAAACGGTTACAGGATACCCCAGCAACGCTAGGTCATGCGCAGCCGACATGCCCGCCGGCCCGGAGCCGATAATCGCGACTTTCTCAGGACGAGTGATGCGCGGGCGCTCGGAAAAGACGTCGATGGGGTTGCGCGACTCCGGCCCATAGCGCTCGGTGACAAAGCGCTTCAAAGCGCGGATGGAGATCGGGGCGTCAAACTGCCCGCGGCGGCAGGCTGGTTCGCAAGGATGGCCGCAAACGCGGCCGCAAATCGAAGCAAAAGGATTAGGGACCCGGGCGTAGCGATACGCCTCCTCGTACCTCCCCTGTGCTATGAGGGAGACATAGCGGCCGGCCTGCGTATGCACCGGGCAGGCCTGCATGCACGGGAAGTTAGACTCAAGCCAGTCGAGGTCAACAAGTTTGCTTCGACTCTTCATGACGAGCGATTTCGGGTCTCTATAGGAGTTGTTACTTTTTGACTGTCAGTTCGACGGTAGCCGTGGCGCCACTGACGTCCACCGCCTGCGTCGTTGGCTTTCCGTCTTCGCTCCAGGTCTTCAGGGTGTATTTGCCTGCAGGGACGTTTTTGATTTCAAAGTTGCCTTCCTTGTCGGTCACGGCGAAATAGGGAGTGGGAACAACGACGACATAGCCCGACATCTCTGGATGAACGTTGCAGAGCAGGGATGCTACACCCAGGTCCTTGAACTGAAAAGGCTTCTTTTCGCCCTTCGGCCACGTGCCCAGGTTGTGCGCCAGCTTCTTGTTGCCGCTGACCGAGGGCCAGTAGACGTTGTGGCCCACGGCATCGCTGTTCAGAAATTCGACCGTAGTGCCTTGCTGCACCGCGGCGACGTGCGGAATGAACGCCATCTTGCGCTGGTCAACGACCACGGGATCGTTCGGCGCGTCGAATTTCTTGTCTGGGATGAGATCGACATATACGGCGATGTTCTCTGCGGACTTGATGCCCTGCACACTGACCTTCCCTTTGATTTCATTGGCTTTCACTGCGCTGACCAATGCCAAGGTAAGACCCGCTGCTACTGCTACTTTTGCTGCGATTTTGATGAGACTCATGACCTTCCTTTCGTTTTGTAAAGTTTTCTTGCGGTTCAAATTGTTGGAACCGGAAATCGGTTAGAACACGTAGTCGATACCCGCCTGGAACGTGTTGGGACGGAAGAACAGAGGTCCAGTTGGGCCAGCGTATGGGGTTGCAAAGGTGTATTGGTATTCGCCAACGATCTTGATGTTGGCGCGCGCCAGCACCTGGAATCCGGGGCTGAAGCGATTGCGCGTTTGGTGTTGCGACGCTGGCGTGGCGTTAATGAAATCCGTATGGGAATTCACGGCGTCGTAGTGGAACGTGCCGATGAGCCAGGGATAAAACCAATAATTGGCGCCTGCGAATCCGCCCGAAAATTTCAGCGCTGGCGCAGCGACAATGGTCGCAGGCGTTCCCGCCGTTGCCTCGGTGAACAGATGGTTGTCATCATGCCCGAACATCCCCAGTCCAAATACTTCCAAATGCCGGTACTTGAAGCGGAGGTCGCCACCCACACGATAAAAAGGTTCCTCGACGGTGGCCACGCCCTGGAAAAGCGTTCCATCCTGGTTCTGCTGGTTTTTGCCGTAGTAATAATAGAACCCAAAGCGGACCGAGGTGTGATCGCGCGGCCCGGTGGGACCGGCCGCCTGGATGGCGTTGCGGCTTTCCGGGTGGCGCTCGAGGTTGAATCTCTGCGAAAGGCGGATGTAAACGTCTTTGGAACTACGGACGGCGTCTCCCGCATTGCTTCCGTTGACGACGGCCACGGACCAGTCGAAGTTTCCGTTGTTGGGTGTCCCGCCAAATTCGATGCCGCGCTGCGGCGAACCGAAGATCACCGGATTGTTGGTCGTGTTCGGTAGAACCGTGACGCCGGCCTCACTGTAAATGTCATAGGGCGACAAATAGATGGATTTCGCCTGAGTGAAGGGTACGTCCAGTTCAAACTGGCCGAACCGTACGTTGAAGGCGTTCTTTGGAAGCCCGAGTCCGTGACCTAGATCGCTGTATTTCAGCCAGCCATCTCCCATGGCGCCGTTGGCATTGGCGGCATCCACGGAAATGTCGTCATCAATCCAGAACGAAAGGTTCTGGCCGAAGCTTCCGGCGCTGATGATCGTGAAGGTGTTGGGGGCGAACAGGTCGGTACGGGGAGTGAATCCACTCTGGGCGATGACACCCGCGGGCTGCTTGCGATTCAATGTGAAATTGCCCTCGTACCGAAACGCAATGGGTAGGAACCCTGGAATCTCGCCAGGGAACACCGCACCCGGAAACGCTTCCTTCTGGGCTTTCGAGCCGAGGAGAACCGGGGGCTCCTTCACGAAGGTCTCGTCGTCCTTCGGGAATTTGAAACCGTTCTTTTTGAACGCCTCCCCGAAGTCGTTCAATTCAGGGTAGTTGTTATGGCAGGTGGTGCAGGCCGTCTGATACTTTCTTGAAAATGCAGGAATCGCCGAACTTTTGGGCGCGGAGGCCAGAATCGCCCCTACGACAGCGATAGCGGCGGTTGCAGCAAAGAGAAGAACATCCCGCAAGCGGTATTTCATTACAATCAGCCCTCCTCAATAAGGTCGGAAGCAAAGGTCCCTTCCGTTCGCAACGCAAACTGCAAGGTTTGCAGGTCACAAGCCTGAGCGCATAGGCCCGATGGCGCAGTGTCAAAGGTCACGCCCGTTTGTGACCGTCGTCACATATAGCACATGCTGGTCATTCGACAACAGCTAAGTCCAACCCGGGATACGTAAGGAGTTCTGTAAATATCTTTCTAGTTTCAAAGAGCCACAGTGACGTATGTCACACCCTGGAGTGACACCAGTCATATCCGTCGGGCAAGGGATGCAATACCAATAGTTAATGACGGAGAGGCAGGCGTAGCCGCCCGTCGCCAATGCAAGTTTGGCCGGCACGCACGCTGTCGAAGTTCACGTACGAAAAGGCAGCGTCCATCTGCCAGGCTAAGAAATCCGCGGGGAACTGCCGGAGCGTTCTTGAAGCGGATCGAGCAGGCATGTCGGGGATTTCGTACCCAGCCAATCCTGTAGGTGGACCGAACGGCTTTTCAAGCGGTCCCTCGCTCCTATGCGGTGCACGGAGGCGTTATGGAGACGATCAAAGTTGATGCCGAGCAAGAGGAAGAGGATTTGACACGAGGCGCTATGGGGAACCGCTTCTGGTTTGTTCCGAAAGATAAGGCCGGTATAGTCCGCCGTGGATCTACGATGCGTGCCCCTTATGGGTTAGAAATCATTGAGAGCTGCCTCAACTGCCCCCACCGCGAGGATCGCCTGTTCTGCAATCTTTCCCCCGCCGCGTTGAAGCATCTGGAGACCATCACGGCAGCTGCCAGCTATCCGAAAGGGGCCACACTCTTTGTGGAAGGGCAGAAGCCCCGCGGCGTGTTCATTCTTTGCAATGGACGCGTAAAGCTGTCAACTTCCTCGGCCGACGGCAAGACGCTGATTCTGCGCGTGCCGGAGAAAGGCGAGATTCTCGGGCTTGCTGCAACGCTATCCGGCCAGCCCTATCAGGCTTCGGCGGAAGTGCTCGAACCCGCGCAAGCAAATTTCATTGCCCGCAACGATTTCCTCGACTTTCTGAAGACCCACGGGGAAGCTGCTCTGCGCGTGGCGCAGCAACTCAGCGAGAACTATCACCTGGCGATCGGCGAAATGCGAACCATTGGCCTTTCGCATTCCGCAGCGGAGAAATTTGCGCGGTTCCTCTTCGAGCAGGTTTCGGAAGGCGAGAAAGAAGATGGTGAGGTGCGCGCGACCCTCACTTTGACGCATGAAGAAATCGCCCAGATGATTGGCTCCTCCCGCGAAACGGTGACGCGGCTTTTTTCGGACTTTAAGAAGAGGGGACTCCTTCAAGTGAAAGGTTCTACCGTAGTCATTCGGGACGTGGCCACACTACGCAAACTCGCAGAGGGTTAGCCTGGCGCTACGCGCCTGTCTTTTCAAATACCTCTCAAAAGCGCCGACTTCAGCGCGAGGCAAACTTCTAGCCTGCAAAACAGCAGGCGAGCTCCAACCTAGATTACAGACCAGCGTGGGCCCGACAGGATTCGAACCTACGACCAACGGATTATGAGTCCGCTAGTTAGTTGACAAATCGTAACATGCCGGCCGCGTGCCGGAGAGACTTAAAAGTGAAATGCGAAGGCGGATGGATGTTCTGCGGCGAGCAAGGCGGGCCGCTGAAATCTTGATAACGTCTCACGACGGGATATTCCAGTGCATATCAACGGCGCGTGGTTCGGCTGGCACGCTTTCCGCCGTGGACTTGGAACCCGATTAAACGAAGCTGGCGTTGATGACAAAACAATTCAATCCATTCTTCGCCGCGCCGACGTTTCTGCAACGATGGCTTACTACGTCCAACCTGATCGAACAGCAGGCGAGCGCGGTCCAGGGAAGCTGAGCCGAGAGCTGCAAAAGCGTTATAAGATCAAGGTATGATGAACAGTGAGGGCCTGTAGCTCAATGGTTAGAGCAGTCGGCTCATAATCGATTGGTTGGAGGTTCGAGTCCTCCCAGGCCCACCACCCTACGCAGCTTTCTTTCGTCTCTTCATCCCTGGCTCATGACTTTCAACCCAGCGAACTGCTTCGCTCCAACGAAAATCACTTCCGAACCCATTACCAGCCTAAAAAACGGAAGTCGAGTGGCAAAAGATGGCACCGATCTCACGGCATGGATTCAAATCTTTTACCGCAAGCGACGGCTTGGCGAATCTATTTGTCGGCTGAGGAGTTGGTCGGCTCTGTCGATCTGTTGCCTCAGGGTGATGAGCAGAGCTTTCGCTCCTTAGGTTCAGAAGTGCCGAAGTGCGCGTGAGAGCCTGCGATGTCTGCTCCATGCTGGCAAATAGCCGCTGGAGTCCATCGTGCATCATGACGCGCATATTACCATCCCTCCCCGAAAAACGTTGCCAACGCAATAATCAGATTGATTCGCCGCTTTTGAGTCCCGACTGTTGAGGTTTACCTATCCACGGTCAATCTGGTAAACACCCTAACCCCTCAGCTGAACACCCGCTCGCAGTAAGGCATAGCGAAACCGTTCTTACCGTTCAGTTTGATTTCCGTCCTGAATGGCAGCGATGCTTTCCTTCGCTTGTTGAAGCCACTTCACAAGCACACGCAAGGATTCCGTACTTTCGTTGTGGAACATCAGACCCATGCCATCCTCTGCGGAATGCGCTACGTTAGCGGGGGCTTCAAAGTAGGCCTTGTCTCTTCGAATCCTGACCGTTACTCGTGTACCAACGGAGAACTGGGTACTACTAACCAACCGGCATCCTCCCGCGCCGATGTTGACTACCTGGGCAGGTATCTCCACACTGGAATCATCCGCTACTGTGGCGGAAGCCGAAAAGGGATACCTGGTGTAAAGACGCTTCTGGGACTGGGGAGTGCTCGGCACTTGCTTTTTGCGGTGTCCTTTCGTCAGCTCGCTCCAGCAGCCTTCGGTTTGACTTGCTCGTCCCACATCTTCGCGCATTTGGCGCACAGTCTCACGACTTTGGACGGGCCGGTTATCTTCCGCCTGGTCACAGCCTGCCTCGGGCAATCGCTGAATTGCGGCTGTTGAGCTGGATCGTCAGGGAAGAACACTTTGGATTCACACTGGGCCATCGGCTACCCTTTCGTGGGGCAGTGCAAGAAGTTATACCTTCACCCGGTTCTTCGATCTGGCACTTGCGTTTTTGTTCGGTTTACCGAGCACCGCGACCCGAATCGGCGAAGGCGAGGCGGGGTGATTGGAGACAATTCCCCCGGTAATTAGCGGGTTTCACCTAACTTTGCACCACGCATGCTTTATAGTAAATGATGAAGCCATCACGACACCCTAGGGGTGAGCTCTTTGGTCGAAGGCTTGACTGAGGAATCTCACCCCTGCCAGTCTCGCCTTTCGAAGTTACTACAACGGCTAGGGTGACCCACTAAACGCCGGTGTTACAGTCCCACGCCAATGCACACCGGACAGGATTGGCAACAGATCGGGCGCTTCTGTGAAAAGCGCTGTGCCGTCGCGGAATGGAAAACAGAATCCGAAGTGTCGGCAGTGCGGCGCCGACCTCGTCGCCGCCGACTCGCACGCTAAAACGCCTCCGAAAGAGCCAGGTGAACCTCGCAAGCCACCGAGCACCTGAGGACACCAACAGGTAACGAATCGAATTCAGCTGCTTGTTTGATTGTCTCTGACGCCAAATTCTCGCTAGCATCGAAGCTACTAGCAACACAAAGACGATCACCGGGCGGGTTCCTTTGGGCCACACGGTTAGGAGCCAAGGAAGCCACCCCTTCGATCAGATTCCCGCTATCATCCACGCTGCGTCACTTTTGCGGTTTGAACTTACCAAGAGAGGCAGCCATGACGCCTGCTAATTCAGGATGAGGACTGTTCGCTTCCGCAACGAAGGCTGGCCGGATGGCAGGACGGACGGAAGGAAGAAGTTACTTCTTCGAAAGCCGCTTTGACTGCATCAGCGTAGGCGGCGACTTGTTCCAGGTCGCGGTAGCCCGCATCGCACGATTTCAGGAACTGCGTGGAGTGACGGAGGGCCTTGTGGGCGCGTTCGAGCTGGCGCTGCACGGGATGGCTGGATAGAATAGCGGCAGTGTGACAAAAGGCAACGGTTGCCGCAGCGCCGTCCGAAGGCCGGTGCCTCATGGAAGCGGAGAAGGATTGGAAGCTCACGACGCGCTATAGGTGTCCGCAGTGTGGTAAGCACTACATCATCCCGGGACTGCAAGGAGAATCCGAAATGCCGACTGTGCGGCGTCGAACTTTGCGTCGATGACCAACAAGTCGAACCGCCGCCATCAGCCCAAGGGCGAGCAGCTTGATTTGAGCTTATCGGTGACAACAACGTTCGCCGCGTGCGCTCGTTGCACGATCTCATAATCAACCAAATCTCAGCCCTTGAGCGTGCGGCAGCCTTCGCCTGCGATGTCCGAATAATGAACGAACAAGTCAGACCCACCAACCTGCCCGATAAGACCATAGCCCCTGGAATCGCTGAACCACCTGGCTTTGCCACTTATTTTCTGTGCTACTCCATTCCCAGTTTGCCAATCAGGAAACCAGACTGTATTCGTTAGTTAGAATCCGGTCACACACGGGGCATTTCCATAACCGAAAGCTGCGATTCTCCGGCTTGACCTCAGCAAGATACATCGGAATCCCGTCACTGGGACATGTGACGTGTGGTAGGATTTGCGTTTCGTTTTGCAATGCGCTGAGGCTGAGGACGTAGCCCCTGCCGCGTGTGTAGCTTATCGTGCAGCCGGGAACCTGACAGAAGAATAGGCGTCGGTCGGAATTCCCGTCCACCACCATCTCACCGTGATGCTCGAAGCAGAGCGGTCGAAGTTCTTTTTCTTTCAATGGCATTTCGACACTCCTTGGGAAGAGGGGGGCAGGCGAGTTTATCTCTGTTCCTTTGAGGTATCAGGTTCGCTCCGCGGATTCGGGCCAATTGTTTGAGACAGGAAATTCAGCCCAACGACAAATAGGTTGGCGCTGACGGGTTTACAATAGACCACTCGCGCCCTCATCGTCACTCCACGAACGCGGAGCCGGACATCGACATGGGAGCCAGGCTCGAAAAACCGTTCCGTAGTAACACGCGCACCACGAGGACTGAGGTTTTCTGCGGAAGCCAGGGCCACGCGGGGATTACGCGCGGCAGAGATTTGCACGAGGAATCGTTCGGGAGTACGCGGTTGCTTCCTGCCTTCCCGCAGCATAACTGCCTCCTCAACAGCGGGCCGGAAAACAGGGCCCCTTAGGATTACGGAATAACCCTGCTTCGGTCAATCAGGTAAAGACCGGACTGGCCTACAAGTTGACCCAATCTAAAATCGGCCTGCGTTACGTTATCGATACAGGAAAAAATTGCCTGCTAACAAGCCGGTATCGTGGTCCGAAATGCGGCAAGCGTTACGCTGTAGCGGAATGGAAGCAGAATCCGAAGTGTCGGCAGTGCGGGGCCGAACTTCATGCCGATAACGAACAAGGCGCGTTGTCGTCGCAAAGCCAACGTGCAGGGCAGTTGATCATCGGCGACGTTCACTCTGTCGTTGTGTAGCAATGCTCACAGCGGGTCTTCACCGCCTCGCACGGCTGTCGTGTAGTGGGATAGTGGACATTGCTTGAAGATGATCACCGGGGTGAACCTAGTCCTCTGCGGAATTCACCCACCCAGCCCCGCGCCCCCGCTTTCATTCTTCATCGATGACCTTGACGTTCGCCGCGTGCGGCCCTTGTGGCCCTTGTACGGTTTCGAACTCGACGTGATCTCCCTGCTTTCTTTAATGTTCGGTAGCCTTCACCTGCAATATCGGTGTAATGAACGAAAACATCGGGGCCGTCATCTCTCCCAATGAAACCGTAACCCTTGGAATCACTACCTTGCCGCGCATGCCGCGCAGGAAACGCTACTCCTGTCCGGCTTTCAAAAATCAAACCAATTCATCTTCGTTAGTGTGAGCGCGGCCACACACGGGGCATTTCCATAAACGAAAGCTCGGAGTCTCCTGTTTGACCCTGGCAAGGTACATGAGCATTCCATCTTACCGACAAATGACATGCGGCAGGATTTGTGCCTCGCTCTGCATCGACCTGAGGCTGAAAAGATAGCCTCTGGAGCTTGTGTAACTTATCGTGCAGCCAGAAACGCCACAGAAGAAAAGGTGCGACCGTACGTCGATGCCACGCCTCATCTCAGCGTGGTGCTCAAAGCAGAGGGGTCGAATTTCTTTACGTCTGGGTGTTGCAGGCATTTTCGCGGGAAGCCTCCTCAACATGAGGGGCGCGCCTGAAGGCAGCCAAGTCTACGTCAAAACAAAATTCTAACGCGGTCTATGAGGACTTTTCTGGGGGAGCCGGTTCGCTCCCTTCTCCGTCCCATCTGCCTGCGTCAAGAAGTTCAGTCCAATAACAAATCCTTTGGGGCTTCTCGCGTGACAATAGACTATTTGCGCTCTTACCGTCAGTTCACGAATGCTGGACTTAACATCCACAGGGGAGCCAGGCTCCCAAAATCGCTCCGTCGCAGCACGCTCACCACCAAGACTGGTCTGGCCCGCGTGAATACCCCGAAAGATTGGCTAATCACGAGGTGCTATCGCTATCCGGAATGCGGCAAACGCTACTACATCCCGGGTTGGAAACAGAAACCGAAGTGCCGAGTCTGCGACGCGGAGCTTCGTGCCGTTGACGAACAAGGCGAATCATCGCCACGAGCCAAAAGTCAACGTGCGGCTGGCTAATCCCGATCATCGGTGACAACAGGGTGCGTCGTATGCGGAACCAAGTGGAATGACCAGAGCCACGAATAAGAAGCAACGTGGCTCTGGTCTCTTGACCATCAATGAAGGGAGTTTGTTACGAGCAAGTGATATCGGACTGCGCGGAAGCCACCACTATATCGAGGCTTGGCCCGGTGACGTGTATCGCATTCACCGTGATTGATCCGCTCGATCCACCAGACGAACTCGTCTGCTGATTGATGACGACGGTGATTCCACCCGGCAAGGAGATCGAAAGGTTTGGATTGGAGACAAGGATCGATTGCCCTGCCACGGTCAAGCCCACCAGCTGGGCATTTCCACTGGTGCTCGCCGTGCTGCCGCTGCACGTCGCGCTTGAGGTTGACTTCACAGCCGTGGCTGCTACCAGGCCATTTTGCACGTTCACCTCCGCGAGCGAGGATTGCGACTGACTCGTCGAGCCACTCCCCGAGGCGGAACTGCTCAGCGCGTGAGCGGACGCTATCCCGGCCACATTGACGCTCGCGAGCGATGTGCCCAGGCTCCCGCCGCTTGACGGCAGTGCTCCCGTATCGGCCAGGTCGAGCGAGACCCCCAGAGCACTTGCTTTCAGTCCCACAGCTTCACCGCTGAACGATGTTGCGTTCTGTGCGAAGCTGCTTGCCGGGCTCAAAGCCAGCAGGCCCGTCAGATAGATTGCGATCATCGACGTTCTCGTCCTCTTCTCGTTCATGTACATTCTCCTCGAGGTATTGGAAACAGAATGACCGACTCGTGCACGCGACGTATGCAGCGGACAAGGGGTAGCAGCACACTCGACTGGGGGTCACTTGCGTAGAATTCGGCTGCAGCACATTAGGTTGTAAACCGCATAGGCGCAATCAGGGCTTTCCGTGCATCGCGTTACAAAATTCCCCGATACGGCGTTTTACTAGAAATACTTGAGCCGTGTGCAAAAGAGACATTTCTTCCACGGAATCTTTTGCGATTGGATAGGAGTTGGCCGTTCGGAAAAAGCCCGCTGCTGCCACATTAGGCTTGATGATGAGTGGCGCAGTAGATTAATTGGCGTCAAAGGACTTGACGTGTCCAACTGCGAGGTCTGCGGTTTCGGCCAATCGACGGTGCCCACATCCGCCGCAGTTAGGTAGCCGCCTTTCCTTGTGGCGGGGATTTGCCCGGCTCATCATCGGCGCGAAGCTCGGCTCCGCGTTGTCGGCATTTCGGATTCTTCTTCCATTCCACAACAGCGTAACGCTTGCCGCATTGCGGGCAGCGATAAGGTTTCGTGAGCTTCCAATCTTTTCCGTTATCCATGACCTGGCTACACAACACGCAACAATCTCGTCATCAACTTTTTCAGCAAGATTTTGTCTCCTATGGCCATCCGTGTGAACTCGACACCAAAACCTTCTGCGGGGGCAATGCTTCGCACGATTGCATCGGCCCGTACGTTGCCACCAGGTACTTCAAACGCCAGCCTGAGTTTGGTGCCTACGGTCGGCGGATTTGGCGCGGAGATGAACAATCCCCCCATGCCGAGCGTCTCGACGCGGGAAAACAGTTGAAGGTCTGCGCCATGCCAGCTCACGGACATTCCCTTCGGCAAGGAAATGCGCGGGTATCGGCGCGTCTTGCGACCGGACTCCTCAGTAGCACCCTGCAAGGAGACCTCCTGGATCGTCGCTCGCTCTCAGGACAGGCGTACTGGGAAGATAGGCCCATTTCGTGGAGGAGGTGAATGGGGCCGCAGTACTATCGAACAAGTACCTTGGTTTTGGAGTTTTGCAGCTACGAGAATGGGAAGAGCCACGCGCTACCCTCTTTCGAAAAGCATTCTCAATTTGCTCTTTCGCGTTTCATCTCGCCGTGTCCTTCCCTGTGATTTAATCCATCCGAGCATATTCCCGACAGCAACGCGATGAACGGTAGGCTCCCCGTAAACTTCCAAAACCACCCATCCGATACGCTCAAGTTTTTGCGTAGCGTCGCGCAGTCGCCTTGGCGATTTTGAGCGGATCTGAGGGCCGAAGAGCCGCTCTGATTGCCTATTATCGTTCTAGCTTAAGCTAGTGTATAAAATCGAGGGCAAATTCAGGCTTCTACCTCTTAAACCACTAATGTCTTTAACACAAAGCAATTCCAGAATTCCACGTATTGAACATACCTTGACGTTCAACTAGACCAGCACATGTAGGACACGCAACTCCGCCAAATCAGTTTCAACGCCCGGCCTACAAGATTCGGCTTTCAAGATTCAGTAGCACGTAAGTGTCTGGTTCATATTTCGAGGGATTCTCAAAGCTAGCGCAAGGAGGCTGGGCCGTGGTTACTACCAACATTAGTTCCCCTCGGTTGGTTCTTTCTTTACTCGCTTTCGCCTGGCTTCTGGCGTCTTCCACGCCGGGTTATGCGCAGACGTCTCTCCAGTCCATCGGAGTCCCGAGCTTCACGAGGGCACTGCCAGTCGAAAACGGATGGATAGACACATCGAACGGTGGTCTTCATCTGGCGGAGACAAACCCAAAAGCGGTCGCCCCGCGTGCCTGTGTAAGTGCAGATCTGTCTTCTGAAGCGCCCGCCGAAGCCCTAATCCTAAATTCCTATCCACCTCCCAGAGATTCCGAGGCGGCCGCCCGATCCTTGTCCCCGCGATCTGGGTTGCCGGGTCGTTCTGCAGAGTCTCATCGCCGCAAGTGGCTCGCCCTCACTATTGCGCAGCATGGCGCCGCAATGTTTGACGCTTGGTCCACACGCCGAGACATCTCCACCGGCTATTACCACGAGGTAAATCCGTCCTTGCGGCCTTTCGCCGGAAACACATCGTTTTATGCCGCCATTCAGGTGGGTCCGCTTGTATTCGATTACCTTGGCAGACGCATGATGACCAGCCAACACGGCTGGCTGAAGCGCACTTGGTGGATTCCACAAGCACTAAGTGCTGCGATGTCCATTAGGAGCGGTGCCCACAACTTGATTGTTCGCTGAGCCCTCGCTCACGTTGCGGATCGCAATCGGACGACCTCGTCAGGCCATCGAGGGCCATGAGGCAGCCAACAAAGGTTCTTTGTTATCTTGCGATAGCCGCCGTTGCCGTCCCTGTGGTGCCATCATTCGGTTCCCTCGGCAGGTTCGATTGCAAACCTTTCAACGCTGCTTCGTAAACCGATTGCCGCCTCAGCAAGAAAATTGAGAGAAAGCCAGCAGCAACACCAGGAAAGCCGCCCGGACCACCTGGGTTGTGGACATGATCACACCTCCAACAAATTGGAGCTCCTGACGTGGTGTTAACTAACCCCCAGATGCCTCCGGTCTGGACGTTCGGCGCGCAGGGAAGGAAGAAAGGGACCTCGAATTCGCCATTGGCCGGGCGCAGTAAACAGTCCGCCTTTAAAGACAATGCTGGTGGTCGGGCCGCGCGTATCTTTGCACTGTGGCAAATAAGCATACGTTTGCCAAGCCCGCGTCGAAGGTGGCCAGGCTGCGCTGGGAAAAGTTGGCCTTTCCGTTCCACATTGGCGTGGACGTGAAGGCCATGGCGTTGCGGAGCATCAAGAACGATTTGCGGAGCGTGGGCGACTCCGGCTTCCGCTGTTACAGGACAGTAGCGGTGCGCAGTGCAAGCAATATAGATTGCTGCAAACTCCTCATCCTGTGCAAACAGGCCCGCCAAGCGCCTCGCGCACCTTTTGTGTAAGCACTTGCGGCGTGAAAGGCTTCTGCAAAAAAGAACGTCCTTCTGCAAGCGTCTCATTTTCCGGAATCACGTTGTACGTATATCCGGACATGTAGAGAACGCGAAGGTTGGTGTGAAGTGCCGTCAGATGTTTCGCCAGGTCATGTCCGCTCATTCCCGGCATCACCACATCGGTCAGCAGCAGATGAATTTCCGAACCGTGTTTTCCCGCCAACCGTACGGCATCCTCGGAATTTTGCGCCTCAATCACCTTGTATCCCTGTTCGGAAAGTACCAGGCGCGCGAGCTCACGTACCGCGGGCTCATCCTCAACGAGCAGGATCGTCTCCTTGCCCCTGCCATCGGTTGCTCCGGTTGATTCCGCTTCTTGGGGCGCCTGGACGGGTTCTTCCACACGAGGCAAATACACCTTGAACGTCGTGCCTTTCCCTACCTCGCTGTTGACCTGGATATGCCCGCCGCTCTGTTTGATGATGCCGTATACCGTAGAAAGACCCAGGCCCGTGCCCCGGCTGCTTTCCTTTGTTGTATAGAAAGGCTCGAAAATATGCGGCAGCGTGTCCGGGCTGATCCCCACTCCGGTATCGGTCACGCTGAGCATCACATACTGCCCCGGTTTGATCGAGGACTGATCGTTGGCAAAAGAACCGTCGAGCTCGACGTTTTTTGTTTCAATCCACAGCTTGCCCCCGTCGGGCATCGCGTCGCGCGCATTCACGATCAAATTCAGGATGACTTGTTCGATTTGACCGGGATCAGCTTTCACGGCGCCCAAATTCTTTTCCACCCGCGTTCGCATCTCGATCGTTTGGCTCACCAGGCGCCGCACCATCTTGTCCATGCTCAGGACGATCGCGTTCAGGTCGAGCAACTTGGGTTTTAACACTTGTTTGCGGCTGAACGCCAGCAGTTGCCGCACCAGCGCAACCGCCCGCTCCGCGGCGTCGGCGATCTGCTGGATGTTTCCACGAAGTTCGGAATGGCCCCCCGCGCGGCCCAACGCTAGCTCCACGTAGCCCTTGATGATGGTCAGCAGGTTATTGAAATCGTGCGCGACTCCTCCCGCGAGCCGGCCCACGGCCTCCATTCGGCGCGCCTGCTGCAACTGATTTTCCAGCGCTCGCCTTTCGGTGATATCGACGATGATGCCTTCCATCAGCGGGTGACTTTCGCTTCCGGGCACAAAAACGGCGTTGTCGCTCACCCAGATGGTCCGGCCATCTTTGCGCTTCAAGCGGTACTCCGCCTGATAGCGCTTGGATTTCCTGAAGCTCTGTTCGGCAGTCTCGAGGATCGGATAATCTTCTTCAGGGACGTGAAGAATCCAGTTCTCGGCGTCGGCCAGCCATTCTTCCTGCGTGTAACCCAAAATCGCTTCTACCTGCGGGCTCACGTAATGCCATTTCGCGTGCGGGCCCACTTCAGAGATATAGCTGACTGCGGCCACCTGTTCGACGAACATCTGGTACTTGGCTTCGGTTTCTGAGTAAGCCCTCTCGGCCTGCAGGCGCTCGCTGATGTCCCGGGCCACGCATATAACGCCCCCTTCCGGCATCGCCGTGATGGTCATCTCGACCGGAATTCGCGAACCGTCGCGTCGGCTGAGCGACACTTGTCCCGACCACTTGCCTGCCTGCTCCAGCGAATCTCGAATATGTTCTTCGAGCAGCGCCATGTCTTTTTCATCATAAATGTCACGCCAGCTTTTCCCGGCCATCGTCGACGCCTGCTCAAGGCGCATCATTTTGGCAAATGCCGCATTCACATAGAGAAGCTTGTCTTTCTTCCCCACGATCGAGATTCCATCGGCCGCGGAATCCATCGCCAGCGCATGGGTCATTGCTTCATTCGCGCTCTTGGCCTCGCGATGCTGGCTGATCGCCAAGCGCGCCGCATAACAGAGAATGGAAATGCCCAGCAGCGAAAAGCGAAGCAGTCGCCATTCCGCTTCGAGTTGCGCAACCTGGAACAGAATGACCAAAGGCGCTAACGCAAGCGTGCCGTTGGTTACCAGCAACTCGCCCAGAGCTTTCCGACGCGCCTGGGGCCCGCTTCCTTCCACGGGGCTCGGATTCCATTGGGCCGCCCACAACGCCCCGTAAAGAAGGGGCAACGTCCAAAGGAGATCCCGTAGCGTTCCGGTTGGCGCTGGCCGCACGATTTGCAAATACTGTGCGGTCGCTGAGAACACCGTCAGCGCCACGAGGAATAGCGCCAAACCCCCGTAAAGTTCGCGAATATGCTGCTTCCGTGCGGTCAACGCCCGGAATCCGGCTAGTGTCGCCACTAGCGCGTCCTCTAAATTCTCAACGCGCATTTCCCGGAGAAATGCCGTGTGTTCGTCCAGCCGGCGCGCGGGCAAGAAATAAAATTCCACGAAAATGAAGAAGAAAACTATGCCGATTTGAATGAAATCGAGAAGCGCTTCCACGTCGATCCGCCGCGAATCTTTGTCCTGGTCCAGGAACAGGGTCATAGCAATGAACATATCTTCGAAGCCAAAAAGGAATCTCACGGCGGACGTCAGCGGCGGTTCACTGTGCAGCACTACCTCGTAGTACAGCCAGCCGAGATTGGCTATGCCCCAGGTGGCGATGCCTGTGCCCATCAACAGCCATAGAAAACGGCTCAAGCCGCGTCCCCGGCGGGACGCCCCAAACACCATCACCGCGGCAAAGCCGCAGGCAGTGATTTGTAGAAAGTTGGCAAGGAGGGATCCCGTCGTCGAAGTTCCGAGCGTCGCTGCTTCCAGAAGATGCAGCGCGACAATAACGGCGGCAAAGATCAGGGGCTTCCGAGGCATTCCTGCTCGTACGTTCGCGTTCTGTCGGAATGTTCTAGCTTAGATTTATTTTATTGAGGGTTCCGCCGGGGCATGATGCACACGTTTTGCGCGTGTGCTCTGCGCGATACGGGTCATAAATCAGTTTAAGCGCAGAACCTCGCCGTCAACTCGCGCCCGACAACTCTTCGCGAATGACTGGTCGCACAGTTTTCTCAAAAAATTCGTCGGAACGCGGGATGGGTTGCCGCAAGGCTTCGTTGATTAAGGTCTGGTAGTTGCCCCCGCCGGCACGTTCCACAATTCCGCGGAACCAGTCAAGAATGTCGTCATCAACTCGGATTGTGATGCGCGTTTTCCCTTTGGGGTCGCGACCACCGGCGGTGGCCCTTCGAAAATCCTATTCACGCTTCATTCTTCCAACCAACCGAAGTTGGAGGGCGCTTCGGAGTATGATGCGGGCAGGGGCCTTATCGCCCTTCGAACGGATAGCGGTCCTGCGCTTGCACAGCCGCGGCAACTTTCCGTCGCAGCGCAATCGTGTTCACTGGCGCGCGCTTGGCAAAACGCTTCAACACCGCCATTTGCGTAGTCAGCATGTCGCCTTCATGCACGGCGGCGATAGCCCGCCGCGCTTCGCGTTCCACGCGTTCCGCCGCGTCATTGATGAACACGCTCGCGGCATCGATCATTGTTTGCGAAGGGGATTCGCCCCTGGTTGCGGCCGCTTTTTGTGCACGCAGCAGGCAGGACTCCATCGCGTAAATCTCCAGCACCACGTTTGAAAGCGCGCCGATCAATTCCTGCTCGTCCGCCAGCTTCTCGCGGAACTTCTGCACCGCGCCGCCTGCTGCCTGCAAAAACATTTTCTTCGCGTTGGCTACGACACGCGCCTCGTCCGCGAGCACTCCTTCCGGTGGTTCTTCAAACGAAGGTCCGGCAAGAATTTCATCCGCCAGCTTCATCGCCGCCGGAATCAGCGGCAACTGCCCGCCCATCGCTCGCTTCATCAGCATCTGGATAATCAGCATGCGATTGATTTCGTTGGTGCCTTCGAA
>QHYI01000224.1 GCA_003223245.1 Acidobacteriota bacterium
TGCCTTCGGCTGAGGAGCAAGATGCCGAGGTTTGGAGCGAGCCAGCTCGAATTCCCGCTGGAGATCCGTCAGCACCACGTCGAGATAGCGCATGGTCATCTCGGGAGAAGTGTGGCCGAGTAACTTCATCACGGCGAGAAAACTAACACCGGCGCGAAGCATTTCTGAAGCATAGGTGTGACGAAATTGGTGCGGAACGATGCGAGTGGAAAGGCCGATGGAGTGGCAGACCTGGTGCAAGTAATCGCGGAGTTGACGGATAAGTGCTTGTTTCGAGCGCGGACGGGCCAGGAGTCGTCCATCGGCAGGCAGCGGATCAAGAGAGCGAAAGAAGCGAAGACGTTGGACGAGTCCACACACAAACGAATCTACGGGGACCATCCGTTCCGTTTTGAGCTTACCGAGCGGCACGTGAACCGCCCATTGATTCGGGCCGGTAGAGCGAAGGCAGTCGAAGGACAGATCGGCACATTCACCGATGCGCATGCCGGTGTGGCGAATCAGCAGAAAGGCATTGCCACCCAGGTCATTGCGGCGGAGGAACTCCTGCTGCAGGAGCTCGTCCTGCTCTGGCGCAAGTGGGCGCGGAAGTCTTTGCGGGAGGCGTGGAAGGTCCTCGCGGCGGATCAGATGGGCAAGTTCAGGAAGTTGCTCGGTCCAGGCCAACTCATTGAAGATGCCGCGCAGAGCGAAGAGCAGATTGCTATAGGATGCGGTCACGAGTGGCGGCACTTGCGAGCGCAGGCGGGACATCCAGCCGAGGATATGGGGCTCACGGCGTAATTGGTCGAGGCACTTCACCTCAGGATGATCAGCGCCGAGATAGCTCAGGAAGTTGCGAACAGCCCCACGATAGTGGCGAGTCGTTTCGGGACTGAGTGCCACGCAGAGGGAATCGACCGCGCGGCTGAAGAGCGGAACCAGAGGATGTTGAAGCAGAGGGCGTCGCGCGCGGTTCATGAGGAGGCCTTCGGAAGGGGACGAATGTGCTGGGCCACCGCGCGCGCATACTGCAGGTAGACGTCTTGCGGAGTGACCTGCACATAGAGCAGCGTGGTTTGGATGTCGGAGTGCCCCATCAACTTCATCAGTGCGGGCAGACTCATGCCAGCACGGATCATGTCGGAGGCAAAGGTAGTTCGAAAGCGATGTGGGTTGGCAAGCTTGATGCTGGTGGTCTGGCGATGGTGACGGAATAAGGAACGCAACCCCGCCAGGGTCATGCGAGCTCCGCGGAGGCGTCCCTTGAGTGAGACGAACAGCGCGGCGGAGCAGGGATTGGGTCGTTCCAGGTGCAGGTAGTGTTCGAGCAGTTGCACGGTTTCTGGCGCGAGCGGCAGGAAGCGAAATTTGTTGCCTTTGCCGCGAACGCGAAGCTGGGCCTCGGAAAGCAACGCATCCTCCCGATTCAAAGCCAACACTTCGGCAGACCGCAACCCTTGCAGGAGCATCAGGCCCACGATGGCCAAGTCACGGGAAGTGCGGAAACTGGACCAGAAGCGCGCCACTTCATTCACCGAGAGCGGCACAATGTTGCGTTTCGGGACTTTCACGCGCAGCCGACTCAGAGCCATCCGCGGCCGGCCCAGGCCCATGGGCTTTCGCCGCAAAAACGCATGATGAAAACCGTGGGCGATCTGACAGGGCGCCTCAGGAAACTCATTGCGGATGGCGCGATCGGCGATGGCCACACGATCATTGATGGTGGAAGGGGAAGGCCGGGGCTGTTGGCTGGACTGGAAGCGCACATATTCCAGAAGCGTGGACTCGGTAAGGTCGCCTTCTCGAATGTTGCCGGTGTGATGAACACTCTCCCACCAGCGGACAAAGTGCAGCAGGTTGTAAGCGTAGGTGCGCATAGAGGTGTTCGCCAAGCGGCGAACATATTCGCGATCCAAGTAACGATTGATCCAGCCAACTCCCTGGCCGGTGCTCTGCTCGACGACACGAACCGGACTATGTGCGTTGTGGGAGGTCTGCTGGTAGATTACGCAGAACTTCATGGCTGAGCAGCCTCCAGTAGAGATTGGAACTGTCGTGCATCACCGCCCTGGACGAAGAAGGAGTTCGGATCGTGGCCATCGGGCAGGAGCACGCGGCGAGTGGCGATGCCTTGCGCGCGGAGACGCTGTGCGAGTTGCTGCGCGGCTTGTTGGCCGCTGCCGTTGGCATCGACATCGAAGGTGAGATAAACGGTGCGCGGGCAATCGCACAACTGTCGAAATTGGCGCGTGTTGAGATGAGTACCCGACGAGCAGGTGACGTGACGAAAGCCCGCCTGCCACAACACGGCATAGTCGAACAGCCCCTCGACGAGAATCACCTGGGGACATTGCTGAACCTGCTCCCAGGCATACAAGCCACCTTTCGAGCCGGGGAGAAATCGATGAGCGACGGCCGCAGTGATGCTCCGGCCGTAGAGGTTGACGACGCGTTCACCTTCGCAGCAGGGGAAGATGATGCGTCGGTAAAAGGCATCGCAGCCCTGTGAATTGATCAGGCCGAGACGCTGCAAGAGATCGCAAGAATAGCCTTGCGCGGTGAGATGCCGACGCAAGCTTCCACCCGGGGCATAGCCGATGCGCAGTTCTTGGATCGCGGCGGGATCGTACAGTCCGCGTTGTTTCAGATACTGCAGCGCCTCGGGGTAGCCATCGAGTTGCTGTTGATAAAAAGTGGCGGCTTGCTCAAGCACGGCGGCAGGATCGGCTGGAGGAGCACTGTGCTGCTCGAGGTAAGCGAGGCTTTGGCGGAAGGACAGCTGGCGGGACAACTGGATAAAGCGCAGGAGATCGCCGCCCTGGCCGCAACCGTGGCAGTAGAAGAGATTTTTGCGGGTGTTGACATAGAACGAAGGGCGGGTTTCCGGGTGCAGGGGACAGAGTCCGACGAACTCGGGGCCGTGGCCAGCAGGCCGGGCAACCCAGTTCTGCTGCCGCAAATAATCGAGCAACGGCAGGCGCTGCTTGAGTTTTTCGAGGTCCTCGCCCATGGCGCTGTTGCCTCTGGATGCGAACGTAGGCGAAGGTGGCCGGCATTTCCAGGCAAGGATGGTGGGAGAAGAAATTTTCTCAGCAACGCAGGGGCCAGAGAACCTGCAGAACCCGAGTCAGCCAAGCCAAAGGCCCAGCTTGCTGATCGACCGAATCACCAGGTGCCAACCAGTGAGTGATGCCGGTGAGCGTTTGGCGGAGAAAGGAAAGGGCCGGTTGGGAGTGGTCTAGGCCGTGGGCCCAGCGGCGGAGCGTGGAGGGATCGGGCACGCGGTTCGGGTCTTTAAGCGTAGGCGTGGCCTCCTCCCAGGAACAATGCTTCAAAAAGCGCCGCCGCAATGCCTGACAGCGCGTCAGCAAACTGTAGTGGGTGTATGGGAGAGAAAGCAGTGGAAGAAACGTGAAGGTCTTCCCGCAACCGGTGCAGCGACCGCGACGGATCCCGATCCAGTCGTGGTGTTCATCGTGCGCCTGCTTGCGGCGACGTCCATGCCCGATGATCAAATCGCGTCCACAAGCGGGGCATCGTCGCAAGATGACTTCGGCGCAGCTCGCGGCCCACTCCGTTTCGAGCTTGTGCGCCGAGACAGAAAGTGGGATAAACAGAATCGTAG
>QHYI01000223.1:0-1763 GCA_003223245.1 Acidobacteriota bacterium
CTTCTGGCTCTCTCGTTACTTGGCCACCCTTCTCTTTGGCGTAAAACCCTTCGACGCCCTTACCTACCTCGCCGTCGCAGCTCTCCTCCTCGCCACCGCGGCTCTCGCCTGCTACATCCCTGGCCGCCGCGCCATGCAAACCGACCCCGCTACCGCCCTCCGCATCGAGTAGAGGGACGGCGAGGGGAACGTCTTCGACCTGTCGGAACTATCGCAAATTGTGCGCACAAACAGCATCGTTCTCGTGTTTCACACTGAGAATTCTCCTCGGACGCAGCAGCGTTATGTGAAATTTCAAACTGTCCGGGAAAAACTGATTAGGTTCTCTGGCTAGGTGGGATCGGGTAGCTTCTGCAGAGCCCTCCCAAAAGGCAAGGAGCATCGTATCAACCATCGGTCTGTAGTAGTTCCCCGCCTTCTGTCAATTCAATACGCTTTACCGCCCAATAGAATCACGAGAGCAGCCAAGGGGCGTCGATGGAGATGCATGCCATCCAGTCTAAGCAAGCATCCATGAGTTCAGGCTGTATCGGCTACCCGGAAGTCCAGATTGCAACATGGGGATCGGTACCGACAAGTCCAAGTCTGCTAGTCTTTACCGATGAGGCGGCGCTTAGGCAATGTCGTTCCGGGTGGATGACGAGGTACCGGAAGCTATCCGGTAGTGAACTTAGTTAGTCCGAGCGTGCCGCGGTAGGAACTGTTTGGCACGCTCGAGGTCGTTTTGAAAGATGGTGGACGAGAGGGGATTCGAACCCCCGGCCTCCTCATTGCGAACAGTGGGGAAAATAAGCTAAGGCAAGGCGCCACAATCACTTAGCTGTTTTCACGAGGCCCTTAATTGGCAAACCTGGCAAACCGGTTTTCTCTTTGTCTTTTCAATGCAGTTCGACAGTCACGCGCGGTGCCTGTGCCTGTAACGACGACAAAGTCATTTTCGAGAACCCTCTGAATTGGACAACCAGGAGTTTTATTTTCGCGAAGCAGAGGGAGTACGGAAATGGGCCTCCCACTCCGGAGCCCAGTGGCGAAACTATCGCGCGAGGCCGCGACCGAGGAAAACGCAAAAGAGGTGGAGCTTTATGCCCCGGACCCAAGTTACCGGTAAGGCGAATTTCTCGCCCGGAATAACATCCGGTTTGCGTCATCCAATAAGAACGGCGAAGGTCTTCTACTCCAGTTGAAATCCGCAGCAGATTTTCTGAGGGCTGTAGAATGGACCGCTTCTCGTCCGTCATACGGATAGACGCTGGTAAAGCCAACGAGAGTTGCGCCAAAGGAGAAAACCGATGCAGTTTGCTCTGATGATCTACCATACACCGGAAGAGTTTGCGATGCGGAAGAACGACTATAGCGATCCTCATCTCGGCGCTTGGCGGGCCTACTATAAGGCGCTCGTCGAGGCCGGCGTCTACGTCGGCGCCAATGCTCTTGAAGCGCCAGAGACGGGAACGACCGTACGTCTTAAGGAGGGAAAGCGCCGCGTGCAGGATGGGCCCTACGCGGAGACGAAGGAACAACTGGCAGGATTCATCATCCTGGAACTCCCTTCCCTTGACGCCGCGCTCGAATGGGCTGCGCGATGCCCGGGTGCATCGATCGGCGCAGTGGAAGTCCGGCCGCTGGCGCCTGAAGCCATGCGCCGGGGGTTCACAGGATGAATCAAGGCAGTCAGGAGGACATCCAGAGCGCCGTAGGGCGGACCATAGAGCGCGTGGCCCGAGAATCCTACGGCCGTCTGGTGGCGTATCTTTCCGTCCACA
>QHYI01000223.1:1919-4344 GCA_003223245.1 Acidobacteriota bacterium
TTCCAGATGAACGGCTGAAATTGCTCTTCGTGTGCGCTCACCCGGCGATCGATCCCGCCATGCACACGCCGCTAATGCTGCAGACGGTTCTGGGTTTGGATGCGGGTCGTATTGCTCATGCCTTCCTTGTCCCACCGAAGACTATGGGCCAGCGGCTCTTTCGCGCGAAGACAAAAATCCGCGATGGTGGTATCCAGTTTGAAATTCCGCAAGAGCGCGATTTGCCGGAGCGGCTCGATGCCGTGCTGGAAGCTATCTACGCTGCCTTCGGAATCAGCTGGGACGACATGTTTGGCATTGACCCGCGTGGCCGCGATCTGGCAGAGGAAGCCATCTGGCTTGCGCGGGTTCTTCTGCAGCTCATGCCCAGCGAGGCTGAGGTTCAGGGGCTGCTGGCTCTTATGCTGCACAGTGAAGCACGGCGCTCGGCACGCAGGGCCCTTGATGGCCGGTACGTTCCTCTTTCCGAGCAGGACCCGAAGCAATGGTCACTCCCTTTAATCGAAGAGGCGGAACGTCATCTCGCCGAGGCTTTCAAGCGCGGGCGCTCCGGCAGGTTTCAGCTCGAAGCTGCAATTCAGTCGGTACATGCTGAGCGTGCACATACTGGCCGGACCGACTGGGCGGCGATAGCATTGTTTTACGAACAGCTGGTCCGCATATCGCCCGCGCTCGGCACACGAGTCGGATGCGCCGCCGCAGTTGCGGAAGCGGAGGGACCAGAAGCGGGACTCGCCGTTTTGGACCCGATTGCCCCGGACGCTGTGTCGCACTATCAACCGTACTGGGCTGTTCGCGCTCACCTCCTGCAGCGTCTTGGGAAAAAGCGTGAGGCCGCAGACGCCTACGACCGAGCGATCGGTCTGGCGGAAGATCCCGCAGTGAGAGAGTTCCTGCTCCAGAAACGCGGTTGAGTTTTCCGGCTTTTTCGCCGCAGTCTGAAACCCAAATCTGACATAAACCCTGTATTATCAGCAGTCTCCCAAGCTTCGGATTCCTTCCGCCGTCTGATGTAGAAATCGCCCCGCTTTGCCCGTCATCCATACAGAGGCGGCTTAGCGGTCGCGCTTCGCCGCCCGAATGAGAGGTGATGCGATGTGCCCATTCTGTTTAGCAAGCATGGGGCTGATCGTCGCCAGCGCGACTTCCGCCGGAGGGTTGACGGCATTGGCCGTGAAGCTGTCTCAAAAGAAAAAGCCGAGACACGAAGTCACTGCCAACTCAAGTAAAAGTAGCCCGACAGGCCAAGACCGCCGAGTCGGGCTGGCAGGAATCGCAAGCGATACAACAAACAGGTAAGTGCTGATGCGCACTTTCCGGAGGGCTACGAGGTGCAGTAAGGGAAATGGATTTTCAGCTTGGGTTTTTGAGGTTCTGAATTCAAAGGTGAGTCAACAAAGGAGAATGTCATGAATATTTCACATAAGTCAGTCTTGATCACGGGCGCCAACCGTGGTATCGGCCGGGCCCTTCTCGATGAGGCGCTTCGACGCGGAGCAAAAAAAGTATATGCGGGAACGCGCGGTGCTCTACAACATGCTGATGAACGCGTGACGCCCCTGACGCTCGACGTGACCAACGGTTCGCAGATCCAGCGGGCAGTCGATGAGGTCGACACACTCGATGTCCTCATTAACAATGCGGGCATCGCCATCTACGACGATCTGAGCAATCTCGACGTGCTCGAACAGACCTTCGCGGTCAATTTCCTCGGTTTGCTCAAAGTGACCAACGCGTTCTTGCCGCTGCTGAAACGCTCCAAAGGGGCCATCGTCAACGACTTGTCCCTGGCCGGGCTCGCTCCCCTACCGATCATACCTTCCTACTCAGCATCAAAGGCCGCCGCGCTCAACTTGACGCAGTCACTGAGAGCGCTCTTGGCCGGCCAAGGCGTGACGGTCCATGCAGTCGTCCTCGGCCCCGTGGACACCGATATGAACCGCGGCTTCAACATACCGAAAGTCTCGACTGAGTCCGCAGCCGTAGGCATCTTCGACGGCTTGGAAAAAGGCGAAGAGGAGATCTTCCCCGATCCCACGTCCCGGTCCATCGCGGAGGGCTGGCGCGCTGGGGTATCCAAGGCGCTTGAGCGCCAATTCGCCGCTTTCGTGCCGCAGCGGTCTGCCAGCGTTTAAGGACCGTCTTAATTAGCGACAGGAAAACAAAGGAGAAATGATATGGCAACAAGCAAGCAGAAAATGGAGAACCGGAAAGGCGGAATGAAAACACCGCCGGTCGTGTCGCCGCAGGAGTGGCAGGTTGCGCGCCAGCAGCTCCTCGTGAAGGAGAAGGCCTTGACCCGCTCCCGTGACGCGCTGGCCGCCGAGCGTCGACGGATGCCGTGGATGGCGGTGGAGAAGAAGTACGAGTTCGACGGACCCAAGGGCAAGGTAAGCCTGCTCGATTTGTTCGAGGGCCGCCGTCA
>QHYI01000167.1 GCA_003223245.1 Acidobacteriota bacterium
AATCCTAAGGCCCTTATAGGGTTGGTGCGGGACATGGTCTCGCGAGCGGACAAGAATCTGCCCTTGTTCGAAGTGCGCACGCAGACCGAGCAGATCGACGAGTTGCTCGTTCAGGAGCGCGTGATGACACGTCTCTCGAGCTTTTTCGGACTGCTGGCGCTGATACTCGCGTGCATCGGACTGTACGGCCTGCTTTCCTACGACGTAGCGCGGCGCACAAGGGAAGTGGGCATACGCATGGCGCTGGGGGCCGAGCAGGGCCACGTTTTGTGGATGGTCGCGCGCCGAGGAATCACTTTGGTCTTTGTTGGAGCGGCAGGGGGAATTGGCGCGGCGCTAGGTGTAACGCGATTCCTGGCCAGCATGTTGTATGACGTGCGAGCGAATGATCCCGCGACCATTGCCGGAGCGGCGGCACTACTCGGGCTGGTGGCGCTTGCGGCTTGCTGGATCCCGGCGCGGCGGGCGATGCGAGTGGATCCAATGGTGGCCCTGAGGTACGAATGATCCATCGTGGAGGGTGAAGTCATGGTGTGGATTCAGCGATTCTTGCTCCGGCTACAAACTCTATTCCGTCGCAACCAGAGCACGCAGCGGCTGAACGACGAGATGCAATTCCATCTCGACCAGCAAATCGCCGAAAACCTCTCCACCGGCATGAACACCGAAGAAGCCCGCTACGCGGCCATGCGCACCTTCGGCAATCCTACAGTGCTCAAGGAAGAAACCCGCGACACCTGGGGCTGGACCCGCCTCGAACAAATCGCCCAGGACGTGCGCTTTGCCGCCCGCATGCTGCGCAAGTCTCCCGGCTTCACGGCCGTCGCCGTCCTCACCCTCGCCCTCGGCATTGGCGCAAACACCGCCATCTTCAGCCTCATTGATGTCATCTTGCTCCGCCCGCTGCCCGTTCGCGATTCAGATCGCGTGGTCCTCTTAAATTGGGAGGCCCACAAACAACCTCAAGCCGATGGATACAACAGCTACGGGTTTTGCGATACCGGCAAGCAAGGTGCGGAGCCCGAGGGTTGCTCTTTCTCGCGCCCGTTTTTCGAGCACCTCCACTCTCACGGGGGGACCTTTTCTCAATTAACGGCTTTTGTGGGCAGTCCGGACATCCACATGGATAGAAACGGCGAGCGAACAAGAGTCAGCGCTCCGCTCGTTTCCGGAGAGTTTTTCCAGACCATGGGTATCCAGGCCGCATTGGGCCGGCTGCTACAGCCGTCCGATGACCTTGCAAAGGCTCCACCGGTTGCCGTCCTGGATTACGGCTATTGGCAGACTGAATTTGGCAGCGACCGCTCGGTCGTTGGCAAGACCATAGACCTGGACAACATCCCCGTGACGATCGTCGGTGTGGCCGAGCCAAATTTCGGCGAGATGGTCCCCGGACAAGGCTGGGACTTGTGGCTGCCGCTTAGTCTGTTTCCGCGGATGAACACCCACTGGTCTGCCAGCAACGAGGACGAGACCCAGTGGTGGCTCACCATTATCGGTCATCTCAGGCCGGGAGTTTCTCTCGCGCAGGCCCAGACCGCCGTGAGCGTCTTTTTCAGAAACGAAATGCTTCATGGACCGACGCCGCTCTCCAAAGAAGCAGACGATCCGCGAATCTCTCTTGTACCCGTGCAAAAAGGCCTCATTGGCAATCGCTGGCGCTATGAAAGGCCTTTCTATATCTTGATGACCGCAGTTGGCATCGTGCTACTCATTGCTTGCGCGAACGTCAGCGGATTAATTCTGGCGCGCACGGCCTCGCGGCAAAAGGAAATTGCCGTCCGGCTTGCCTTGGGTGCAGGCCGCACTCGTGTCATCCGTCAACTTCTAGCGGAAAGCGCTCTTCTCTCGTTGACCGGGGGAGTGATCGGTGTTTTCTTTGCCTATTGGTCGCTGGCAGCGCTCCGCTCCAGCGACTGGCTCGGTTCCATCCATGATTTTGGCGTTCGTCCGGACGTGCACTTGCTCGTCTTCATGGTCTCGGTGTGCGTCCTCGCAGGCATTCTTCCAGGACTCGCACCGGCATTGCGCGGCACACGATTAGATTTAACGCCCGCGCTGAAGGAAAACTCCCCCACGCTACCGGCGATTTCGCAGCGTGGCCGGCGGTTCAGTCTTGGCAGCGCCCTTGTCGTCGCGCAAGTCACGCTCTCGATGCTGGTGCTGGCTGGCGCCGGCTTGCTCGTTCGAACACTCGCGAACCTAAAAAGTATCAATCCGGGCTTTGACACGCGCAATCTTCTGCTCGTGGAACTCGATCTTAAAGACAATGAGTACAACCCTCAGCAAGCGCAGAACCTGTACCGCGAAATTCAGAGCCGGTTCAGCTCGCTTCCCGGCGTGATCAATGTGAGTTATTCGTCAGAGGCGCTTCTCAGTGGCGGCCTGTGGAGCGGCGACATCGCCCTTGAGGGACAGAAGAAATTCGTTGAAAGGAATTTGCTCTCGGTCGGACCGCGCTTCTTTACTACCATGCGCATCCACCTGCTGGCGGGCCGCGCTTTCACTCCAGCCGATTTCGGTTCCAAGCACAAAGTGGCGATTGTCAACCGGGCTTTTGTCGAGAAATATCTGGAAGGCAGCAGTCCCATTGGCCTCCATTTGGGTGCGTCGAAGGACGATCCTGGCACGGAAATTATCGGCGTGGCTGGCGATGCAAGATATGACGATCTGAAAAAGCCGGTCGAACCCACCGAATACCTTCCCCTTGAAAAGGGGCGAGTCATCTTCGAGCTTCGCACCGGGGCAGCACCCGAGGCGCTGATCCCTGTCGCTCGGAGCGTTATCCAGCAACTGGACACTCATCTTCCTCCGCCCGTTTTCACGACGCAGACCAAACAGATTGATGGCTCCCTCTTCCGCGAGCGCCTGGTCGCTCACCTCTCGAGCCTTTTCGCCTTGCTCGCTTTGGCGCTTGCCTGCCTTGGCCTCTATGGCCTGCTTTCCTACGAAGTGGCTCGCCGCACCCGTGAAATCGGCATTCGCACGGCCATGGGAGCTCAGCAGCGCGATGTCCTCCGCCTGGTTGTGGGGCAAGGCATTGCTCTCGCCCTTGTCGGCGCCGTCGCAGGCTTGGCGGGATCTCTTGGACTGACGCGCTACCTTCAGAGCCTGCTCTACGGTGTTCGCCCGACCGATCCGGCAACGTTTGTGAGCGTGGCTCTTCTTCTCACGCTGGTTTCCCTGGCCGCTTGTTATATTCCCGCGCGCCGCGCTTCGCGCGTCGATCCTATGGAGGCTTTGCGGTACGAGTGATCCAAGGTAGAAGGTGATGTGATGATGTGGACTCGACGATTGTGGCTCGGGCTGCAAAGCTTATTCCGTCGCAACCGAAATGCTCGGCGATTAGATGATGAAATGCAATTCCATCTCGATCAGCAAATCGCCGAAAACATCTCCACTGGCATGAGCCCCGAAGAAGCCCGTTACGCAGCCATGCGCGCCTTCGGCAATCCTACGTACCTTAAGGAAGAAGCTCGCGACACCTGGGGCTGGCTCTGGCTCGAACAAATCGCCCAGGACCTTCGTTACGCCTTGCGGCAACTAGGCCGAAGCCCCGGTTTTACTCTCGCGGTGGTTCTTTCGCTTGCTCTTGGGATTGGCGCCAACACGGCGATCTTCAACCTTATCGATGCTGTGATGTTGAAGATGCTGCCGGTAAAAAGTCCCGAGCGCCTTGTTCTTCTGGACTGGGTTTGCCCAAAAAGGCCGGCCGCCATGGCCGTCCAGTCCGGCTATGTGGATAACAGTGAGACAGGTTGGCGCAGCCCGTCGTTCGCTTACCCAAGCTTTGAGGAGTTTCGCGCGCAGAATCACGCCTTTGCCAGCATCTTCGGATTCACCCCACTGAGCCATGCCACTGTCAACATCGATGGTCAAGCCGACCTCGGGGAAGGCGAACTCGTAACCGGCGATTATTTCACCGGTTTAGGTGTCTCGCCGATTCTGGGCCGCACCCTCAACGACGAAGACCAAAAAGCTAGCTCCCCGCGCGTCGCCGTCATTAGCTACGGCTATTGGTCGCGGCAGTTTGGGAGCAGCCCAGACGTCATCGGCAAACACATCGCCATCAACCTCGTGCCCTTTACCATTGTGGGAGTCGCTCCGCCCGAGTTCTTTGGCGTCCAGCCTGGTCGCGCTATCGACATTTGGGCCCCTCTCATAGACGATCCCAAACTCCTGCCCTTGGGTCTGGATAACCGCTCTCCGTTCGCCTCCCGAGACTGGTGGTGGCTGACGATGATGGCGCGGCTGAAGCCCGGCGTGACGGAGCAACAGGCGAGCAGCGAGCTGGATGTGTTATTGCAGCAAAGCGTCAGCGCCGCGGCAACCGCACCCGTGCGGCCCGAGACCACGCCTCATATCCAGCTCGAACCAGCGAGCAAAGGCCTCTCTTTCTTGCGATCACAGTTTTCAAGACCGCTCCAGATTCTGATGACGGTTGTAGCCCTGGTGCTCTTGATCGCCTGCGCCAACGTGGCCACGCTGCTTCTTGGCCGATCGACCGCGCGTCAAAAGGAAGTGGCGGTTCGCCTCTCGCTCGGCGCTTCCCGGCCGCGCCTTTTGCGACAGCTCCTTACCGAGAGCCTCTTGCTTGCAGGTCTCGGCGGCGCGCTCGGCATACTTTTTGCCAGTTGGGGAAGCCGTGTCCTTTCACTGTTGATGTTCAGCGGCGGAGAGCCGCTCCATTTCGAAACGCAAAGGGACGCCAGGGTTCTGGGCTTCACGGCGGTGGTTTCTCTATTGACAGGCATTCTCTTTGGTCTCGCGCCCGCCCTGGGCACAACGCGCGTCGAATTGACGCCGGCCCTGAAAACTGGAGCAGGTGCGGTTGCGTTTGTCACACAACGAACGTGGCTAGCGCTCGGCAAAACCCTTGTCTTCTCGCAAGTGACCTTGTCCCTGCTCCTATTGATCGCCGCGGGCCTGTTCGTGCGCACGCTGCAAAATCTGCAGAATCAAAATCTCGGTTTCAACCAGAGCCAATTGCTTCTGTTTGCTGTGGACCCCACCAAGAATGGCTACGAGGGGCAACGGCTTATTGATTTTTATGGGCGGTTGCTCGAACGGCTTGAGGTCTTACCCGGCGCCACAAATGCGACCATGTCCACCAATGCTCTCGTTTCCGGCTGGCAAAGTCATTGGCCTGTCTCGATTGAAGGGCTCAAGGCCGATCCCGGGAAGGATATAGGCGCGGATTGGAACAACGTCGGGCCATCTTTCTTTGAGACCATGGGAATTCGCCTGCTCTTAGGCCGCGGCGTCGAGTGGCGTGACACCTCGAATTCTCCCAAAGTTGCCGTCGTAAACGAAGCGTTCGCGAACCATTTCCTTGACGGCCAGGACCCCGTTGGTCATCGGTTTAACTTCGAGAGATTTGACGGCGTTTACGAGATTGTCGGTTTGGTTGAGGACGCCAAATATGCCAAGCTCCGCAACGCGCCTCGTCCAACCGTCTATCTTCCTGTTAGCCAAATGCCCGTCCCGCTAGGCGATGTTCATTTTGAAGTGCGGGCCGCGGCCGACCCGCTGTCACTTGTTCCTTCGGTCCGCCGCGTCGTGCGCGAGCTAGACAGCAACTTGCCGCTCTCCGAAGTCAAAACGCAAACGGAGCAAATCGCGGAAACTCTCGTTCAGGAACGGCTCTTCGCACAGCTCTCCAGTTTCTTTGGCGGTCTGGCCGTTCTGCTTGCCTGCATCGGTTTGTATGGCTTGATGGGATACATCGTGACGCGGCAAACCGGCGAAATCGGGATTCGCAGGGCCCTCGGCGCCGAGCGGCTTGATATCTTCGCAATGGTTATGCGCAAGGTCCTCGTCATGGTGGCCCTTGGCGTTTGCGCCGGCGTACTCGCTGCGCTTGCGGCAACTCGTTTGATTTCCAGCTATCTTTTTGGGTTGAAAGCTACAGATCCACTCACGATTTTCCTTTGCTCGCTCCTAATGCTGGCGATCGCCACTCTGGCTGGCTATCTCCCCGCGCGCCGCGCCGCCAGCGTCGACCCACTAGTGGCGCTGCGGTATGAATAGTTCGAGGTGGAAGGTGATGTCATGATTTGGGCTCGCCGATTCTGGCTTAAGTTGCAAAGCTTATTCTGTCGCGATCGAAGTGCCCGGCGGTTAGAAGATGAGATGCAATTTCATCTCGATCAGCAAATCGCCGAAAACATCTCCACCGGCATGAACCCCGAACAAGCACGCTACGCGGCCATGCGCACCTTCGGCAACCCGACCGTTCTGAAAGAAGAAACCCGCGACACCTGGGGCTGGACGTTTTGGGAGAGTATCTTCAAGGAACTGCGCTACGCCGCGCGAACTCTGCGCAAAAGTCCGGGGTTCGCCGCGACCGCGTTTCTAACTTTGGCGCTGGGCATCGGTGCGAGTACGGCGGTCTTCACCGTCGTGGATTCGGTGCTTCTGAAACCGCTTGCCTTTCACGAGAGTGGCCGTCTAGTCGCTTGCTGGGAAAGTGTCCGATTTCTAGGGGATGATGCCACTGGCCCCAATCCCCGTCACGTCGAGGTCTGGCGCCAGCGCGCCACCGCTTTCAGCGGCTTGACTTACTTGCAGAACACTGCCATGGGGCTCGCACTGGGCGCGGAACATCCTCGCCTCACCAGCGCGGTTGTCAGCATTCCGAATCTCTTTGACATTCTCCAAGTGCACGCGCTACTGGGCCGGACGTTTATATCGGAGGATGGTGTCCAGGGCCATGACAACGTTGCGGTTCTGACTTACCCGCTGTGGCAGGAACTGTTTCATGGCGATCCCGGCGCGGTTGGCGCCAAGATCCGCCTCGGCGACGTTTCGCGCCAAGTAGTGGGCGTGCTGCCCGCCAACTTCCACTTCCCCAATGGAAGCGCCTTGCGCTCGTTCCGGCGCGCCGACCAGAGCGTGAACGTCGCGCCTGATCCGGCCATCTTTATCCCCGCCGCGCTGGATATCACGCAATTCGCATGGAACGGAAATTACGGCAACTGGATCACACTCGGGCGGCTGAATCCGGGCGTCACACTGGCACAGGCTTCGGCCCAGCTCAACACGATCCAGGCGCAAATCCTCGGCGACCCGGCTTGGCCTGCTGATCGCCGCCCCGGCGCGCTGGGGGCCCGGGTCCAGCCAATGCAAGAAGCTATCGTGGGTGGTTCCCGGACCGCCCTGTGGCTCCTAATGGCCGCCGTGCTCGGTCTGATGCTGATCGCGTGCTTAAACTTGGCCAATGCGCAACTCGGACGCGCGCTGACGCGCGGCCGCGAATCAGCGGTTCGCGCTGCACTGGGAGCCGCCAAGTGGCGCTTGATGTGGAGTGTGCTGGCCGAAAACTTACTGCTGGCAGCCTTCGGCGGGGCGACCGGCATTTTGCTGGCCAAAGCCGCTTTGAGTCTGTTCCTGCGCTATACCCCCGTCGGCCTGCCGCGCCTCTCGGAAATCCATCTGAATCTCAGCGTGCTGCTTTTCTCGATTCTGCTCACGTTTGGCGCAAGCCTTCTGTCCGCCTTGTTGCCCGCGGTTCGGCTCCTCACTATCGATCCGCAAGCATCGCTGCAGCAATCGAGCAGCCGCTCGTTTGGAAGCCGTCAAGGTAACCGCGTGCGCCGATGGCTGATCGGATTGCAGGTTGCGGGTTGCACCACGCTTCTACTCGTCACAGGACTGTTCTCGAAGAGCCTGCTTCATCTGCTCGCAGAAGATAAAGGCTTCGATACCACCGAGGTGGCAGTGGCCGAGGTCCGCCTCACTCCGCAAAGTTACGGCACAGACCAGAGCCGGGTGAATTTCGACGACGCGGTCCTCGCCAATCTGCGTGCTATCGCAGGCGTTCAGACTGCCGCGATGGTGAGCGCCATGCCGCTCGGCGGAGAGTCTTGGATCGAGTTCGTGCAACGTGTGGACAAGCCCGAGATGGAATCGCCGTTGATCAACTTTCGTTGGGTGAGCCCCGGATATTTCGAGACCACCCGGCAGCGGCTTGTGGCTGGGCGCTTCCTCGAAGAACGCGACCGCAATCTGAGCAACGTGGTCCTCTCAGAAGGCGAAGCCAAAGTGCTATGGGGGAACGAGGACCCCATAGGCGGGCAGGTCAAAATCGAAAGCCGCACCTTTACCGTGATCGGAGTCGTGGCCGATTCGCACAACACCTCTCTAAAAACGCCTCCCGCCCGCATGGCCTATGTCCACTACAAAGACCGCCCGCCTTTCGCTACGTACTTTCTGATTCGCGCCCCGAACACCGGCGGACTACTCTCCGCCATGCGCGAGGCGATCTGGAAGTACGACCCGGAAGTTACCATAGCCCGCGTCAAAACGCTGGGCGCGCAATTGACGGATTCGCTGGCCACCGAGCGCTTTGAAACCCTCGTGCTGGTGTCCTTCGGAGCCGCCGCTCTATTGCTGGCCATGCTCGGCATCTACGGCGTCCTGAGTTATTCGGTGGTCACGCGCAAACAGGAGATCGGCGTGCGCATGGCACTCGGGGCTACTCGCGCCAAGGTTTATGCGCTCACCTTCGCCGAGGCGGGAGTGCCGGTTTTTGCGGGCGTAATCGTTGGGCTGGCTGGCAGCTTGCTGGCCGGCCGTGCCGTACAAACAATGCTGTATGGGACTCGGGCGGTCGATCCTCCAGTTTTCCTGATCGTGACGGGTCTCTTCCTGCTTTCAGCCATGGCTGCGGCGTTTCTGCCTGCGCGCCGTGCCGCTTCGGTTGAGCCCATGGAAGCCCTGCGATCGGAGTGACTTACTCCCCTGGCTGAAGCCAGGGGCTTCTCAGTCAACAGCACCTGCCGCCCCTGCGCGGCGGTTGTAAGGCCCTGAAACTTTACTAGAGTCAGCATTCGGCGCCACGAATACAATGGGATTACAACGTCACTCGACAGTTAAGGCCGCGTTTACTGTATGGAGCGAAGACCTTCCTTACCCACTCGGGAAACGTATTCGTTGTTTTCACCAACTCCCGCAATGAAACGCGCTACGAGCCGATGTCCCCTGCCATTCGGTTTGTTGTCATAATCGGAAACGCTTCTTTGAGGTGGGCTTCGTGGAAGTGGTTTTACCCGCACCCATCGGTCCCAGAGCTTGCTGCTCAGGGATTTCAGCGAGATTTACGTAGATCATCGACCCACTGCAAAAGGGTCTCATTGGAGATCGAATCGACCTCTAGAGCCTGAAGGCCCATGCCTATTTTCGGCTTCAACACGCGGACAAGGGCGACCATCATCACGGCCCGGTTTTTGTGCTTCAGTGTAAGGTGGACACGCGTTCCAATTTCCATTGATTCCTGCGTACAGACAAAGCATCCAGCAACGGAAAGATCTGAGCTTACGCCTTTCACGCGAGTTCCGGACTTTAGATCCACAATTTCGGCATCGGCTGCAAACGGATACCGAGGCGTATATCGCCGGTAACGCGGGGCAGTTTCGATCGTGGGCTTGCCGCTCGACTCTGATCGTTTCTGGGACAGCTGAGCCTCGATCCGCGCAAGAGCCACAGGAAAGTCGACCGGTTTTGTAAGATAATCGTTGGCACCTAGAGTTAAGGCCCTGACAATGTCCTCCCTCTGGTTCCTTGCCGTCACCATGATGATGGGCAGCTGACTGGGTGAATAATCGTTGCGCAGCGCCTTTAGAGCATCAAATCCGCTGATTTGCGGCATCTCGATGTCCAGGAGCACTAAATCCATTCTGCTTTCTTTGACGCGTTGCACCAACTGCTTCGCATTTTCCGCAACATCGACGAAATAGCCGCTGCGTGCCAGCCGTCGCGCAAGCATATCCCGGTTCATTTCATTGTCATCCACAACCAACAAACGACTCTGCTGCGGATTCATGAAAGTTTCCTCGCAATCTGGCTCTCTCTGGCAATCAGGGACTAATCTAGGCATGCTCTTGACCCTTTTACGGAACGCTCTGATTATAAGGGTTGATTTTGATTGACAAAATGGACCGTTGGTACAGTCCCTCTCTGCCGCTCTCTTAACCACCTGCGAAAGTATAACGGCGAGAAAACGAAAAGGCAGGAGCCTCCCCGCCGCACTCTCGAGTCTCTTCGTAACTACATGATTGGACATCACTTACCGAGACAATGCTCAAGTGTAAGGTCATGAGCGGAAGAGGCCCAAATGCCCAAACCAATGGTTTAGCGAGCGGTACTTTCAAAGCTCAGGAGCGTGCTCTTTTGGCTTGGTAATTCCTCGGAAAGCACATTGCGTGGCGGGGCAACTTTTAGTATTTTTTCAAGCCCCGCGATTCAATCTCGGTATTCAACTAGGAGACTAGAGACACGCGGTTCCCATGCGCGAATCGAAGGCCCAATCTGGCCAACCTGATCTTGAAGAACAATTCCGCCTTATGGTGGAATCGGTCAAGGACTACGCGATCTACATGCTGGACCCACATTATCTCGCGCGATTAGTTCGCGACTCAGGTTAAGGAGTTCTACTTCTGTGGATTGCTCGAGTCCTTGAATCCCCAGGGAATGACCACGGTTATTGGGAAACAGGCCGCGATAGGTTACAGGCAAGAGGCTACAGGCACAGAGGGAATCGCTCCTGTCGGTCCTCGAGGTCCTCGAAGATTGCCATGCTGGGCGCTTGGATTTTGAGCTAAACTGGGGAAACGGGAAAAGAAAAATGGCGCTTGATTGGTCACAATGCCCTGCCGTCGAAAGCATCCCGGGAAAGGTAAGCGGCGCCTGGGTACTCCGCGGAACCCGCATGCCGGTCTCGGTCATCTTTGAAAATTTGGAAGCGGGCGCTAACATCGATGACATTATGAATTGGTTCGAAGGGCTGGATCGCGACCAGATTAAGGCCGTTATCGAATTTGCCGCCCGTAGTCTGGATGAAACTCCTTCGTCTGCTGTTAGCCGCTGATGTTCGTCCTCTTTGACCAAGGCACCGCAGTTCCTATCCGTCCATTCCTCAAAGAACACACAGTCCAAACAACCGCGCAGCGAGGGTGGGACAAGCTCAAGAACGGCGAATTGCTAAAGGCCGCTGAGGACGCCGGATTTAATGTGTTGGTCACTCCCGACAAAAATATCCGCTACCAGCAGAATTTGACGGTTCGCACAATCGCGCTCGTTGTGCTGGGCAATCCGCAATGGCCAATACTGCGCCTGCATGTGGAGCGTGTCGTCGCTGCGGTGAACGCGGCGACGCCGGGCGGTTACACGGAAGTCGAAATACCCGAACGCTGATACCGGTCCCAGAAAGGCGCCGCCGCTCTTTTCCTTTTTCTCCTCTTGCAGTGCCCTGCGCTTGTATCAGTTCCGCATGAGCGCACTAATTCTTACTGGTGGTTTATGGGCGGTTCTTCCAGAAAAACTGCTATCGGAGCTAACCCAGGCGTATGTTCACTCTAAGTTGTCAATTCCGCGGTTGGGACTGGTTCGGCTGGTTAGAATCCCGCACTGTCACGGCCGAGCCGCACAATCAGCTCCCTCACCGCACTTTCAATCAACTTGAATGGGAGCTCAAGTTCCTAGACCGTCGCGAAGTCCAGAACTACAAAACCAAGCGGACGGGCCGACCTCGCAAGTGTAGCGGGCAGAGGATATTTGCCGTAAAATGAAGGAAGGTTAGCGCAATGGCGAAGGCCACGATCACGATTCCGCTGGACCCGCAGACGGCGCGGGCGTACGACTCCGCCGCTCCAGAGCAGAAGCGAAAGATGCAGGCACTGCTGAGCCTTTGGCTGCGCGAACTGGCCGCTGGTGAATACCCGTCGCTACAGCAAGTACTCGATGACGTTGGACGCAAAGCGAAGGAACGCGGACTTACGCCAGAGATGCTGGATTCCCTCCTGAAAGGCGCGTAGTTGCGCTGCGTTTTCGACACGAACGTCTTGGTCAGCTCCTTACTCCTGCCGGATTCCAAGCCTCGCCAAGCACTTGACAAGGCTCTGCGAGAGGGGAAGGTGCTAGTTTCCTTTGCCGCGCTGGCCGAGCTCTATGACGTCCTGAGCCGGAAGCAGTTCCGCCGCTATGTGGATGAGGAAGAGGTGCGATCCTTTCTTGCGGCGCTGACGCGCGAGGCGCAGTGGATAGACGTGGAAGCGCGGATAAAGGCTTGCCGCGATCCAAAGGACGACAAGTTCCTCGAATTGGCAGTGAGTGGACAGGGAACGCATATCGTCACAGGTGACATTGACCTTCTTGTGCTAATTCCTTTCCGCGGGATTGAGCTTCTTCCTCCTCACCGGTTCTTGGAAATCAGAAAAATAGAAATTGGAAGAGGAAAAAAAAGATCACTTCCGACAAGATCGAAACCTTCGGTCGCTGCGCTTGGGGTGACTGTGCCTATCGAAAACCTCGTCTGGCCCATTACGGCTTCCGCAGGGCCCCATGTAATATGTTACACAGCCTCTTTGCATCTTGTTGATTTCAAATGTGCTTCTAGTTTTGGCGAGGCACAGCCCAACTTCCCCGAGTAGTTCTCGCAATTCCGGTGTCACTTGTGGGGTCACTTCATTTCGCGGTTCCAGGCATATCCGGGCACATCGTGGCACGTCGCTGGATTTCATCTTATTGGATTAGCATGTGTTGGCACGTGGAGGCGCATACGGTCGTGCCCCGTGCCCCGGAGTGGCCTAAAAGGCGGAGTTTCGTATTTCGAAACTCGCTCTTCGTGGAAATAATATCTCGGGAGTCAGGAGCCACCCTTGGTGCTTTCTCACTCGGCCGAGGGCTCAACAACCTTGACTACCCAAGCGTATAGACCTGGCAGAGTACGTGGAAGTTCGACTCTGACGTCGCCCTCATTCTGTGACCAGACGAGCGGTTTGGAATCGCCGAGCAGCGAGAGTTTCGAGTTCCGTTTTAGCGCTAAGGATTTAAGTACAACGCTGGACGCTTTCGGCCGGCCAAGAAGAATAACGTACAGAGCCGCGCCTTTCTGCGTGAAGCGAACACCGATCCCTTCCTCCGTTTGGCCGGTGGCTCTTCTCCAAGCGTGCGTTCCGTAGATGGCTTCGCCATTTTGGTTCAGCCAAGTTCCCAAGGCCTTCAGCCGTTCCATTTGGACCGCCGGAATCGTGCCATCCGCCTCCGGGCCAACGTCCAGCAAAAGATTCCCGTTCTTGCTCACGATGTCTACAAGCAGATAGATAAGCTGGTCGGGGGCGATCGTTTCTGCTTCCCCCTCGGCGCGGTTATAACCGAAAGATCGGCCAAGCCCGCGGCATTCTTCCCATTTCTTCGGGCTGATGTGCTCGAGCGTTTGGTACTCCGGCGACGTGAAATCCGAGTGCTGAACTCCAAAGCGGTCGTCAATCACTCCATCGGGGACCAAGTTGTAGTATTCGGCCATGATTTCCAGTGGGTGGCCGGACCTCGGATAATCGATATCGTTCCAGAGCACTGCGGGCTGATAGCGGGCAATAAGCTCACGCACCTGCGAGTCCACGTATTTGCCGTAGGCCTCGCTCTGGGGTTTCACCTTCTCATAATCCGCCTTTTCGCGAATGGGGCCGGGCACAAACGTCCAGTCATATCCACCAGAATAATAAAGGCCCATGCGCATGCCCTGACCGCGGACGGCGGTGGTCAATTCGCCCACAATGTCACGCGAAGCGTGCTGGCGGTCGGCTGGCAGCGTGGGATTCGGTGTGGAACTGGGCCACAGCGTGAAGCCGTCGTGGTGTTTGGAAGTAAGCACGACATATTGCGCGCCTGCATCGCGAAAGAGCTTCGCCCAAGCCTGAGGATTCCACTTCTGGATTTCCTTGTCGAAGATCGGAGCAAAATTGTAGTAGTCATAGTCCGCACCGTAGTGCTCGCGATGATAGGCCTGGGTGGGAGAGCCTTCTAGCCGCATGGTGTTGAAATACCACTCCGCATAGGGATTGTTCTTAATGTAGTCTTGCGAAGGGAAGTCGTGCTCCGGATGCACTAGCGGGGCCCAGCCCGGCACGGAGTAGAGTCCCCAGTGAATGAAGATCCCGAGTTTGGCATCGGCATACCATTGGGGAAGCGGATGGCGATTCAGCGAGTCCAGCGTGGGCTCGTAGTGCGGGCTTGTTTGAGCGCGCAAACCGGCAAGAAAAAGAAGCGCGACAAGCAGCGGCGCCAGACGGACAAGCATTCGCTTTCTCGGAAAAAACATCCCATCTCTCCTGACCCTATGAAAATTCGATGCTCCAGAAAGCCGGGCGGTCGGAAGCCCTCAGGTCTCCGTACACACAACACCGGAGAAAACGACACCGTGCGTCTGGCCTTTAGGCTGTATGAGTCCTCAGAATATGAACTTGGCACCGAACTGCAATTGCCGTGCGGTATTCGCGGCGCTCGTAACCTTTCCAAAATTGGCGGTATTACTGATGTCGTTTCCGGGCTGACCGAATATCACGGTATTGAAGAGATTGAAAGCCTCGGCACGAAATTCGAAGCGGCGGGCCTCTCCGAACCCGAACTGCTTGAATACCGAAGCATCCAGATCCCAATAAGGCGCGGAGCGCATGGAATCCCGACTGCTGTTACCGAAAGTGTAGAGCGCGGGCACGGCGAAAGCGCTCGTATTAAAGAAACAACTCTGGCTTCCTACCGGGCTGCCGTTGGGACAGCTTCCGGAGTGTGGATCGCCAACCAGGTTAGCTCGTTCATACTGATCCCAGGAGACGTTCCCGGTGTTTGCCAGATCGCTGGCTCCCCAGTAGACACTGAAGGGCAACCCTGAGTGCGCGCTAAAGATCCCGTTGACCTGCCAATTGCCCAAGGCATAGTCCAAAGCAGAGTTGTGGATGGAGAAGCGTCGCCCCTTTCCGAGAGGGAGGTCGTATACCGTGTTCACCGCCAATATATGCGTCAGGTCAAACCCGGAGGGGCCGCGGCTCCCTTTGATGTTGTAAGGGTCTGTCAGGGAGTTCCCTTCGACGCCGAACCATCCAGATGACCCCTCGTCGAGTGATTTCGAGTAGGTATAGGAAACTTGATAAGACAACCCGCCCGTATACCGTTTCTTGAACTCAAGCTGCATCGCGTCGTAAGTCCCACGCCCGATACTACGGTCGTAGAATGTTGGACTTATGTAAGGAAATAAGGCGCGGGATTGTGGATCTCCCGGCCCCGGTGTCAAAGCCGTATTGTAATATCCGCCGACGTTGAGCCGCCGGGACCGAGAACCCACATAATCCCCTTCGAGGGTGGTAGATGCGTTCAGCTCGTGTTGCACACCAAAGTTCCACTGCAGGGAATACGGGTTCTTGATGTACGGATCATAGAACCACTGCACTTGGTTAAACGGCGTAGGGGCCGGGAAGAAACCCGAAGTGGTCCCAAAGGGGTTTTCCGCCGGCGTAGTCGGCGGCCCAGTCGGCGGGTTCAAGTTGTTCGCGATGAGTTGGCCGATGTCGGGCCAGGAACCTTCGATGTTCTGGGCCATTTGAGAAACGGCGGCCCAGTTGTCATACACAACGCCAGCGGCCCCCCTTATGGCCGTATCGTTTGTGACGCGATAAGCAAACCCGAAGCGAGGCCCAAAGTTCGCGTAGGTGTTATGCGCGATCCTGCCTCGCGGGTCAACCACCACGTGGGCTGGGAGTGTGCCAGCTGGTTCGCCTGGGATGTCCGGGATACACGGGGCATGGCCTCGCACACTGCATGGCGGTGGCACAACCTGGAGCACGTATTCCCCCGTACTGAAGTTAATGTCACCAGTCTCAATTCCTCCTTGCTGACCAATAGTGGCATTCGTGCCGTAAGGAGGAATGTAGGTCACGTCATAGCGCAAACCGGAATTTATTGTCAGTCGAGACGTGGCCTTCCATGAGTCTTGGAAAAACCAACTCATCACTCCTCCCAGGCGTGTCTGCTCGTTCACGTTGCGCCGATTCGCGCTATCTGGGACGCCCAATAGGAAGGAGGCCAAGGGCGAGCCAGTACCGCTCGGACTTTCCGGGTTATCCGTTTGCCCACCGGCGAATCCCAATTGCGGATACGCCAGGGGACTCGCGAAACGATTACTGGTAAAGCTACCGCCGAAACTCAAGGTATGAGCGCCCCTGGTCTTCGTGAGGGTCGCGCTGATTTGGTGGCTGTCGGTGGCCCTGGGGTTGTTGGATATGATTTCGCCTCCCCCTGAGAAACCGCCTATACCTGGGTTGGGGACTAGCGAACCATTGGCAGCTACGAACCCCCCAACAAAGCTGGTCGAGAACCCAATGGTGTTGAGGAGGTTGGCCGGAAGATTCGTAAACCGAGTTGCAGAGTTGTCTTGGTTCGTGGTGCGGGCGTATTGCGCCTGGAGCATGAGGCTTGGGCTAAAGATATGCAGGTAGCTGCCTCCCCAATTCCTTCCTGGAATTTCATGTTGGTTTATTAAATGAGGGAGCCCTCCGCTTCCGGTTACCGTACTATTGATGGCGCTATAGCGAAACCATAAGGAGTCCTTTGGGCTGAAGTTCTGATCCACGCGGATCGTATATTCATTTTGCGTCTGATGTGTTGGCGTGGTGTCGAAGGCATTGCTGTTCGTCCCTGGGTCGTAAGGTCCAGCAGCGGGGAAAATGGCCTTAGCCCAAGCCACCATGCCCTGGTCAATCAGACTTGCAGGGATTTGGTTTCCGGAGAAGGGATCGCGAAGGTAATTGCCGGGCTGGTTTGGGTCTGGTCGAGTGGTAAGCGGGTTGTAGGCTTGGGGTTGCACGGGAAACCCGCTCAAATCTCCGTTTAGTTCAGCGGCAGTTGGTACCAGCAGTGGATTTGTGTTGTCCCGGGTATAGCGGAAGCCTTGATAAGCAACAAAGAAAAATGTCTTGTTCCTGCCTTTATAAGCTTTGGCAATCCAAACGGGTCCGCCAAAAGAAGCCCCAAACTGGTTCTGGCGAAATGCTGGCGACGGTTGGTCGGGACGCAGAAACGCAGGACGAGCATCAAAGGCATTATTTCGAACGTATTCCCAAGCGCTCCCGTGGAATTCGTTGGTACCTGACTTGGTAACCACATCCACCACGCCGCCTAGCACCGACCCAAACTGAGCATTGTCGGTGTGAGAGACAATCTTAAACTCTTGAATGGCATCAATAATGGGAGGAACGGAATAGGTACTTTCGATCGAACCGTAGTTGTTAAGCCCGTCGGTCAAATAAAAGTTGCTTCGATTGGTCATCCCGTTGATGGACGGAAATTGAAATGAAGCGCCTAAACTTATCGGCGCCCCGAATCCGCCGCCGGCTCCGCTCCCGCCGCTCTGGGCCACATCGACTGGCGCTACGCCCGGCGTCAACTGGAGGAGTTGCGTAAAGTTACGGCCATTTAGGGGGAGATCGTTGACCTGTTTCTGGGCGATCACTGTTCCCAGATCTGCCGTAGAAACCTGCAATTGTTCCGCACCGGCTTCGACGGTCACGACCTCGTTCTGAGCTCCAGGCGCCAGGGTAACATCAATGGTTGCAGTCTGATTTACACCCAAATCAAATTCCGCCACACGCTTGGAGGCAAAGCCCGGCGCGTTGACGGTTAGGGTGTACCGCCCCGGTGTGATATTCAGAAAGACATATCCCCCCGTCTCATTGGAGAGGGTTGATCGCTCGACAGACGTCGCCGTGTTCTGCAAGACCACGCTGGCTTTGGTGACCACGGCGCCGCTCGGGTCGCGAACCACGCCATTCAACGACGCTGTGGACAGTTGTGCGAACGCGAACGGGACGTGGGCCAAGTGCAAGAGGAGAACTGCAAGGATCGCGACGAGCAACGCGCGAGGATAGTTGTTAAGCAGGCGCCCCAAAGCACTGAGCATGACGGACCTCCGCGTGCGTAAACGCATTCAGGGTCTTTAGTGGCCTCAGCTATACCGGAGCAGAATTTGCATGTCAAGCAGAATTTCACATTTTTAGATACCGATTTTGATATATGAAATTTCGGCCAGAGGCGGGCTATCCGTTTAGCGCTTTCTGATGTAGAATCCCGCGTGAATTCATGGCCCGGCAAAGGGTCCGTCAACTCTCGTCCGACAGTTTTTTCTAAAGGGACAGAGGTTAGGACAATGAAGACCCGTCGAAGACAAGCTCAGCCCGTTGGAACGCTTAGCAAGACGCTCAAGATTTTGGAGCTGATCTGCGATTCTCCCAAGGGCCTGCGGCTTAAGGAAATCAGCGAGAAAACAGGATTTAACAAGAGCACCGCCTACCGTTTCCTTGCTCATTTGGAGCGGGAAGGCTATCTGGTCCGCAACGGGTCGCAATCCTACGTTTTGGGAATCAGGTTCATGGAAATGGCGGCGCGCGGCCATTGGGTGGAGGGTCTGCGCTCGATTGCCTGGCCGTTCCTGCTGGATCTGCAACGCTTGACAAGCGAAACCGTGAATCTGGCCCTTCTTGACGTGGATGCGGTTCTTTATTTGGAAGTCCTTGAAAGTCCGCATGCATTTCGTCTGGTCTCTAGACCTGGCATGAAGCGCCCTCTCCATTGCACCGCGCTTGGAAAGGCCCTTCTGGCGTTTCTCTCCGAGCCGGAGCGCGAGCGCCTATTGAATTCTCTAGCTCTAGAGCGCCAAACAGCGAAAACCATCACCACACGCGCCGGACTTCGCAAAGAGATCGCCACGATTCGTGAACGCGGCTACGCGATTGACGACGAAGAGGTCAACGTCGGCGCGCGCTGCGTTGCAGTGCCTGTTTTGGATTCCAGAGAACGCGCGATTGCCTCAATCAGTTTGGCCGCCCCGGTAAGCCGTATCCCCCAGACCAAGATTCCTTCCCTGGCCAAGGCGCTTCAGCGCACCGCCACCGCCATCTCTGCAAGAATCGGCGCTCGAACGCGGGAAACTGGCAAGGGGAAAACGGCGATGGATGCCGACCCGTTGCTGCACGCGGGATTCGCGTTGGGGTGAGCACGCTCGTACAAGGCCGGAAAGGGAACCGTATTCCACTGCTCTTTTCCGCCTTGGCGTTTTTGTTGTGCGAGCTTTCGGCTAATGAGCTTGCCCGCGGCCAACACCAGACAACGGCCTCGACGGCGAGCGCCTACGGGCCGCTAAAGCAGTCCTATGTAGGCTCTCGCGCTTGCTCGCCGTGCCACCGCAACATCTATGAACGTTTCTTGCGGACCGCTATGGGTCGTTCCATTGCGCCCGTCACGGGCGCATTGCTCATGAGGCTTCACCTCCCTGCGTCCATTTTTATCAAAGACGTGAATCAGCATTTGGACGTTTTCTCACGCGACGGAAAGTTGTATCAGAGCCAGTATGAAATGGACGCAGAGGGAAAAGAAATATTCCGGGATACGCACCAAATCGATTGGATCATCGGCTCGGGAGCGAATGGTTACGGCGGGCTGGTTCGAAACGGCGATTATCTTTTCCAAGCGCCTCTCTCCTTTTATTCGAAGCCACATACCTGGGATTTATCGCCCGGGTACGAATTCGGGAACTACGGCTTCAATCGCCCGATTCTTGCCGGCTGCATTGTCTGCCATAGTGGACGCCCCGCGCCAGCCTCGGTCGGAAACGGCCGGTTCAAAGATCCTCCTTTTCTCGAATTAGCGATTGGCTGCGAAAATTGCCACGGCCCTGGATGGGCCCACGTCACGGCAATGCGCGCCGGCAAGCTCGACCAAGGGAGGCGGTCCATTGTCAATCCGGCAACTCTCCCCCCGGAATTAGCAAATAACATCTGCATGTTCTGTCATCAAACCGGGGACGTGCGGGTATTGAAGCCCGGCAGAGACTATCAGGACTTTAAGCCAGGCGAGCCGCTCGACAGCACACTGTCCATCTTTTTGCTTCCGCCAAAGCCCGGGGCGCCGCCCGAGTCTGAGCACCTCGAGCACTACTATTCCATGACCCTCAGCAAGTGTTACCGCAGCACTCAGGGAAGACTAGAATGCATCACCTGCCATGATCCCCATGTGGAGCCTTCGCCGACAAAGGCTCCCGGGTACTTCGCCAAGAAATGTTTGACCTGCCATACCGAGCAAAGTTGTGCCCTTCCTTTGGAAACCCGCCGGGGGCACCAGCCGCCCGATGCCTGCTCGGACTGTCACATGCCCAAGAAAGCCATCGGCGTGATCCTGCACTCGAGCGTCACCAGCCATCGCATCCTGGCACGCGAGGACGAACCACCTCCGGAGTCCGCTTATCACCAAACCACTCCGGCCTTGCCCGACTTAATTCATCTGAGCGCAATTCGCGGAGAAACAGCGCCGCCGCGTTTAGTGCTCCTTCAAGCTTATGGCGAGCTGATGGACAAGTTTCCGGAATACCGCGACCGGTATTTCTCGGTCTTAAACGAGCTTGCGCAAACCCGGCCGGAAAACGCGCTTGTCCAGGCGGCTTTAGGACGCAGAGATTTGCGCCGCGGAAACTTCGCTTCGGCGGTTGCTCACTTGCAGCCCGCGATGAAGCTGGACCCTTCCCTTCCGCTGACCTATGCCGATCTCGCCGAGGCGTTAGCTCAGCTCGGCCAAAAACAGGAAACCGTTCCCCTTCTCGAGAAAGCTATCGAGCTCGATCCCTTCAACGCCGCCCTGCAAAAAACTCTGGTCCTGCGGCTCATTGAGTTGCGCCGGTACTCCGCTGCCCAAACAACTTTGGAAAATTACGTCCAGACATTTCCTCAGGATTCCTTTATGCGCCGGATGCTCATGCGCGCAAAGGCCTCGGCAAAATGAAACCCTCGAGACGCGTTGGATCCGATCAGCCGCTTACGCTCATGGCCACTGGTCTACTGGCGGTTACCTGGCTGATTTCCTCGAGTCTCGGCTCGCAAGATTCTGCGATTCGTTTCGAGAACCGGCAGAAGCACTCCGGCGTCACTTTTGTGCTTGAAAATAGCACCACCCCGGACAAACCCATCATCGACAGCACCCTGGGCGGCGTCGCCCTACTCGATTATGATAACGATGGCTGCCTCGACATTTTCTTTACCAATGGCGCGCGCATCCCAAGCTTAGTCAAGGATAGCCCGGCGTTTTTCAATCGTTTGTACCGCAACAATTGCGACGGAACATTCACAGATGTGACCGACCGCGCGGGCGTTCGCGGCGAGGGCTACAGCATGGGCGTGGCCGCTGCCGACTACGACAATGACGGTTGGACGGACATCTACGTTACCGGAGTCAATCGCAACATTCTCTATCACAATAACGGCGACGGAACTTTTACCGATGTGACCGAGCGCGCCGGAGTCAGCGGTATCGCCGCTGACGGCAAAAAGCTCTGGTCCGTCTCAGCCGCATGGCTGGATTACAATAATGACGGCCTTTTGGACCTTTTCGTTGTGAACTATCTCGACTGGTCCTTCGCGAACTCGCGAGTGTGCGGCCCAACGCCGAAGCGCATCTCGTGTCCTCCTTCCTTGTACAAGGGCGAGCAGAATTTCCTTTATCACAACAATGGAGATGGGACGTTCACCGATGTTTCATCGGATATGGGCATCTCCGAGCAAATCGGAAAAGGCATGGGCGTGGCGATTGCCGATTACGATGCTGACGGCTGGATGGACGTGTTTGTCGCCAACGACAACGAACGGAACTTCCTTTTTAAAAATATGGGTGGCCAGCGCTTCAAAGAAGTCGGCGTTGAGGCCGAAGTGGCGTACACGAGCGATGGGGTACCCGTCTCAAGCATGGGAGCCGATTTTCGAGACTGGACCAATACCGGCAGGCCTGGCATTTTCGTGACCGCCCTCGGAGGCGAGACCTTCCCCCTTTTCGATAATGAGGGCCATGGCTTCTTTAGCGAAGAGTCCTACCCCGCCGGCATTGGATTCGAGAGCTTTCAGATGAGCGGCTGGGGCGCGGGCATTTTCGATTTCGACAACGACGGTTACAAAGATCTCTTCAGCGCCAATGCTCATGTCAGCGAAAACGCGGACATCGACCCGGGGCAGCATTACCGTCAGCCGAACGCCGTGTTCCGCAATCTCGGAAACGGCAAATTCGAATTTCTTGGCGCTGGCTCTGGTTTGCAAACCCGTGCGGCGCACCGCGGCGCCGCCTTCGGCGATCTCAACAACGACGGGAAGATCGACGTGGTGGTCTCCGCGATTCACGATCCCGCAGAGCTTCTCTACAATTCATCCGCGAATCACAACCATTGGGTCCTGATTCAGTGCATCGGAGTAAAAAGCAATCGCGACGGGATCGGCACCCGAATCAAGTTGACCGGGGCGTCGGGCCTGGTACAGTACAATCACGTCACGACCGCCGGCAGCTATGCGAGTTCCTCTGACAAACGCGTCCACTTTGGATTGGGCCGCGATCGATTGATCCGCGAAATCGAGCTTCACTGGCCGAGCGGCCGCGTGCAGATCCTTCGGGACGTGAAGGCGGACCAGCTTCTGAAGGTTACTGAACCATGAGAGCCGCGCTGTTTTACGCTGCATTTTTGTCTGTAGCTTGCGTGCGCGGAGCCGCCGATGACTGCGCCGGCGCAGGCTCGGCATTGACGCTAGTTTTCGATCAGTTGGCACATGGCGAAATCGCCGCCGCAAGCCGGCAGCTTGCGCCCATTCAAGCAAAGGTTTCCTCTTGTCCCGATATCGTTTTGGCTCTCGCGCGCATCGCTGAGGCGACCGGCAACCCACAAGAAGCCAACAGCTTGTATGCGCAATTTTTGCAAATCGCGCCGGCAGATCTCCGGGCTTACACCTACTTCGGGCGCTTTTTGATTGGGCAGCATCAGTACCAACAGGCCGATACCTTGTCCGCTTTGGCTTTAGAAAAAGCTCCGCGCGACCCCGGCGTGATGGCTCTGCGGGGACAAATTCTGGACATGCAAGGGCAGTCGGAGGAAGGGCTCTCTTTGCTCGAAACCGCCTTCGCACTCGATCCCAACGACGCCGACACAGATTTCTATCTGGGAACGCTCTACGATCGGGCCAAGCGGCCGGCCGACGCCGTCAAGTGCTTCAGGAAGGCCATTGCGATGGATCCCGAGAATCCCCGTGCCTACGACTACCTGGCCCTGAACCTTGAGCCACTCGGAGAGGTGGCGTTGGCCGAACAGGCGTATCGCAAAGCGCTCGAGGTCAACCAGCCAGGTTTCCATTTTGATGCTTTCCTCGATTACAATTACGGGCGGTTTCTCGCGAAGCGCAGCGACTTGCAGGCGAGCAAGGTTCATTTTGATCGCGCCGTCCTGCTCGCTCCGGATGTCCGCGCAGTGTGGTATGAGAGGGCCAAGCTGAATCTGCAGCTCAAGAATTACGAGCAAGCGCGCTCCGACGCGGAGAGAGCCGCGACCCTCCGAGATCCTCGAGGCATCATCATCGACTTGCAGATTTATTCCTTGCTGGAACGAATTTACCGGCGTCTGGGCGATATGGAACTGGCGCAAAAATACGCCGCCCTGGCCAGGGAAACCTCCGTGCCGGCCCGCCGCGAGGACCGCTAACTGGAGCTTGCGATACAAGTGGCTGTTCGGGTCGCACCAAAGGCTACGGTCGTTCAGCAAATGCGCGTCTCACGGTTTTTACCGGGGGTGATCCTTTCCTTCTGCTCGATGGCTTCATGTGCGGTTCGCTCCACCTTTGGCGCGCAGACCGCTTGCCATGGGCCGGCCGACTTGGAAAAAGCCATTGCTTCGAACCCCACGGCGCCCGCCTACGACGCGCTGGGCGCTTATTTCGCGCGGCAGAACGACGCTGCTTGTGCCCTCAGCGCGTTTAAGTCCGCATTGCGCTTGCAGCCAAGATCCTGGGAAGCGCACTACAACTTGGGAGTGTTCTTGCTCGAGCACGAGGAAGCCGGTAATGCCGCCGCCGAATTTCGCACCGCGGTAGTCTTAGGTTCGGGAATCCCCCAAACGCATGCCGGGTTGGGCATGGCTCTTCTGCAACTCCAACAATTCGACGCCGCGATTACGGAATTCAAAGCGGCTCTGAAAATCGACGCGAAGTTCGTCCCCGCTCTGGATGGACTGACGAAAGCACTCATCGAGCAGAGGCGCTATGCGGCGGCCATCGCTTACCTGCAAAACGCGCCCGAGGACGAACAGCTACAGCTCAACTTGGCGATCGCCTACTCCAAAAACGGGAATACCAAAGAGGCCGTTCAACTGCTCACGCGGATTGTCAAACAGGACCCGGCTTCCGCCCAAGCCCACTCGAATCTGGCCATCGCCCTCACAGAGCAAAACCGCTACCGCGAAGGCGCTGCAGAATTCGCTCAAGCTTTACAACTGAATCCCAGTGACGACGTGGCTCGGGCTTCTTATCTTAAGGCGCTGGCGATCCTGGCGGATTTCAAAACGGCGCTGCCGATTGCGAAGGAATTTCTCCGGCGCCACCCCGACGATTTTGAGGCTCTTTTCCTCGCCGGGTTTATCAATAGGAATCTCGAAAATTATCAAGAGGCGGAGCGCACCCTCTCGAACGCGGTTCAGTTCAAGCCGGACGACTACGATGCGCGCTACAACCTGGGCTTCGTACTGGCCAAGCTAGGGAAAGCGGTCGCGGCGCGAGAGCAGCTTGAGAAAGCTCTGCAGCTGAAGCCCGGCTCCCGCGAGGCGCATTTCCAATTGGCAGAGGTTTTGCGGAAACTCGGTGAGGAAAAGGAAGCCCGTGAAGAACTGAAGAACGTCGAGGAGAGCTCCGAGCAATCCGTGCAACGCGACATCGCGGGTGTCAAAGCGAACCAAGCCAACGAATATCTCAAATCCGGCGAAGTTCAGCGCGCCGTCGATTCCTACCGGGAAGCAATTCAGGAAGACCCCAAAAACGTTCGCACTCAATACAATCTCGCCTTGGCTTTGGACCGCATGGGCGATGTCGCCGCGGAACGCGGCGTGCTCGACAAAGCGGTTGCCCTCGATCCTGGTTTCGCTCCTGCGCGAAACCAACTGGGCTTCTTACTGCTGCAGGCGGGAAATACCGCCGAGGCCGAAAAGCAGTTCAAGCAGGCTATCTCGCTTGATCCCCAGTATGCCGAAGCGCAGAACAACTTGGCCGTGCTCTATGGCCAGCAGGGCAAAACTCGAGAGGCAGAACGCTTGTTTCGCCTGGCGGTCGAGAACGATCCCCATTACGCGCAGGCCTATTTGAATCTGGGCCTGGTCTTGGCGGGCGAATCACAATTCGCGGAGGCCGAGCGTGCATTGGAAACAGCCCTGCGGCTCGAGCCTAGCAACACGAAAGCGCTCACCGGGAAAGCCATGGTCCTCGCACGTACAGGAAAACAACGCGAGGCCATCGAATGTTTCCGGCAAGTCGTGGCGTTCGATCCCGGGTCGGCGGGGGCGCATTTAAACCTGGGAATCGCGCTTGCGGACGGCTTCGACCTCCAAGGCGCATTGTCCGAGTTTTCCGAGGCTGTTCGTCTCGAGCCAAACTCCGCCGCGGCCCTCTATAACAAAGGCCGGGCGCTCTTAGATTTGCGCAGAAATGATGAAGCGAAACGCGTACTCGATGCCGCGACCCGCGCAGGCGAAGCGCCGGGGGACGCCTGGTATTTGCTGGGGCTCATTGAGAGGCAATCGGGAAATGACCGGGCCGCCATCGCTCTGTTTGAAAAAGCGTTGCAACTTCAGCCCGACAACACCGATGCCCTGTTCAAATTGGGCCAAGAACTGCTGCACACGGGCGATCAGACCGGTGCGATCGCGCGCTGGCGCAGGGTTGTTGAAATCAATCCGAATTACGGGGAGGCGCTTTACAGCCTCGCCCGCGTCCTGGCTAAATCCGACCCGGATGAATCCAAGCGCTTGCTGGCGAGATTCACCGAGCTGCAGGCCCAACAGCACGTCATGGACCGGGCGCAGACCCTCGGTAATTTTGCTCTTGCCTCAGCGGCCGCACATGATTGGCCGGAGGCCATCTCTCAGCTGAAACAGGCTCTGCAAATTTGCGGGAACTGCCGAGCCCTGCCACTCCTGCACAAAGATCTCGGCTTGATCTACTGCCGCTCCGGCGACCTCCAGAATGGATTGACCGAATTGCGCGAAGCACAAAAACTCACTCCTCACGACCCAGACATCACAACCGCACTTGAAATTCTCGATGGCATAAGGAAGTAACCGGGTCTGCACGCCAAAACTTGCGAACCGTTTGAGCCGATGCCATACCAATCCCGCGCACGCACATCCGGCGATCGCAAGCACAGCTAAAAAACGCATGTATAAGAGAAGATGCCGCCGAACTTGCGGCCACGATTACGGCAAGCTTCAAAAGGAGAGCTCACATGACGAGGAGTGATACCATAACTCCCGTTTTCGTCGAGTCAACCGACGTTGCAAGCGCTTAAACTGTGTCGAACACTTAGCCATAGTCCACGCGTTCTCCGGGCACGATCGCTCGCAACAGGAGGCCCAGCCCACGTGACGAGTTGCGGTGCCAAGAGTTGTCGAGCAGACGAACGCCGTTTCACCGCCAGCCGGCGGAACTTCCTGAAAGTCGGGGCTCTCGCGGGGTCCTTGCTATTCTTCCCTACCCCTCTACTGGGGTCGATCCTCTCCGATGAACGCACCGCTTGGTACCGGGATGCCAAGTTCGGCATGTTCATCCATTGGGGCCCCTACTCACTGGCCAGTGTCGAGGCCTCGTGGCCAATCATGACCCCGAAGCCGGGCGGCATCACGGAGGCGGAATACGTTGACCTGCCAAAACGTTTTAATGCGGAGAAATTTGATGCGCGCGCGTTTGTAGAATTGGCGCGCTCCGCTGGGCAGCGGTACATGGTTTTCACGACCAAGCATCATGATGGATTCTGTATGTTCGACAGCGCTTACACGAGCTACAAGATCACCAACACGCCGTACGGCAAGGACATAGTCGAGCAACTCTCTTCGGCGTGCAAGGAAGCGGACATGCCGCTCGGCTTCTATTACTCGCCTGCTGATATGCACCATCCAGCCTTTCGGGACACCTCGAAGCCGGCCTCGGTGAATTGGCATGGAGAGCCGACGAGGCCGGAGTGGCCGATTTATCTCGACTATATGCAATTGCAGTTGACGGAATTACTCACCAGGTATGGGCCGGTGGCGCTGATCTGGTTTGATGGGCTGAATGACCAGCAGAAGTACGATGGCAGGCGATTCCTGGAACTGATTCACCACCTGCAGTCTGCAACCTTGGTCAATGATCGCATCGGCGTACCGGGAGATTATGCGACGCCTGAACAATTTATTCCCAAAGGGATTCCCACGAAGGACGTTCGATTCAATGCTGTTGATTCTAGGGTTAACGAAAAACTCCGGCCGGTCGTGCCAACACCGGAAGATTTCCAGCTCTGGGAAACGTGCATGACCATCAACAATCAATGGGCATATAACGAGCATGATCGAGGTTTCAAGTCCGCACAATTCCTGACCCGTAGCCTGGTCGAAGTTGCCAGCCGTGGAGGAAATTTCCTGCTCAACGTCGGGCCCCGTCCGGATGGAACCATACAGCCGGAGTTTCAGGAAAGGCTGCGCGCGATCGGGGACTGGCTCTCCATAAACGGAGATGCGATTTACGGTACGAGCTATGGGCCGGTGCAGGGAGTGGCCTCCATTCGAACTACCGCCAAAGAGAATAAGATATTTGTTCACGTCTTCGAGTGGCCGACCGGGGCTCTGGAAATAAGCGGGATCAAACCTCGAGTACTTTCAGCGCGCTTGCTGGCAACCGGGCAGGCGGTGGAGTTCGCTCAAACCGAACAGACGACCAGGTTGCACCTGCCGCCACAAATGCCTGATCGCGACGTCACGACAATTGCGTTGATCACCGCATAGGCTGCCGACGCTTTCGCGGCGAAGCGGAGCTCATCGAGCCCTGACCGCATGAAGTTCCAGGCAGCGAGTTGCTGGCCTGCGCATACGGCATCAGTCCGGCTTTGCCACTCGCGGCCGATAATCGCTCTGGTCTGACCTCCGCCGCGCTAAATTTGCGCAATTCCCTAGCCAAATCAATCCAGATGAAAGACCTCTTCCATGTTCGCCCACCACTCGCCATCCGCACGAGAATCGAGCGGACGTTGCATGGGTCCCATTATTTTCCACCACTCCTGGGTCTTAGGATCTGCCGCCATTTTCGCCATGTCCGTGCGAAAATCAGTGCCGTGATATTCGAAATACCCGAACAGCAGGTCGTCCTTCAGAAAGATAGAATAATTACGAATATTGCAGTCATGGATCGTCGCCAACACTTCCGGCCAAACTGCAGTGTGATATCTCTTGTATTCTTCGATGAGCTCAGATTTCACGCCGATAACCGAACCGTAACGCTTCATTGACGGTGCTCCTCGTATTTGGTGACAGCCAGGTCATCTCGAATCGATGACGTGGGTTGCCGATGCCCAGGCGCTTCAATATAGTCGAAACTCGCGTTTGCGGCAGAGACGATTTTCGTCGGCATCAAGGCCAATGAGAAACCATCAAATCACCGGCATCGAAAGCAGGGACGTGCGTTTTCCGCTTCCTGAGGGCGCGGGCAGCGACGCCGTACATTCGGGTTCCGAATACGCATTCGCCACAACCCTGATCACCACCACGACGGGATACTACGGTACCGGCATCGTGCTCACGCTGGGCAATGGGAATGAGCTCGTATGCCGGGCGATCGAGATGTTGGGGAAAAGGCTGGCCGGCCGCGATGCCGAAGAACTTATGGCCAGCTTCGGCGAGACCGCCAGGCTACTCGCAGATGACCCACAACTTCGTTGGCTCGGGCCGCACAAGGGAGTGGTCCACCTGGCGCTTGCGTCGATCACCAATGCCTGCTTTGATCTGTGGGCCAAGCTGCGCGATGTCCCCCTTTGGCGCCTGCTCCTGGATCTTACTCCCGGGCAACTGGTTAAACTTTTGGACCTCAGCTATCTCGAAGATGTTCTGACCAGTGAAGATGCCGTCTCTTTCCTTGAGAGCGAGATGCCAAA
>QHYI01000168.1 GCA_003223245.1 Acidobacteriota bacterium
GCAGGAGCGCCCTGCCGCCGGCCGGGATGCTGATGATCGAGGGCAGCGGCTGGGAAAAGTGCATCTTTCCGTCCGTCGCTTGGGTGGCCAAGGGACCGGGCGTGACGGTGTCGGGGTAGCTCCGACCATTGAGCAGGAAATACTTGTCCTTCATGTCGTTGAATTGTTCGGGGTTGAAGGTCATGCCGACAAAATGGAAGCTGGGATCGAAGCCGTGGATCTGGATTGGATACTCCACATCGTAATACGTCGAGCCATCGCCGTCGTTATAGCCATAACCGGGCCTGGGTCCATTAGTGCCGCTTGTCGCTGCGTTATAAACGGCTGCTGGATTCGTCACGCCGGTATTGACCGCCGGCAGCGGGTTGCTGCACAGGATGTCGGCGTTAGAATCGCATTTCGTGCGCAGATCGTTCTGCTGATAGCCCAGATAGGTGTAGAGGTCGCCGCCAGTTGGGACGCGATCCTGACGTGGACGCACATAAAGCTGGCCGACCATGCCCATCTGCAAGTGCTCGGGAGGAGTAATGTGGCAGTGCCAGAAGTAGGTTCCGGCATCTGGAGCAAGATAGTAATAAGTGAAGCTGCCGCCGATGTTGATGGCCACCGACGCGTCTGGAACACCGTCGTAGAACGAAGAAGCGTTGGGATACCCGTGGAAGTGGACGGTGTGCTGCTCGAACAGGTCCGGCCGCATGATCATGCCCACGTTGGTGAGCGTAAAGAAGACTTCGTCGTCTTCATCCATCGCCAGCAGCGGCGCGGGGATATTGCCATTCATGACGCCAACGTCGATGATCGCGCGAGGATCCACATGCCCATCGAGACAAGGAGCAACGCAATTACCGTTGGCTATCGCGTCTACATCGGGAGCCAGGCCCACCGCACCGTTGTAGGGAAACGCTATAGGAACCGGGTTTTGAGCGGTACCTGCCCCGCCAGCGCCCGCGCCCAGCGTCGTCGCCGGGTCGCCAGGCACAAACGTCCCCGGATACACGGTATTGAACACGTTGGGGAACTCCGTGCCGGCCAAGCCGTCGGCGATGTCCGCAAGCCCAGACAACGGTCCGAAAGAGAACATGTAAATTTGTGTGCCGTCGCCCATCGTCGACATGCCGTCGCCACCGCCGATCTGCTGGCACTTGATCGCGCCATTCACGTTGGCGGTTGGCGTCAGAAATCCATTGGTGCCGGGGCTCAATGTCGTCGGCCCGGTGTACGCGGGTTCTGAACTGTTGCCAGTCTTGTTGAGGTCCGGATGGGTAATCGTGCTGGTCGGGCATTGCACTCGGAACGATTGGGCGCTTACAACGAGCGGTGCCAAACAGAATAAGAGTAAAGGCAATCCAACTCGGAACAACTTTTTCATGGTGGCCTCTCGCACGTGATTCGAAGTTTCTCAGCCGGGTTTGCCGGCGTGACTATGGGAGATTAGGGGCGAAAGCGAACTGTTTATTTGATTGTTGACAAACAGAAGGCGCGAAATGCACCAATTTCAAAACATTTCACATTTTTTACGTAAAAGCGATTAACACGTAGTTTTGTAAAGGTACTTTACATTTTTTGTTGGCGCAATGAGGCAGCCTGTCGCTAGCCCGACTTTGACAACTGGGGCTTAGTTTTTCTGCAAGTTATTGATTCTACGTCCGAGACTTCAAAAGGTCTTCACTACACGTTTGCCCCTTCCACGACACTCTCTATTTCCTGCTGGAGAATTCTCGGTGGTGGCTGAGCCGGGAGCTGCAGGTGCAATTCGTGGAGAAGCATCTGGTGATCCTTCTCCGGTTGCGTGTATCGCGGGAGAATCAGCAACCGCCCATCGGTCGTCGGCACCCGTACATCCACCATTTGGATAGCGGACATCTTTTCCAGCACGGCTCGAGGAGTCAGGCCCGGTGCCAGAGTTCGCAAGCGCTGCCTCAGTGTGACATACAGACAATAAGCCAAGAACGATACGAAGATATGTGCCTCAATGCGCGAGTCCTTCTGGTGATGAATCGGTCGGATAGCCAGATCGCTCTTCAGAGTGCGAAAGACGGCTTCGATCTCCGTGAGTTGAACGTAATGTTGCCACAGCCGAGCCGGGTCTTCCTCAGGTAGATTCGAGCGCAGCAGATAATGACCTTCCCGGCGAAAAGCTTGCCGGAGCTTGTCCCTGCGCAACCGGAAGGTGAACGTCTCCGCGTTGACCGGCTGCTACGGCAAGTTATTTCTTGACCGGAACCAGAAGAGGATCGCCCGGAAGTCACAATGCTTGCATGCTTGGCGCGTGCGCCTAATTTCTGGAGTCTAGAAAATGGAGAATGGCAATCCCAGCAAAAACCCGCAGCCTAGAATTGTTGTAGACCGATCGGATGAGGGAAACTAGCTGCGGCTGTGTCCTACAAATTTATAGCCGGTACCCGAAACCGTGACGATCAGTTCCGGCCGTTTCGGATTCTCTTCCAACTTTTGCCGCAGGCTGGCGACATGAGCATCAACAGTGCGCGTCAGAGAATCGACAACATAGCCCCAAACCGCCTGTAGCAGTTCCTTCCGTGGAATGGTTATTCCAGGTCGTTCAAGGAAGTAGCAAAGAAGCTGAAACTCGCGAGCCGTAATATAAACCGGCTTTCCAGCTCGCGTAACTTTGGATCTCTTCACGTCGACAAAGATCGAACCAAATTCGTGGGTCCCTTGACCCGTTCTTATGGGTACGCGTCGCAGCAAAGCATCGATACGCGCCATGAGTTCAGCAGCCTCAAACGGCTTGGTCACGTAATCGTCCGCTCCAAGCTTTAGTCCCACGACCTTGTCCGTGGTTTCGTCGCGAGCGGTCAGGATCAGAATGGGAGTAGCCATGCCCGCTTGGCGGATGTCGCGGCAAACATCGAATCCGTTTCGCGCAGGCAACATAAGGTCGAGAATGATTAAGTCAAAGGGCTGGTTGGCAGCTTTCTCAACTGCTTCGATTCCATCGACGGCGGTGTCAACGACGTAACCCTCGCCGCGAAGGCGGTCACCCAGGGTGGCCCTCAAGGCTGCTTCATCTTCTACTAAAAGGATGCTCTCAAACATGTTTCATTGTCCCGGTGGTTTCTTGCAATCGTGACTGGTTCGTGAGTTCCTGCTCGCTCGCTGCGGGTAGGTGCAATGTGAAGGTGCTTCCCACCCCAAGTTCGCTGACCACGGAGATTCTACCTCCCAGGGCTTCCGCGATGCGCTTTGTCAATGCTAACCCTAGACCCGTGCCATGGATTTGAGCCGCTACAACCTTGGGGCCGCGGTAGAACGGTTCGAAAATATGGGGCAATTCCGAAGCGTTGATACCCTCTCCATGATCCAGAACACTAAACCAAATTTCTTGGTCATGATTCTCTGTCGCATGACGCGTGACGGACAGACCCACCCAGCGTTCTTGCCCACCATACTTGAGGGCGTTGGAAATCAGGTTCCGCAAACAGACACACACCGCTGACAAATCGCCCGAAACGGGAGGCAGATCCGGTTCAATTTGTTCATCGAGTTTGCACCCCTCTTCTTCGATTTCCTCTGCCACAGTTTTCCTAACGGCTGCCAGGATCTCAGATACCTTGAGAGGGGCCACCGCGTATCTTGTTTTCCCCGTTCGCGTAGAAGCAAAAAGCAAGATACGGTCCACGAGATCGATAAGCCGACGCGTTTGGCTCGTTAGAATGGAGCCGTAGAACTCTAGATTCTTCCTTCCCTCCACGTATCCGTCTTTGATGTTTTCGCTGGCCGAAAAAATGGCAGCCAACGGTGTGCGCAATTCGTGAGAGACCGACGCTACGAACTCCATTTGCACTTTCGCGAGCTTGTGTGCCCGGTGACTCGAAAAAACCAAGAGACCGATGTTCACCGCAAGGAGTGACAACACCACACCGCCAATGATGAGATTCCGATATAAGACGCTCCTCGCAATTTTCCCCACCGGTCCCGCGGCATGCCGCAGAATCAAGACCCAGGGTTTATCATGAGATGTATATTGAAACACCGGGAACCAGGCCGGTGCTGCGAAGCTGTGCCAATCTTGGTCTGATAAATTCGGGCTGTGACTCACGGACGGCCGGAACTCGCCCTGCGTCCTATTAGAGGAAGTGCCGAAGATGTTCATGATGGAGTCGAAACTGTTAACATCTTCGATCTTAAGCGTCGAATCGGAAGAATAAATGACTCTAGGTTTATCGTCGGTGGCCACAACAGCCAGCTTATATTCCAAACCGTCTGGACCTCCAAAATGTCGCTTTGCCAGCTCGGGAAGGATGCGGTCCTGGATTACACGGAGGTTCAGCACGACCACAAGCCAATCGACCGCGGTGCGATCGACAGGGGTCAATGAATTGAACGGATTGGCGTGGTGGACTATGGGATGAACCAGGGCAGGGATTTCTTCTTCCAGCTGCCAGCCGGCAAGTGCATCCGTGCGCAGGCCGGGCGGCCGCACTTGATTCCTTCCGAGGCCGCTCTCATCCGATGAAGTTCCATATTGCCAAGCCCGCTTCGCCATTCGTAGGTTGGAGGAATTCGCCTTCAGCCGAGCCAGGAACGTTTCCAGTTCCCGGGGCACGCCTAAACTTTGCAGCGTTTTCTTGTTTGGATCGAGGCGCAGCAGTTCCGGTTTTCCGGGCGTGCTGGTTTGCCAATCGTAAATCTCCCGAACAAGGCCTGGACTGGGATAAGTAGTCTCGGCAACCTCGCTGCTTACCCCATCCCGATTCCATTCGGCGTACCGCTGAAGATAATCATTCCAAGCATCGTGAGCACCGGAATCTGGCCCAACTTGTAAGGCCACGCAGACGGCCGACAACTCGTCGTAAAGATCCCGCTGCCATCTCACCATCAAGGATTGCAGGTCGCTGCCAATGCGCACTTCCGTCGCAGCACTCAGCTGTGTGGCCCACTTGTATTGCAAAACTGCGACGACCGCCCAAAGCAGCGCCATGCCAGATAAAACAACTATGCGAAATACGGACGCACCTCGGATGCCATCTCTTTCCATGGTGTTGTTCTTGACGCTGGGAGAAGCTCGCATCAGAATCCTCGTACCGCCAAGCAACTCCGTAGCTCGTCAGTTGCTGTACTGTGCCACGGCATCACACGATTCTGATAAACATCCACGGCTCTCAGTAAAAAGCTTCTTTCGCTGGCGCGGCGTCGGAACCTCCTCGCTGCAATTGGAACGGCATCGCAATCCGGCGATGGCGAACGAGCACCACATCTGAACAGGAGGTCAGCTTTCCCTTTCAAATGATGACACACCTGTGGAGCCATTGAGAAGTAGCATCCACAATGTGGTGTACGAGTCAAGTAGCCGGGACCGTTGCTCAATCCATGCCCAAATGAGACATGGCTGATTCCTGCTTCGGCGAGGCTGGTTTCACGCCGGGCGTAAGAGCAGCGCCAGAGCCTTCCTCTCCGCAGGCGTTCATTCGGGCGCAACTCGCCCTATCGAGTGCATAGCGGCGGAGATTCCTCGGTCATGGAACGCGCCACGCTCGCAGCGCCGAAAAGTGGGGGAGGGCAAGCAAGCAAAGCAAGCACCCCCCTTGACAACGGTGCGCGTCCTTCCCGAAAATGAAGCAACGCTTGGTGGATTTCACCGTCTCGACCAGAAATGGAGGGTAAGGTGTGACTGCCAGCTAGGCTAAGGATAACGGTTAATCGTAACGCCGAGTTCCGCCGCAACCGGTGGTCCCACGTAGACACAAGCATGCAGGGCTCCTCCATGTCCAGCAGTAAAAACTTGGCCGATTGGATCGAAGGGAAGAAATTGCCTTTGTTTTGGATCGGCAGCCTGTGCGGCATGGCGTTACTCTTAATCTTCACAGCACTCTTACAATACCGCTGGACGAAACAGCTCAGTGAGGCCACCGAAGCACGCGTTGGAAGCACCCTCCAGCCACTCATGATTGGGTGGCAACTTGATTTTTATGGAGAATTGTCGGCCATCTGTGTGGCATTGCAAGTCGGTCCCGATTCAGGCGCGGGCGAAAGTTGGAATGACTATCTTCGCCGATACGTGGACTTCAGCCACATACGTCGCAGTCACGAATCCGTGGAAAACATCAACGTGAATTCGGATCTGATAAAGAACATTTACATCTGGGAGACGGGCGACCGGGCGATACCTCGGTTGCTGCGGCTCAATGTCGACTTGGCGAAAATCGAGAGTTCCAGCGTGCCACAAGATGTACGACCTTTGCTTGCTCGTCTGCAAGACAAGTCATCAAGTCTCTCCCTTGGCCTGCGTGCCTGGGAAATCTCCGACGCCCGATCCACAGGCAGCCAGCGTTCAACTTCAGCTTCGCAACCAGGCGATACAATAACGGGATGGCAGTTTGATAAGGACGTTCCCGCGCTGGTTCATCCCATCGTGAACAGTCGTCGCCATTCGCTCCCATCCGACATGCACGCTTTAAGCAATCAACAGCCAGTTGACTGGATCGTTGTGGTTCTTAATCTCGGCTACATTCAGAGAAGATTGCTCCCCGACCTTACGAAGCGATATTTCAGTGGCCGAGCGGGGCTCGAATATAACCTGGCCGTGCTCGCTACAGGGCCAAGACCTTATCTCATCTACTCGTCCGCCCCTGGATTTCCAAGCACTAGGGTTCGCAGTCTCGATTCGAGAATGAATATCTTTGGCCCGCCGCCACAAAGTGTCGAGGGCAACTTTTGGCGGACGATTAAGAATAGTCAAGCCTTGCGAGAGGAAGACTGGAGGAGCTTTTCGGCACCTGTCTGGTTCCCCGTAATCCGATACACGCCGACGGATGACCCGTGGATGCTGCTGCTACAACATCGCACCGGACCAATTGATGCGATTGTGGCTAGCATCTGGCGCAGGAACGTAACAACCGGAAGCGTTGCTCTGGGCCTGCTCACCATTGGCATGCTTTTGATCATCGCCGCCAGTCGGCGGGCGCAAAAGCTGGCAAAGCTAAAGCTGGACTTCGTAGCGTCCGTTTCGCATGAACTGCTTACGCCGCTGGCCTCTATTTATTGCACCGGTCAGAGTGTCAGCGACGGCCTTGTGCAGAGCAAGGCCGATTCTTTCGCGCAAGGGTCAATTATCACTGGCCAGGCCCGCAGACTCATAAACATGGTAGAGCAAATTCTCTTGCTTGCTTCGACAGAAAACGGCACGAAGCTTTGTATCTTGCGCCCTCTGCGAGTTTTGGCGGTGCTTGACGAGGTTCGTAAAAATCTTGCACCGCTGGTAGAAGGAATAGGGTTCACTGTGGAGCAGCAGTTGCAGGAAGGACTCCCTTATGTAATGGGAGATCCGTCCGTGCTTTCTCAATGCTTGCAGAATTTGATATTAAATGCGGTCAAATACAGCGGCAAAAATCGGTGGATCGGTATTTCAGCCTCGGTTCATGAGGTGGAACGCCATCGCAAAGAAGTCCGCATCAGCGTGCAGGATCATGGTTTTGGCATTAGCAGCTCAGATTTGCCGCATATTTTCGAACCGTTTTATCGTAGCCCAAAGATTGTGGATGCCCAGATTCCTGGAACCGGCCTGGGACTGGCAGTAGCAAAGCGTCTTGCGGAACGCATGCGAGGAAGGCTCTCAGTAACGAGTGAATTGGACGTGGGGAGTACTTTTACCCTGCACGTGCCGGTACCCCCGGACGTTGCAGGTTGAAATGACTTCGTAAATCTGACTCAGGTGCGCAAAAATGAATGAAAATATTTTGGTGGTGGAGGACGACCAAGCGTTAAGGGATGCGCTCAACTTTCGCCTTCGCGCGGAAGGGTTCGTTATTGATATGGCCAAGGATGGCGTTGAGGGCTTGCAGAAGGCAACGAACCTACCCTTCGACTTGATTATCCTCGATATCATGCTGCCCCACATGAATGGATTCGACGTTTGTCGTGGGCTTCGGCAACAGGGCCTGGCGACTCTCATTCTCATGTTAACTGTCCGCGATCAACTGATTGACAAAGTGGTGGGACTCAACCTTGGAGCCGACGACTACATGACGAAACCATTCGAGGTGCCCGAACTCATTGCTCGTGTCCAGACGCTCTTACGGCGCATGCCAATCCGTGCCGGGCAAGGTGTTCACGATTTCGGCTCCCTCCGTGTGGACACTCGGCGAGGAGAGGTCACTCGAGAGGGAAAGCATATCGATCTCACCGGGCGCGAGTTTCAGCTTCTTTGCTACTTGATAGAACGCGCAGGCACTACCGTCCCTCGAACTGAAATTTTGCAGTCGCTATGGGGTTATGGCAACAATTCGTTCACTCGTACGGTCGATGTGCACGTGGCGGGCCTTCGTAGAAAGTTGGAGGCCAATCCTGAACGGCCCGAGCTCATTGTTACGATCTCCGGGGTCGGGTACAAGTTCCGGGGAAGCAAGTAAGTCAGGATGACAAAATAAGCCAGTAAGCCCAGCCTCGATTTGCCTCGCTGCATACAGCCGTTTGCAATTCACACAGCATTTCTCCTTTCTCCGGCAGTTGCCGACTTTAACTCCGGCGCATGCTTCGCTCCCGGTAACCCGGCAAAGGTCCTTGGCTCGAAGCCGACCTACTGGCCCGCCAAATGTAAAGGTATGGCCTGTTCCGTAAAGGTAAGCCTGTTCCGTAAAGGTAAGCATGTTCCGTAAAGGTAAGCATGTTTCGTAAAGGAGCCTTCTATCCTTCGCGAAAAGTCTGACGAATCGCGACTTGTAATTTATTTGTTAAATACCTAATTACAGCTAACTAAGCTTGCAAAAAGTCAACGTCGCGATTTAGCTAAACACGTAATTTCGCATCCGCTCGAGGTTGCTCGTTTCTGACCGCAGGCACGATTGAAAGTAGCCCGGGGAGGATGCGCATGAGAGAGGCGTTCCCAGTTTCGGTTGCCAACCCCTCTTATCCTTACTTAACCCACGACAGTTTAGCTGGGCGGGACAACGAACAGGCGATCCCTTGGACGACGAGGCCAGAATTATTTGAAGGCCTTCCGGATTCGGATTGTCTAAGCATCTTATCGACTGCTCGCCGCAGGGACATCCCTCGCCGCGGCGTGATTTTTCAGGCTGGGGATCCAAACAAGAAGATATTCCTGTTGACGGAAGGTCGGGTGAAAGTCGCCCAAGTCAGCAAGGACGGTAACGAGACCGTTATGTGGCTCAATGTTCCTGGTCAGATCATTGGTTCGCTCGACGTGACTGAAGGTGCCGTCTCGTCGGCAGCGACAGCTATGCAGAAGTGCACAGTCCTAGTGTGGGACTTACCTGCGTTTGAAGCCAACCTGGACCGTTTCCCTCTCCTGTTTGGAAATGTGATGTCCATCCTTGCGTGGCAGACAAGAGAGTTGTCATGCCGAGTCTGCGAAATAAGCACAGAAGGATTCGTGTCGCGCCTGGCTCATGTTCTGATACGCCTCACTTCCCAAATCGGCCGCAGAGTCAATGGTGATTTCGAACTCGACATCACACAAGAGACTTTAGCGCAAATGACCGCCGTCAATCACTTCACGGTAAACCGGCAGGTCTCGGATTGGAAAAAAGAAGGCCTCCTTGTCCCTCGCAAGAACACGATTGTCATTCGAGATCTGCCGGGCCTAAAGCGGCTCTGTCAGCAACTCGGACCGTCTCCAAGTTTAGGAGGCAATTAGAATGGAAACTGGAATTCCCAAATCGTACCGGGTCGCAATTTGGCGTCCACGCGAATCCGCCGGTCTGACTCCACAAACGTTGCGTTGGTGGCCGCTTGTCCCCGCCTCACACGCAACGAACGTTGTTGCGCGAAAAATGCAACCCGCCTTTTCGCATTTCACAAAAGAATTTCGCGAAATTTGTAAGCCGACAAGTACGTGTTATCTCGATAGGGTCGTTGAAATTTTTCGGAAAGCAACAGCTAAATTCCAGACGCGTTTAGGTCAGGAAGGAGACTCGGGATCATGAGTAGCGTTCAAGCAAGCGCCGCCTGCGGCGGCATCAGAGGAGGATGCATGGTAAGCAGGAAGCTGAGCACTTTTTCGCTTCTGATGGGACTGATGGGCATTGCCAGTCTTGTTCCAGCCGTCGTGAGCGCCCAGACGCCGCCGGTGGAACAAGGTGGAGGCTCGTTTCGAGTTCAATGCCCAACCGCCACAGTCAGACATCCCGGCAGCACGGATACAGGCGGCACTGGTACGGTTGTAAACCCGCACCCGGAAAGCGCTGACGCCCCATACGCGGGCCCGCAGGTCAGGACTGCCACGAAAGACCCGAGCGGGACACACACATTCAGTCCCGCGCTGACCTTCGTCGACAATGGCGGTGCGATCAGATGCCAGGAAATCTCGGGTGGTGACGGCATGATGACCGAAGCGGACGGCAACCAGACTTTCATGTTCGCCTTCGGTCCCCTCTCCGGCCTGGGTGCAATCCAGAACGGCCAGCCGGGAACGGAGTTCCCGGTCGTTTTTAACGCGCCGTACACGGCCGGGGACTCTTCGGGAAATTATCAGGATGGCCAACCAAATCCGCTTTACGACGGCACGAGCGCGTCGGACCCGGTTGCTCCGGGCGCGAACGCGGCGATTTCCGATCCTGCGGGAATCATGAATACCGGAGTACTGAATGGAAACATTCCCGCCCCGCTGATTGCCTTTAACGAGGATGACGAGTTTTTCCTGACCCTCAGCAACGTGGGCATGATTATGCGGCCCGACCTCTTCGAGCAGCACACCGTGCACTTCCACGGCTACCCCAACGCGTCTTCTTTCTATGACGGCGTACCGGATGCGACCTGGGCGATCAACATCGGAGGCAGCGTTACCTATTACTACCTGGCGCCGGATGCCGGGACTTACTTCTGGCACTGCCACATCACGCCCCCTGAGCACCTGCAGATGGGCATGGTGGGGCAGCTCTACGTGCGTCCCCGGCAGAATCGAACGGTCCCTGGCACCGACGTTTACCAGACCTCCTTAAATCAGCAAAAAGATCTGCGGACCGCCTGCAATCCCGGTTTACCCGCCGTTTCTGGCCAGCCCGGCCCGGACATCCTCTGCTCGGCACCCATGCCGGCAAAGGATGTCGGCTTTATCCACCAAGCCGGTTACAAGTACGTCTACAACGACGGCGACGGCAGCACGCGCTACGACATCGACGTACCCATCCAGATACACGGCTTCGATCCCAACTTCCACTTTGTGGGCATGACCTTCAACCCGGAAGGCTTCGCCGACATGAAGGACAAGTACTTCCTGCTGAATGGGCGGAGCTATCCGGACACCGTCGGTATCCCGCCCGGAGCGACCGTGGATGGGCATGCGCTGCCCGCGAGTTGGACAGGTGGAGTATCGGGTGCGACGAACCCGGATCCGAACACGTATGCCATCTCGACGACAGACACGGACAACAACAATCGTCCTTCGCAGCCGCTGCCTAGCCTAATTGTGCTGAGCGCCAGCGGAGGTCCCGCGAACGTTTGCGGCCAAGCGGTTTGCGGACAAAGGGCGGCATTGCGCTTTGCGGACCTCGACGTCACGGAATACCAGACGCTGTCTTCCGTAGGTATCCCCATGCTCATGGTTGGCTTCAACGCTAAGCTTCTCCGCGACCAAGCCGGGAACAATCTTTATATAAAGACCAACTCAATCACCCTGGGCGGCGGTGAGTCCATGGATGTGATTCTGGATAGCACAGGGATCGCCCCCGGCACCTATTTCCTTTACACGCCACAACTTGATCATTTGTCGAACGACGCAGAGAACTTCGGCGGGCTGATGACCGAAGTCGTCGTCATCCCATAGGAGAGCAACGATGAGTCAACCGAATTCAAGAAACCGCTGGGCAGTATCTCGATTCCTCTCCGTGGTCGTGGCAACAGTAGCCTTGCTGTTTGCAACTTCGGCCCGCGCTGCCGCTCCTGGGGTCACTGCAGCGGGGACGGGCAGCAGCACCTTTAATTTGAATGCTGGTGCCGGCTATAGCAGTCAGCCGGATGGCGTGGCGATCTACTCCTGGGGTTACGGCTGCAACAGCAACTCCGCTACCTATCTCCCCACGGATTTCAATGGCATCGGTTTTTGTCCGACGATGCAATTGCCCGGTCCCACGTTGATCGTCCATGAAGGAACGAGCTTTACGGTGTCGCTCACGAATAGTTTGCCGGCACCTGCGGGCAATACTTCGATCTTGTTTCCCGGGTTGACCGTGACCGCAACGAGCGGCTGTGCTACTACGCCTGCGGGCCTGTTGACCTGCGAAGCAGCTCCGGGCACAACCATCACTTACACGGTTTCAGCTCCCCTTGGAACTGCGGGGACACACGCGTACTACAGCGGCACCCAACCAGACCTGCAGATCGAGATGGGGCTCTTTGGAGCAGTGGTTGTTCTACCCGCAGCTACTCCGGCCAACTGTACAGCTACCGAGACCGGTCGCGTTGATTACCGGCTGGCGCCGGCCGCCTATAACCACGCCTTGACCTGTTACGACCGGGAATATCTCACCCAATGGTCCGAGATCGACTCGAGGATACACGCGCAGGTGGAAAGGCAGTTAAAGCTGATTCAATCTTGTACCGCCGGCGGGCAGTTTACCTGCCCGACGAAGCTCAACGTCGTTACCGAGCCCTACCGCGCGAACTACTTCCTGATTAACGGGCGCTCCATGCCGGACAACATGGATGCGAACTTTGCCCCCAATTATCCGAACCAGCCGTACAACGCGAATCCTCACATGCATCCGGGTGAGCTGGTCCTGTTGCGGGTGATCGGCCAAGGACATTTGCAACATCCCTTTCACGAGCACGGGAACCACGTGCGCATCCTGGCCCGTGACGGGAATTTGCTCGTCAGCCAAACCAACCCGGATCTCTTGGCTGGCCGCATGGAATTTAATACGGACACGACTCCCGGTCAGGCGTTTGACGGGATCTTTTATTGGTCGGGCAAGGGCCTCGGCTGGGATATTTTCGGACACACACCTAGAAACGCGGGAAATCCCCCGTGCAATCCAGACGCCAACGGCTACTACACGACTGCCAGCGGCGCTACCATCCCGCAATATAGCGGAGGGGTTTTCGTTAGCGGTTCACCAAATTACTACGAGTGGTGCGCCGACCACAACGTGCCACTGGAAGCCAATCCTGTCGGCGCGGTCGGTGCTGGCGGGCCCATCACCCTTCCTGATCCGCTCATCATCACCAACGGTCTCTGGTTCAACGGCACGCCTTATCTTGGCCCCGACGCGACCCTGAGGTCACGTGGGCCGACGCCATTGCCTCCCGGCAGCGCCACGCAGAACCCAACGCCAGAATCCGGTATTGCATTCATGTGGCATTCCCACAACGAGCGCGAGATCACCACCGACGACGTTTTCCCGGGCGGCATGCTGCAGATGATGCTGGTTGATCCCTACGTTTGGAACATTGACGAAACTCTGTGAGCGCGAGGAGAACAAGAAGAGCCATGCAAACTAACTATCTGAAAGTAACTCTGAACGCAGCAATACTCGCGGTGATCATTGTCTTGGCGGCGGGTGCGTCCTCCGCCCAGGTCGTGAATCTGACCGCGTCACAGCAGACCGTGGTTCTTCCGGACGGCAACACTGTCCCGATGTGGGGCTGGACGTGCGGCACGGTCACTCAGGGCACTACGGCCGGCACCTCGTGCACGGCACTGACGTACAATGCCGCAACCGGCACCCTGAATCCACAAACGGGCGGCACGGTTTGGCAGCCGCCGTTGATCGTTGTTCCCTATACCGCCGGTGCCACGGCCGGTACCAGCGCAACGAACCTGACCATCAATCTCACGAACAACTTGCCGGTGGAGACATCCATCGTCATCATCGGCCAAGTTTCCGGCGGTGGTTTGGGAAGTCCGGTCCGCGAGGCTGGGCCTCGGACGGATGGCGCTCATGCCGGTCAGACCTCTACAACTTGGACCACGGTTCTTCCCGGCTCGTTCATTCCACCTTCGCAAGGCGCACGCGCCCGCTCTTTCGTCACAGAGGTTGCGGGAGTCGCCACTGTCGGCGCGGCATCTGCCGTGGGGACGTACACATGGACGGGTCTACAGGCGGGAACTTATCTCATTCGCACTGGCACCTACCCCTCGATCCAGGGTCCCATGGGTCTTTACGGAGTCCTGGTCGTGACGCAGGCTCCCACAAGCGCCGCCGCCGGAATAGCCTATCCTGCTGCGAGTGCCACTAGTGGAGCCGTATCTTACGATGCCGATGTAGTCGCGCTCGAGAGCGAAATGGACCCCCGGCAGAACAAGATGGTCGCGGCCCTCTTCCCGACAGGCGGCGCGGCAGGTACCGCAACGGCAAACGCAGGCTTCGATGAAACCTTAAAATGGAATCCCAGTTGCGGCGCAGGTGCAAATGGCCTAACGTCCGCCGGAACACCGCCAACCTGCTACCCACCGGCGGTGGACTACACTCCGCTGTACTTCTTTATTAACGGCGTAGCCTTCAGTAAGGACAATGTGCCAGCCTCGGCTCTTTCGGTTCCTGCGGCTGGCGCCACCGGAAATGTGCTGGTCCGTTTCGTGAACGCGGGCTCGCATATGCACGTTCCTACCGTTAGCGGGTTGAATATGCTGCTGGTCGCGGAAGACGGCTATGTTCTTCCGGACATCTCGTTGGCTCTCAGCAACGGCAAAACGCTGTTCGCAAAGAACCCTAACCAAACCGCTCCCGCTACGGCAGCTTCGGGTCTGCGGCTTCAAAACGAGGTATTTCTACCAGCAGGCAAGGTGTTTGACGTAATCGTAAGCCCCACACAGACGGCGGCAGGCACATACAACTCGGCCACCTACGCCATTTTCGATCGGTCCCTGGATTTGTCCACCAACAACCAGCGCGATGGCGGCATGCAAGCCTTCCTGGATGTGAATGACGCCGGCGCCGCTAAATTGGCCGCCGCGAATTCCACGCCGGTGGCCAATCCGGACACCTATGCATATGCACCGGGCGTTACCCTGACTGTCTCCGACCCAGGCAAGGGTGTCATCGCTAACGACATTAACGTGTATGGAGTTCAGGCATTGGTGCTGCCCACCAGTGGAACCCTCACCTTGTATCCCAACGGAACGTTCACTTATGCACCGACGGGAAGCGGCACGGATCACTTCACTTACTGCGCGAACGGTACTGTCACTGCGGGGGTATGCTCCTCGGGCTTGACGACCACGGTCACACTGAACTTGTCCGCTACGGCCAATGCCGCCAACAGGCCTCAGGCGAATAACGATAGCTATCCCAGCAAGGTGGCGTCAATCCTGAGGGTTGCCGCCCCGGGTGTATTGGGAAACGACGTTGATCCGAACGGCTTTCCGATGACGGCCGTGTTCGTAACCAAAGCGCAGGCTGGATTGACTGTATTCCTGAACGCAGACGGCTCTTTCACGGCAACCAAACCAGCAGCTACTGGTTGTCCTGCCACTGGTTGTACGTTCACGTACCAAGCCAAAAACTCGCAAGGCATACTTAGTAATACCGCGACCGTGACGCTGAACTTCCTGCCTGCCAGCAACCTAACTGTGCATGTGCAGGATGCGCAGACCAAAGCGGCGATAACCGACTATAGATGGATTATTGAACAAGATCTTACGTTCCACATCGATCCGGCGTGCCAGGTGAATACGGGCACGGGCCCCAGGCCGACCGGCTGCCCCGTGTTACCACCAGGAACAATCGCGCCGCCGACCTTGGGTACCAATCTCCACGCGAGCTTCATGCCGGTCATCGCGACAGGCTGCACAGGCCCGCAGAGTTGCGGGCGAGGCCAGACCGTCTACGACGCCAATCCGAATTCTCCGACCTACCAACAGCACGTCCAGGCCGCCTGCGACGGGTACGGCATTTGCACTGTCGGCCAAACGCAGCTGCACGCGTCATTACCGAGCGAAGTGAATCTCCCCACTACGGACGCGAACGGAAACCCTCTTTACTACTACATTTCCGTCCTGCCGGGCGATGCTCCAAATTCTTTTAATTATGCGAATACAAAGGACCCAGCTGGTCCGGGCAATTGCACTCCCGGTCAAAATGGTAACGCATCGAGTGAGCCTACAGGACTAACCGCTTCTTCCGCCTGCGGACACACTATGGGTGGTGCTCCCATCGCCCCGGTTTGTACCACCGGCACCACTACCACCTGCACGCTGCCGACGACTGTGAGCGTAAATGTAGAACCGACCCCGCTCCACACAGCGACGATCACTGTGTATGTCTTCCAAGACGACTTTCCAACAAACGGCGAACCCGACACCGGAGGCGGGGTTGACAGCTTCCCAACCCAGGAGGCTGGCCTCGAAGATTTCCAAGTCATAATCTGGGACCTCGCGGGCTGTGTTTCGTGCGACAACACGGGGCAAGACACCTATGATATGTTCAATGTGCCCCTGACCAACGCGCTGAACGGAACCATCGACCCAACGACCGGGCTGGATGCCTGCCCGATTTCCCAAACGCAGCCGGGCGTCGGCGTCGGCGTGATCATCGTCTGCCCCAAATTCGAATCTGACGGAGCAACGCTATCACCCCTAGTCGGCCAGGCAGTTATAAAGAACCTCAACCCCGGGTTGTTCGATGTGACGGTACACCCTGGCGCCACCAGAGAATCCAGGGGAGAGGAATGGCTGCAGACCAACACCCTGGACGGCACCCCAAAACTGGACGCTTTCGTCAAGGCGGCTGAACCTGGATACTTCCAGGAATACGGGCCGGGTGGATACCACGTGTTCTTCGGCGAGGCCAATCCAAAAATTATCAACTCGCGATTGGCAGGGATATGCAGCGGTCCAGGCGCCCCGCCTTGCCACAACACGGTCAAGGTCCAGGTTACCAACCTGCACCAGGGACGCTCGCCGGACCAGCGGCTTTTCACTAGCGGTGTCTTTCCACAAGGTGACCCCCGCAACTATGCGCCGCTAAACTACACCACGTGTTGGGTCACTATAGGCGATACGGATGGCCTCACGTTTGGCTTGTCCAAGTGTGATGCCGACGGGAACGCCACGTTTACGGGCATTCCGGACGGTTCTTGGGCTGTCACCGCATTCGACCAGTGGAATGACCTGCTGGTCGACGGATCCAGCCGATCGGTGACTGTGCGGGGAGGCCAGACGCTAAATTTTGAGTACGGCTCCTTCACGTGGCAGTCGCATTTGTGGAACAGAACCTATTTGGATACGGAAGGAAGGGGTACGCCAGTACTTGATGCCCAAGGCAATTTGGACCCAACTCTTAGCCCCGGCCTGATTCAGATTCCAACCAGGGTGCGCATGCGCAACGGCAAGATTAACAATACCCTGCTTTCCGACATAGGCGGAAACACTCACTTCGACGAAACCTTCCCCCTATTCAACTGGTATGTGCTCGAGTCGGACACCACGCGTTTCAGAAGCACAGGCGTGCACGTGGTCAACGACGCGGGCGCACAGGTGGACGGTCCCGCACCGAACGGAAACGGCAACGCGGGTCCCTATCAGGCGGTACTGAACTCGAAGGAGAGTTTCTCCCTTCCCAGCGATCTGAGTGTGCCTGGCGCCGTGTACTGCGGCCAGGCAGATTGTAGTGATCGAAACCTATTAACGAACCCAGCCGGCTTTCCCAGTAACGGGGTCTCCACCACTGCTAACACCGGCCTGTCGACCGGACGCATCGATCCAGGCACGGTTCTCTCGGAAGGCTGGCAGGGGGGCGTCGCCCAGTACAACATGATCGACTGGGGCAAGATGCCCTACGTCCCAGGCGAGACGGGCGGCATCCGCGGCCATGTCGTCAACGCTACTACGCGGCCTTTCGACGACCCGCGTATGAATTTCCAGAATCTTTGGGAACCCCTGGTTCCCAATGTGACCGTCAACCTCTACAAGGAGAGTACTGCCGCGGATGGCACCACGAGTCTCACGTTGGTGGACACCACCCAAACTAGTAGCTGGGATTCTTGGGTCCAGGGCTTCGGAGGGGGTGGTAGGGCTGCTGGCATACCCAACATCAGCTGCCCCGGCGAAGACGTCAACGATCCGTTCTTCAGTTATACACTCGCGGGCACTCGCAACTTTTTGAACCCGAACACTGCGATACCTCATAACTCACAGTATAAGTGCTTTGATGGTTATCACAACCTCAACCAGGCACAACCAGCCCCTTATGATGGTCTGTATGTGTTCCCCAGTTCGTTCTGCACCAATAACCCCGGCGGCACGTTTACCGCACCGTCGGGACAAACCATCACCTGCGCTACCGCCCACAACCCGGCTTATGGCACAACCGGGCCGGCGACGATTGGCGGTGTGGTCCAGACCGGCGCCGTGCCGGCAGTCCTGCCGCCCGGCAAGTACGTGACAGAGGTGGTGGTACCCCCAGGGTGGGAACTGAATAAGGAAGAAGACCTCAACCTTCTCATCGGCGATAACTTCATCGCCCCAGTAGCCGCACAGTTTGGCGGCCTCGGCAATATTTTCATCGTTCCGGACCAGGCGTCCATCGATTCCTGGAACCCCTCTTACACAGGTCCCTACACAAACGCCAATTGTGGTCCTACTGGAACCTCCAGCGGAACCTCGGTTTGCAATGGAACCTCCGGACCCTACAACCAGCCGTTCGCGAATGGCGGATTCGTTGCGAACACGACCAATAACGGCAAGCCGAGCACCGACCTGGGCCGCACGTCTTTCGGAAGTTTCGGGCCCGGCGGAACCATCCAGCAGAGCGCGCCCTGCGTCGGTCTCATGCGCATCGTGCCGGATTATTTGAGCATTTCCCCGGAATCCGGCGAAGTAGCGCCTTTTGCCGGCTCTTTGCGTCCTCTGTGCGACCGCAAAGAGGTTACCCTCGATGACCAGATGCAGGCCAACGCGGATTTCCTCATCTGGACGCAAACTCCTGCCGCCGCTCACTATACCGGGTTCATTACGGATGACTTCGCTTCTGAATTTGACCCGGCGAACCCGGCTTTCGGCGAGAAGTTCGCTGTGGTCAACGTGCCGGTAAGCATCAGGGACTACGACGGAGTCGAAGTTTCGCGCGTGTACGCCGACCAATGGGGCACGTTCAACGGGTTGACGCCCTCTACGTGGGAGGTGAACCCGCCGAATATCACGGGGTACGGGCCAAACGTGATGATTTTCTGCATGAACGATCCGGGTCCGATTCCGGATCCTGCTCACCCAGGACAATTCATCACTGATCCCTACTACAACCCGAATTATAGCGACTTCTGCTATGAATGGTCCTTGATGCCGGGCGATACCGCCTACCTGGACACGCCTGTAGTTCCAACATCGGCGTTCGCCGAGGGCTACAATCCACCAGATTGTTCTTACCCGGATGCTACACCGGCCATCAAGGAAGTGGATGGCGATGGCGTTGGGCCTTGGGTAAGCGCGCAGGGCCACAAGCTGACCATCACAGCTCTGGGTGATCAGCCGGTTCAGAATCCGGCGTACTCCGGCCCCGCGGCGAACACCTCCCCCTATAACTTGAAGACCGTCACCCGCCATTACGGGTTTGGGGCCGCTCAAGGTAAGGTCACCATCGGTGGTGCTAACCAAGGCATTGTGAGCTGGAGTGACACACAGATTGTCGTCAACGTGGGCGGAAACGTGCCTCCGTGCGCCATGCAGCAACGGGGTCAACCCGCAGCCAGGTGCGGCGAACTGGTGATTACGGCAGCTAACGGCAGCCAGTCCATTGATACCGTTACGGTCACCGTTGGCGGCAAAGCCCCGACGCACGTTCCCGCCTCGGGTTCGATCCAGAGTGCGATTGACGCGGCCGCACCCGGCGACCTGATTATCGTCGACCCAACTTGCACCTCGACAACCGGTGCAGCAGTTGCGTGTGCGACGACTGGTGCCGCTACTCACTCCGCCTCTCACCACCATGAAATGCTAATCATGTGGAAGCCGGTCCGGCTGCAGGGCGTTGGCGCGGCGTCGACTATTGTTGACGCCAACACCAACCCAGCCGGCAAACTGCTCGAGCCGTGGCGCAGGAAGATAGACTGCCTCTTCGGTTTGGCAATGAACGGCGCTTTGATCAACAACGACCCGAACGCCACCAACCCAAATGGGACGTCGGCTTACAACCCTTACGATCCAACTGGCACCTACTCCTGTTCTTCGGCCTATCAGGTGGATCCGATACCACTGGAGCCAATTATCGGATGGGTGGCCAGCCTCAACGGCAATATTGCGGAACTGCTGCAAGAACCCTCGCTGATGGGAGCGTACGAAGGCGCGGCGATTACCGTGCTCGGGCGAGGTTGGCAGCAACGTGTTCTGGACACTGCAGATGTTACTGGCACCAATAATGCCGCTGGCACCTTCACCGGCACTTTGCTCACGAACAGCGCTGCGGATTGCCAATACGTGAGCAACTTCCTCTGCAACCCATCGCGCATCGATGGCCTGAGTTTTATCAATAGCTCACAAGGCGGCGGAGGGATCTTCCTCCACGGCTGGAACCATTATGTGGAAATCTCCAACAACCGGATCTTCAACAATGGCGGTACGCTCGCGGGCGGCATCACCGTCGGCCAGGCGGAGACTCCACCGGCCAGCTTCGATCCGACGGGTCTGATTGAGCTGCCGTTCCTGTTCAACCATGATGTGAACATACATCACAACTCGATCACACAGAACACTGCCTATGGCGACGAATTGAACTCCAATACGCCGGCGTCAGCGGGCGGTGTAACCTTCTGCGACGGTTCCGACTACTATCAGTTTAATTACAACTGGGTGTGCGGCAATCTGAGCATGGGTGACGGCGGCGGTGTCGCGCACTTCGGGTTCAGCTGGAATGGGCGTATCACGCATAACTCCATCGTGTTCAACCAGAGCACCAACCCGACACTGACCACCTACGGCGGCGGGCTCATCGTCGAGGGTGTGGGTCCGGACGGTACTCTTTGCGAGAACAGCACCACGCTGGACCTGGATTGCCCACCTCAGCTTCCTGACGGCATCGGTCCCGGCCTCACGATTGATTCCAATCTCATCCAGGGCAACACCGCCGAAGGTGGCAGCGGTGGCGGCTTGCGGCTGCAGAAGGTGAACGGAACTGATGTGCAACGCAACCCCAATGATTCGAGTAAGTGGTACTCAGTCACTGTCACCAACAACGTCATCGTGAATAACGTTGCCGGGTGGGGCGGAGGCGGAGTCTCGCTCCTCGATGCATTGAATGTGACCTTTAGCCACAACACGGTCGCGTCGAACGACAGTACCGCTACCGCGGGTGTATTGTTCGACTCAGTCAACGCCCCGAACGCCAACGTGCCGCCACCGGGCTGCGACCCGACAATAACTCCACCTCCCGCGGCGTGCACCAACGCGTCGGTCACTACGTCGAACTTCATGGTGGCTGGGCTGCAGACGGAAGTAAACAGCGGCCAACTGTCTGGCGTAATGACCAGCCCCAACGTGACCTGCCCCGCAGGCCATCCAAATTGCACGAAGTTTTCAAACCCGCTGCTGGATAAGAACATATTCTGGCAGAACCGCTCGTTCCACATCACTACCGGTGCCATCCCGGCACCGGGCCTGGAGACCACCGTCCAGCTGGTTCCGGCGATGACGCAAACCACCACGGGCTCTTGTCCCAGCGGAGCGACGTATTGGGACATTGGCATCTATGGTGATGGGTCAGCGACCAATCATAGCTCGGGATTTACCCTCAGTCCGACGAACTCGATCCTGAGTTCCGGCGGTTACGGCGGCACCAACCGTTCGTCCAACCCTGGCTTTGCAGCCCAGTATTGCAATGGTTCACGCGTGCCTCCGGAGATTGCGCCGACCCTCTGCAGCGGGGCTAATGGCAATGCTAATGCCCAGGGATGCGTGCAGCCAGGAACAGTGGGAATATCCATTACCGTGCCTCCGGGCATTACTGATTCTACGTACGCCGGTCCAGCGTTCAGCTTGACCCCTGCGGCAACGGTGGACGAAGGCAGCAACTGGGTTAACATGTTCTACGGTCCGCTGGCTTTATCCAACACGAGCTTGGCCCATACACCGGGTACTCAGCCAACGCCACTCGGTAACTACAGCGCCGGGGCGGGAGTGAACGCGGGAGCTAAACTGCCTCCACCGTATCCGAATCAATAACCATGATTAACTGGCGACAACCCTATCAGACGATGCTGCTCGCGGGGCTACTCGCGAGCAGCATTTCTATTTCTTGTGCTCTAGGCCAGGCTGCCGAGGGGAAACATAAGGTTGGCGAATCTCAGCCGCCGGTTTCCCCAACTCTGAAGGTTGTTCCGCTCTCAGTTCTAAGCCAGCGGCAGGCTGAATACTACAGGCGGCGTTGGGGCATCGACGATATCGTTGTCAGGGAAACCGCCTCGGGTTCCTTGATCCGGTTCAGCTTTCGTGTAATCGACGCCGACCGGGCCAAGATACTGAATGACAAGAACGTCACTCCGTATCTCATCGACGAGAAGAATGGCCTTGCACTCCAGATTCCAGCGCTAGAACAGGTTGGGCAATTACGCCAAGTAGCCACACCTCAAAATGGCCGCGAATACTGGATGGTCTTTTCCAACAAAGGCCATCAAGTAAAACCCGGAAATCATGTGACCGTGATGATCGGTACGTTTCGGGCGGAAGGTTTGGTGGTTGCCAGTCAGTCTACCGTCCCCGTAAATCCATGAGGAGAGTAAGCCATGATCTGGAGAAAAGGTTTTCTCTGTTGCGCATTCTTATCACTGGTCAGCTGTTTGGCAGTGAGAGTCGATAGCCAAGCGGCTGCGGGGAAGTTATCGGCGACGGAGATCGCCGACCGGAACGTATCGGCACGGGGCGGGCTACAGGCGTGGCGCGCGGTACACACGATGTCCTACTCCGGCAAGCTGGAGGCCGGGGGAAGAGGGAATCTACAACTGCCGTTTCTTATGGAAATGAAGCGGCCACGTAAGACGCGGGTTGAGATTGAGTTTGCCAATGAGAAGGCCGTGCAAGTCTATGACGGGGTGAACGGATGGAAGCTGCGGCCATTCCTTAATCGCAGAGACGTGGAACCATTCACACCCGATGAATTGAAAGCGGCTTCTTTGGAATACGACCTGGACGGCCCGCTGGTGGATCATGCGACGAAAGGCATCCAGGTGGATCTTGAAGGGGTGGAGACGGTAGAAGGGCACGATGCCTATAAACTGAAACTCACCGCCAAAGACGGACAAGTTCGGCATCTTTGGGTTGATACGCAGACGTTCTTGGACGTCAAAATCGAAGGTACCCCGCGGCGCATGGATGGCAAGATGCGGCCCGTGGAGATTTATTATCGTGATTACAAGGCTGTGAACGGTCTGATGGTTCCCTATGTTCTCGATACTACGGTGCAAGGAGTCAGGCAATCGCACAAGATGACCATTGAAAGCGTTGTGGTGAACCCTAAGCTGGACGATTCACTCTTCACGGCGCCGAAGTCCAAATCGGCTTCCCGGTGAAGGTGCGCCCTCAATGCCGTGCCCGCAGAAACGTTGCAACTGCCCTTTTGAATACTGCAGAACAGAAACACGAAAACGACGACATCCTTCCGTCGGATGTGGGCCCCGGTTCGCATGCGCAACTGAAATCCGCAAGTTCACCTAGCCTGACTTTCCTACTTAGAGCTTGGTTTTCACCAGCTGAGGAGGCGAAAAGGCCCATTTGTAGCGGGTTTTTGAGGTTCCAGCCCGAGAGGAAGGGTGTATATACTAACCGGCCAGAAAACGGTCCAGCTGGAGAGTCCGGAAAATCTGTTGCTGTTGAGGATTGAGGCGCGTGAGGGTGCGC
>QHYI01000110.1:0-66328 GCA_003223245.1 Acidobacteriota bacterium
ATCCGCACCCACGCGTCAAAAGGATTGGGAGTCTTCTCCTCCTGATCCTTAGCTTGATCGGCAAACGCGCGAGCAGTCACGTGGAACCCAATCACCAGCGCGGCGCCACTCCTAGCGCTTTTCTTCAGGAAGTCACGGCGGTTTACGACGGGAGCAGTTGTCATGGGACACCTCGGAGCAAATTGTGAGAGCCGTTCGGGAAAACTATGCCGCCGAATGAGCCTTGCCGGCCATCGAGGACGCGGCGCGGTGAATGGCTTTGCGGATGCGCTGGTAAGTGCCGCAGCGGCAAATGTTGCCACTCATGGCATCGTCGATGTCCGCGTCGGTGGGGTTGGGTTTCTTTGCAAGCAACGCCGCCGCGGACATGATTTGTCCGGATTGGCAGTAGCCGCACTGCGGAACGTCTTCTTCCATCCAGGCTTTCTGAACGGGATGGCGGCCATCGGCGGAAAGCCCTTCAATGGTCGTGACTTTCTTGCCCGCCACGCTCGAGATCGGCGTGATGCACGAGCGCGTGGCTTCGCCGTTGATGTGAACGGTGCACGCGCCGCAAAGCGCCATGCCACAGCCAAATTTCGTGCCGGTCATATTCAGCGTGTCGCGAAGCACCCAGAGCAGAGGCATATCCGGGCTGACATCGACCGACTGGGACTTGCCATTCAACGTGAACGTGATCGCCATGGGGACCTCCTAGAGCAGGGACATATGCTACACCAACTGAATCCGCAATCGGAAATGGGCGAAATACCGTTAACTTCAGGCGAACTGCCATCCGCAACGGGTGAACCGCCCAAAATCAAAGTGACCACCTTCCGGTGAAACTTCTTATCCACATTAAAGCCGTGGGTCATAGCTTCCTAGCATGTGCGCCCCCAGGAGCCAGCCGCAACAAGTCCGCCCACGGGGTGATGCCGCGCAACGAGAGGCGCAAAAACGGCCGCCATTGCTGAGCCCGATCACGATAACGCGATCGCGGTCCAGAAAGTCGTACTTCCAGAGCATCGAATGGCGCCTCCATAACCTTCCAGCTCACTTTGAAAACACAGCTAGCCTCCTCACGCCCCGGCACACCGAAATGCCCTTGTTTTCAGGCGTTGGGCTAGTTGAGAGGTGAGCAGGCTAGTTCCCTGCGACGGCCGCAGGTCTCGGTGGAGCTTGCGGCGCTAGGGGCGGTTCCGGCTCGACGCCACGCCATCCCACGGGACGGCCATGCACAGCTTCCTTCACGGAACGAAACAGCACCACGTACATCAACTGGCGGTAATAGAAGCGCTGCAGAAGCACGGGAACGAGCAGAGTCCAGTCTTCCTTGCGCTCGAGGGCGAAGGCGAGAACACAGGTCAAAACGTCAATCAGCAGGAAGCCGATGAAGAAAAACACGGAGCGCATCAGATCGCCGGTGGTCGCGTGGATGGTCGGCAGCCAGGAGAGTTGCAGCTTTTCGAGCGCCCAGAGCCCCACCGACCACAGGAACAATAAATCGATCAGCGGGGAGATGAGCGGAAGCACCAGCTGAAAAACGAAGATGTTCGGCAACGCGATCCACCCCAGGGTGCCGTACTTCCAACGGAAAAGCATGCTGCTATGTTTCCAAAAGGATTGCAGCGTGCCAAAAGTCCACCGGAAACGCTGCCGGATGAGCTGGCCGGCCGTTTCCGGAGCTTCGGTCCACGCGATGGCCTCTTCGTCGTAGCCGATGCGCCAGCCTACGCGGCGAATCGCAATGGTGAGGTCGGCGTCCTCGGCCACCGTATCCGCAGTAATGCCGCCCGCGGCTTCGATGGCTTGTTTGCGCCATGCACCGAGCGCGCCGGGGACCACGGTGATGCAGTTCAAAAGGTCGAAAGCGCGCTTTTCCATGTTCTGGCTAGTGATGTATTCGAGCGCCTGCCAGCGCGTCAGCCAGCGCGAACGATTGCCCACCTTCACGTTGCCCGCCACCGCTCCCACCGTGGGGTCCGCAAAATGCCGGACCAGCTTGCGAATGGCATCGGGTTCAATTTCCGTATCCGCGTCGATGGTCACCACAATGTCGGTCTGCGCATGAGACAGGGCGACATTTAACGCCGCCGCTTTCCCGCGGTTCACCTGGTGAATGATGCGTACGCGCGGGTCGCGTGCAAAATGCCGGTCCAACAGTTCTCCCGTTTTGTCTGCTGAACCGTCATTCACCACCACGACGTGAAGATCCGGATAGTCCGAGAGCAGCACGGAATTCACCGTTTGTACAATGACGCTTTCCTCGTTGTGTGCGGGAATCAGCACCGTCACGCCCGGCAGCGGCTCGCGAATATCAGGCCGGTCCGGGCGCAACTTTTCGATGAACGCCAGAATGCCGATGATCAGCGTGCGGCCGCCCACAAGAACAATCCCTAGAATAAACGTGACCGTGATGGCCACCCAAAACCAGTGATAAATGCCGAAGATGAAGCCGTCCGCGCGCGCCTCAAATTGTTCCTGGGGCGAAAGTGGCAACATCACCTGGGCGCGCGTTTTGCCAATCAACTCGGGCACGGATACAAATTCATATCCCTGGGCGCGCAGCGCGTCGATCAACCGGGGGAGGGCGCTGACCGTTTGGCTGCGATTCCCGCCGCCATCATGCAGAAGCATGATGTTTCCCTCAGGCGCCTCGCTCAAGGCGTTCTCCACGATGGCTGCCGCCGGCAACGAAACGCCTGGGGCAATCTGCTTCCAATCGTGCGGATCTACTCTCTGGCCGACGATGATGTAGCCCATCTCTTGCGCCGTCGGAAGATGCGAAACCTCCTCGGCGAACTCCGGCTGATGATCAATTCCATAAGGCGGCCGGAAAAGCAGGGGCTTGGCGCCGACCACACTTTCGATCAGGCGCTCGGTGAGGTTGAGCTCCCAGCGAATTTGTGTGTTCGACAGGTTCGGGCTCTCCCAGTCCGGATGCGAGTACGTGTGATTTCCGATTTCGTGCCCTTCGGCGTATTCCCGCCGCAGCAGTTGCGGCCACTTGTTCGCGGACAAACCGATCACGAAGAAGGTCGCCGGGACTTTCTTTTCCTTCAGAACATCCAGGATTTTTGGCGTCCAGGTCGGATCCGGGCCGTCATCAAAAGTGAGGGCAAGTTTCTTCTTCGCGGCGCCGATCTGGTCGATGTGATAGGAAAGCGGATAGGCATCGTATTTTTCACTGGTAATCAGGTCGCTCGGCGAATCGTAAGTAAAGCTGCGGTGGCCGCGTTTCGGGGTATCCAGGAAGTGCCACACGTCGCCATCGCCTTCCAGGATCAAGTCCGGTCCTGGCGGAAGGTCTTCGATCTTCTGGCGGATGGCATCGTTGGGTCGCGTGGCGTCCCAAATCGGCCATAGCGAAGTATCGGCGGAGCCCAGCCGCCACAATGCCGTGCCCTGCACTCCCATACGCTCGCTCGCGCGGAGCTCGTTGTAGGCCGTCACCGCATCGAGCATCCACACCTGGTGCACATGATTGTGCTCGTCGTAATAAGAGTAGTGCGGATTCAGCGAGGGAGAATCGAAATCCACCTGCGTTTCGGACTCAAAAGCATGAAGCAGGGCTTCCTGGATGCTGAGGGGCTGCGCGGCCTCGTGGGTTTTCTGCCCGTTATCCGACCAGTCGTACGCGTAGCTGCCCACGGCGACGATAAGCTTCCTCGGCGGCACGACCTCCCGGATTTGGCGCAGGTTCTCCACATACCAGTCTTGGGAGGCAATGGGACCTGGCGGTGAAGTCTGCCAATGCTCGTCGAAGTTAAACAGCACGATGGCGTCGCACTGCTTGGCGAAGAATCCGTAGTCATAGGCGTCGTCTCGCGCGGGGAGGGCGAGCATCAGCTTTAGCCCGACCGCATGCAGTGCTGCACCCAGTTCTGCCGCGAATTCCCGGTAATGCGCCTGGCTCGTGTCCGGAACTTCCTCGAAATCGACGACGATGCCGGCTTCGTGGGATTGCACGGCGAATTGCGTCACATCGCTCACCAGCTTCTGCCGCGACGCGGGGCTGGCCAGCATGTTCACCATTTCCGGGATGCGCCAATGTACGCCGTCGTAGTTGTTCAGCAGTGCCATCATCGGCAGTTCGACCGGGGGATTCAGAGACTTCATCCATTGGTGCAACTCATCTTGTTTCAGGATGGCTACCGCTTCCGAAGGAGAAGCTTTGACGCGATTCTGCCCGTGCTCGTAATCCACGATGGTCAAAGCGCCGTTGGCGCTCACGGCGTGAAGCTGCTCGGGAATCAGCAGGTCGATTTCCCGGTAATGCTTCTTTAAAGAAGCGAGGCTGTTGGGGTCCCAACTCACGAAAAACGCGGCGCGCACGGGATCGTAGCTGGCGGGCACCGTCCCGATGTTGGCCACGCGGCGCCTGCGGCCCTCGCGCACGGGCAGCTTCTTCTTTGTTTTCAACGCGTGGTAGCCGAGCTTGGTGTCCGGAAGCAAGCCCGCTGGCAAATCGACGCTCACCGCGATGGTGATGAAAAAATACACCAGCAGCAAAGTGAGCACCACTCCGCTGATTTCCAGCACACGCCGAGTGCGGCGCCAGCGCACACGCTCCGCGTCGTAAAAGATCGGCCTTCGTTCTTTCATTGAATCTGCTTAGCTCTTCGGGATGGCGGCGAACGCGGCTCCTCACTGGGGGAGCCTTTCCGCGCGATTCCGCCCCCTCTATTGTAAGATGCGTTTCGCCGATGAAGCGAATTTTCTCGAACACGGTTTTTGCCTTGGTAGTAGGGCTGGGCCTGCGCTTGTTTTTCGTGCTGGAACTTCCCACCAACTCGGGCGACACCGTTTTTTACGAGCAGATCGCTACAAACTGGCTCCGGCACCACGTCTTCGCCATGAACGTGCAAGGGGCTGTCACTCCCGTGGATATGAGAATGCCCGGGTATCCCGGGTTCCTTGCCCTGATCTACGTGCTCACCGGCCGAGGGGGAGAATCCGCGCGCCAGCGGGTCATGCTCGCGCAAATTGTCGTCGATCTCCTCGGCTGCCTGGTGATCGCACGACTCGCCAAGATTTTGGCTTGTGCTTCCGAAAACGAAGCACGGAGCGGGAAGGCGTATACCGTTGCGCTTTGGCTGGCGGCGCTCTGTCCTTTCACGGCGAACTACACCGCCGTGCCGCTCAGCGAAGTTTTCGCCTGTTTGTGGACCGGGCTTGCGTGTTGCATCCTTGCGGTGGCACTCGGCAGAGTGAAGAAGCCGGATTTCCTCGTCAGCGGATGCCACCTGCCCTTGAGACCTCACATGTCCCCTGTGCAATTGACCGGGAGCGTGGAGCGCGCGGCTCTGGGTGCAGGACTGGTCGCGGGGGTGGGTGCCTTATTTCGTCCGGAAACTCCCATTCTGTTGATCGCCGCCGCGGTCGTGTTCGCCGCATTGTTGTTTCGTCTTCATGAATTCGTGCGCTGGTTCTGGGTCACCGGAGCGATGCTCATCGGCTGCCTGGTGGTTCTGTCTCCCTGGGCTTTGCGCAACCTGCGCACTTTTGGCGAAGTCCAGTTTCTCAACCCGAAATATTCCACTCTTCCCGGGGAGATCGTTCCTTACGGCTTCATGGCTTGGGAGAAGACCTGGCTGTACCGCGTCCGCGATTGTTATCTGGTTCCCTGGAAACTGAATGACGAGGCCATCAATGTCCACGACATCCCCGCGAGGGCCTTCGATTCTCGGGAAGAAAAGCAGCGCGTCGCGGACATTCTCGAACAGTACAACGAAGACCTGACGCTGACGAAAGAAGAGGACGATGCCTTTGGCAAAATCGCGCGTGAACGCGTCCGCCGCCATCCGCTTCGCATCTTTGTTTGGATTCCTGTTGCGCGTGCCGTGGTCATCTGGTTTAGCCCGCGCATCGAGCTCCTGCCGATTTCCGGCGACGTCTTTCCTTTGGCGCAGAAGTTCGACGAGGATCCGGCAGATCAAGGATTCACGGTTTTGCTCTTCTTCCTGAACCTTGTTTACCTAAGCCTGGGAGTCTGGGGCGCCGTGAAACTCTGGCTTTCCCGGGACCGCCAAACGCCGGATTGGCGTAGTTCCGAGGCCCGCTCCACCGAGGACCCAGACGCCCCGACCGTCGACCCAGGCGCCGCTCGGGTGCTGCAAGGGTCTGGCGTTCCCGGGATCGCCAATCGCCGGATTGGCATAGTCGACCCCGCAAGCGCCGCCGTCCGCCCCATCGTTGCGTTCTTCCTGCTCTTCTTTCTGCTCCGTACCGCCTTCCTCACCACTCTAGAAACTCCCGAGCCGCGCTACGTCCTCGAATGCTTCCCCGCCCTCATCGCGCTGGCCGCCCAACTGTTCTCTAGCAAACCCGCTTCACTCACCCGAGACGCCCCTATCTTTCATCGGTCGGTTCGGGGTGAATCGTGACGCGGTGGATTTGCTGGAACTTTTCCTTTACGCGGTCTTCCAATGCGGCGGTCACATCGTGGACTTGCGTGATGGGCAGCTCGCTCTTCATGGTGCAGTGGCAGGAAACCAGGATATGTTGCTCCACCTGCCTCACGCGGACGTCATGGCAATTCACCAGTTCATCGAATTCCAACCTCAGCCCGTTCAGAAAGTTCTCAATGGCTTTCGCGAGCTGGTTCATCTCCCCGAGGCCGGAGTCGGGCGTGGCGATGTGGTGCCCCAGGGGCTCGATGTGAATGTTGACGTCCATCGCTCCACCGCGCAGTTCGCGAATCTTTTCCTCCAATTCGCTGGCCTGGCGATGGGCTTCGCGGAGGCTCAGATTATCGTCCACTTCCAGGTGCAATTCGATGAAAAGGCGGCCATCCTGCTGCGACGCGCGCACTTCGTGAATCGCCAGCCCCATGCGCTGCGCCACCGCGCGAATCGCCTCGAAAAGATGTTCGCCCACAGGCGCGCGCGGCTCGACGTGCACCATCACGTCGGAAGGAACAATCTCGCTGACGCGCTTTTCGATGGCCTCGGTCAGCGCGTGTACCTGCTCGAGACTCGCGGTGCGCGGCACACTGACCGTGGCGTCCACAAAATGCCGGTTGCCCGCGCGGCGCACGCGCACGCGCACCACGTCCAGCACGCCCTCCATGCGTTCCAGGGCCAGGGCGATCTCGTGTTGCAAGCCCTTCGGGGCGGCGTCCAGCAGCGCGTCCATCGTGCGCCGGCCCAGTTGCGAGCCGACCCACAAGATCACCGCCGCGACCGCCAGGCCCGCGAGCGCGTCCGCGTAGATCAGCCAGGGCAAATTCCACGTTTCGCCGGCCCATACCAGCCCGATCCCAATGATGACCACCGTGGTGCTCCAGACGTCGGTCGAAAAATGCAGCGCGTCGGCTTCCAGGGCTTCGCTTGAAAACTTCCTGGCAGCATGCCGCAGGGCTCGCGCGCGAGTGAGATCGATGCCCAGCGCGATGAGCAACACCGAGAGCGCCAGCACGCTCGGCTGGATGTGCACGCTGCGGAAAAACATGCGATCAAACGCTTCGTAAATGATGTACAGGGCGGTCAGCGCCAGCAAGCCGGCCTCGACGAACGCGGAAAAATTCTCAAACTTCCCATGACCATAGAGGTGCCGCTCATCGGCAGGCAGGTCCGACATGCGCACCGAAAGGAAGGTGATGATCGCGGCAATCAGGTCCAGGCCGGAGTGCAACGCTTCGGAAAGCACCCCAAGGCTTCCCGTGCGGACGACCAGAAAAGTCTTTAAACAAACTAAAAGTGCGGCGGAGCCCACGCTCAAGAGCGCAGCGCGCTTCTTCTCCCGCGCTTCCTCGATTGGAGCGGCCGTTTCCATCGAGGAACTAGACTACCTCAGATTTTGGTTTCCTTAAGCGCAACGGCAAGCACGAACGCAAGAACGACACGCAATCCAGTGGGCTTATTTCGCTGCGGTCATAGGGGGCGGAGGAAGCAGCGCAAGCCGTTTCGCTTCGGCGCGTTCGCCGCGCACTTCGACTTCGTCGAAGAGCAACGACGGCGCGACCACCGAAGCAGGCAAGCTCGCTCCAGGTTGCGCCGATCCAAAGGCGCTGAGCGCGGTTCCCGCGAAGCCGTTTGACTGGCTTTGCATGTAATGGAAGACAAAATCATCGTTGCCGATGCCGGCGATATTCCGCAGCGCGCGTGTGCTCAAACCGATGATGCGGGCCCCCCGAACAATTTCTTCGCGCCCGCTGTCCGGATAAATGCGGTAGACAATGAGCGGCAAGCGGTCGCCCGTGCCGGCGCCGCCGCCGAAGCTCGCCAGCAGTTCGGAAAAATCATCTTGATGCAGCAAGCTCAACGCCGGATTGTCCATCTCGCGAACCGCGAGGCAGTACTTCTCCCGTTGCGATTGCTTTTCCTGCCGGCATTCGTCCAGGAACTTCTTCCGCAAATCCGCGGGCGAAAGCGTTTCGCTCGAAGAAAAAATCAGATTGCTCATGGTCGGTTTGGCGTCGTTCAAGCCCGCCGCGCGCCCGTGCCCATTCGATTGCTCGAAGTCGGGCCCCGGACGCCGGGACATGAGCTCGCCCTTGAGTACGCCGTTTTCTACCAAGGTGACTTTCTGCCCACGAACGCCTTCCTCGTCCACGTCGTATCCGCCGACGAGCGGAGTGCCTTTGAACTCTTTCAGACCCGGGTCATCCACCAGCGTGACGCCGGGCGGCAAAACGCGCGCACCCAAACGCCCCACGAAATCGGCGGCCGCGCTCCGTTGATCGCGGGACTTAACACCTGGGCGAGCAACGATGCGGCTGCGCGAGCTTCAAAAAGCACAGGGCCGGTGTAATCCTGCGCCGGCGGCGCCGAACGCAGCGCCATCAATTCCGTGCACGCGACGTTCAGGCCCTTGCGCACCGCGTCCACGTTTGGCAAGTTCGCCGGACGCGTTGCGTACGTCGCGTAGAAATGATTCACGGGCACGCCATCGTCCGCCACCGCGTTCATCCCCCCGTCGATGCCCGCAAAATGGCGATTTTGCCGAATCTCCGTGCCCTCGCTGGTGAGCAGATACTCGGTCGCGTAAACCAGATAATAGGTGACGCGGGATTCGTGAATCTGCGAAAACGCGCGCATCACCTCGGAAGCTTCCCGCGCTTCCTGTTCCCAGTTGCGGTTGGTCCAGTCAGGCGCTTCCAGCGGCTCGATGAGCCGCACCGGCTCCGCTTTCGAAAAATCGTCAATGTCGGACTGCCGCGCCAGGCTGCTCAGGTAACCCCTTTTCCGCGAGTAGGTGTCGACAGCTTCCTTGAAGGCTTGGTCGGTGGCAATCCACAAATCCTGGCGCAGCGAATCGTAATCGCGGTCGATTCCCACCGATCCGGTCGGACCAATGAAACCTTGGAACCCGTCGTCGCTCACGAAATTCGAGCTGTCCAGTTTATAGCTGCCCACGCGCGCCGAAACATTCATGAAGCGGTTTCGCCGGTGCGTGCTCGAAAGCAAATCGCCGAACTCCGCGACGATTTCGCGCACCTCCAAATCCAGAATGCGGTATTCAATGTAGAACGGACGCACCGGCTGGTCGGAGTTGGGAATCTGCAATTCCAGCCGCGCTTTTGACCGCGCCATCTCGTCGTGCATGGCCTGAAGGGTGTGGTCATTGTCCTGTTGCGCCCCCGCGACGCCGGCCGTTGCACAGCTCAGAGCCGCAAGAAGAAGCATCACTCCTGCAATTTTCCCCGCGCGCCTCACTGCTGGCCTCCCGTCTTGACCGTGTCGTGCGCGGGCGGCGGCAAAATCGGCGGCCGGTCCGTGGAAGTCTCCTTCTTCTGCACTTCCAATTCCGAAATAAGGATCTCGGGCGAAGCGGCGGCCACGGGAACGGATCCCGATTCCGCCCCACAGTAGCCGTTGAACACTTCCGGCTTGTCCCCCGTTGCCACAATCTTGGTCAAAGCCGCGAGCGGTGTGCCGACAATATCCACTCCTCGCACTAGCTCATCGGGCTTGCCATCAGGAAAAACTTTGTAAACCACCAGCGGCTGCACCTGAAACGCCTGGGGCTGGCCGCGGCCGGTGAAGGTGAACCCGCCGGCAATATCGTCAATCAGCAGGCCATAAGGTTTGCCTTGCTCCTTGATCATTTGAATGAATTTCTCGCGGAGCTGCGCATCGCTCATCGTTTTACTGCTTTGCACGATCAAGTTGCCCTGCCGCGAAACCGGCGTAGCTCCCAGTTGCCGTCTGCCGTGCCCGTTCGAATGCGAAAAGCCCACCAGCGGCGACCGCGACATCTCGAAATCCTTCAGCACGCCGTGATCCACGAGCGTCACGCGCTGCGCCGGCACGCCTTCATCATCGAACTGGTAGTACCCCAGCAAATCCTCTCCTCCCAGCTTCTTCATCGTAGTGTCGTCCACGATGCTCAAGAAACTCGGCAAAATTTGCTCCCCAACCTTTTTTGCAAAGGTCTGTCCTTCGCTTACGTCTTTTTGCCGGTGCCCCTCGGCGCGGTGTCCAAAAACTTCGTGGAAAAAGACCGCCGCCGCGCGCCCTGTCAGCAACGCCGGGCCGACCGTTGGATCGATGAGCGGCGCCTTGACCAGCCCTTCCATTTCCTTGCGCAAGGTCGCTTCCGAGGCGTAAACCGCTTTGTCGTCCGGTGCGTCCTTGGGATCCACCCAATCAAAGTTGGAGTACCTTTCAATATCCATGCCGTCCGGCGCCTTACCCTGAATAAACAGCTCCAGCCGGTAGCGAATCAGTCCGTACTGCAGTTGTTCGCCTTCGCTGGTTACTTGCAACACGTTTTGCGCCTGCGCGCTGAACGTCACGATGGAATTGATAATCGCAGCCGATTCGCGAAACGCTTTCGTGTACGCGCGCACTTTCGCTTCCCACGGCGTGCGGTCCACATGGATTGAGACTTCCGGCCCAATGGAAACATGCGGCTGCTCCTTGGAAAAATCCGGCGCCTTGCCTTCGGCGGTTTCCACTTTCACTTCCTTGCCTGTCTTGATCTTGATCAATGCTTCTTCGGCGGCGCGATATTGCTTGTCCGTTTCGAGCCAGGCAGCGCGGCGCAGCACTTCGGGATCGTCGTCCAGGGGAACGGCCACGACCGCGGTGTCGCTTTGCATTTGCCGTTCGCCGACCTTGTGCGTGTTATCTAGGGCATAGCTGCCTGTGCGAACCGAAACTTCCAGCCAGCGGTTGCGCCCCTCACTGCTGTTCAGCAAAGCGCCGTTTGAACCCTGAACATCCACTTTCTGCGTGTCCGTGACCGTATATCCGATGTAATACGCGGGCGGATCCTGAGTGCCATAGGTCTTCATGGACCGGTCCAATTCCGCCTTCAGCGCGGCCAAAAGCGGTGAAGGTTTCGCCTGGGTCTCTGGCGGGTAAGCTTGCGCCCGCGGTGCGAAGGGGAGAGCCAAGCCGACAAGCATACCGAGCCCAACAAAGATGGGGGTCAAACCACTTCGATTTGTCTTGATCAAGGGATACCTCATTCGTTCTTAGACGGGACTGCGAAACATCCAGTCTACAGCGGATGGATGGAGCACACCAAGCGCCAGGTACTTACTGCTTTGCCGTCGAAGTAACATTGGTTCGACGGCTTTTCTCAACTTGGAGTTGCATGGCCGCGCTGTTTTTCGGAAAGCGGTGTTTCTCAAGAATTCGTTCAATGCGCACAGCGGAAAAGAGCCGCCGCCATAGCGTCCTGCCCTTGGCCTCCGGCGGAGAAGCTGCTCGCGGCGGCGAATACCTTTTCCAGTAATTGTCCGGGGGCGCGCCAAACCGGTTCTCGCTGCAAAACAGGCGCAGCCGTCCATCCCGAACTGTTCGCCGCAGACACTTGACCTAGCGGTGAGCCCGTCGGTGAAGAAAAGCACGGATTCTCCGGGCACCCATGGGAATCGTGATGCTTTCCTTGTGCCCGACCGGGAACAATCCTCGAGGAACCCCGCAGATTGCCGAAACGAATTAGCGCTTGGCGATTGCAGCAATCCTCGCGCTACCCCCGCAAGTCACGCGCCTGGACGATTCTCCGCGGTGAAATCCGCATATTTTTGTTCCTCCGCTATCTGGATTAAGTCGAGTTGACATAGCGATCCTAGTCGTATTGAACTGTCTATCGTATTCACACTTACTTTTGCCCATTCCATGACCCCATGACCTTATCCCGCAAACTTTGCCGAATCTCGAAGTGCCTTCTCTTTTGCGCATTCCTCTTTGTGTTCGCCCCGCCAGCCCTGACTCGTGCCCAAGCGTCGTCCAGCATCACCGGGACCGTCCGCGATCCCTCCGGGGCGCCGGTGGTTTCGGCTAATGTGTCTGCAAAAAACATCGAAACGGGAGCTGTTCGCACCGTTTCCACAAACGGCGCGGGACGCTATGAGATTTTGTCGTTGCCCTTGGGGCGCTATGAAATCAAAGCCGCGAAACCCGGCTTTGCGGACTCCGTTCGCAGCGGGATCGAACTATCCCTTGGCCAGGAAGCGCAGATTGATTTCCGCTTGCGGATTGGCACAGTCAGTTCGGAAATCACTGTCGCTGGCGATGCCCCTGTCCTAAGCGCCACGACCAAAGACATCTCAGGCCTCGTCAGGGAGCAGCAGGTGAAGGACCTCCCTCTTAACGGCCGGAGCTATGATCTGCTTCTGCCCCTGAATCCGGGCATCGTCAATTTCACTTCGCAGAAAACCGGCGGCACGGGCATCTCAAACTCCTCCACAGGAAACAGTTTCGCCGTCTCCGGCAACCGCCCTCAGCAAAATGTCTTTCTGCTCAACGGCATCGAATTCACTGGGGCTGCTGAAAACAACATGCAACCGGGCGGCCCAAGCGGCATGCTGCTGGGCGTGGATGCCGTGCGCGAGTTCAACGTCGAGCGCGATTCCTACGGCGCGGAATTCGGCAAGCATCCCGGCGCTCAGGTGCTTGTCGCCACACGCTCAGGCACCAATCAGTGGCATGGCACGACTTTCGAGTTCCTCCGCAACAGGGCCCTCGACGCTCCGAACTTCTTCGATCAGGGCTCGGCTGCGCCCTTCCAGCGCAACCAGTTTGGCGCTTCGCTGGGCGGCCCGCTTCGTTTGGACAAAACCTTCCTCTTTAGCAATTACGAAGGCTTTCGCCAGCGTCTTCATCAGACTTCCGCGGCCTTCGTCCCGAGCGCGGCCTCGCGGGCGGCTGCCGCTCCTAGCGTCCAGCCGCTGCTAAATCTTTGGCCCACGGCCGCCCCCGGCGCGCAGGATTTCAATGGAATCTCCGAAGTTTTCAGCAGTCCCTTGCAAACCGTTCGCGAAGATTTCGGCACTTCCCGGCTCGACCGTCTGCTTTCGAAGAAGGACTCCCTGGCCGCTATTTATACCGTGGATGACGGCAACGACTTCACCCGAACGCCTCTTGATCCGTTCAGCTCGGACATCCTCACGCTGCGCGAACAGGTTCTCAGCCTCGAAGAAACGCATCTCCTCTCTTCCACATTTCTTACTACCGCTCGCGTTGGCTTTTCCCGCGCCGGTTATTTTTTCACCGGCGAGCCGACGCCCGGCACTCCGGCCGCTTCCGTGCCTGGTTTTCTCCTGGGAAAGCCTGTCGGCGCGGTGGTGGTTGGTGGAAGCGCTGCATCAAATCCGCAAGCGGCCCTCGGCCTCGCAGGCAGCAACAACGGTAGCAATCTTAGAATCCACCGCAACCTCTACACCTTCGAGAATCGCGTGACACTTACGCGCGGCCGCCATCAATTCACGTTCGGCGCGTGGTTCGAGCGGTTTCAGTCCAACGAAATGATTGCCCTCAGCCAATTCGGCCAAGCCACTTTCTCGAGCCTCCAGAATTTCTTGAATGGCACGATCTCAACATTCCTCTTTGACCCTGCTCCGACGGAAATGAACTGGCGCTCTCTGTTCGGTGCTGGGTATGCGGAAGAGGTTCTGCACATCAGTTCCAATTTGAGCCTGTCCCTGGGATTCCGCGATGAGTTCTCAACGGGTTGGAACGAAGCGCACGGCCGGGCGGCCAATTACCTCTTGAGCAATGGCGTCATCAGCTCCGATCCGGACATTGGAAGTTCTCTCTTCACGGTGAACAAGGCAAAATTTCTCCCCCAACCGCGCATGGGCCTGGCTTGGAGCCCCCGCGGACCGAAAACCGTCCTGCGAACGGGATTCGGCCTGTACAACGATTTGCAGGACGCCCTCGGTTACCGTGCCGATCAGAACGCGCCCTTCAATCCAACCTACAGCCTGGCCGCGCTGCCCGTTTCGCAACTGCCCATCGATCCGGCGGCGCCCGTTCCCGCCGGTGCAAAACTCGTTCCCGGCGGCGTCCAACCGGACATGAAGACTCCCACGCTCATCTCCTGGTCTTTGCGCCTGGAGCGCGAACTTTCTTCGAACACGTCAGCCACCATTGGCTACGTTGGTTCTCATGGCTACCACGAATTGATCGGCGTCGATGCAAACGAACCCTTCCCCACGATCTGTCCGGCTTCTGCATGCCCCGCCGTTTTTCCCGGAAATTTTCCCGCGCCGCTCGCCGGTCAACCCGTTCCCCCCGGCGCCTACTACATTCCCCGGGGAACGCCCCGGGCGAATCCCGCGCTCACTAACACTTGGACCTGGTTCTCTCGCGGCGACAGCTCCTACCACGCATTGCAAACCGACCTCCGCAAGCGCTTCAGCCGCGGACTCACCTTGCGCGGCGTTTACACGTTCTCCAAAACCTTGGACGATGGCGATTCCTTGAATCAGACTACCGCGGGAAATGCTCCCGGACTCGTTTCCAATCCGTTCAACTTGGCTGCCGACAAGGGCCTGGCCACGTTTCACGTGAAACATGCTGCGGTTGTGAATGCGCTTTACGCTTTGCCTTTTGGGCGCGGAGAGAAACTCGCCTCTGGACTCAGCGGCTTGCTCAATTGGTTGGTGAGCGGTTGGTCTGTGGGCGGCATTCTTACGGCTCAGTCTGGTTTCCCCTTCACTCCGCAACTCAGCTACAACCCCTCGAACAATGGCGACACGCGGAATCCCGTCAGGCCCTTTCGCAACCCCAACTTCACTGGCCCGGTGATCTTGGGGACCCCTTCCCGGTGGTTCAATCCCAACGCTTTTCTCGCCCCTCCGCCCAACAGCGGCTTTTACGGCGATCTCGGACGAGACACTTTGATCGGCCCTGGCCTGGCCACTGGGGACCTCTCGGTCTTGAAGGACCTACCCTTTCGGCGGAGCTTCGGCCTGCAATTTCGCGCGGAAATCTTCAACCTGCTCAACCGTGCCAACTTCAATACGCCCAATCTGATTGTCTTCACTCCCTCCGGCCTGTCCGGAACCGCCGGCGCCATCACCAGCACTTCCACGACCTCGCGCCAGGTGCAATTCGCGCTCAAGCTTCACTGGTAGCGAGACGCACTTCGGCGCGTTCCCTGGGCGAAGCAGACCGCTTTTGTGGTGCGCAGCTTTATCCCGAGAAGTTCCACAGGCGCTCAAAGAATTCCCGGGGGAACTTTTCCGAGCCCTCTTCCGTATCCTTTAGTGCAGGCGGTTCCCACAACGCGAAGCGCCTTCCGAGGCGCATCCGGAGAAGGAGCAAAGGATGGGGGGAGATATCATCGGATTAGTGGCTGTCATCATGTCTTTGGGCGTTCCCCTTGGTGCGCTGTACACCTATTACCGCGTTCGAAAGCTGCGCAGCGAAGAGCGCCTCGCTGCCATTGCACGGGGTGTTGCGATTCCCATGGAGCCGGAGTTGAACCAGGCGGCGCGTTCCCGCCGCGCCGGCATTTTGCTCGTCAGCGGCGCGATTGGTTTTATCGTGGCGTTCGGATTGGTCGGACAAATCCAGGCAGACCGCGATTTTTGGACCACCGCTGTGCTCGGCATTATTCCTCTTGCCGTGGGCATCGGGTTTTTCGTCGACTGGAAATTGATCCATCGCGACGCCCGCGCGTAAAGATCCCACAGAAACTCTAGCGCGCAGTTCGCATCTCTCTTGCTGCAAAAAACCTGTAACGCCAATATATGTATATGCATCTAAGTGGGTGTGAGACAAGGAGTCCAATCCGTGCCTGCACTTTCGTGCATGTGCGCCACTCTTCGCCGGGTGGCGCGGGCCCTGACCCAGCTCTACGAGCGCGAAATGCGTCCGTTGGGTATACGTGTGACTCAGCTCACGATCTTACAAGAGCTCTCCCGCGCCAGAGAAATGTCTCAAGGCAAACTGGGAGAAATTCTTTCGATGGACAGCACAACCCTGACGCGGAACTTGAAAATCATGATCCGGCAGGGCTGGGTTGCGGAACATCGCGGTAAAGACAAGCGCGAACGACTGTTGCAGCTGTCCAAACGCGGATACGCACAACTGGCGCGCATATTGCCTGTTTGGCGCGAGATTCAAGCGCGTTTACGCCGGCGATTGGGGGAGCAAGTCTGGGAAAACCTCCCGCAACTCACGGACCAAGTTACTGAAGTGGTTGCGGCTCTAGGAGTCTCGTCATGAAAAGTTATGGGAAACTTGCTTTAGGAATCATCGCGACCTGGTTTATCGTGGTGTTGTCAACCTCAGCCCTGCATCTGTTCCGAACTGATGCCAACCACGCCGGAGTTGCGTACGCGGTTGCCGCGCTGGCGCCGGTTGCCTTGTTCTCGGTATGGTTTGCCGCTTCAGAGAAGTTTCAGGAGCTCGTGTTCTCTTTGAACCCACGGACGCTGACGGCGGTGCAGTCCTGGCGAATTTTCGGGTTCCTGTTCCTGTTGCTAGCCGCCAATCAGGCTCTTCCTGCAATATTTGCCGTGCCTGCGGCATATGGCGACGTCTTCATCGGACTGACTGCCGCACTCGTGGCCTGGAAGCTTGCCACCCCCGAGCATCGCACGTTTTACATTTTTTGGCAGGGGCTTGGGCTGACGGACCTCATCATGACGATCATCCTCGGCTCGACGGCTCCTTTGTTGAGCCCCGGTGGTCCTTCGATGAACGTTATGACCCAACTGCCTTTGAGCTTGATTCCAACTTTCTTCACACCGCTGCTTCTGATCTTTCACGTGGCTTCCATTGCCCAAGCGAGACAGTGGCAAACACAGCGACAAACGCAGTACAGGGAACACCTCCCGGCCTCAGCATAAACCGGTCCTGCGAGCCGCCTGCTAGGAAGGCGGTAGCAGAGCAGGTGAGGTGTGGGACAAATCCAGGGGGCGGGCGGCCAGCCATGCGGTTTGGCTTAGCCGCCGGCCCGCTTTTAGACAGGCCCGGCTCTGCGGAGCCAGGGTCGCGCTTCCTTCAGGGCCTTCGCTTTTGATCCGCGACAAGCACTCCGGCTTCCGCGTAATGCGTCGCCGGAACATCGTGAAACGAAACATGAATGTTCTCGCGCTTGGCTTTGCCGTCCTCGATTAACACCGCCGTGACACGCTCGGCAATCTTGCGCTTTTGTTCGGCGCTACGTCCTTCGACCCAAGTAATCTGCACGTGGGGCATCTCACTCCTCCTTGGAATTTACGATTCTCCATGCCTTGGCTTGCAAGACCCCAGCATTTTATCCGCTTCTCGCTGGCATTCCTTCCTCTCGGGCAGAATTAACCGGATTGCGGAGCAACTTTGAGTGCGCCCCTCCCTTTTTTCGACTTTCACCTTTTGACTTTCGACCTTTACCCTCCTAGCAGATCTCCACGCGGTCTAATGACCAAACCGACCGCCTTCCCGTAAGGCCGCTGCCGCCTGTGATAGAATGACGGTTCCATGCATCCGGCGATTCCCCATCTGATTGAGCTGCAGCGGGTTGACCACCAGATTGCCGTGTTTCGCTCCGAACTGGAATCCTTTCCCAAGCGAATCCGCGAAGCGGACACGAAGCTCACTGGCGCGCGCGGCGAAGTCGCGTCCGCTAAAGAAGCGCTCGCGCAAGTTGCTTCCGAGCGCCGCAAGTTCGAATTTGAAGCGCAGGAATGGAAGGACCGTGTCCGCAAGTACCGCGACCAGAGCAGTGCGGTAAAAACCAACGACGCCTACCGCGCGCTCCAGCATGAAATTGCCAACGCCGAAGCCGAAATCGCCAAAGCGGAAGACCGCCAACTCGAAGTTATGATGAAAGCCGAGGACGCCGAGCGCCGTCTCAAGCTCGCGGATTCCCGGCTGAAAGAAGCGGACCAGAGTCTCGCAGCCGAGAAAAAGACGATGGAAGCCCAAGCGGCCGAAATCAAGAAAAAGCTCGAGGCCGCCGCCGCCGAGCGCGAAAAAATCATCGCGCCCGTGCCCGAAGATTTGCGCGATCTTTACACACGCATCGCCAAGCGCCGCGGCGGCACGGCCATGGCCCAGGTTCGCGACGAGCAGTGCCGCGGCTGCGGCCTGCGCGTCCTCCCGCACATCGTGCAGGAGCTGCGCTCGGAAACGAGCGAAGAAGTTTACCGCTGCGAGAGCTGCGGCCTCATTCTCTACACCTTGGAGCCGGTTCCCTACGCCAAACCGGCGGACGGCTCCGCGAATGCTGCTTCACCGGCGTCCACCAACTGATGCCACGCCGCGCTCCCACGTCCCGCGGTAAAAGCCTATTCGGCGAAGCGGCTCCCGAGGCCAAGTCAGCCGCTGCAGCGGCGGCGTACCGCATCAACATTGACGGCGCCTCGCGCGGCAATCCCGGTCCAGCGGCATATGGCGTGGTCATTCGCGACGCGAGCGGTTCAGTCGTCACCAAATTAAAAAAATACATCGGCCGGTTTACCAACAACGTGGCCGAATACTACAGCCTCATCGCGGCGATGGACTACGCGCAGTCGCACGGCGCGCGCGCGATTCGCATTGAGAGCGACTCCGAGCTGCTCGTCAAACAGATGCGCGGGTTCTACAAAGTAAAGAGCGCCGACCTGCAACCGCTCTACGAGCGCGCACAGAAAATGTCGAAGACGTTCGACTCTTTCGGCATCGACCATGTGTATCGCGAGCAGAATCGCGAAGCGGACGCGCTGGCCAACGAGGCGCTCGACGAAGTCGAAGGCAAGCCGGCAAATCCAGCCGCCGCGGCAAAACCCAATGCGCCGGACAGCACCGGCCGGCGGCGGATCCCTGCGCGGTTCCGCGGTGGCGTGCTCTACCTTCTCGAGGACGTCGGCTTGCCAGACGGCACCGTCGTCGAAGTCTCCATCTTCCCGTTGCAAAAGCGCGAGTCTTCCTAACAACTGGGCGTATTCCGACTTCTTCCTCTCATCGAGCCGTATGAAGCAGAAACCAAACCAAGCCAGGATTCCTGGCTTCGCTCCGAATCATAACAAGAAGCGTTCTTCAGCCGCTCGAAGGAAGGCAAAATAAATCTACTTCAGCGCGTAACTGCGGTAGAGGGTGTCGCGCTGGGCGGGAATAAAGCCGGCGTCGGCAATGATGCGGCGAAGCTCGCCTTCATTGGTGCGGTTTTTCACGCCGGCGGCAAACACCACATTTTCTTCGATGAGAATGCTGCCGACATCGTCGGCGCCGAACTGCAAGCCGACCTGGCAGACTTTGATCCCCGGCGTGAGCCAGCTCGACTGGATGTGATCGATGTTGTCGAGATACAGCCGGCTCACCGCCAATGTTTTCAAATAATCGACCGCGGTGGTCTCCTGCACTTTCTTGCCAAGCGCGGTATTTTCCGCGGCAAACATCCACGGAATAAATGCGGTGAACCCGCCGGTGTCTTCCTGAACGCGGCGGATGCGCTCGAAGTGATTGACGCGGTGGCGCAGCTCTTCGCCGCAGCCGAACATCATGGTGGCGGTGGTGCGCAGCCCGAGCGAGTGCGCGATACGATGGACTTCCTCCCACTCGTCGCTCGTGCACTTGAGACGGGCGATGCGCGCGCGCACTTCGTCGTCGAGAATTTCCGCGCCGCCCCCGGGAATAGACTGCAGCCCCGCGTCCATCAAGCGCTGAATCGTTTCGCGGATGCTGATCTCGGAAACCTCCGCGATGCACAGAATTTCCGGCGCGGAAAAGCAGTGCAAATGCACTTGCGGATAACGCGCCTTCAGGGAGCGCAGGAGATTTTCGTAATAGCCGATTTGGAGGTCGGGGTGCAGGCCGCCCTGCAGCAGGATTCCGGTGCCGCCGAGCTCCAGCATCTCGTCGATTTTTCTGTAGATCTCCTCGAACGGAAGGATATAGCCGTCTTTCGCGCCGAGCGGGCGGTAGAACGCGCAGAAGGAGCAATACTCGGTGCAGAAATTCGTGTAATTGATGTTGCGGTCGATTTGATAGGTGACCACGCGCGGATCGTTTTTCTTCAGGCGCAGTTGGTGCGCTTCCATGCCCAGGCCGAGGAGGTCGTCGGATGCGAGCATTTCGAGGGCTTGTTGTTTGGTCAGTGACACGATCTACCGTTCCTCGAAACACGCACGTTCATACCAATTGCCCCAGACGCCCTCCGAACAGTGCTGAGGACGGTTCGCGTGGAGGCCCGGAACCAGCGATACGCCGTCGTGTACTCTAGTCCCTGTTGCCTCGCCCATTCTGCTAGCTTCATGCGATAGAGACAGACCTGGTATTAAAAACCATTAGAAGCAGTCAAAAACAAAAGCTGTTGCCGACCCTTTGCCAGCAAGCCTAAAGCGCGCCCCTACACCGAGTCGCCAACGGTCAGGAGCTTCACGGCTTCGGACTTTGCGGCGGCCCAGTGAATGGCGCCTGCCTGCGGGATCAGGCCGAGCTTGGCCGCGTACTCGAAATACAGTTCCAGGCCGCGGCGGTTCTCCGCGTCGAGCGAAAAGTTGATATTGTCGCGCAAGTACGATTCGAGCGCTCGCTGCGGCAGCTCCAAATCGTGGGAGGCTTCGTAGGCTAGGAAATCGGCCGTCAATTCCGCGGTGGCCAGTTCGCGGCGCGCCGCCCACACCGCGAGGACCGCAGGCAAGCCCGTCATTGCGCGCCACTCGGAGACAACGTCGTAAACATAAAGCAATTCCGGGCCGGTAATCGCCAGCGTGGCCGCCTGGCGGATAACCGGTGATTCCTTGAAGCGGTTGAAAGTCGAAGGTTGAAAAGTTAACCGAGGAGTTGGAGAAAGAGAGTCCTTTCCGGAATCCGGGAAGTCCATGATCCATGACCGGTCGCGCACCGGTTGGCCCGGTGCGCCGGTCGACCTGTCTTTTTCGATTACCGCCTTCTCGATTCCGAGCGAGACGCGCAGCGCAGCATCGCCGATGAGCAGGGCGGCGTCGCGAGTTTGCAGCATTTCCGGCAAGTCGGGAAGCGCCTCCGTGAATTGCGGCGCGATGCGCCACTTCTCCGCGCACAGGATGCGCGTCAGAGCTTGCGTGCTGCGGGAGCTGCTGTCTAGCGCGAAGCTTTTCACTTGCTCGATGGGCTTCTTGGCCACGATGAGCAGGCTGCGGACCCGGTTCTTCGAGGCGATGGCCATGTCGGGCAGGATCGCCAGGCCAGCAATGCGCTGGTACTCGATGGCCGGGATGATGGCGACCTCCGCGCGGCCCGCGCGCAAATCTTCCGCGCACTGGGAGGGAACGGTGAAAGAGAGGTCGTACTTCCCCCGGAGAGGCCCGTTGGTGAAGCCCCAAACCAGCGGCGCGGTGTTCAGGTATTCGACGATGGAGATGCGCAGCTTACTCACCATGCGAAATGTCCGCGGGGCCGGCATAGAGACGGCCCCAGAAAAGACGGGCTCAGTATAACAGAGGCGATTTTGGTCCGGGACGAGCGACTAGAATTTAGAAAGATTCGGCGGAAATGAAGAGTTTGAAAGACGGGACTCGTGATTCGTAGCGACAGGCGACTCGTGAAAGCCCGAAATCGGCGGAATGTGGCCAGTGACCCGTGTTCCAGCCTTTGAGCAGTCCGAAATGGCAAGAATACCAAGCGGGGTGGCGTCGGTTAGCGGATTGGCGGGTTCTGGTGTACAACGATGCGGCACGGATAGGAGCGGGAACATGTTGAAGAACATTCTTGGAGTCTTGGCGAGTTTCGCGGTGAGCGGCGCTGTTTGTGGAGCGCAGGCCCAGCTGCAGGCAAGTTCGGCGGCGACCGTTACGGAAGTGCGCCGGGCGGAAGCCCCGCCGCTCCAACAGAGGGCGGCGGAGGCGGGCGCTACGCGCACATCAACCACGGGAGAAAGAAGCCAAGTGCCAACGGCCACGGAAAAAAGCGCGCAGACGCCGACGATTGGGGAGAAGGCGGCGGGGATGCAGAAGCTGCCGGGATACTTCAACCTGTATTGGGACGCGAAGCAGGGGAAGCTGTGGCTGGAGATCGACAAGTGGGGAACGGAATTTCTCTACCAGACGGGGCTGCCCGCAGGGATTGGGTCGAACGACATCGGGCTGGACCGGGGACAACTGGGGCCGAATGGCATCGTGCGTTTCGAGCGGGTCGGCCCGAAGGTGTTGCTGGTGGAGGAGAACCTGCGGTATCGCGCGGTCAGCAAGGATAGAGACGAGCGGCGCGCGGTGCACGATTCGTTTGCGGAATCCACGCTTTGGGGTTTTACAGTGGCAGCGGAAGAAAAGGACCACGCGCTAGTGGATTCGACGGATTTCTTTCTGCGCGACGCGAAAGGCGTGGCGGATTCGCTGCGCCATTTGAAACAGGGCGCCTACCACGTGGACAGCTCGCGCTGCGCCATTTATCCGCCAAATACCAAGAATTTTCCGCTGAATACGGAAGTGGAAGCGACGCTCACGTTCGTCGGAGACGAGCCGGGAGCGTGGGTCACTCAGGTGACGCCTTCGCCGGAAGCGGTTACCGTGCGCGAGCATCATTCGTTCGTGCAACTGCCACCGCCGGGTTACAAGCCGCGCGCCTATGATCCGCGCGCCAGCTTTTTCGGCATTCAGTATATGGATTACGCGGCGCCCATCAGCGAGCCGATCGTGAAGCGCTTCATTGCGCGGCACCGACTGGAGAAAAAAGATCCCAAGGCGGCGGTGAGCGAGCCGGTCGAGCCCATCGTGTATTACTTGGACCGCGGCGCGCCGGAGCCGATTCGCTCGGCGCTGCTCGAAGGGGCGCGCTGGTGGAACCAAGCGTTTGAAGCGGCGGGCTACAAAAACGCGTTTCGCGTGGAGCTGCTGCCGGAAGGCGCGGACATGATGGACCTGCGCTACAACGTGATCCAGTGGGTGCATCGCGCGACGCGCGGGTGGTCGTACGGCGCGGCGGTGGTTGATCCGCGGACGGGCGAGATTATCAAAGGGCACGTCACGCTCGGTTCGCTGCGGGTGCGGCAGGATTATTTGATTGCCGAAGCGCTGCTGGCGCCGTACGAAAAGGGCCAGGCGGTTTCGCCAAAGATGGAACAGATGGCGCTGGCGCGGCTGCGGCAACTGGCGGCGCACGAAGTGGGGCACACGCTGGGGCTGGAGCACAACTATTCCGCAAGCACGGTGAATCGCTCTTCGGTGATGGATTATCCGCCACCGTACGTGAAACTGGGCACGGACGGAGTGCCGGATTTGTCCGACGCGTACGCCACGGGAATCGGCGAGTGGGACAAAGTGTCGATTGCCTGGGGGTATCAGGATTTTCCGCCGGGGGTGGACGAGCACGCAGCGGAGAACAAGATTCTGAATGACGCGTTTGCGCGCGGGTTGCGCTTCTTGACCGACCAGGATGCGCGGCCGGCGGGCTCATCCAGCAGTCTGGCGCATTTGTGGGATTCCGGAACGAATGCGGTGGACGAATTGAACCGGCTGATGCGGGTGCGCGCCGCGGCGCTGAAGCGTTTCGGGGAGAACAACATTCCTGAAGGCGCGCCGATGGCCACGCTGGAGGACGTGCTGGTGCCGTTATACATGCTGCATCGCTATCAGGTGGAAGCGGCGGGCAAGGTTGTGGGAGGGATGGATTACACTTTCGCGCTGCGCGGCGATGGCCAGACACCCACGCAGATGGTTGCGCCAGCCGAGCAGCGGCGCGCGCTGAGCGCCCTGCTGGCTACACTGAAGCCGGAGGCGCTGGCGCTGCCAGAACCGCTGCTGAAGATGATGCCGCCGCGTCCGCCCGAATATGACCGCGGGCGGGAACATTTCAAGATTCGCACCGACCCGGCGTTTGATGCGCTGGCACCGGCGGAGGCGGCGGCGCAGCACACGCTGCAATTTTTGTTTAATCCAGAGCGCGCGGCGCGGCTGGTGGAATTTCATGCGCGCAACGCGGACAATCCCAGCTTCGAGGAGGTATTGGATGCGATTTTCACGGCGACGTGGAAGGCCCCGCACGGCGAAGGCTATAACGCGCAAATCGCGAATGTGGTGGACGACGTGGCGTTATATGACCTGATGGAGCTGGCCGCGAACGACCAGGCAAGCGAGGAGGTGCGTGCGATTGCAAGCCAGGAGGTGCATGACCTGTACGGTTGGTTGAAGGCGCGGAAAGGCACCGGGGAGCCCATTGCGGACCAGGCGCATATTGCGTTTGCGTTGCGGCAAATCGAGCAGTTTGAGAAAGATCCGAAGAGAATCGACTTGCCGCCGCCCGCGAGGCCGCCCGATGGGCCGCCCATCGGCACGGACGAGGATTGGGAATGGCCGAACCTTTTTGTTTGATTTTTGCCTAACCGCGCCGTGACAACGGGGCTCGTGGGTCGTCTATAGGAGCATGGAGGGTTCCATGCGAGCACGCACCTTTTGCCAGATTTTCGCCTGGAGTTTGGCGGTTGTCGGCCTGGCAGCTGCACCTGCTGCGCCGCGGCACCATCATTCCTTGAATATTTCCCTCGGGCATAAGCAGCCGGCAAACGACTGCTCGGGCCTGCGCCTCCGATTCAACGATGAGGACGCGGTGGTGCGATCGGAAACGCGCACGCTGAGCAAGGCAGAGGCGCCGGTGTTGAAGGTGCACCCGCACGCGAACGGTGGCGCGCAGGTAATGGGCTGGGACCAGAACAATTATTCCGTGACGGCGTGTAAAGCGGTGGCTCCGGGAGGGGATGCGGAGAGCTTGCTGTCGCAGATTACCATGTCGATTGAGAACGGCACGGTGTCGACGCATGGTCCATCGGGGGATGGGGAAGACTGGACGGTGTATTTGCTGATTCGCACGCCGAAGGCGGCGGCGATTGAACTGGAAACGATGAACGGGCCGATTTCCTTGTACGACGTTGACGGCAAATTGACGGCGCATGCGCACAACGGGCCGATCAGCATCCGCAATTTTTCAGGGGACGCGGATGTGGCGGCGCTGAACGGGCCGATCAGCGTCGAGGGGAGCAGCGGCAGCGTGCGCATCAAAACGGAGAACGGGCCTATCAATGTGGACCTAAAAGGGACGACCTGGAATGGCAGCGGGCTTTCCGCCGACGCGCAAAATGGGCCGGTGACGCTGCGGGTGCCGAGCGGATTCCAGTCGGGCTTCGTGGTGGAGTCCACGAATTCCGCGCCAATAAGCTGCCGCGCGAGCATTTGCGGGAGCGCGCGGAAGACCTGGGACGACGAGCATCGGAGAATTGAGTACGGGTCGTCACCGGCAGTCGTGCATTTGTCCACGGTAAACGGGCCGGTGTCGGTGGAAGACGGACGCGACTGAGTTTGGGTTGACCGAGAGGCCGGCGACGCGAAATGATAAGATTTGACGCATGCTGCTCGAAGCACGCGTCGCACATCGCGTAACGGAAGCCGAAGCCACTCGGCTGGCGCGAGACATTTATGGGCTGGAAGCGTCCGCGCGATCGCTTCCGGGCGAATACGACGACAACTTTCATTTGACTGCCGCGGATGGGCGCGAGTTGGTGCTGAAGGTGATGCACCCGGCGCGCGAAGCTTCGTTTATCGATCTGCAGTGCAAGGCGCTGCTGCATCTCGCGGAACACGCGCCACAGTTGCCTTTGCCGCGCGTGCTGGCGAATCGCCAGGGCGAACGCTTCTTGCAAATTACGAGCGCCGATGGTTCGCGGCGGCTGGTTTGGCTGTTGAGCTTCCTGAAGGGAACCGTTCTTGCTGAGGTGCGGCCGCATGCGCCCGAGCTGCTTCGCGATTTGGGACGATTTCTGGGCGAGATGGACGCGGCGCTGCAATCGTTCGAGCATCCTGCTGCGCATCGCGAATTGAAATGGGATTCCTCGCGAGCCCTTTGGATCAAGGAATTTGTTCCGGAGATTGAAGGGGCCGAGCGGCGCAGGCTCGTTGAAAAGTGCCTCTCACTCTATGAAGCGGAAGTTGTGCCGCGACTTCCGCGCTTGCGGCGCAGCGTGATTTACGGTGATGCGAACGATTACAACGTGCTCGTGAGCGACCCGTGGCCGCAGCCACGCAAGGTCACCGGGGTGATTGATTTTGGCGATATGCATCATGGGTTGACGGTTTCGGAAGCGGCCATCGCTGTGGCCTACACGATGTTAGGAAAACGCGACCCGCTGAAAGCCGCGTCTGAGCTGGTTGCGGGCTATCACGGCGCGTTCCCCCTAAATCACGAAGAAGTTGCTGCTCTATTTCCGTTGATGGCGGCGCGGCTGGCCGTGAGCGTGACAAATTCGGCCGAGCGCAAGAAAGTGAAGCCGGACGATGGGTACGTTACCGTGAGCGAAGAGCCAGCGTGGAAGGCGCTCGAACAAATCGCGAAAATTCATCATAGGTTTGCTCATTACGCGTTCCGTGCTGTGTGCGGAATGAAGCCGGCGCCAAAAGCAGAGAAGATCGAGCGTTGGCTGACAGCCAGCGGGGAATCCGCGGCCTCCATTCTGGATGTGGATCTGCGGACGGCGCCGTCCCTGGTTTTTGATCTTGGCGTTGGCAGCTTGCTTCTTGGAGCGGATCCGAGCGCGTCCGAAACTCCGGCGCTCACCGAGACGATCTTTGGTGAGATGAGGCGTGCTGGCGTGCGCGTAGGGGTCGGGCGCTACAACGAGGCGAGGCCGCTCTACCGTTCTCCCTTGTTTGGAAGCGTGGACAACCCGGTCAGCGAGCGACGCACGATTCACTTGGGCATCGATCTTTTCGTCGAGCCAGGAACGGCATTGCGCGCGCCGCTCGATGGAGTCGTACAGCTTCTGGCGAACAATGCGGCGCCGCTCGATTACGGTCCGTTGGTGATTTTGCGTCACGAAACGAGCGCTGGAGATGAATTCTTCACGCTCTACGGGCATCTAACGACGCAAACGCTCAACGCACTTAAAGTCGGGCAACGCATCTTGCAGGGACAGGAATTCGCTCGCGTCGGGGCGTCTGATGAGAACGGCGGCTGGCCGGCGCACGTACATTTTCAGATCATCCTCGATTTGTTGGATCTTGGAGCGGATTTTCCGGGCGTGGCTTACGCTTCACAGCGCGCTGTGTGGACCAGCCTTTCTCCCGATCCGAATCTTTTGCTCGGGATTCCCAAGGACCGATTCCCGGCTCGCGAGACAAGTTTTGAGGACACGCTCGAAAAGCGGCGCGCTCTTCTGGGAAAAAATCTCAGCATTTCCTACCAGCGCCCCCTGAAAATCGTGCGCGGCTGGATGCACTATCTCTACGATGATACGGGGCGGGCGTATCTCGACGCGTACAACAACGTGCCTCTGGTGGGGCACAGCCATCCGCGCGTTGTGCGAGCGGCGCAGCAGCAACTCGCGCTGCTCAACACCAACACGCGCTATTTGCACGACAACGTGAATCGCTACGCCGAGCGGCTGATACAGAGGCTGCCAGAACCACTGCGGGTCTGTTTTTTTGTGAACTCCGGCAGCGAGGCGAACGAACTGGCGCTGCGACTGGCGCGGGCGCACACGGGTCGCGAAGATGTGATTGTGCTCGAGCACGCCTACCACGGGCACACGAATACGCTGATCGATATCAGCCCGTACAAATTCAATGGGCCAGGCGGGCGAGGAAAGAAGCCCTGGGTGCACGTGGCGCCGCTGGCCGACGATTATCGCGGCTTGTACCGGCGCGAGGACCAACAGGCCGGCGCAAGATACGCGCGCCACGTCGCGGAAATTTTGCAACGCACCGCAGCCGAAGGCCGCGGGGTCGCGGCATATATCGCGGAAACACTGCCAAGTGTCGGCGGGCAAATTGTTTTTCCGCCGGGATATCTGCAGCAAGTCTACAAGCACGTCCGCGCAGGGGGCTCGGTGTGCATCGCCGATGAAGTGCAGGTCGGCTTCGGACGGCTAGGGACCCATTTCTGGGGATTCGAAACGCAAGGCGTTGTGCCCGACATGGTCGTGCTGGGAAAGCCAATTGGGAATGCATTCCCGCTTGCTGCGGTCGTCACAACAAAAGAAATTGCGGATTCGTCTGCAAATGGCATGGAATTCTTCAGCACTTTTGGAGGAAATCCGGTGGCATGCGCGGCTGGACTTGCGGTGCTGGAGGTGCTCGAAGAGGAGAGACTACAGGAGAACGCGCTGCGCGTCGGAACTTACCTCAAAAATGAATTGAAAGCGCTGCAAGAGAGGCATGCTCTGATTGGCGACGTGCGCGGGTCGGGGCTTTTCTTGGGCGTGGATCTTGTGCTCGATCGAGAAACGCGCCAGGCCGCGCCGAGGCAAGCGTCTTATGTAGTGAACCGGCTTCGCGAGTGCGGCATTCTGACCGGTACGGACGGTCCGCATCACAACGTGATCAAGCTGCGGCCGCCGCTGATTTTCACTGAGAAGGACGCGGACCTATTTGTGAAGACGCTCGATGAGGTCCTTCCGGAAGACCCGGCGAAACCTTAGCCATTATTCCAGCCGATGAGAAACCGCAAACCAGCGGTAGAGGGAGATCCTTCGCTTCGGGCCGAGGATGACCAATTGCGGTGCCCTTGAAGGATCAATGGCATCACTGCCAGTTTCTCAGTACGGTTTCGGCGGGCTTGGTCCACGGCGTGTAATCGGTATCGCTGGCCGAAGGCATCGGTACCGACCAGGACCACCAAAGATTGCCTTTCAGCAGCGAGTTTTGCTGGCTCCAAACCTCGTACATGGCTTCGTAGCAGTTTTCTTGTTCGGTAGGATCCACAGCTCCCGCAAGGGCGAAGTCGTAAGGAGCGGTATTGGCGCCTGCGACGCTGCGGTAGCCGATTTCGGTGAAGATCACGGGTTTGCCGGGGTGAGCGTTCGCGAAGTTCTGGACACCGGCGACGATATTTTCTCCGTTTTTATTGGAACTCCAGGCCGCCACAAGCTGAGCAATCGTTGGGTCATTTTGATTGGTCAACGGGAAGTACGCATCCAACCCAATGACCTCGACCTGATCCCAAAAGGAGACAGAAGTGAATTCGTCGCCGGCAAAGGTGGCGTTGGCGGCGTAGGACAGCAGCCCGGTGTAACCGCTATTGCGAATGGCGGTAATCACGGCAGTCCAGTCCGCGAGAAAGGTTGCGCCACTGAGTTTGGTGTATTCCGTTCCCAAGCAAAGCATCTCGACATTGTTGTCGCGCGCAAGAGTGGCATAGTGGACGATGAACATTTGAAAGCTCTGGAACCAAGACGCGGGGTCCGATGGTTGGAAGGTGCCGCGCCAGGCGCCGTCCTCGGAGTCCACGTGGGGCTTGAGCATGACTTTCAAGTTTTGGCTGTGGAATTCGGTAATGGCCGCAACGACGGCTGCGTCCGTGGGTGTGCGGTTGGGATCAGCCGCGATAGTATTTGCCGTGGCATCGGCCTGATATTGCGTGACCAGGACTCCGGCCCAAGTAGCGCCGGTCGCTGCCAGGGCGTTTTGCGAAGTGGTGCCAGCGCCGGTGTTGTACTCGTTGGGCTGCCAGGATGTGTGTGTGATGCCGCGATACAGAAAGCCGCTTTTCGTCGCCGGCGGAACCATCACGGTATTGGAGCCCGATTTGGTGGAGTCTTGTGTGGAAGTAGCCGTAATTCTGACCGGTCCCGGGGCGCCGGGCGCCATGAAAAGCCCGGTGCTAGAAATGCTGCCGGCGGACGCTTGCCAAGAAACGGAGGTACTGAATGCGCCGGTACCTTGCACATTCGCCGCGCACTGGTCCGTCTCAGCCGCGTCCGCCGAGGGTGCGGCGCATGCCACATTCACAGAGGTGATGGTGGAAGAGGAATTCCCGGGAGATGATCGGCCGCAGGCGTTGCAGAGATGAAGAGCACAAACAGCCAACGCCAGCGTCACGAGAGGAGAAAAAATGCCGCCGCGCATTAGGGTTTCACCCCGGTGTGGGTAAGACACCAGCTAACGGTGGTGACCCCATCGCCGACCTGCAGGCCGCCGGGTCCACCGACAGGCTTCCCCGCAGAGCATTCGGGTTTCGGCTGGCACCCGCCGAGGCATCCTATAATCTTCGTAATGTGGATCTGGTATTGGTTGTTATGGATGGCTAGAACGGTTCCGCAATAGCCTTCGCCGTTCCAGGGACGAACACATACGGTATCTCCGACGGATCTTCCGAAGGTATGCGCGCCGGCTTTACGCAGCATTTGAGCAATCTCTTCGTGCCCCATGCGTTCCGCCGCCTCTAGAGCGGACCCGAAACCCCGCGACCGGAGATTCGGATCGGCACCTGCCTCCACGAGAAACTTGACGGCCGCGGCCCGGTTGCGCGCCGTCGCTTCGATCAGAGGAGTTTGTCCCTCCGGGGCGGCGGCGTTCACATTGGCGCCAGCGTCCACAAGCTCGCGCATCGCTTCGAGCTGGCCAGCGGCCGCAGCTTCCAGAAGGGCGGTACGGCCGGAAGGATCTCGGGCGTCCGGATTCACGCCTTGCTCGAGACGCGTTCGCAGTAACTTGAGATTGCCGGTCCGCGCCGCTCTGTGCAGTTGCGTTTCCGTGCCTGGTCTCACTTGGGAAGAAGAAGCGGAGGTCCTTGCTGCCTGACGGTGACCGCGAGCAGTTGCCGCACAAAACAGCAGCATAAGGGCACACAACGCTGCCTGCCAATTCCTCCTGGAGCATTTCATCTTTCTTCACCCTCCCGCGGGCCTGCAAATTGTAGTCTAATCCGAAGTGATCGTCAGGGATGGTAATGGAGGCAGGTCGTCTATTTGCGGCGGTGTTGCTTTGTTTTTTCGTTGTTGCGTGTGTTCCCGTCTGCGCGGCAGAACCGGCGGATTGCGCGGGAGTTGTTCTCGACGAGAACGGTGTGCTTGTTCGAGCGGCCGAGGTGAAGCTAACCGACGCCGCCGGGCACGTCTACCGAACCGAGACGGATGCCACCGGGCGCTTCGCCTTCCATCATCTTTCTTCCGGGGACTACAAAGCGGAGGTTCGCAAGGAAGGTTTTTTCCTGCTCACGGGCCAGACCTTCACGCTGCACGCCGGGAGCAATGAGTTATCGCTGCTCTTGAATCATGAGCAGGAAGTGCGCGAAAACGTGCAGGTCACCGCGCCTTCCAACCAGATCGACGCCAAGGACACGACGCAGCGGTCGACGCTCTCTGCGCGGGATATTCGCGACATCCCTGTGCCCAACACTCATGTCCTTCAGCAGAGCTTGGTCGCGATGCCGGAAATCGTGGAAGACAATCGGGCCAATTTACATGTGGCCGGCGCGCGCTCAGGAGAAACGCAATACCTCATGGACGGCTTTGAGATCGGCGATCCGGTCAGCGGCGCGTTTACTTCACGCTTCAATGTGGATGCCACGCGTGGGGTGGAGGTTCAGTCGGGAAACGTCAGCGCGGCTTATCCGCATTCCGGCGCAAGCATCTTGCGCCTGGAAACTCCCGACGGGGACGACCGCTGGCGCTTCGGGACCACCAATCCCGCTCCCGGCATCAACGGTCAGGAGGGCGTGCACCTGGGAGACTGGTACCCGCGGTTCACCTTTTCCGGACCGATCGAGCGCGGCCGCTTTTGGTTTGCCGATGCCGTCAGCATTCAGCATACCTTCGGGGTGGTGAAACAACTTCCTTCGAACGCGAACACTTTCGAGCGGTGGGCGGGAGACAATCTGCTTCGGCTGCAATACAACTTTTCCTCGAAGCACATCCTTCACGCGACGCTTCTCTACAATCGCGCAAGTGACAACAATCTGGGCCTGGACGCACTCGACCCACAATCGACTACCGTCACCGCGGATCAGCGCCGAGGGTTTGTTTCGCTGAAGGACCAGATCTGGCTCCACGAAATTTTGTTTGAGCTCGGAGTGGCCGCCGATGACGGCGTGCTTGATTACACACCACAAGGCCCGCAGCCGCTCATCCTCCTCATTAACGGCACGAGCGGCAATTACTTTCAGCATTTGCGTCAGCGTGGGCGGCGTTTGCAAGCCGTCGCGAACGTCATGGCCGCCTCGCGCCACTGGCACGGCACCCATCAGCTTTCCGCCGGGGCAAATGTGGCCGGGCTGATCTACCACCAGTTTGCCGAGCGCGGAGAAATTGACGCGCTTCAAGCAACCAATGCAAACGATGGGACGACATGCACTTCGCCAACGCCGGGCTGCCTGGTGCGGCGGTCCACGTTTACAGGAAGCGCTACTCCTAGGCTTTCGAACACCCAGGCGGGCGGTTACGCGCAGGATACCTGGTCCCTGAGCAGGCACTTCGTTTTTCAAGCCGGCTTGCGCACGGACGGGGACCGCTTCACCGAAAGCGCCGTGGCCGAGCCGCGCGTGTCGGCGAACGTGCTGCCCTTTGGCGATGATCGGGCCAAATTCTCAGTGGGCTGGGGCATTTACAACGCGCCTCTCAACCTGGCGCTGATTGGGCAGGTGCTGGACCAACGACAGGTCGACACTTTTTACGACTCCGCCGGCAACGTGGTTCCTCCCGGTCCAGTCGTTAGCCAATTCGTGTCGCCCGCGGGCGGCTTGCAGCAGCCGCGTTTTGCCACCTTTAGCGCCGGCTGGCAGGAGAAGTTCGGGCGCAACACGCTGGTTAGTCTAGACCTTCTCGTGCGTAACGGCTCTCACGCCTTCGCCTTTGTGGGCCAGCAGCCCTCGCAGCCGGGCGGGATTTTTCTGCTCCAGGATCATCGCCAGGACCGCTATCGCTCGGCCACGCTTTCCGTGCGGCACGTGTTTTCCAAGAGCACGGAGATTTACGGCGCGTACACACGCTCACGCGCGCGTTCGAACGAAGTTCTTAACCCGTCCTTAGGTTCGATTTTCTACGCGGCGCAGCAGCCTGGTCCGGTGGCTTGGGATGCGCCCAACCGCCTGCTGCTTTGGGGCTGGCTCCCCACACATATATGGAGCACGCAGTTGAGCGGTTTCTTTGAATATCGGACGGGGTATCCGTTCAGCGTGGTGAATCTGCAGCAGCAACTCATAGGTCCGCCAAATTCCTCGCGTTTTCCGGCATACGCCAGCTTGAATTTGGGCCTCGAACGAAAATTTGCATTTCACGGGTACTTGTGGGCAGCACGGGTCGAAGCGGTGAACATCCTTGGGCGGGAAAATCCGGATTCCGTAGTGAATAATATTGGCGCGCCGGCGTGCACTAGTTCTGTCCGATCCGGATGCTTTGGCGCGTTCGCAGGCGGGCAAGGCCGAGCTACGACGTTGCGCGTGCGCTTGGTCGGGAGAAAATAAAGTTTGAACCTGTGTCGGAAGGTTGCGGGATTACCCTTGGGCGCGGTAATCGTGGAAGGGGCGCACTACCGCCGGTCGTTGATCACCGCGCGAATGGAAGTATCGATGAAATTGTAGAGCGCTCCGGCTTGAACTCTTCCGACTGTCTGGCTACCCTGTTTAAGCCTGAGAGGAAAGGAATTGTCCGGCGATTGCCGGGGAAGCAGTTCTGCAAAGTGTTGCTATTAGAGGGGGATAGGGGTTCAAGTGTCCCTCTGCGGGTGGAACAACATCTAATAAGCAGGAACCGGTAGGCCCCGCAAATGCATCTCATGGAAGGCTGGGCCCATCTCAGGGACATGCGCCAAAGGTAGCGAGAACGACACACGCCCCGCGGTCCGCCCTTTCCGAAATACAAACTGGAGTTACAAAAGTTAAATGGCTCGTTCGCTTGTCATTGTCGAATCGCCCGCGAAGGCGAAGACGATTAATAAATATTTGGGACGGAATTACACCGTCAAGGCTTCCATTGGCCACGTGATGGACCTGCCGACAAAGACTATCGGCATTCGCCTTCCCGGCGAGGATCCGACCGGCAACAAAAAAGCCAAAAAGAAAAAGGGAACAAAGAAAAGCGCGAAAGCCGAAGCAAAGACGCCCAAGATTACTTTGGATGACGAAAAGATTTTCGAGCCCACGCTGCAAATCATTTCCGGGAAGGGCAAGGTCATTCACGATTTGCGCAAAGCCGCCCACACGGCGGAAGCAGTCTATTTGGCGCCTGACCCGGACCGCGAGGGCGAGGCGATTTCAGCGCACTTGGCAATGGTGCTTTCGAAACCGAGCCGGTTTGTGGAAGCGGAAGCTCCTGGAAGGCAGAACGGCAAGGGCGCTGAAGCGAAGGACAAAGGGGCGAACTCCAAAGCTGCCAAGCGCGCAGCGAATGACGAAAGGTTAGCCACCGATATCCCGCCGGCGGACCCCAAGAAGATTTTCCGCGTAAGCTTTAACGAGATCACTCCGAAGGCCATTCGGGCGGCGTTTGAACATCCCAGGGCCATTGATGACAAGCTCGTGGACGCTCAGCAGGCGCGCCGCGTGCTCGACCGCTTAGTTGGCTACAAGATCTCGCCGCTTTTGTGGAACAAGGTGCGGCGCGGTTTGTCGGCGGGACGTGTCCAGACCGTAGCGCTACGGTTGATCGTTGAGCGCGAACAGGCCATTCGCGCGTTCGTGCCGCAGGAATATTGGACCATCCACGCGACGCTGGACGCAAGCAAGCCGCCGCTGTTCGAAGCCAAGCTCATCAAGCACAACGACCGAGACATGGAAGTCAAGAACCAGCAAGCCGCCGACCAGATTGTTGCGGCGGTGAGCAAGGCCAAGTGGCAAGTGGCGTCGGTGGCGCAGAAGGAGAAGAGGCGCAATCCGCCGCCGCCGTTCACGACGTCGAAATTGCAGCAGGCGGCCTACAACCGGCTGCGCTACACCGCCAAGCGCACCATGTCGTTGGCGCAGAGACTCTATGAAGGCGTGGAGCTGGGCTCGGAGGGCTCCGTCGCGCTGATCACGTACATGCGCACGGACTCGGTGCATGTTTCGAACGACGCGCTGGCGCAGGTCCGCGAACTCATCCCGGCGAAGTTTGGCCCGAATTACCTCCCCGAGAAGCCGAACTTCTATAAGTCGAAGAAAGACGCCCAGGAAGCGCACGAAGCCGTGCGGCCGACCGACGTCACACGCACGCCGGAAGACGTTCGCAAATATTTGGACGACGACCTCTTCAAGCTCTACCAGTTGATCTGGCAGCGGTTTGTAGCTTCTCAGATGCTTCCGGCGATCTTTGATCAAACCACGATTGATATACGCGCTGGCGAATACACTTTTCGGGCCAGCGGTTCGGTGCAAAAGTTCGACGGTTACCTGCGCGTTTACCAATTGCCGGTGTCCGCCGCAGATCGCGAAGAGGACGAAAAGGATGAGGAGGGCGAGGGCCGCGCCTTGCCGGAGGTTGCCGAGGGCCAGTTGCTGCGCCTCGATAGGATTCGGCCCGAGCAGCACTTCACCGAACCACCGCCGCGCTATAACGATGCGACCTTGGTGAAAGAACTCGAAGAAGATGGCATCGGCCGCCCCTCGACTTATGCCGCCATCATTTCGACGCTTGTCGAAAGAGAGTATGTCACCAAGAACCAAGGGCGCTTTTCGCCGACCATGCTGGGAGAGCGCGTGTGCAAGTTGCTGGTAAAAAGTTTTGAGGACATTTTCGATCTCAGATTCACTGCCCGCATGGAGGACGAACTCGACGAAATTGAAGAGGGCAAGATGCCTTGGCGCGAGTCCGTGAAAGAATTTTGGGAAAAATTCGTCATCGACCTCGACAAAGCCGACGAGGAAATGCTTTCGTACAAGGCTGGCATCCCCACGGGGAAAAAGTGCGAGAAGTGCGGTCAGGGAGAGCTTCTCGAACGCATCAGCCGCCACGGGTTCTTCCTCGGCTGCTCGCGCTATCCGGAGTGCGACTTCATTGAAGACCTCTCGCCTGTTGAGGCTGACGCCGGCGATCCGAACAAGATCGAATATTGCGACAACTGCGGCAAGGAGATGGCCATCAAGCGCGGGCGCTTCGGTACCTTCCTTGCTTGCACCGGCTATCCAGACTGCAAGACCACGCGCCGTCTCGTGCAGGGCACGCGCATTGCGCACCAGCCGGATGAGCCGCTCGACGAGAAATGCCCTACGTGCGGCAACGGCTTGGTGAAGAAGCATGGGCGTTTTGGCGAGTTTATTGGCTGCTCGGCCTATCCGAAGTGCAAATACACGCGGCCAATCACCATGGGTATCAAATGCCCGAAGTGCAAGGAAGGTGAATTTGTGCGCCGCGGCAGCGCCGGGAAAGGCGGCCGAGGGCGCCCGCGCATTTTCTACGGCTGCTCGCGCTATCCGGACTGTGATTTCACCACGCCGTACATGCCCATCGCGGAACCCTGCCCGAAGTGTGGTGCCCCTTTCATCGTTGAGAAGCGCTCGAAAATTGGCACGGTGCACGCTTGCTTGAAGGAAGGTTGCGACTGGGAGAAGCTCGTTGAAACGCCGGCGCCAGCTCCGACCGAAGACGCTCCCGTGCCCGTGGCAGCCAAGTCCTAACCCACCGGCGCCTGAGGAAACACACGTTCAATTTCACTTTCCGCGCTTCGGTGTGCGCCTATACTGTCTGTGGGTCTCCCTTTCCGATTGCAGGCAGGAATGAAAGAAGCGATTGCCAAGTACCTTGAATACCTCCAGACGGTAAAGAATTCCTCGCCTCACACGATTTCCAATTACGGCAAGGATTTGCGCCAATTTCTCGCGTTCCTTTCACCTCCGGGTTCGGAACCGCCGGCCCTGCGCGCCGTGGGCCACGGCATGATTCGAGAATTTGTCGTGCACTTGCACGACCATGGCCTGGAAAAAAGCTCGATTGCGAGAAAACTCGCGGCTCTGCGTTCCTTCTTTAAGTATTGCGTGCGTGAAGGCCAATTGAAGGAAAGCCCGGCGCGACTCGTGCCCACACCCAAGCTTCCGAAACGCATCCCTTCCGTGCTTTCTGCCGAGGAGATGAACACGTTCCTCGACGAGCTTGCGGGAATGGTTCAAAGCCCGGCGGGCCGCTCCTCACCCTCCAGAAATCGCGCGTCAACGGAAGCTTCTCGGTCTGTCAGAAAATCGAACAAAGCGGGCCAGGCGGCCCTGGCCGAAGAAGGCCTGCTTCTGCGGCGCGACCGTGCGCTGCTCGAGCTCCTTTATGCCGCGGGGCTGCGTGTCAGCGAACTTACGGGCTTGAATCTGCCGGACGTCGAGCAAAAGGAGCGTATTCTGCGGGTGCGTGGCAAAGGCAACAAGGAGCGTATCGTGCCCTACGGGGCAAAGGCGCAGGAAGCTTTGGAAAAGTATTGGCCCGTGAGGGAGCAGCTTCTGAAACAACCCAACGGGACGCATCGCCCGGCAGACGCGCACCCGCAGGCCGTTTTTCTTAACTATGCAGGCCGGCGGCTAACGCAGCGCTCGGTGGGCCGCATCGTCAAGAAGTACGTCCGCCTGGTAAACGTCAATTGGGACTTGCACCCGCACTCCCTACGCCACGCTTTCGCCACGCACCTGCTCGCCGATGGCGCTGATCTTCGCGCCATTCAGGAGCTCCTCGGCCACCAATCGCTTTCCACGACCCAACGCTACACGCACGCCTCCATCCGCCAATTGATGGAGGTCTACGACAAAGCGCACCCCCACGCCTGATTCGCGCATCTCATTCTGTTTGTCGGTCGGACATCTTGAAATACCCTAGCGAGGCCTCGAAGGTCGGAGGACGAGTGAGCTTGCGCAGCGGTACTGTTTGCGGGGTTCTGGCGGTTCTGAGCATGCTGTTGTCAGGCCCTGCTCAGGCGCAGGACAATTACGAAATTCAAGTCTACGGCTACGAGACCGTCGAACCGCATCACACTATGGTCGAGCTGCACAGCAATTTCACTTTCCAAGGCTCAAAAACGTTTCAAGACGGCCTCCTCCCGACAAACCACCAGCTACACGAAACGATCGAAATCACGCGTGGCTTCACCGACTGGTTCGAGACCGGCTTCTACATTTTCACTTCTGCGCAAAATGGCCAGGGCTGGGATTGGGTGGGCGACCACATTCGTCCGCGGGTGCGTGTGCCAAAACAGTGGAAGTGGCCCGTCGGCCTCAGCCTTTCGAACGAAATCGGTTACCAGCGCCGCAGATTTTCCACCGACACCTGGACCTGGGAGATGCGCCCCATCATCGACCAACAATCAGGCCCTTGGTATTGGTCCTTCAATCCGGCGTTCGACCGCTCCTTTCACGGAGAGACGGTCCATCAAGGCGTCACGTTTTCGCCGGATTTCAAGTTCAGCTACGATTTCACGAAGAAGATCACCGGTGGATTTGAATACTACGGCGCCATCGGTCCGGCCACGGATTTTCTTCCCATCGGTCAGCAGCAACATCAGATCTTCCCCACCATCGATCTCAATCTTTCCGCGAACTGGGAAGTCAATTTTGGCCTGGGCGTCGGCATGACGCATTCGACCGACCACTTAATCGCCAAGATGATTCTTGGCTACCGCTTCAATTTCTGAGGTCCATGAAGTCAAATCCTCTTGTATGTTTCCGCTTCTCAAAAGGCCCAAGTCCCGAGTTGGGCTCCCAAAAAGAAAGACGGCTGGTGTGTTGACTGCCAGCCGTCCCCGGTTCTCTCTATGACTATGCTTAGTTGAATGCTTTGCCCTTAGCGGTGTCCGCCACGCCCACCCAGATGGCCGCCGCCGTGGAATCCAGCTCTGCCGTGGAACCCACCTCCACCACCATGCCAGCGACCACCTCTGTGAAAGCCGCCGCCCGGCCCAAAGCCTTCATGATCGAATCGGCGGCCTCGAAAATCGTCGTGGTCCCAGCCGCGTCCGCGGAAGCCGCGCCCACGGGAGCCATCATGATCCCAATCGCCGCGCCAGCTTCGCCCATAAAAACCGCGACCGTACCAACCAGGATGCCGCCAATACCAGTGATGCCAGGGCCCCACGCCAATAAACACGCCGTTTACAAACCATTCCGGCCCGTAGTAGCCGTATGGCGCACAGGCGTAGGGGTAATCAGCATAGTAGCCATAGGGACAAACTGGCGGTGCGCCAACATAAGCCCGGCCGTAGTAGGCCCGACCGACCTCCACGCCCACAAACGCTCTCTGCGCGTGCGCAAACGACGCAAAAAAGAGGCCAATGCCAAGTAATGCCGGATACCTTAGATATCGCATTGTTTGAGCCCCTTGCTAGCGCCTGGTACCCCCTCCGGAGTCACTCGAGGTCTTTTCCCTCATCCGTTTGGAGCGGCGTCTACCGAATCAAACCCGATGGTCCGCAAAAGGTTGCTGACCCTGGTTCCGGCTATCCCGGAAGTAGCTTAGTCACACTAGGATGCATCCAACGAGGTGAAATGGCAGATTGTTGCTCCTGAGTGGAGGGGTGAAGCAATGCCAGTATCTAGTGCCCGCGAGCACATCCACGAAGCGGTGACGCGCTGGGATGAGATGGCGTCTCGGCCGCACCGTTTTGGCGGCACCGAATATCGCGTGGGCCGCCGCGAAGTGGGCCACGTCCACGGCGACCGCCTAGTCGACATTCCGTTTCCTTTGCGTGTGCGTGATGAGCTAGTGCAAAGCCGCGAGGCTGAACCGCATCACATCCTTCCGCGGTCGGGCTGGGTCAGCATCTATCTTCGAAACCCCGCCGATGTGGGCCGCGCTATCGAACTCCTTCGCAGGTCCTACGAAATCGCACGCGCCTCACAGGCGGTTCACCAACCAAGCTACAAGACAGGTGGCTGAAGCTTCTTGGGACTTCCGTCAGGAACGGGGCCAAGTTGCCTATAACTGTGACTCGATGGCTTTGGTAATTTCCTCGTAGTCAATCAGACCTTGGGTCTTTTTCACGATTTTGCCGTCGCGAGAGATGAGGAAACTGGTCGGGTAACCGAGTAGCCCGCCGAACTTGTCGGCGACGGCGTCATTACCGCGCAGCACCGGGTAGTTCATCGGAAGCTTCTGCCCGTTCACGTTGAAGCGTTCCTTGGCCGTGTACGCGGAGACCACATTATTGCCTTCATCGTCCACGTCCACGCCAAGAACGGTAAAGCCCTTCGACGAATACTTCTGCTGCATCTCAATGAGCCAAGGAATTTCAATCTGGCACGGCTCGCACCACGTGGCCCAGAAATTCACGAGCACGACTTTGCCTTTGTACGCGCTGAGCGGCACCTCCTTGCCGTCCAGATCCTTGAAGGTAACCTCGGGCTCCGGGGTGCCCACGACCGCCGTGTCGGCATGCACCGCGCCGTCGACGGAATTTCTCGGCTTCAGCCGAGTGGCGCGATCCGCATAAACCGTTAAGCCAATGAGCACCACCACGGTGCCAATGATCAGGAGAACTTTTTTCATCAAATATCCTTTAAGAGAAATTATAAACGGAGGCCGAACCCAATTTCTAATGCCTAAGCGCGACGGGCGCTATCGGCCCCCGGTCACAGCGCGTTCCAACCACAAAACAATTCCATTCAGGAAACTGAGCTTGCCCGAAAGCCAGGTCAGCTTATTGACGTAGACCAAGCCTCCGACAAACAACAGCAAGGCGCCGCTAAAGAGTTCCACGGCGTGGAGATACTTTCGAAAATTCCTGTAAAACGCCATGAACTGGCCGATTCCAAGAGCGGTAAGCAAAAAGGGAATCGCCAGCCCCGCGGAATAAATCGCGAGAAGAAGGATTCCGCGAGTGATGGTCTCGCTGTTGGCGGCAAGAATGAGCACCGCGCTGAGGATGGGACCTATGCAAGGGGTCCAGCCAAAAGCGAAGGCGAAGCCCAGAAGGAAGCCGCTCCAGATGCCGGGCTGCGCGGCGTTCGACCGCAAGTGGACGTCGCGATTGAGCCAGCGCGCCATCGGCGGACCAAAAAAACCAATCAGCGAGAGAGAAAAAAAGTGAATCGCGCGGAGTCCGGCAAAAAGCGGCGCGTGCCGAAGCAGCGCGACAACTCCCAGCCCGGCGAGAATAGTTCCAAGAATTACCCCAACGCGCACTTTGAGTTTGACCAGCGCGCCGGTAAGGTGCAGGCCAAAGAGAAGAATCAAGGCACCAGCGATCGGGGCGAGAAGCGCGCGGTTCCGAAGGAGGAAGGACCCAACGGCGCTGGCCGAAGCGCCGAACGCAATGAACACCACGGAGAAGCCAGCTACAAACGCCACCGCGGAGGAAAACAGTCCGGACCGCGGAACGTCCCCTTCGCGCAACTGCTCCATGCCGATGCCGGAAAGCATGGAGATATAACCGGGAACCAGCGGCAGCACGCAAGGCGAAAGAAACGAAACCAGCCCGGCCAGAAACGCCCCTGCTAAAGAGACATCCGTCATATTTGCGACATACCTTCAGCCTTGCATCATACCTGGACCGGAAAGAATCGGGTAATCCCCAGGAATATTCCCGCGCCCATCCGCATGCCCCCGGGCTTGTCGAGCGAGGACGAAGGACCAGTCCCATCATTAGACGCGCGGGAGATGAAAAAGGAACACACCGTCGGCGTCAAGCGAATAGCCGACAGATGAGGTCTTTGGCTGGCGCTCGAGCGGCGAGGCTTTTTTCGCATCGTTGGAATGTTTTGATTCTAAAGGGATTCTGCCATTCGAGTTTGGCACGTCAGCTGCCGCTCGGCTCATGGAGCGCTCGCGAGGCGCGCCCCGTCATGGCCTTTGAATGGACGCCCAACAAGATCACCCTACTGCGCGTTGCCGTTGGATTCGCGGCCGTGAGTTTATTCGGTCGCGGCGCTTGGGGCAATCTTCTGGCCGTGGCCTTAACCGTCGCGTCGATCGCCCTCGACGCCCTGGACGGGCACCTGGCGCGCAAGAAAAAAATGGCCACGCCCGTGGGCGCGCAGTTGGACATTCTCGGCGACCGCCTGATCGAAAATGTGTATTTCGCGCGCGGCGCGGCCACAGATTTTCTGCGAGGACTGGCGAGCAAGGCAGGTCGCTCCGGCTGGGGAGCGAACGCTATGGTAGAAAGCTGGTGGGGGCGCGCCCTGGTCGCGTCGCGCTGGAGCCGCGGGCTCTACGCCGCAATGAAATGCTTATGCTTTTGCTATTTGGGTTTGGAACTGGCGTTGACGCGCGGACCGGTGGCATTGTTCCGCGGACTTACTGCGGATGTCGACGCGCTCGTTCGAACGGGCGCGCACGCGCTGACTTGGGCGACGGCGGTGTTTTGTCTGGTGCGCGGTTTGCCGGTGCTCGTGGAGGGCTGGAAGCATTTTGCAGGAGCGTTGCGCCAAAGCCGCGGAGCAAAGCGTGCCATGCAGGAGGCCGCATGAGCGCGCAAGTTGCAGCGTTTTTCGATTTGGACGGAACGCTGATGCCGCTGCCCTCGCTGGAACGCCGCTTTTTTCGAACGTTACGCAGGCGCTGCGAACTTCCACTGGCGAACTATTTTTTGTGGTTCGGGGAAGCGCTCGAGTTATTGCCGCGCGGCATTCCGGCGTTCGCGGCCACAAGTAAAATGTACTTGAAAGGCATACGAACTTTCGACGAGCGTCGCACGGAGAAATGCCCCCATTCTCTGGCGCACACGAGCGGCCACCCGGACGAGGGACAGGCATCCGAGCCTCCGAGGCACAACCCACGATGGCCTGTCCCTCGTTTCTTTGAACAGGGAGTGGAGCGAGTCACGTGCCATGCCATGTTGGGCCACAAGATTGTAATTGTCAGCGGAACGCTGGAACCCCTGGCGATTGCCGCAGCGCGTGCCCTGGAACAAGAAATCGCCGCGCGGGGGTTTACAAGGAAAATCCGGGTGTGCGCCACGCGGTTGGAAGAGATGAGCGGCAAATGGACCGGAAAAATTCTTGGTGAGCCTATATTGGGGGAAGCCAAAGCGCGGGCCGTGTGCGCGCTGGCGGGGGAAATGCATCTCGACCTGTCGCAGTGTTGGGCGTACGGAGACAGCGCACAGGATCGCTGGATGCTTCTAGCCGTGGGCAGGCCGGTGGCCATGAATCCGGCATCCGAGCTTGCGAGGATTGCTCGAAAACGAGGTTGGCCCATCTTGCGAACGACGGACCGCGTTTGAGAAAACGCAAAAGCTCGTGCCGCAAACGGAGCGATACGCGTGAAAGACACGGAAGAAGGGAACTGTCAAGGTGGCGAGAACGCCGTGGCATGGACAGCCGAAGCAGCGCGGTTTCGATTTAGGACGCTGGTGGTGAAAGCATTCCTCGGGGCGTGGGAGGCTTCGGGCGCGTTCGAATGGACCGCGCTCGGATATTTGGCTCTGTCCAGCGTGATGATCTCGCTATTCGGGGAAAACCTGACGCATCTGGCGGGATTAGTCGGATTGCAGGCGCTCGTCGCGGCGGTCATTTTGATCCTGTGCTACGGCGAAGCGAGATCCGCAGAACTGGTCAAACAAGCCAGCAGCACGTTCTCGTCAAAATTCTGGCACTTCTGGCGGCACTGGTATCCGCATGTGTTTTTCCTTTTTTGTTTCGAGGAAATGAGCCGGCTTATCCATTTGGTGAATCCCGGATGGGAGGACGCCAAGCTTATGGCCTTCGATCTCTGGCTCACGGGCGTAAATCCCGCGCTTTGGTTCGAACATCTTGCGCGCCCGGCGCTGACCGAGTTCATGGAGTTTTCCTATTTCACTTATTTCGTCTACCTGCTGATTCTTGGTGGCATTCTCTATTGCAAGCGTGATTGGAAAAGTTATTGGGCGGTGATGACCTACTCCGCCGTTGGCTACGTGTTCGGCTACGTCATCGCGATGCTCTTTCCTGTACAGAGTCCGTGGTTCACGCTGCCGGGCCAGTGGCATAGCGGACAGAGCGGCGGGCCGTTCACGGCGTTGATTAATTGGATCGAGAAATACGGCCGCGTGCACGGCGCCGCCTTTCCCTCGCAGCACGTTGCTGGAGCGACGGCAGCGCTATGGGGAGCGTGGCGGCACCGCCGCTGGCTGTTTTGGATTTTTCTCCCCTTCGTCGCGTGCATGTGCGTTTCGACGGTGTACGTGCGTAACCACTATGTCGCCGATGTGCTAGGTGGGTTGGTCACGGGAACGCTGGGGTACGTCCTGGGCCGGCGGGTTATGAAAGTACCGGGCTCTGTGGCAAACGCCACGGAGACACTGCCGATAATAGCCTCGCATTAAGATTTGCATCCGTAGCCAAGTCTTTGGCTACCTGGATCGATGGGCTAAGATTGGTCCGGGCTTCCATTGGAATCGTTCCTCCCTTCTTCCCCCAACCTGTGCCCCAATTTGGATGTTGTACCGGAGACCTTTCCTGCGAATCTAAGTTTTTATGTCCCGTTAATACCGTCGGAAAGGAACAGCTCATGGCCTCCACCACAATTTCTCCGCAAACCGACTGGCGCCAGGAGTGGTTCGAATTTGAGGACGCCACGTATTTGAACCTGGCAGGCCAGTCGCCCCTTCCCCGGGTTTCCGTACGTGCGGTGCAGGCAGCGCTCGAAGCCAAGAAATTCCCGCATCACAAGACGGACGCAACTTATTTCGAAGTGCCCAATCGCATCCGCGAAAACATCGCCAAGCTCATCGGCGGCAAGGCTGAAGAAATTGCGCTCACGAGCGGAGCCAGCGCGGGCGTGGCGGCGGTTGCTCACGCTTTGACGTGGAAAGCGGGCGACGAAGTCATCACCGCAAGGGGCGAATTCCCTCTGCAGTACACGGCGTGGATGCCTATGGAAGAGCGCGAAGGCGTGAAGGTCGCGATCGTCGCGCCGCGCGAGCGGTTCATTTCCGCCGACGACTTGCTTGCGGCAATGACGCCACGAACACGCCTCGTGTCGGTGAGCATGGTTCGCTACGATGACGGTTCGCTCCTCGATGCGCCGCGCGTCGCCGAGGCGTGCCATAAGCAAGGCGCTCTGCTGCTTCTCGACGTGAGCCAGTGTTGTGGTGCGATGCCTATGGACGTGAAGCAACTAGGCGCTGATTTCCTGGTTTGCGCCGGGTACAAATGGCTGCTTGGTCCGTTCGGCACGGGATTCTTCTGGATCAACAGCGAGCATCTCTCAAGGGTCCGGCCGGGGCCGTTCTATTGGATGGCGGTAAAGGGCGCCGACAATTTTTCCGCGCTGAATTTCGATGATCCCAGGCCCGCGCCGAATGCCAAACGCTGGGATGCCCCCGAGTGGGCTAGCTATTTCAATTTCAATCTGGCGGCCATGGACGCTTCGGTGGAACTGGTCTCGCGCATGGGCCCGGAACGCGTCGCGGCACACAATTCGAGACTCATCGATTTCATGTATGAGCATCTTCCCAAGGATCGCTGCATTCCCGCGAGCCCGCTTGACGCCGCAAAGCGGGGCCCGTATGGCTGTTTCTCCGCGCGCGGCCGCGAAAAGACTACCGAACTCTATCAGCGCCTGCGCAAGGAAAACGTGATCGTCAGCCTGCGTGAAGGCAACATTCGTGTTTCTCCGCACCTGTACAACGCCGAACGCGACATCGACCGCCTTATCCGCGTGATCACACCATGACCGAATCACAGCCGTGGCCCAAGATCGCCGTCGTCGGCGCAGGCGCCGTCGGTGGATACTTCGGAGGCCTGCTCGCCCGAGGGGGCACACCAGTCGTGATGATCGGACGCCCGGCGTTCGTCGAGGCCGTTCAGAAGGACGGACTCTTTCTCGATACCGTCCAGTTTCAAGAAAGAGTCCGTGTCCAAGCGTCTGCGGATATGGACGCCGTGCGCGGCGCGGAAGTTGTGCTTTTTTGTGTGAAGACCACGGACAATGCCACGACCGCACGGGCCATCGCGCCACTGCTTTCGAAAAACGCACTCGTCCTCAGCATGCAAAACGGCGTGGACAATGTGGAACAGATTCGCGCTGCCGCTGCGATCGATGCGCTGCCTAGCGTCGTTTACGTCGCCGCCTCCGTGCCCGAACCCGGCCGCGTAAAGCATGCGGGCCGCGGCGACCTCGTGGTTGGCCCGAAGAACGCAAGAACAGAGCGCATTGCCGCGCTCTTCTCTCGCGCCCATGTTCCCTGCCGCATTTCCGAGAACATCGAAGGCGAACTTTGGACCAAGCTGGTGTGGAACTGCGCCTTGAATGCCGTCTCCGCGCTCGGCCACGCGAAGTACGGCCAAATTGCCGGAAGCGCGGATGCCTGGCAAGTCGTTGAGGCCGCGGTCTACGAAGTGCTCGCCGTCGCGCGTGCCGCGAACATCCATCCGCCCGGGCTGGAAGATCCCAAGGCGGCCTTAGCCGGCGCACTGAAAATTGCCACGCAAATGGCGGAAGCGCTCTCTTCGACCGCGCAGGACATGAACCGCGGTAAGCGCACGGAGATTGATTCCCTGAACGGCTACGTTTCGCGTCGCGGCGCCGAACTCGGCGTTCCTACTCCGGTAAATCATGCGCTCTATTCGTTAGTGAAGCTTGCGGAAGGCCGTTCCTAAGCGAGTTCCTATTCGCGATCGTCTCGCGCGTGAAACGGAATGTGCACGATGGCTTCGAGGTCCACGGGTTCGCCCTGTCGCGTTGCCGGACGGAATTTCCACAGGCTCAGTGCATTCATGGCGTTTTTGTCGAGTTCTTCGTCGAGTCCGCGGACGAGTTGGATGCTATCCACCGAGCCGTCACGCCGAATCACCGCATAGAGGATTACTTCGCCCTCGACATGCTCATTAATAAGCGTGGGAGGATATTTCGGATCGACCTTGCGGATCGGAGTAGGCGCGGACAGGTCCGGGGAAGCCACGTGAGGAAGGTTGGAATCCGTCCGTAGCTCGGTGAAATTCAAGATCCAGCTTCCCGTGGCGCTCGCCAGGTTCGGCATGTCGATTTGCATTTTGTAAATCTTCTTGGACTCAAAGATTTCTTCCGGTCTCGCTCCCGGCGGAAGCGCGGCAAAATTCGGTGGCGCGGTTCGCACCGGCTCGTCATCACGCGGCACGTGCGGCTCAGGTTCCCTGATAAGGGTATGAGGCGTGGGCGCGTTGATTTTTGCGGCATCGCCAAGTCCCGACATTCCTTTGTTCGCCGGAGGATTCCCGCCGCGAATGCTTACGTCTATTCCGCTATTGGCGGCGCTATTCCCGGTGCTTGTTCCTCCGCTGTTGGCGGGGGTGCCGCCGACAGCGAACGGAGTTCCCTTTGGCGAACCGCCTGGCACGCCAGGCTTCTTGCCTTCCGGTGAGATGGAAACTCGCGCCGCGAGATTCCCTTGGGGCGGAGCAACCGGCGCTGGCGGAGCAGGCGTCGCGGAGAGCGCAATCAATGTGGAAGAGTTGCCGTTCATGCCTGCCAGTTGCGCCGCTCCGACGTCCGGCACGGGCGCCACATTGCCCGGTTGCGCTTTCGGCGCGATGCGGGGCGCGGCCCCTCCGTTTAGCTCAAGGTCAGGCCGCTTGGGTCCATTGGGCGTCGCGATCAGCGCCATCTTGCCCGGCTTCTCATCAAACACAGGCACATCTGGCGGAGGTGCGTCTGTCACCATAGCTACGCGACGCTGCTTCGGATGTAGTTTGGCCAGTGCGTCCTTGCTGATTTCCAGATGCGGCCGCGCCGGGCCGGGCATGTCCTGGATTTGCACCATGTTTGGGAGGTTTGGAAGGATTTTCGGCGGCGCAGCCCGAGCCAGGGAATTGATCAGCGTTTGCCGCGGATGATTCGGATGCGCCGGGTCGCTGAAGATGTGCTGGCGCGGATGAAAAGCGTCTGCTCCTTCCGGCGGAACAGGCGCCTCCGGCTCGCCGCGCGGGGTTGGCTTGGGCGTTGGCTCAGCAGGCTTTGGAGCTTGCAGGTCCAACAAGGGCAGATCGTTGATCGGCCCTGACCAGGAAAGTTCCGCATTGTCGAAAGCCGGATTGTGATGCGCTCTCGCGGGGAACTTCGGATACGGCAAGACCAAAAAAACGATATGCCACAAAGCCGCGGCGAGCATTGCGCGGCGGGGCAATTTGCTCTCGACCCAGCAATATTTGAAAAATCCTTCGTTCGAGAATTTCTTGCCTACCGGAGATCGGCTGAAGATAATTGCTAGATCACTGCCGATGCCTTGCTCGAAACTTCCCCAGGCAATCTCCAGTTGTGGCCCGCGGCCCGCAGGCAAGCGCGTTGGAGCGCGTGCCACGCCCGTGGCCTGTCCTCGACTGGAGTAGGAGTCAAAGCTTCTCAAAAACACATCCCTTTCGATTCCACGCTGCGCTGTCGTTGCCTCCGACTCTGGCGTCACACAGGAAAAAAGATGCTCTGCCTGGCGGGTTTACAGAGCAGCGTTGTTTTTGCCGGCAGCTAGGCCAGCGCGGCGGTAGAAACTCAGAGCCGCATCGCCCTGTATGAGAACGCGGTAGCACTCGAGCGCACCCGCCTCTTCTGGCAAAGGGAAGCTGCGGCGGTGCTCCGCGATCACCACGCCGCCGGGCGCGAGAAGATTCTCCGAACTCAGAGATTCTAGCACGCGAGCATAGTCCTTGGCTGCGGCATAAGGGGGATCGAGAAAAATATAGTCGAATTGCGAATTTTTGCCTTTTCTTCCGGTGGCCAACATTTGCAACCCGCGAAGAGCGTCCGCGCAAAGCACCGTTGCGCCGTTTCGAATGCCGAGCGACTCCAGGTTGCGGCGAATCAGCGTGGCGGCGGGCGCATGGTTTTCCACAAACATGGCTTCTCGAGCGCCGCGGCTTAGCGCCTCAATGCCAATCGCACCGGTTCCCGCAAAAAGATCCAGGAATCGTGAACGGGCAACGTCCTGCCCCAGCACATCGAAAAGCGTCTCCCGCAAGCGGTCGCTAGTCGGGCGAAGCGCCTGGCCTTTCAGACTCTTCAGAATGCGGCTGCCATAAGTGCCCGCAATGATGCGCATCAATTCCGTTATTAGCTTAGTTTGCTGGTTCTAAGTCAAGCGCCTTGCGGGGCCGCAAGCTACAAAGAATCTTGCTAACCGCTTCATTTGCAAGGGGATAGCGCGCTTTTGGCCTTGCCCCGCAAAGCCCATGGCCGCGCCATCTCGCTTGTCCGGTCTTCTAGACAGGTGGCGCCACGTGCCGCGCAATTGAATTCCTAGCTCGCTACCTCCTAGCCCACCTTCGCCAGATGATAGCGGCGCTGCCAGTGCCCCGGGAGCATTCGCAAAACGCGCTGCAGTTCGTCCCGCTGCGATGCGTCTTCGACCAGCGCGAAAGCCTCTTTGCGGGCGAGTTCGAGAAGCTCCTTGTCGCGCAGGGGATTCGCGACCTGAAACCCAAGTTCGCCGGACTGGCGTGTGCCAAAAAATTCCCCCGGCCCGCGAAGCTGTAGATCAGCCTCGGCGATCTCGAAGCCATTCGACGTGCGCACCATGGTGTCGAGCCGGGCCCGGGCTTGGTCGGTCATTCGAAACGGCGCCACCAAAATGCAGTGAGACTTTTGCGCGCCGCGGCCGATGCGTCCACGAAGCTGATGCAGTTGCGCGAGCCCGAAGCGCTCCGCGTGCTCAATCACCATGACTGTGGCATTGGGCACATCCACGCCGACTTCCACAACCGTGGTGGTGACCAGGATCTGCACTTCATTCCTGTGAAACCGCTGCATGACGTCGTCTTTCTCTTCGCTCGACAGCCTCCCGTGTAGCAGGCCGAGCTTCACCTTGGGGAAAACTTCTTTCGAAAGACGTTCATATTCATCGATAGCCGCCTTCAGTTCGAGCTTGGATTCTTCGATGACCGGATAAACGATATAAGCTTGATGTCCGGCCTGGACCTCACGGCGAAGCGATTCCCATACGCCGGGGAGATGCGTCTCGGTGGTTACCCGCGTGACGATGGGCGTACGGCCGGGCGGCAGTTCATCCAGCACGGAAACGTCCAGATCGCCGTAAAGCGTGAGCGAGAGCGTGCGCGGAATCGGCGTGGCCGTAAGCACAAGGACATGCGGCGCATGGCCGTGCGAGGCGGCCTTGTCCATGAGCCGCTTTCGCTGCAGCACGCCGAAGCGGTGCTGCTCGTCGATCGCTACAAATCCAAGGCGCGCGAATTGCACATTTTCTCCAATCAGCGCATGCGTGCCGATCACCAGTTGTGCTGCTCCCGAGCGGATGCGTTCGAGCGCCGCTTGCTTTTCCGCCAACGTTAGCCCGCTGATGAGCAGCTCGACGCGGTAGCCTGCTTTCCCGAGAATCCGCCGGGCCGAAAGGAAATGCTGAACGGCGAGGATTTCCGTGGGCGCCATCAGCGCAGCCTGCGTAGCGTTCTCGATAGCGATCACCGCGATTTGCAACGCGATAATGGTTTTGCCGCTGCCCACGTCCCCCTGCAGGAGTCGATTCATCGGCACAGGTTTTTCCAGGTCCGCAACAATCTCAGCGAGCACGCGTTTCTGCGCTTCCGTCGGCTTGAACGGGAGGATACGCTTCAACGCTTCGCGGATGCGGTCTTCGCGCACGCGAAAGGCGATGGCATTTTCCCTTCGCGCCGCTCGGCGATCCAAACCCAGGCTGAGCTGGTACAGAAAAAGCTCCTCAAAAATCAGCCGCTGCTGCGCGGGGGCTTGAAAAGTGTTTAGAGCATCGGGAGAATCCGTTGGTTCCGGGAAGTGCGTGTGAATGAGAGCTTCCCCGCGCTTAGGATAACCTAGCCGCGCGCGCAGGTTTTCCGGCAAAACATCCGGCATCCGCGGATCGATGAGCTGCACCGCCGCATACATTGCCCGGCGAATCTGCTTCGAGCTGAACGTGCCGATGGCTTCGTAGATCGGCACGATGCGGCCCACTTCAGGGGAATCGATTTCGTCGCTGCTCAGCAACTCGACCTGCGGATTGATCATCTCGAGCCGTGCGGGCCGCAGCTTATCGATCTCCGCCTTGCCATGAAGAATCAGGAGCTGCCCGGGCTGCAAGCGCCCTTCCAGATAGCCGCCGTGAAAAAATTTGCAGGGCAGCAACCCTCCCGCCTCATCTTGAACGAGCAGATGGTAGATGGCGTCGCGGCGGTAGCGCAGGTTTCGAAGGGCCTGCCCGCTCATCACCCGCGCGCGAATGGTGTACGTGCCGTTTGGCTGGATGTCTTTCACTTTTGAGAAGTGCATGCGGTCTTCGTAACGGAACGGCAAGTAGGCGAGCAAGTCTTCTAGCGTGTAAATGCCGCGCTCGGCGAGCAACTGCGCGCGCTGTGGCCCCACGCCCTTGATCATGCGCACTTCGGTACGGAGGCTCATTGCCATGGCTTATTCTTTATATCATTGCAGCCCCGCGCGTGCGGCAAGCGGTGGGGCACTGCGGGCGGGTGTGTTATCGTAGCTGGTCTCGGGCGAAGCCGGCCGGGCTCTGGTGACCTTCTGAGAAAAAACTTCACCAATTCGAATCGGAATTCCCTAGGCGACGGCAAACGCACAGCGAAAACCGCCGAGAGGGAATACTTGCCTCTCGAGGATGAAGCCGATATTCGCGAGGAAGAGACAGAACGCGTGGGCGGCAAAGGGCAGGGCGAGGCCAGCGCCGGCAAGCCGTCCATGCGGGAAGTGTTTGGACCGGACGGATTCCTCGAAAAATGCATGAAAGGAGGGTTCGACCGCTCCGTTGTCAGCGCCGACTACGAATACCGCGCGGCGCAACTGGAGATGGCGGAACTGGTCGATGAGGCGTTCGAAACCCATCATCATGCGGTCGTGGAGGCGGGGACAGGAACCGGCAAGACACTGGCATACTTGATTCCCGCGGTTTGCAGCGGGCGGCGCGTGGTGATTTCCACAGCCACGAAATCCCTCCAGGAACAGCTCTTCCAGAAAGACATTCCATTTTTGCAAAAGCATTTTGCGCCGAATTTGAAAGTCGCGGTGATGAAGGGCCGTTCGAATTTTCTGTGCCTTTCTAAGCTGAGCCAGGTGCAAGACCAGGGGCTGCTCAAGGGGATCGAAGAGCTTGATTATTTCCAGCAGATCAAGGATTGGGCCAAGCTGACGGAGACGGGCGACCGCGCGGAGCTGACTTTTCTGCCGGATGATTCGGAATTATGGGGGAAACTCGACGCGCGGCGGGAGACCTGCACGGGGCAGAAGTGCCCGTCGTTCAATCCGTGCTTCGTGACCGGCATGCACCAGCGGGCGAAAGAAGCCGACCTGATTATCGTGAACCATCACTTGTTCTTCGCGGATTTGGCGCTGAAGCAGGACGATTTCGGAAGCATTTTGCCGGAATATTCGGCGGTGGTGTTTGACGAAGCGCACGAGTTGGAGGACGTGGCCAGCGAATATTTCGGGCGGCAAATTTCGAATTTCCGGCTCGAGGAGTTGGCTCGAGACACCGATCAAACACTGCGGCTGCTGCACCTGGGCACGCCGTCGCTGCTGCGAAAGACGCAGCGCATCCGCGAACGCAGCCGCAGCTTTTTCGAGTCGTTCCCGCCGCGCGAGGGAAGATTTTCGTTTTCTCGGCGCGAGCGCGAAGCGTTTCTGGAGCAGAACCGCGAGACGTACGACGCATTGGTCTCCGCCTTGAAGAGCCTGGAAACCGGGATTGCCGCACAGACAGACAAACCCGAAGAGTTGACGCGCATGGCCCGGCGGAGCTTCGAGCTGCGGCAGGAACTCTCATTTCTCTTCGAATCGAATGAGAAGAATTTTGTGTATTGGTACGAGCGGCGGAACAAAGGAGTGTTTCTGACGGCCACGCCGATCGATGTGAGCCACATTCTGCGGAACAAGCTGTTCGAACAATTCGACACGGTGATCCTGACCTCGGCGACGCTGACGGTCGGTGGAAGATTTGACTACATCCAGCAGCGCCTGGGCATCGATCACGCGAAAGAACGCAAGCTGCCACCGGAATTCGATTATCCAAAGCAAGCGCTGCTGTATTTGCCGCGGAAAATGCCCGACGTGCGCGACGCGGGATTTTCCTCGAAAGCGGCGGATGAGATCGTCGAATTGCTGGAACTGAGTCAGGGCCGGGCGTTTTGCCTGTTCACCAGTTATGCGCAGATGAATGAATTGTATGAGCGCGTGCGCTCGCGCGTGTCGTTCCCTTTGCTGCTGCAAGGAACGGCGCCACGATCGGCGCTGCTCGAACGGTTCAAAAACACGGAAGCGGCAGTACTGTTTGCGACCGCCAGCTTCTGGCAGGGCGTGGACGTGCCTGGGGAACAGTTGTCGTGCGTAATCGTGGACCGGCTGCCGTTCGCGGTGCCGAGCGATCCCATCGTGGCCGCGCGGGTCGCGGCGTTAGAGGAAGATGGGCGAAACGCCTTCGCGGAATTTCAGGTGCCGCAAGCGGTGCTGTCGCTGAAACAGGGATTCGGGCGGCTAATTCGAACCAAGACGGACCGCGGAGTGCTGGCGCTGCTCGATACCCGCATCCTACGGATGCCCTATGGTAAGATTTTTCTGGAGTCGCTGCCGCGCTACCGGGTGACGCACGAAATAACCGAAGTAGGCCGGTTTCTGGATGGAAACAGCAGGGAAAAAGCGGCGCATCCGGCAAGTCCCGCCTGAAGCGTTACGAACCAGAAATCCAGGGAAGCAGGCGGCGCAATTTGGAGCGAAATGTTTCAAGTCAGCGTGGAGGAAACGTTTTCCGCGGGGCATGCCCTGCGCGGCTATAAGGGTAAGTGCGAAAATCCGCACGGCCATAACTACCGGGTGCGCGTAACGGTGGAAGGGCCGCGGCTGGATCCGATCGGTCTGCTGGTCGACTTTGTGCAAGTGAAACAGATTATTCGTGAGGTCATGGGGCGGCTGGATCACCAGTTCATGAACGACCTGGAGCCTTTCAAGACCGTGAATCCTTCCGCGGAAAACGTGGCCAAGTATTTTTACGACGAGATTACCAAGCAATTGAGGGGCATGCCACCGGGCGCGAAAGTGACGGACGTGGTTTTGTGGGAGACGGACACCAGCCGGGCGCAGTACCGGCCGGGAAACTAAGAGGGAAGGGCACCGTGAAGAGATGAACCGCGCGTTTCTGATCATCCTGGTTCCCGCGATCCTAGTCGCTACAGGCTACGTTTTGGTTTTCCGTTTCCTAGGGCTCTCCTTGGGTTATCTGCGATTCATCCTGGGAGGCGCGGTTTTTCGCGGGGCGGCAACTTGCCTGCGGCAAGCCCCCGCTCCGTCATGATTCCACTGTTATGTTTATCACCGAAATTTTCAAATCGATTCAGGGCGAAGGCACGCGCACCGGTTTGCCGTGTGTTTTCGTGCGGCTGACGGGCTGCAACTTGCGCTGCACGTGGTGCGATACAGCGTACGCGTTTCACGGCGGGAAGAAGATGAGTGTCGAGGAAGTGCTGGCGCGCGTAGACGAGTTGGCGGGACGCAGCGCCGACGGGAAAGGCGCACAAGCGGCGGTGCCGCTGGTTGAGTTGACAGGCGGGGAGCCGTTGCTGCAGAAGGAGATTTATCCGCTGGCCGAAAGCCTGCTGGCGGGCTATACGGTGATGATTGAAACCAGCGGGGAGCGCTTCATCGGGCGGCTGCCGAAGGAAGTGATTAAGATCGTGGATGTGAAGTGCCCGGATTCTGGTGAGCCGGATACTTTTGACATGGAAAATCTGGCAGAGCTGACGGAAAATGATGAAGTGAAATTCGTGCTCTCGACGCGGCGCGATTATGAATTCGCGCGGGAGTTCACACGGCAGCACGGATTGGCGGGAAAGGTGCGGGAAGTCTTGTTTTCACCGGTGTTTGAAGACCCGCAAGGAAAATGGCAGGGCCTCGAGCCGCGCGCGCTGGCGGAGTGGATTCTTGCGGACGGCCTGCCGGTGCGGCTGGGACTGCAATTGCATAAGTTTATTTGGGATCCGGCGGCAAAAGGAGTTTGAAAAAAGAAGTAGAGAAGCACGGACGTAGTGAAGTAAGGAAAGAACGGCAAGATGAGCGAATCAGGAAAAGCGGTGGTGCTGCTGAGCGGGGGCATGGACTCGTGCGTGAGCACGGCGATCGCGCGGGAACGGCATGGCGCGGGAAACATTGCGCTGCTTCACGCTGGCTACGGGCAGAGAACCGAGCGGCGCGAGCGCCGGGCGTTCGAAGAAATCGCGGATTTTTATGGCGTTCGTGAACGGCTGGTGGTCGAGCTCGACCATTTCCGCGCGATTGGCGGGTCCGCGCTGACCGACGAGAAGATCGCCGTGCCGGAAAACGAACGGGGTGCAACGGGTCGGAATGGCAGCGCGATTCCCGTGACGTACGTGCCTTTTCGCAATGCGCATTTTCTTTCTGTGGCGGTGAGCTGGGCGGAGGCGATCGGGGCGGGCGCGATCTATATTGGCGCGGTGGCGGAAGACAGCTCCGGGTATCCGGACTGCCGGCCGGAATATTACCAGGTGTTTCAGGAATTGATTCGCGTGGGAACACGGCCAGAAACGCACATCGCAATGGTGACGCCGGTCATTCAGATGAAAAAGAGCGGGATCATCCGGCGCGGCTTCGAGCTGGGAGCACCGCTACACCTCACGTGGTCGTGTTATCAGGAAGAGGAAATGGCCTGCGGTGTGTGCGACAGTTGCCTGTTGCGGTTGCGCGCGTTTGCCGAAGCAGGAGCAACAGACCCCATCCCATATCGCCGAGTGGTTTCCGCGGGGCGTTGAGCTTTGGCCGCCTGCACCATCCTGCATACGGAGCAGCAGCGCTGGCGGAGCCGGCTGACTTGGAATCCAGCGCAAACAAGAGCGATAATGGGGCGGAAAAGGGGTCCGCAGGTTCCGGACCCAGCTCCCTCATGAAAAAAGGAGTATGGAGCATGAAGATCTCTAATAAGCCGATAATGTCGGCGGTAATCCTTGCGACAGCACTCTTTTTTGTGACTGCACCACGCGCCGCGGCGCAAACGGGTTCCATCAGCGGGCAGGTTATGGACGTCAACGGGAAGCCGTGGGCCGGGCTGACGGTGCAGGCGGTGAGCGAGCAAGGCGCGAAGCAACAGGCCAAGACCGACAACGACGGGAAATACAGCATTCCCGGGCTGCGCACCGGCACTTATACCCTGACCATAGTTGCTTTTCCGCCGCCGAATGACAAACAGCCGCCCTATGACTTCGCGAAGGTACGCGTGGAAAGCGGAGAAGAGGCCAAGGCGGATGCAAACTTCAAAGAAATTATGGCCAAGCAAGGGGCCGCAGCTCAGGAGCAGGTGAAGAAGCAGGAAGAAGCAAAGGCCAAGTTCGAAGGCATGAGAGCGCACTTTACGGCGGGAAACGCGCTTCTCGAGCAGGAGAAGGCCGCGAAGGCCGAGTTGCAGAAGGCCCCCGCGGATCAGCGCGATGCCGCAAAGCAAAAATTAGCGGATCTTTCCGATCAGGCGGCCAAAGAATACAAGGCCGCGCAGGAATCCGCCGGCGACAAGGATCCGAATCTGCACCTCCTGTGGGCGAAGCTCGGAGAAGCTTATGACACGGCGGGCCGCAACGAAGAGGCCGCGCAAGCGTATCAGCAAGCGATAACCGCAGCGGAGGCCAACCCCGCAGTCAAAGGACCACAACTGGCTGGATACTACAACAACTTGGGCAACGTGCTGGCGCGCATGGGAAAAGTAGACGACGCCAAGGCAGCGTACACGAAGAGCGCGGAACTCGACCCGACAAACGCGGCGACGGCGTGGAGAAACTTTGGCATCAGTTTGTATAACGCGAACCGTTTGAGCGATGCGGTGGAGCCGCTCGAGAAGGCCTCGGAATTGGATCCGAAAAACGCACAGACCTGGTATCTGTTGGGCGCTGCGCTGGTGAGCAAGATGACGACCAAAAAGGTAGGCGACAAGGAGGAGGTCCAGTTCGCGCCCGGGACGGTAGAGGCTTACCAAAAGGCTTTGGAGCTGGACCCTAACGGTCCGTATGGCGCGCAAGCGAAGCAAGGGCTCGAGATGCTCCAGCAGCTGGCGCCAGGCATCGACACCAAGGTCAATGTGAGGAAGAAGAAGTCCTAACGGACAATTGTTTTGGGTCTTCAGGCCAGTCCCGAAAAAAAAGGCGAAGCCCGGGGCCATCGGTCACAAGAGGAGCTCCTGCCGATGACATTTAAGGATCGCGCGGCCGCGCCAGCGCACGTACCGGTGCGATTTCTCGATCAGGAATCGGTTTTGCTCAACCTGGAGACGGAGCGATATTTCGGCCTGGATGAGACGGGCACGCGGATGTGGCAATTGCTAACGACTTCGCCGAGCATCAACGCGGCTTACCAGGGTACTGCTCGCGGAATATGATGTCCAGCCTGACCAGTTGCGCGAAAACTTGACCGAACTTTTGGGCCATCTCCTCGAACACGGCTTGCTGCAGGTTTTGCCCAGTGACGCTGGAAAGCCTGCGGAGGTTTAGCGCGCTCGAACGTCCTGCGCAAGCGTTGTTTTTGCGCGCAGCCGGGATGTTGCCGCTGGTTTCGCTAAGTTTGAGGCTGCGCGGGTTTCGCCCTACGCAATCTTCACTCCAGAGGTTCCTTTCCCGGGCTGTTCCGCAAATGGATGATGGTTTAGCGAAGAAACGAGCGGCTTTGACCGCGCACATGGTGCATGCCGCGGACCGGCATGGGGTCGTTCATCCTTCCTGTCTTGCCAAGTCGCTGACGCTGTGGTGGCTACTCGGGCGGCAGGGGATAACTTCGCGGCTGCGCATTGGCATCCGCAAAGCCAACGAGAAACTCGAAGCGCACGCATGGGTCGAGCGCGAGGGCGGTGCGCTGAATGAGCCGGAAGCGCATCACCGGCATTACGCTGTTTTTGACACCGCGCTTGCGTCCATGCCCGAGGAAGAACGCTGAACGATTGAAAAGATTCCGAGGAGCGGCGCGTTGGCGTTTCCTGCGGCGATTCCCATTCAAAAAGCCCGCTTCCTAAAGAGGGTGATATTCCCCAGAAGGCCAGGCTTACTTGACGACACGGAGATCGACAACCAGAGACGGGCTTAAGCTTAGATGTTGGTGTGACCTAAGGCGAAGTGCTTGGTGCGCTGAGGCGGCGCCGGCAGCTCCACGGTCAACGAGATCTCGCTTTTGTTACGCAAAACGCCAAGCTGCAAAGTTTGAGCCTTGTCCTGCGCTGCACCTCTGGCCGTCAGTTTCTCCCGCAAGTCGCCAACCGAGCGGACACGCTGGCCGTTGACAGACGTAATGACGTCACCTGCTTTGAGTCCCGCCTTTTCCGCCGGCGAGCCGGGATTCACGCCGCGCACCAAAACCCCTTCGCCGTCGGGGGCTCCGAAGAAAGCGCCCAGCTGGCCGTTCAGATCTTCCGCGTCGATGCCAAGCCGCGGCTGGGTCAGGAATCTCCACCCATCAAATTCCGTGGGCGGGAACGTTGGGAATTCCGGCAGGTTAGGGATGGTGGGGAATTCCGGCACGTGAAAGGTGAAGGTCCCGGGGGCGCCGGGCGCAGGAGAAAAATACCTGAAAGAATGGCGCCGCTCTTCGGCTTCGCCAAGAGTGACGCTTACGGTTTGCGCGTGGCCATCGCGCCACACGGTGAGTTGCACCGTGCGTCCAGCTGGAATTTCGCGGATCATGCGGCGAAATTGCGCGACGCCTTCGACCGCTTGACCGTTGATTTCCGTTACTGCGTCGTTTTCCTTCAGGCCGGCCTTGGCGGCGGGGCTGTCGGGAACGATGGAGCTGAGAACCACACCGCGTTCCGCGGGGAGCTTCATGTCCTTGGCGATCTCGCTTGTGACTTCGCGGACTTCCACGCCCAGCCAGCCGGCGTCCTCCCCATCAAGCAATCCAGGGACACCGTCGTCGTCCGCCTGCGCTTGGAGGCTTTGCAGTTGCTCAAGGGCCTGGCGATGCTGCGCAAGAGCCATTTTCGCGGAGGCCAACCTCGCGTGCAGCTCGGCGAGCTTAGCGGCTTCGCCGTCGCGCCCTTGAAGCTTTGCCTGGAGCTGATCCAGTTTCCTCTCGAGACGGGCGAGGGTGGAGTCATCCGGACAAGGTGTTTGTGAATTGGCGGGAGGCGCGGGCAGCGCGATCAGCACCAGGCTGAGTGCCGCGACCCCTCCTGTAACCAAAAGATTTCGTGTCTTCATTTTCGATCTCAACCTCCTGTGCACTTAGACGCAGCACCGGGGAATTTGTCAGACGCTGGAGCGAAGGACGACCAGGCGGATTCCCCCATTCACGGTGCGCAGATGAATCGGAGCTCCACCGCCGCCGAGCTTGCCGTGCATTTCCCGCGGGCGGTCTGTGCTTTCCATCGCGATAGGAAGCTCCGAATAGAAGTTGCCGTTCATGCAGCGGGCGTCGATCTCCGCTTGCAGGTCGGAAGGCACGGCCAGAACCAGCGAACCATTGGTGGTTTCCGCAGTCGCGCCGGCATTATCGGGGGCGCGCGTCAGTTCGACGCGTACGTTTCCATTGGTGGTGTGAGCGCGAACGTTTCCTCCGGATTCGAACACGTCGATGTCGCCGTTCACCGTGTGCAGGTCTTCGACGTTGTCCAGGCCAGAAATGCGCAAAGTACCGTTTACCGTCCCAATGTGTTCGACGTGGACGCGATGGGGTACATGAACTACGTATTTGACGATGACTTCCACGCCTTCATTTTGGGGATAGCGCGTAGTCACGGCGACAGCATCCGCGCGCGCATTGACCTCAATCGACACGCGTTCCAGATCGGATTCCTGCTGCTCGGCCGTTTTCACGGCGTGAATCTCAACCTCGTTGCGGTCCCAGCCTTGCACGTCCACGGGGCCGTTGATGTTCTGCAATTCGAACCTGCCGCAGGGCTCTAGCGGATAGGTCTGGTCGAAGTCCTTGTTGATGGCATAGCCGGGAGTGGCCCAAAGTGCGGCCATCAGAGGAAGGCAAAAGGAAAAAACCGTCGCGCGGAAACCATGACGTGACATGATGTTCTACCTCCTTGAACCTGCAACTTACCGAACCCAGGGCTGGCCCCAAACGAAATCCCTTGCGCTTGAACTCCCGCTGCTCAGCGCGGCAACTGAAAATCGAATTTGACTGTCGAGATCACCTCACATTGCTTTCCCTTGACCCGTGCCGGTCTCGCGCGCCACCGCTTCACGGCATCGATTGCTGCATCGGCCAGGACCGGCTCGCCTTCCAAGACTTTTTGCACTTCGACGCGGCCATCTTTCGTGAGCTTGACCTCGAGTGTTACAAACCCGTGGATTCCCGCGCGTTGGGCAAGAGCTGGATAGGAAGGATCCGGGTGGTAAGTAACACGCCTCAAGAAATCGTCCGGGTCTTCGCTGATGCTCCCGCGAAAAGTCAGCTCCAGGCCGTTGATAAACTTCTCAATCCAATCGATATTGTTGTTCCGCAGGTCGACCTGCGGCTGTGGTTGAGGACTGGCGGTGGCGGGCAAAGGCCACATGGAGGGAGGGAAAGAAACCGGCGCAAGACCCGCTTCCGTCAGACGCTTGTTAAGACGCTCCGCCTGTTCGCGCATCAGTGATTCGCGAAGCGCCACTTGAGAATCGATATATTGCAGACGGATTTTGCCGGCCGTGGTTCGCAGTTTCAGCGGCGCGCCGCCTCCATTCAACACCCCCACAGCGCGTACAGCGCCAGTACCGTTGGTGGGCCCTTGCATCATCAGGTGGAGAGCCGCGTCTGCTTCGATGTGCTGCTCGGTGCCGTTGGTCACCAGCGCGTCGATGGTTGTGGCCAGATTTCGCGGAAGGTACACGATGATGTCGCCGGTAGTGGAAGCGAGTTGCGAGGGAGCTTCCAGACGCACGGGTCCGTTTCCAGAGGGCGCATTTGGATTGATCCAGGCGGTGATGCTGCCGGCAGAAGTCGCGGCTTGCACTGCGCCGGACGCGCCGGTTACGCAAATGCTGCCGCCATTCGATTCCACTTGCATGGGCCCGGAGACGTACATGATGTGAATACCGCCTCCGGCCGTCTGCGCGCGCACCGAGCCGCGCACCTCCCCGAAGTCAATCTGGCCGCCGCCCGTGCGGACGTTCACAAAATTCTGAGCCTCTCCCACAGCAATATTGCCCCCGGCCGTTTCCAAATCGGCGCGTCCACCAATCTTCCCGGCTCGAATATGTCCGCCGCCGCTATGCAACGAAGCATCTTGAGCGATGTTCCCCGCGTTGATGTGCCCCCCGGCAGTAAACGCCGTCAGGTCTCCTGCAACATCGAGGACTTTGATGTGCCCGCCTTCGGTTTCCAGGCGTGCGACCGGACGGTGCGAGATTTCGCGCAAACCCGGTCGGCCAATGCGCCCAGCAGAAATGTTTCCGCCCTGCGTTTTCAAGGACGCCGTGCCGCCAATGTCTGCGGTAGTGACGTCGCCTGCACCGGTGTTCACTTCAACGTTGTAATTGCGCGGTATGGCAATTTCGAACCGCACCCAGAACTGGGCGTTGGGATAAGGCGCGCCCTGTGGAAAGAGTGTGCTGGCGATTTCCACCCCGGTAGAAGACGTTCCCGCTTTCAGGGAATAGTTATTCAGCAGCTGGGTCGCCAGGCCACCGTTCGCGTCCGTTTCGACATGTACGGTGTAACGCACGACCGGGGAGGCGCCTGGTTCGATTTCTCTAATGTTCACCGAACCGAGGTCTGCAACAAGGCGCAGCGTTAACCCTTCTTTGGTTTCGAGCACTCCAGAGCGAAAGATGGAAGTGCGAAGCGCTCCTGGCCCTCCCGGGTTTTCCGGCGAGCCCGGTTCTTTCGCGGGAAAGGTTAGGGCAGAAGGCGCAGTGAGCGCGATTAAAAGGAGCCCAGCCGGCATCCAGAGCAACGCGGCGGAGCGCGCTCGGAAACGCATCTTACGATCGCATTTGCAATTCATCACGAAAATAAATTCTTGCCTTGCGGCGGATTACTGCACTTCGCGCGGGCCAATCTGCCGCAAAGCAGCAGCGCTGCGCAGCCGAACGTAGGGATTGGGATCGCGCCGTTGCAACTCCTGAAGCACTCTCACGACATGTTCGAACGAAGCATCTTCCTCGGCGGATGCCCGGGCTCCTGGCGCGGAACCAACGACGGGAGGCTCCGGCGCGGCCTCCGGAGTGTCGGCGTCCGACCCCTGGCCATCGAGCGAGCCAACCAACAAGTTCACGGCTTCCACGCGCACGCCGGGATTGCTGTCATGCTGGAGCCTGTCGAGCAGCGTCTGGCGAACATCGTCTTCCCGTGCCGTGTCGCGCAAAGCTTCCAAAGCCTTCATGCGCACGGCGGGGTTCTGGTCTTTGCGGGCGGCGGCAAGCAAAGCCCTGCGAACCTGCCGGTCGCCGACCGCCGCCTTAAGGGCGTCCAAACAATCCAGCCGCACTCCAGCATCGAATCGCTCGCTGTTTTCGACCACATAGGTAAGCACCTGACGCATGTTCGAATCGTCCGCTCTGCCGATGAACACCATGGGTTGTTCGGCGCTGAGTTGCAGTTGAACGGTGGGGGAGTCAGAACCATTAGAGGGTGTAATGTCTACACCACTTAAAACCATTTTGGAGAGTTGATCGGGGGTGAGCGGCTGCCGGGCGCGAACGTTCATCACCTGCCCGGTATTGTTCCGATTCTGCTGCAACGACGGAACGAGTTGCGTTCCTGCTACCACCCCCACGAGAAGCAGCAAAGCTCCGCTCCAGACTGGCCGCAGCGCCATCCAACGGCGCAGCCAGCCGAACGGCCGCCAGTGTTCCTGAAGCGGCGGCGCGGAGAGATCATCCAGAGCTTCTGCTAGTTCGCTGCGGCACTGGGAAAGAAGAACTCCCGCAGCATCGAGTTCGTCGGCCGATTGCCCGGCAGAAACCAGAGTGGCATGCAATTCTTTTTCTTCCGCAAGCTGCTCGGAGCAGGCCTTGCAATTTGCCAGATGCGTTTCAATCAGCTTCCGCTCGCTATCGGTGATTTCTTCGCAAACATAAAAAACCAAAAGCGGTACAACATCCCCGCAGGCTATTTTCTTTTCGAAAGGACTCATCGCAAACCTCCCAGCTCGTTGCGGAGTTTGCGCGTGGCGCGGAACAACGAATTTTTCACGGTTTCCTCAGTAGTGCCGAGCGCGTCGCCGATGGCCCGGAGCTTCAGCCCCTGGTAGTGCTTCATTTCAAAAACAACGCGCTCGCGGGGCGACAGGCGCTCCATCGCGTGAGCGATGCGCGCCTTGATCTCCAGCCCCATCATGGAGCGTTCCGGATCGAGCGTTGGCCGGTGCTCGCGCTGGCGTTCGAAGAAATCCGTGATGCCCTCTTCGTGGTGGTTGGGATTGAACTCCGGCGCTTGATCCTCGGGGCGCGCCTGCCGGCGGCGCAAGTGGTCCAGGCAGACGTTGGTCACGATGCGGTAGAGCCATGTATAGAAGCTGCACTCGAAGCGGAAGCGATGCAGGTTGCGGTAGACCTTGAGGAACGCTTCCTGATACACGTCGCGGGCGTCTTCCGGGCGTTTCATCAGGTTCAGGGCCAGGCGCAGCACGTCGCGGTCAAAGCGGCGAACCAATTCCTCGAAAGCGGCACGGTTGCCAGCCTGCGCTTCCGCCACCAATGCGCGCTCGTCGAGATTTGGCAAGGAGGTCACCGAGACCAGGGCGGCATTCGTGCTACCCGAGCAACCGTTTTCATCGGCCAAGGCAAAAGCCCATCTGGGGAGCGGCATTTTTCGTTTTCTCTTCGCGCATGGCCAACGTTACGGGCTGCAGAATAACAGCTTAGGGCAAAATTCTGCACTCCGTTTGAGGCTGGCTACCGCAGTATTCATCCAATTTGGACGGACGACTACCCAAAGTGTGAGCGTAGCTCCCCTCTGCTAACAACGTCAATCCTGTGGATTTTGTTTCGAAAAAAGACACGCGAACTACGCCGCTTTAGGAGGAAGTTTCGTTGGGTTTTTGGGACGGAGCAGATTGAGTGGTTTCCCTTAGGGGTTGGCCCCAGTTCCAGCGGCAGTTGCACCAACATTCACTGCATTCAGCCGCCATGCGGCGAACGGCCAGGCAAAGAGCAGAACCAGCACGAGCAGGATCGCATAGCCATTGCGGCGGTAGAACGCATCCGGCTGCGCCAGCAACTCGGCGGTGCCACTCACAAGGGACGTTCCCGCAATGACCAGGAAGCATCCCAACAGGTTGAAGCGCATCACCAAGCGCACGCCAAAGACCAACACGCCGAGAAGAATGAGCCGAGCCAAAAATTGCTTAGCAAAGTCCGCTGGGCTGCCCCAGCTTTCACCTACCACTGCCAGCGCGCCAACCAAGAACAGCGAAACGCGAAGCCAGGTGGGCTTGATTTTGGCGGCAATGAAAGAGGCGATGATTACCACATACGCGGTCATCCGCAGGCCACTTAACAGAGTGCTCCCAAGGATCGAAGCAGCAGGAAGAATGGCATCGAAGTCCTGCCCGAAGGAAGCCTCGAAATAGCGATGCACAGTGGGCCAGTGCATCGCGGCCGTTGCGAGAAGCCGCTCCAGGCCCAGCAACCCGGCGCTGCCCCCCAAGCCGATCCAAAGCGCGTCTCGGTAATACGCTGCGGGCATCCCCGCCCACCTGGTGAGGCGCTCCTCACCGAAGGCTAATCTTGCGTAATAGCATCCAACTCCGAACAGCAGCACCAGGAAACCAAAGCTGAAGGGACCGCCAAGCAATGCGGTAATGCCCAGGACCCCAAGGGTTGTTTTGTACGGGATCGCTGTGTTGTAGGCATTCAGAAAGTTTGCGATACGGTTGCCCAGCACAAAGACCAGGTAAAAAGAAGCAAGGCCCCAAGCGGACCAAAGGGAAAGCCGCTTCCACGGGATCCCGCGCGCCGCTCCCGAGCGCAAATTCTTAAAGAAAATGATCAGCACGGCGAGGCCTAAGCCACCGAGAAGGACGATGGGGCCAAAAGTAAGGGATTCGCGCGGAAGCGTCGTTTCTTCCTGCTTGCGCCGCCAGTCATCGGGGATTTTGATAAAAGTGCTGAAGCCCTCGCTGGCCGGCTCATCTTCATCGGCGGATCCCGACCGCCGGAAGTAGGAGCGCCGGTAATCGGTGACTTCATCGCCGAGCACGGCGACGCGGACGCGCACGTAGGCCTGCCCGCCCGCCTCGGCTTGCCGGGGAGCATTCGAATCGAGGGGCGTGTTCTGTTGCCAGGTGAGCAAATGATCGACGCGATGCGGTCGCGTTTCCGAATCCGTCTCGACAAGCGTCCATTGATTTAGGTCCATCTTTTTTTCTTCGCGCAGATATTTTCCCGCGCGCGCTACGGCTTCTTCCTTTTTCAGCGAGGCCCCGGCAGCGTCTTCGGCGAGCTTATGCTGGAGCGCGAAAAGCGAGCCGTCCGGCTTGAGTTTGACGGCGTACTCCTCGGGCTGGCTGTCGCGAAAATAGCGCGCCTGCCAAACCGCGCCCGGCACTTGCTTGTCATAGATTTCGTTGACGCGGGCGATGCCCAAACGCTCGCGAAGAAATTCATTGGTCACTGGGTCTACGATGTCCGCGAAGATCACCGCGCATTTGTAGGAGTTCGGGTCCAAGCCGCGTCCGCGCAGGATCTGGTCCGCCTTGGCGCGGGCGGTCTTCGCATTTATGGACAGTTTTAGATAATCGCCGATGGATTCGGGCTTCAGGCGCCAGGCCATGAGCGCTCCTAGAAGCAGGCACCCCGCGAGAAACGCAATCATTCTGACGGGGAGCGCGTCGTAGCGGGGTGTGGAAGCAGCGGAAGCCGCCGAAGACGGAGCCAGAGCCAGGTCCAGGTTTGGCGGCGGAGCCGCGCTGTTCCGCAGATCTTGGTCGGCCTCGAATCCGCCGCGCGCGAGGCAGGAGATACCCGCGAACAACAGCGGCGCAAAGGCTGCGGCGGCTACCACCGCGCCGGACACTTTGAAATAAAGGCTGTTCGAACGCAGAAGAAACAAGCCCACCAGCGATGCATCCACGGTGTAGTGCCAGATGAGCGTCGCCAGGATGCCCCAACGCAGCATCACCATTCCCGCGACGATGCCGATCAGCCCGATCTCGATGCCCCGGACGTAAGCGGGCTCTTGCGGATAATTGCTATGCAGAAAGCTCCAGAGAAAGGCCGGAACAATGACCGCGAGCCAGCGCGACTTGGTAAATTTCTCGAAAAAAGGAATAGCGAAGAGGCGGAAGGTGAATTCCTCGTTGGTCGCGGCCAACAAGCCGATGGCCGCGCCCGAAATCCAGGGGAAGAGTGTGTTCACGGACTCCTGGTAATTGACCTCTTGCGGAGCCCATGCGCCCAGCCAGTTGGCCAGGACATAAAATCCCACCACGTAGCCGATATGCACGGCAGCGAGAGAAAGCCCCACGACCGATGCGGAGAAAAATTCTTTGGAACGCAATCCGCGCAGCGTGAAGGTTTTCGAAAGCCGCAAACGTTCCGGCCACGAGGAGCGATAGAGCGGCTCCGCTGCGGGAAGCACCAAGGTGATGGTCAGCGCGGATAAAGCAGCAAACAAGAGCGCGCTGCCCACTTTTCCCGCTAAGAAGGTTGAGTAAGAGACTCTTGTATCGTAGCTGGCGCCCCACAACGGCCACTCGTTTAAGCCCTGCAAGAAGAGGAGCGCGGCCACCAGCAAGCCCAGCAAAATGGCTCCGCGCCAGCGCGTTTGTCCTTGCAAAGTAAGTTTGATTCCAAACCAGACC
>QHYI01000110.1:66351-156524 GCA_003223245.1 Acidobacteriota bacterium
TCGTGGAGCGCAGGCGCTCATAACTCCGCTCCCAGGCTTCCGGAACCTTCAGGAATTCTTCGCTGCCACCGATGCGGTCGCCCTCGACCGTTGCTTGCAAACGGTACGGGGCATCCTTCGCGCGGAAGCCAAGCTTTTCCCAAGTGAAGGTCCAATCCGTGCGATTCGGTTTTTTCTTGGAATTCGCCTCCTCCGGAAGGGCGTCCCAAACACGGAGATCAATTCCTAATTTTGTGGTGAGAAAATTTTGCGCGATGGACAGCGCGGTGTCGCGCTCGAGGGAGGCTCCGGCGCGGGCTTCCTCGATTTTGTGGTTGTAACCGACGATTTGCCCGGACGGGCTGACGCGCACTGCGAATTCTTCCTCCTGGAGCGGTTTGAAAAAACGCACGTCCCAGTACCAAATATTCAGATCCTGAGACATCAGCCGGTTCGCTTCGCGCAAACCGACTTGGCGCTCCAAATACACTTTGGCGTCTTCATCCACATCAAAAATGACCGAAGATTTGTAGCTGCTGATGTTCTCGCCGAGGCTGGTAGCAAATTTCCGTGCCCGCTCCAGTGCTTCGGTTCGCGAAATCTGGAAATTGACCGAGGCTTCGGGAAAGGCTAGGAAAAAATATTGGTAGGCGAAAATGAGGCCGAGGATTCCCGCGGCCACCCACACCAGCAGAGCGCGTTTTTCCGACCCGCTCAGACGCTCACCCGCCAATCGACCCTCCGTCACCTTCGGTTAGACGCACGCTTGTCGAGAACAAGAATCCCTCACTGTATCGGTACGTAGGGCTGCGGGGCAAGCTTCGCGCTTGCCTGGCCTCACCGCTCTCGGCCTGTCAGGGCGCACGTTGCAGGTCTTTGGATTTAAGGCCTTTAGCGGTTGAACAACGCACTGCTCTTTGAAGGTTTGCAATTCTTGCCGAGCGTTACATTCGTCAGCGGGAAAATTTTGCACTTCACATTCGGGAAGGAAAACGTAGACTATCTGCCGTGGGGTCCTCGATGAATCGCCAGAAAACCTTCTCCTTCACGTTTTTGCTCGCCGCTCTCGCGCTGGCCTCCTGCAGCGGCCCCTTCAAGGGCGGCAGCGCAAGTGGCGGTGGCGGCGGCAACGCCACGCTGAGTTTTACGCTTATTGCTGACACGCCTCCCGCGAGTCCGTCCCTGCTTGCCTTCAAGGTTTCCATCAATGGCGTTCAAATTAAGCCGGCTTCAGGTTCTGCTCTAACTCTCACTCCTGCCACCCCCGTCATCGACTTGATGCGTCTCGAGTCCGACAGTGCCTTTCTTGGGAGTCTCAGCAAAGTTCCTGCAGGGATCTATACCGTTCAGGTTTCGCTTTCCAATCCTGCTGTCAGTTTTCTTAACAACTCAAGCTCTACGATCACAGCGGGCTCAACCACCTGTACCGCCGGTTCCGTTTGTACTGCCACCCTGACCGCCACCGGCAATCCCACAGTCAGTTCCTTCAACTTGACGGTCGCCGCTTCTGCCAATCAAGGAGTTGAGCTGGACTTTAATTTGAATAGCGCCATCTCGCTTTCGGGGGGAACCTTGTCTGTGAATTTCAATCCATCCGCGTCAAGTCCGGGGGTTTTCAGCGCGTTCAACCTTCCCCGGCAGAACGCCAACCTCGGCTCCAATCAACTCGAACTCCTTGAGGACTTCACCGGGGTCGTCAGCCTCGGCGGCAGTAATGTAACGGTGACTTCACCCGTTCGCGGCGCCTTAACCGCCGTGGAAAGCTCCTCTTCCTTTTTTGATGCCAGCCCCGACGGCATGATGTGCCAAACGCCCGCATCTTTCAGCTGTGCGGTGAATGGCCAAGTGGCCAGCGTGGATGGGTTCCTCAATTCCGACGGCACTCTGGCATTAAAAGAATACGAGCCGCTCACCTCGACCGCGCAAGATCTCGTCGAGGGCATCGTTTACAACGTTACTCCGGGCAGCAGCACTCAATTCAGTATCGTCGTGACGGACAAGGTCCAGGCTGCCAGCGGCTCGCTCATCGGCGGACTTAGCACTGGCGATCTCTTGACCGTGAATCTCTCTTCTTCTCCGCCGGTCCATCCTTTCCTCGTGGATACCAAAGGGCTGCCGGTAGAGAACTCGTTCAGCGTCAGCTACAACCTGTTCGCTACCCAGACGACTACGGCGGCTATCCATCAAGGCCAAAGCGTGGCCCTCCACGTCTCGGCGTTCACCGCGGCCAGCGGTCGAACCCTTGCTTCCGCAACCGTCGACACCGTCACGTTGCGATGGTCTCGTCTGATTGCGTCCGTAACGGGAGCCGCTTCAACCACTCAAATCAACGTGAACACGGTTCCGAGCTATTTCGGCTTCACTTCTGCGTCCATTTTCCCAACGGAAGTTTTCACCGGCACTCTTGGGGCAGACGGAGTGACCAACCTCGATGGCATTGGCTCGGCCAACAGCGTCAATCCAAGTTTGCCGGTGGGACTGCGCGTTCTCTATCTCGAGAACTCCACGAACAGTTCGCAATTCCCCTTTATGGCCGCGAAGATTCGGCAACAGTGAGTTTCGCCGCAGAGAATTTTCTTGTTTCTTCCGCCTCCGCAAAAGGCAAGGGCTCTCCAGCATTTCCTGGAGAGCCCACCCTTTCTTTATCAAGTTTTTCCCTTGGGGCTTTCGTTGCGCCAGCCTCTACCTCCAACAACTACTGACAAGAGCACCCCAGCTACTTCAAGGCTTCTTTCTTTTTTTGACTAAGAACGAACTTAGAACCAAAAAAGGGAAACCTTTGTCTCACGCCGGCAACGGCCCGCCGATGGTGGTATTCGGCGGAAGCGGCTGTGCCGACGGCGGCATCTGCGCCGTGGCCGCCGCAGGCTGGAACCGCCGGAAAATCGCCAGCGAAATGGCTCCGATGCCCCACAGAATCACGACAAACTTTACCCAACCTCCCACATGCGGAATTGTGGTGCACAAGCGCACGATGATCACGCCCACCGCCATCCGTCCGATGAACGGCCAGAACTCACTGGTGCGGCCCATCAGCCATTGGCCAACCACAGTTCCAATAATGACCTGCGCGAAATACAACGAGGCATACCACACGAACAGTGTGGAGATGCCGATAAACAATCCGACCACGGTGATGCATGCAATGCACGCCGCGATGGGCACTCCGAACAGCACCAGCACGCCAAGCCCGGCGGCCGCGCCGTACTGCTCGGCGTAATGCACCGCCTCTTGCGCGAACTTCGGCATCAGCGAGAACAGCACCAAACCATAAAGGATGAACGCCGCCAGCCAGATGACCTGCCAAATGTAGTAATGCAAGTTCGAGTAATCGGGGCCGTGTTTCACTTTCTCAAAGCGAACCGGCGAGGCCAGCTTCGCCTGTTCCGAGACTTGCGGCGGTTTGTTGCCTTGGTAGTTCACGGGGCCGGCAATTTGCGCGGACGAATCGATATTCAGTTCGTCGGCCCTGATTTTCGCGGAGCCGCCGATATTCCCGCCGATATTTACCTGGCCGCCCATCGCCAAAACATCGCGTTGTACGTGTCCGTCAAAGCTGGCTCTTCCGGAAAACGAAGTGATGCTTCCGCCGATGGTCGCATCCCTGTCGATGTTGACGTCTCCGCCGAAGGTCATGACGTTGCGGCCGACCTGGCCTTTGATGGTGATGTTGCCCGCGTAGCCGCGAATACTTCCGTCCACTTGGCCGGGGACGCGCACGGAGCCCGATGCCGAGAGCATGTCACCCAGAACATGACCCGCGACTTCCACGTCGCCGCCGGCCACCACCAGGTCGCCCTCCACCGTACCGTCCACGCGGATGCGCCCGCCCGCAACGTACAAGTCGCTGTGAATCACTTCATCCTTTGCAATGGTGACGCGGTCGCCCTTGCGAAGCTCGGTAGCCGATGCCTGCGCGGGAATCAGCATCGCCGCGCACAGTCCCGCAAACACCAGCGCCAGCGCCGAGCCGCGACGCAGCCGGCGCCGCAAGAACATGAAACCCAAGCCGCCGAGTGTGGCGAGCGCCAGAATCTCAAGAAGTGTGACCATGGATTGCCATCCTTTCCAGAACGGACTCTGGAAAATCAGCAGACCCAGCAGGTTCGTTCCGCTGAATCCCGCCTGCTCCAATTGTTGCTGCCAAGGTTGAATGTATCCGGTATAGAGCGCGTACACGCCCGTTGCCGCCATGCCAAAAGCCAAACCCCAAATCCATTGCATCGAGCGCCGCGCTGCCTCGTGAAACTGCGCCAGCCGCGACGGCAGCGGTTCGGTGTCTTCGAGCATCGCTCGCGTCAGCAGCCGCGTTTCGCGCTCTAGCGCGCGCAGCAGCGTGCGGCAGCTCTCACACTCTTGCGTGTGCGCGGAAATTTCCAGCCCGCGAGCGTGGTCCAACTGCCGCTCGAGATACAGCAGGCAGGTCATCTCGTCGAGATGCTTCACCTTGTCATCCCCAGGTTCGCTCATGAAGCCCCTCCCGCCGCGATCGCTGCGTTGCCTTCCAGCGCTTGCCGCAGTTCATGCCGGGCGCGCAGCAGCACCACCCCCACGAAGGCGCGGCGTACGCCCAGCGCATCGGCAATTTCGTCGTAAGTCATATCCGAGTAATAACGCATCACCAGGGCCATGCGCGCGCGCGCGCCCATTTTCTCGAGGGCTCTGCGCACCTCCTCGCCGGAGCGTTGCTCGATCAGTTTTTCCAATTGGGTTGGCTCAGGGTGCTCCAGCGGGAGGTTTTCTACGTCTTCCGTTTCTTTATCTTGGCGGATCCTCCTGCGACGCAAAATGTCCCAGCAATGATTCGCCGCTACTTTGTACAGCCAGGCGGAGAACGACCGCGTTGTGTCGTACTGACTGAGCTTGCCCTTTAATTTCATGAAAATTTCCATCGTGGCGTCTTCCGCATCTTCCCGCGTGGGCATAGCCCGCCGGCAAAAGCGAAAGATCGCAGGAGCATATTCCCGGTAAAGCTCGCCCCAAGCCTCGGCGTCGCCCGCCCTGGCACGGGCAATCGCCCCAGTCGGCTCCGTTGTTCCCGGCGCGCTCATCCGGCGTGGCTTTTCGGTTTCCATCGACTAGTACGCATCGGCGGCTGCAAATATTACATCTTGCAAACCGGATGCAATTCTTATCCTTGATTCTAACCCGCTCATTCGCAGGCACTTGCAGCGACATCCCGGCTCTTCAAGTCCTTCGGAGCAATATTGCTAAAAGCTTGGCGAGAAAGCTGAGAACGCTAGATCGGTAGCGAACTCGACTGTTGGGCCTCTGGCCTTCTGCCCTCTACTCTCTGCTCTCCGCATGCTGATTTCTGTTTCCCCAGCGCGCATCCCTCTATCAGAGATTTCCGGCACTGCTATCCGCCGCCGGTCGGGGAATTTATAGAGCAGAGTTCCCTGCCGACGGAGACAAGTAGGCTAGGCCTCACTGATCGGTTGGGACGGTTTTCAACAAGGGAACGAGGACGCGGTCCAAGTCTTCCTCCGTCAGCGAATTGGCTTTCACGTCGCGAAACAGCGCCCAATGCTCGATGTGCTCGACGGTTTGCCCAGGCTGCACCTCGGTCATCGGTCCGAGGGTTTCAATTTCCAGAAACTCATTGTTCGTAAAGGTCTCAAACGAGCACCCGAAATCGGAATAGGTCTTTGCGGGGTCCGCCTTCGTGCGCTTCACAAAGGCTTCACCGTTCAGCAGATAAGCTGCCCACGTGTCCGGGTTGAACATGCCGAGTTTCTGCGCATCCGCGTTATGGGGATCCTGGCGAAGCATCAAATATTTTTTGGTGAATTTCCAACGAGGGTCGGCCAAGTTGGTGTATGCCCACATGACCAGGGGATTGGTAGCCTCCAGGTTGATGGGGTGCTTGCCGCGCGGCGGGAATCCGCTGACGGCCACGCCTCCAGGCGCCATCATCGTCAGCGCCCAGGCAGAAAACCGCAAAGGAAACAGCCCGCGATTGCTGATGCGGTTGATCACCGTCATCCGCGCGCCCGATTCCGCCATGCGAACTTCCATCTCCTTCTCTAGCTTGGTCAGCGGCTCGACGGGTTCGCGAGCGATGACGCCGGTCGGGGTAATCTGAATCTCCACCGCCACGTTATCGGGCGCCCACGACGCCACGGGATCTTCGGGGGCCTTCCAAACCCGGTGGCCGCCGCGCAACTGAAATTTTTCCTCTCCGCTCTTTCCCAGCTGGTCCGCAAATTCCTTGAACAAATTCTGCCCGCCCACGAACGCGAAACGAATAACCCTGGGTCCCACGTCGCCGGTCACAATGGCTTCGATTTCTCCATTGGTGATGCGATAACAGTTCTTCCAACCTTTATACTCGGTCTTCTCCACGCGAACCCCGGCATGGTTCGGCGTTCGACAGGAAAGAGCCAACGCCAAAGTCATGAGGTTTCGCAACAGGCGAGCTGCCAGAGGCTTCTGCAAAAACCAGGAAGCTGCTTTCATAAAGTTGCGCACCTCCGCGGGTTCGGCCACTCCCGGCCCCAAAACGGCGATGAACCAAAGGTTAGCCCAGAACTTTCAGGTGAATTCTACCCGTTTAGCAACAAGAACGAACCCGCTAAAATGGTTGAGGAATTGAGTCAGACCGATGTCGAGCAAACCCGGGTCATTTTGCCTGTGAAACCTGTGTTCTTCGATTTCACTCCCAGCCCCTATCTGCGCCCCCTCGACGCACTCAGCGAAGATTGACAGTCGATCCCGACTGTCGCGCGTAATTCTCCGGGCCTTAGCCGCGCGATCTTTATTTGCAGTGTGCCGTGGCCGGTTTTCAGGCTTCCAGCACGCTTGCCGAGCGGCTGCTAATTTCCGATCCTGATTTTTGGGAATGATTCGACGGGGTGTGAAAGTCCCCGCTCTACTCGATCAGCAAATTCATAACCCGGACGATATCCGCCTGCTCGCGGTCTTTTTGCGTACTACGCTCGGTGCCTTGCGCCAGGGCCGCCAGTCTTTCCGCCAGCACGCGCATAGCTGCCTCTCGCGGCACATACGCGATCTCTTGCCCCTCGACCATCACCCAGCCCTTTTTCGTGTGCCACAGTTCCAGTTGATGGTCTTCCCAACCGAGTTGCAGCTTGATGCGCTCCGCCGTGAGTGCCGCCAAGGTCTCGATTTGGATCTGCGCCATGCCCCGTTTTCCTTTCAGCTCGACGCCGCTCACTTGTAACTGGCGGTAAACCACCACCGGCCGCTCGAGTTGCTCCAGGTTCCCTGCGCGGAGAATCTCGCCGCCCTCGACATTCGCCGTTTCTAATGCGGAGGTTACCTCAGAGGCGCTAGGCTGTTTTCCGTGCGTCCGCAGCGGGATTTCGTGAGTTTGTAGTTGTGAAACATTTTCGGCACGCGTCGCGCTCGTAGTGGTCATTCCTCCAAGCCTCATGCCGGGCGCACCGTCACCGCTCGCATTAACTGTCGACGCAGCGGGTGAGGCCTTCACTCCCTGATAGCTTGGCCGATTCTCTGCGCTACCGAGTACGGCTTGTTCCGTAGGCCCCAGCCCGGATGACCGGCGCGTTGTTTCGGTTGTCTCTCCGGATTTCAGGGGGCTCTTCGTCAAATATCGGTAGAAATGCGGATAGCCTCTGGCCCTCCAGTACGGCGCACTATAATCCTCGATCCTTGTTCCCGAGGTGACGGAGCTAAAAAACGAATGCTCCCTGGGATTCACCACAATCCCCACGTGCCCGAGCCATACGATCAGGTCACCCGGCTGGGGGTAGCGCACGCGCAAGAACTGCCCCGTACCACGGTAAAGATCCAGAGACCTGGCGTAGGGATACGGGTATCCCGCTTGTTGATACAACCTGTGGACCAGGTGCGAGCAATCTGGCGCGAGTCCTTCTTCGTCATCCGCCCAGGCCATTCTCTCGACAATCCCCCGCCCCTCTTTCAGGCTGAGCGGGCGCATTCCCGGCGGAATTGCGGGCGGCTTGGCGCCGTTTCCTGTCGCCTGCGGCCCGCTTTGTTGCGTGTGGGGCAGCGCCGTCTGTACCTTCTGCCCCGCCGGTAGACTCTGCCGCCCGGTAGTTTCTTGCCCGGCTGCCTGACCCTGCCCCGCGAATGCGTCAGGCTCGAGTCTTGAGGCGAACGCGCACCAAAGCGCCGCGCATAGGATCCGCTTCCCCATCCCCCAAGTTTCGCAGACTCTTTTCCCGCCGCGCCGTCCCTGTGACCTAGCCATCAACCGTCCTTAGGTACAGGCGTGCAAAGACACCCGGTACTCTGTTATGAACGGTAAGTTTAAGAAAACACGTATATTAGGGTCTCGAGTCCCGACCTTCATCATGGGGTTTGGCGTGGTGTGGCTGTACGCCCCCCGCGGCTCGCGGCCGACAAGCTAAATTAGAAGCCGGGGGGATGATAGGAGGCCACGTTGAAGGCGCGTTCGAGCGCCATGCCAGCGCGGCAAACCGTGCCTTCCTCGAAGAGGCGACCGATAAGCGTCACGCCATGGGGAGCGCGGCGCGGCGGGGAAAATTTAGGCAGAGGATGCTGTGGATCGGGCGCCCAGTCCGAACGCGCCTGAGAAACTTCGACGAAGCCGGCGCGCAGGGTAAGCGATGGATGGCCGGTGTTGTTGCTGATGGTGAGCATTTCGTCGCGCAGTGAAGGCACCAGAAGCAAGTCCACGTCGGAGAAGATGCGGGCCATCTCCTGGCACACTTTGCGGCGGAACCGGTCGTTCTGCACGAAATCCACGGCGGAGAGAAAGCGCGCCTGGCGGAAAAGGTTAGGCCAAGCATCGTTGGTCTGCATTTTGAGCTGGTCGACGCCGTGGGTAAGCGTAAGCTCCTCGAAAGAGGCGGCCGCTTCGGAGAACAGATTGATGTTAAGCGTGCCGTAGGGCCAATCCGGAAGAAAGACTTCGACAGGATGCATGCCTAGCTGCCGGATGGTTTCCAGGGCTGAGCGGTCAACGTCGGTGGCCGGCGGCTGTTTCATCCAATTGGGGAAGTAGCCGACGCGAAGGCCCTTGAGGGGCGCGTCAGAATCAAAGTCGAGATGGCTCGCGACGCTGGAAACGTCGCCGGCATCGGGGCCACTAATTGCTTGGAGCACGAGAATGGCGTCTTCGACGTAACGCGTCATGGGGCCGAGCTTGTCGAGCGACCAGCAGAGCGTCATAGCGCCCGTGCGCGCGACGCGGCCGTAGGTGGGGCGAAGTCCCGTAATGCCGCAGCGCATGCTGGGGCTGACAATGCTGCCCCCGGTTTCGCTGCCGATGGAGAAACCGACGAGTCCTGCCGCGGTAGCGGCGCCGGGACCGGCGCTTGAGCCAGAAGCGCCTTCTTCCGGCAGCCAGGGGTTCATAGTTTGACCGCCGAACCAGACATCGTTGAGGGCGAGTGCGCCAAGACTGAGCTTGGCGATGAGCACGGCACCAGCGTCGTGAAGGCGCTGGACCACGACGGCGTCCTGCGTTGGGACGCGGTTCCGGAAAGGCTCTGCGCCGTAGGTGGTGGGAATTCCCGCAGTGTCCAGCAAATCTTTGGCGCCCCAGGGGATGCCGTGAAGCGGGCCCCGGTATTGGCCAGCGGCGATTTCGGCGTCGGCCTTTTTCGCCAGCGCGAGCGCGAGATCACGCGTAAGGGTGATGACCGAGCGAAGTTCGGAATCGAATTGTTCGATCCGATTGAGATAGATATGCGTAAGGCGCTCGGAAGTAAGTTTGCGCTGCTCGATCCATCGGGAGAGTTTGGTGACGGGGGCAAACGCAATGTCCGCGTCATTCGTGGGGAGCGGGCCAGGGTCGGAGATCGTGCGGATGAAGCGATCGCGCTGCGCGGCGGGATGCTGTCCGGGAAGAACAGATTCATAACGCGAAAAGGGAGCGAGCGCGGGTTCCAGGGCGACGTTGCGCGGACCAGTACGACGCTCCATTAGCGGAGCCATGTTGACGCGCCAAGAAGCGGCGGCCTGCGCGCGTGCGGCAGGAGTGAGTTGCACGCGGGCTAGCTTTTCGGCTTCGGCGAACGTGGCGGAAGAAACTTCGGGACCGACGGCAGGGCCGGTGCCAAAAGCAGGAGGCGCGCCCGGCGGGAGTTGCGATGGCTCTTGCGCCTCGCCGTTCAGAGAAACCGCCGCACCGAGAAGACCCAGCGATGTTTTTGCGAGAAACTGCCTGCGAGAATCTGGCATGCGCCCTCCGAGGGGAAGCATTGTATCTGAGTCTCAAGGACTGCGCAGGCGCAAGCAAAATTCCCGTCAGGCCCAAAGGACATGGGCTACCAAGTTTCTTACAACTGTGCCTTTAAATTAGGAGCGGAAAAGGACGGACTCGCGCTGGAACATCTTCACGGCCATGAAAAGCGCCGCTGCGGCATACACGCTGCTTGAAATCAAGATGAGCAGGATGTAGTTCCAGTGGAACGTGCCGGCCACTATTTCCTTACAGACCAGGCTCGTGCTGAGAATGGGAACCAGTGCGAGCTTGGGGTTCAAATCGAAGCCGGGCAGAAGAGAAGCAACGGCAGGGATGACCACGATGAAAGTCATCGGCGTGAGATAGCTCTGCGCTTCTTTATAGCTTTTCGCGAACAAGGCGATCGTCAGCAGGGCTGCGGCGAAAAGCACCGCCAGCGGAAGGGCCATCAGAAAAACGGACAAAATCGTAAGAAAGCCGATATGCAACTGAAATGCGGCCGCTTCCTTCTTTGCCATCGCGCCGGAATTGCCTACCAGATAGAAAGACGTGCCCATGGAGATGATGGAGAGGATGGCTGTAGAGAGTGAAGCGGAGAGGACGAGGAAGAATTTGCCAAGCACAAGATCGACGCGCGAAAGGGGGCTGGAGAGGATGGTTTCCATCGTGCCGCGCTCTTTTTCACCGGCGGTAAGGTCAATGGCGGGATAAATGGCGCCGGTCATGGAAAGAAGGATGACCATATAGCCGAGGAGACCGCCGAGAGCTGCGCCGCTGACTTTTTCCGGGGGAGCGACATTTTCCTGCTTGACCTCAAAGGGCTTGATGATGTCGGTGGGAAGGTTGCGAGCAGCAAGGCGGCTGGAAATAATCGCGTCACGGTAATCGTCGAAGAATTTCTCAACATGATTTGCGCCGAAGGAAGACTTGATTTCTCCCTGATAGAAATAGATCTTGACGGTTTGTTCTTTCCCCTGCGTCAGGGCAGACGCAAAGCCCTCAGGGATGTCCACAGCGGCGCGAATCTCTTTTTCGGAAATGCCTTTCTTCCAATCGTCCGCGTAGGGGACGATTTCCAGGTCTTTCACATGCCGAAGCTTTTCGACGACCTGAGGTGAATCTTCGCCGCCGATAATCATGACTTTCGCGGTTTCTTTTTCCGCCTTGCCAATCATCACGGCCATGAGCGAGGTCATGCCAACCATCAGGACAGGGAAAGCCAGCAGGGGCACGAGGACGGTCGAGATAAGCGTACGGCGGTCGCGGAGCCACTCGGTCAATTCTTTGCGATAGACGATCCCGACGTTACGGAAGTTCATGACTTCAGGCCTCCGAATTCTTGAGAAACGGGCCGACAACCTTGACGATGATTTCCTCAAGGTTGTGTTCCGCGTATTTTGAACGGAGTTCAGAAACCGCGCCGTGCGCCAGGAGCTTACCGTCGTGGATGATGCCGATGTGGTCGCAGAGGCGCTCCACTTCGCTCATGATGTGTGTCGAAAAGATGATGGCCTTGCCGCGGTCGCGGCAATCGCTGATGAAGGTGATGATGGTGCGAGCAGTCATGACGTCGAGGCCGGTGGTCGGCTCATCGAAAATCATGACCGGGGGATCGTGGACCAGCGTGCGCGCGATGGAGGTTTTCTGCTTCATGCCGGTGGAGAGCTTATCGCAGCGGCGGTCGCGGAAACTGTTCATGTCGAGACGGTCAAAAATGTCGTCGACGCGCTTTTTGAGCGTGGGCTCATCGAGGCCGTTGAGGCGGCCGAAGTATTCGACAAGTTCCTGGGCAGTCAGGCGCGGGTAAAGAGCGGTAGCTGTAGAAAGGAAGCCGACGCTGGCGCGAACCTTTTCCGGCTGCTCGACGACATCATAGCCGCAGACAATCGCGGTGCCGTCGGTCGGTTCGAGGATCGTAGCAAGCATGCGCAGCGTGGTGGTTTTTCCGGCTCCGTTGGCGCCGAGCAGACCATAGATCTTGCCTGGCTGGCAGGTGAAACTAACCTTCTCGACAGCGCGGATTTCGCCACGCTTCTTGTCTTGGAATCGCTTGGACAGGCCACGAGCTTCAATCATCCGAAATCCTTGTTAGGAAATTCTTGATGCGGGACACAAAGCCTTCAGAGTGTACTACGTATGAGACAAGGAACTGTTACGGGACGTAATCAGTAGGGCCTGGACACAAAAGTTAGCCTTTGTGACAGGCGGGGCACTGCTTGGCATCAAACTTATCGGGGCTAACCCGAAACATGTTATTGCACTGGATGCAGACGCGATGAAGAACCGTGCTCGAAACGGGCGCAAGCTTGGGTGCGCGTTTTGCGGCGGGTGAATGAGTGGCGGTGTTGTTGGTTTCGGGGGCCATGAGCTGATACTAGCACGTAGAGGCTGGCCGACCAAGGACCGGCATCCCAACGCTCGACGGGGGCATCTTTCATTAGGAGGGATTAACATTATTGGCTCGTACAACTTGATGAAGGGCGCCGCGTGCAGAAAGGATCAGCACTGGCGGTTTCGGCCGTCCGCCATTTCCAGGTGCAACTCCTGAGGTGTGTCTACCTAAGACATGGAGCAGGCAGAAAGCCGCGCGGGCCTTGCTAGAATGAAGTATCTTGGAACCTTCCAAGCAAGAGCAGGGCTAGCCACGAACAAGTTGGCGGGAATTGCGCTCGAGGAAAGGAATTTTTCCGCCCGGGAGCGGGAAAAGCGGGAACGCGCCGAATAGAAGTTATGGATCGAAAGCTGCGAAACCGGATTTTGCTCTACCTGTTCCTGGCAGGGGTGCTGGCGTACGTTCTCATCGAGTTGAGCGGGCGGAAGCCGGCGCCGAAAATTTCCGCGGTGACGCCGGTGCGGGAGAACCTGATTTCGTCCATTAGCAGCAATGGAAAAGTCGAGCCCGTTTCTCCCTACGTCATGCGCGCGGAACTGGATACCTTCGTTGACAAGGTTTATGTCAGAGAAGGACAGCAGGTCAAAAAAGGCCAGTTGCTGATGGAATTGGATGTGAAGGACGCCGCGGCACAGCTTGCGGCAACGCGCGCAAAGCTCCTTGCAGCCCAGGATGATTTGCGGACTGCCATGGCTGGAGGGAAACCGGATGAAGCAGCGAAAGTCTTGGGTGACCTGGCAAAGGCGCAGGCCAAGCGCGACCAGCTACAGAAAGATCATGACGCGCTGATGCATTTGATCGCGCAGCAAGCGGCGACGCGCGAGGAATTGGCAGCCAACGACTTGTCTTTGACCGAGGCCCAAGCGGAAGTGACGCGACTCACCGCGGTGAAGCAGCAATTCGACCGCAGCGTAAAGCTGGCGGCCGACCAGGCGGCTTTGCAAGTCGATCAACTGAAAAACCAAATTGCGGCTCTAGAAGAGAAAGTGCGGCAAGCCAGAATCATCGCGCCCGCCGACGGAACCGTTTATTCGCTAGGCCGCAATGAAGGCTCGGAACCGCTCAAGCCCGGGGACTATGTGAAAGTGGGAGATTTGCTGGCAGAGATGGCGGACCTGCACAAGGTGCGCGTGCGGGCATTCATTGATGAGCCCGACCTGGGCGGGCTGGAAGTGAACGAACCAGTGAAAATCACCTGGGACGCCCTGCCGAACAAAAGCTGGTCCGGCAGAACGGAAACCCTTCCGAAACAGGTGGTGCAGCGAAATACGCGAAGTGTGGGCGATGTTCTTTGCTCGGTGAACAATGACAACCTGGAGTTGTTGCCGAATACCAACGTAAACGTGCGCATCAATTCGCGAGAACACTTTGGCGTGTTGTCTGTGCCGCGCGGAGCGGTGGAAGTCGATGGCGGGCACCGTTATGTGTACGTGGTGAAGCCCAACCAGCTAGGCGTAGGCAAATCGACACTGGAAAAACGGGAGATTCATGTGGGCATCGCCGACGCCACAAATTACGAGGTGGTGAGCGGGTTGCAAGAGGGTGAATTGGTGGCGTTGCCGGGCGACGTAGACTTGCACGACGGCATGAACGTAATCGTAGTAAATACATCGGCGGCGAATTCTTAATAGTAACGAATGGCCTCCAGGAGCAAACTAGGCATTGCGGTGACGCTCCTGGCGGGCGCTGCGGTAGCAGCTGCCCAGGCGACCGTCCGGCATGACGAAAGCCTGGAAGAAGCGCGGCGGGCTTACGAAGCCAGCAATTACGCGAAAGCTGTCCAGGTGCTCCAGGAGGCCGCGGCCAAACAGCCGAAAAACGGTGACATTCAATTGCTGCTGGCGAAAAATTACTTTGAGCTGCAAGAACATGATGCGGCCATCCGCAGCGCAGAGAAGGCCGTAGCGCTGGATCCGCAGAATTCCGTTTTTCACGAATGGCTGGGCAGGGCATACGGAGACAAGGCGGACCATACAGGGTGGTTTTCCGCGATGTCTCTTGCCAAAAAAGCGCGAAAGGAGTTCCAACAGGCGGTGGAGCTGGACGAGGGGAATTTCTCTGCCCGCCAGGCGCTGGTCGAATTTGATTGCAGCGCCCCGGGGATCGTAGGTGGAGGGGAAGAGAAAGCGCAGCCGCAAATCCAAAAAATGATGGAACTGGATGCCGCGGAAGGCCACTACGCCGCGGGGAACTGCCGCCGACAGAAAAAAAACTTCGTCGCCGCGGACGAAGAGTTCACAAAGTCGCTGGAAAGCCATCCGAAATCGGCCGAACTCATTTACGACATTGGCGATTATGCGATGAAGCGCGGTCAGCCGGAGCGGTTGTTCGCGGTGGCCGAAGCCGGAGAGCGCGTAGCGCCAAACGATCCACGGGGGAAGTTTTACCGGGGAGTGGGGCTGGTTCTAGAAAGGGAGAAACTCGAGGAAGCCAAGCGGTTGTTGCAGGAATATGCGACCAGGGCTCCGAAGAGAAACGGTTACCCTTCCCCAGCCTGGGTGCACGCCTGGCTGGGGCGGCTGTATGAAAGCAAGAACGAACCGGCAAATGCGAGAGAGGAATTTAAGAGCGCGCTCCAGCTGGACCCGAAAAACAAAATGGCGCAGGAAGAGTTGAAGAAACTGAAGAAGAACTAAGCGTCTTCTCCCACCGCGCCCAGCCGGATTTCGAAGCGTTCTCGCTGCTACAGAAGACCAATGCACATTCGAGAAATCATCTCGGTGGCCATCGACGCGCTGCGCGCGAACAAGTTGCGCGCGGGTCTGACGTCGCTCGGGGTGATTATTGGAAGCGCATCGATCGTGCTGGTCGTCACCGTGGCGCTGACCAGCCGCAAATATGTTCTGTCCCAAATCGAGGCTGTAGGTTCAAACATCATGTGGGTGGAGTTGGTCAGAAGCTCAGACAGAGCCGAGCCGCTGAGCTACGAGATTACCCTTGCGGACATGAACGCAGTAAAGTCCGATATCCGTGGAGTGGTGGAAACAGCGGGGATCCGAGAGTTGCCGATGGAAGTGGTAGTCGGTGGCGCTGCAGTACCGGTGAATCTGATTGGTGTGACGGAGGGTTACCAAGCCATTCGTCGACTCGTCATCCTTCGCGGCCGGTACTTCGATTCGGTAGACATGGAAATGCGCAGTAAATTCTGTCTCATTTCCGAGCATCTGGCACAGCGCGTGTATGGAGTGGAAAACCCGGTAGGCAGAGACCTTCGGCTGGGAGAATTGACGTTTACCGTGATCGGCGTCTTCCGAGAACGAGTATCAACCTTCGGGCAATCGGAAATTCACGATGATTCCGTAATCATTCCATTTACATTGATGAAGTATTACACGGGCACGGATGTGGTGCGGACACTATACGTGCAAACGGTTACTCACGAAGATGTAGACCGGGTGCAGCGAGAGTTAGCGCAATTTCTGCATGCCCGTCATCCTGCCAACGCCGTGTATGACGTGCAGACATTGTCGGCGATCGTGGATGTCGCGAGAAAGATTTCACTGGCGCTAACCATTCTGCTGATCGTTATCGCCGCCATCGCCCTGCTCATTAGCGGCATCGGCATCATGAACATCATGCTGGTGACGGTAACAGAGCGAACCCACGAGATCGGAATCCGCAAGGCGATTGGGGCGGCACGGCGGGAGATTTTGTACCAATTCTTGGTGGAATCCTTCTTTATCAGTGGCGGGGGCGCGGTAATTGGAATTTTGGTGGGCATTGCTGTGCCCGTGGTAGTCCAATATTTTTGGCTGCCGCCGAATTTGCGCGTGCCGATCTCTAACCTGAGCGTTGTGATCGCCTTTGTGGTGTCCTGCTCAACGGGGCTGCTGTTTGGCTATTTGCCAGCAAGCCGGGCAGCAAACCTGCAGCCGGTGGAGTCTTTGCGGTATGAGTGACAGGGATTTGGGAACACCAGTTCGAGGCAAGTGAACTGCTACCAAGGAGCCTGAACATGCGATTCATTCGGGGTGTCGCGGGAGTCGCCGGATTGCTGTTGATCTGCGCTGGGGTGTTGGAAGGGCAAGAGGTGCAAGCGCCAAAGGCTGCGGAGCCGTCAGCCGAAGCTGCCGCACCAGTCGCGCTGACCTTGAAACGCACGGTTGAACTCGCGCTGCAGAACAGCAAGGAAATTCAAGTGGCGAAGATTCAGGCGAGCGTGGCAGATCACGCTGCGCAAATCACCAAGGCGCAATTCATGCCCAATCTCTATGCCGGCTCCGGCGCGGGCTACACAAATGGCATACCGGAAACGCCGGGAGGCCGTGCGCCTGCGGTGTTCAATGTGACTTATACGGAGGAGGTTTTTAACGAACCGCTACGAGGACATGCGAAAGAGAGGCAAGAGCAAGCCAAGGCGCAGAAAATCGCGCTGGAGGAAGCCAGGAACAACGTCATTAGCCGGACGGCCATGGCATACCTGGAGCTCGCAAAAGTGCGGCATTCGCTCGAGCTGTTGCGGGCGGAACAGGAAAGCGCCGAAAAAATTCTCCAGGTGACCCAGGACCGGGAGAGCCAGGGATTCGAATTGCCCGTGGAAGTGACCAAGGCGCAACTGACCAAGGCTCGGGTGGTGCAGCGTAATCTGCAACTGGAAGAGCGCGAAGACGAACTGCAAGTTTTTCTCAGATACCAGCTGGGACTGCCGGAAACACAGGCGATCGAAGTCACTCCGGAAGACTTGCCGGGAGCAGCCGAGCAGGCAGGCGACAACCTGATCGCCGCGGCGCTCGGGAACAATACGGAGTTGCGGCTCGCCGAATCCGACGTGCGCGCCAAAGAGTTCCGCCTGAAAGGGGAAAAGCGCGGGTATTTCCCGACGCTGGAACTGGTGAGCATTTACAGCGTGCTAGCAAGATTCAACAATTACACGGAGTTTTTCAATCATTTTCAGCGGAACAATTACAATGCCGGAATCAACGTGGAGATGCCGATTTTCAGCGCGCAATTGAAAGCCAATGTCGGTCTGGCGCAGGTGAATCTGGATGCCGCCAAGGCCTCCTTGGCCAGCAAGCGCAGCGAATTGAGCGCGGAGGTAAGGCAGAAAACGCGGCGCGTGCGAGAGATAGATGCGGCAAAAGAAGTGGCCCGGCTGGAATTGCAACTCGCCCAGCAAAACGTCGCTGTGCTGCAAGCGCAGTTTGGCGAAGGGAAACTGAACCTGCGCGACATGGAAAAAGCGAGGTTGGACGAAAATGACAAATGGATGGCCTACCTGGACGCCAATTTTCAAAAGCAGCAGGCGCAGTTGGATTTGCTCAAAGCCGCTGGCCAGTTGGACAAAGTGTGGCAATGAGCAAGGAGCCGTTGAAGAGTGACTTGTGAGCCCGCGAATCTTGGGGCGGTCTGGTGACGGAGAATGCTCGACCAAAAGGAGTTTGCCGCGCTTCTGCAAGCCGCAAAGCGGCTGGAATGCGGCTTCGCCGGGCTGCCAAAACTCGACAGCGGTGAAGTTCCTGGAATGGAGCGACTTGAAGAGGTCCTGAACGCGACGGCCGAACGCCTGAAAGACAACTACCCTTATTTTCATCCGCTGTATGCAGGGCAGATGCTGAAGCCTCCGCACCCCGTGGCGCGGCTGGCCTACGCGCTGGCCATGTGGCTCAATCCCAACAATCACGCGCTGGATGGCGGACGCGCCACCTCCGCGATGGAAAAAGAAGCCGTCGGGGAGATTGCCGGCATGTTCGGTTGGACAAGTTTTCTGGGGCACCTTTGCGGCAGTGGAACGATGGCGAACCTGGAGGCCTTGTGGGTTTCTGGACAACTCCATCCCGGAAAGAAAATTCTGGCGAGCGAACAGGCACATTATACGCACAGCAGAATCAGCGCGGTGCTGCAACTGCCCTTCGAACCGATTGCTACAGACAAGTTTGGGCGCATGGACACCGATGCGCTCGCGAAACGGCTGGAGCGCGGAGACCTAGGCACCGTTGTCGTAACCATGGGCACAACGGCGACTGGTTCCGTCGACCCGCTGCGTGAGATTCTGGAGTTGCGAGCCAAGCACGGATTTCGAATTCATGCGGATGCCGCGTACGGAGGATATTTCGTTCTGGCGGAGAATCTCGAGAGAGATGCGAGGCTGGCTTTAGAGCAAATCGGGAAAGTCGACTCCATCGTGATTGACCCGCATAAGCACGGCTTACAGCCATACGGCTGTGGATGCGTCTTGTTTCGCGACCCGGGTGTGGGGCGGCTGTACAAACACGACTCGCCGTATACGTACTTCAGCTCGAAGGAACTGCATTTGGGAGAGATCAGCTTGGAGTGTTCGAGGCCCGGTGCGTCGGCAGCAGCTCTTTGGGCGACGCAGAAGCTCCTGCCGCTTAGGAAGGGGGGAGAATTCGCACGCGGGCTGGAGCAGGGGAGGAAGGCCGCGCTGGCGCTTTTCGAGAAGCTGAGAGCGGATTCACGGTTTGTCACGGCGTTTCCGCCTGAGCTGGACATCCTGTTTTTTGCGCCGCGCGCTGATCGTGTCAGCGAGTCTTCGGCACTGAGCAGGAAGCTTTTTGAAGCCGCCGCTAAGCGCAATCTGCATCTTGCAGTGGCCGAATTGCCTATTCATTTCTGGGAGGAGAACCTTAGCGGGATGAAACGCGACCGCGACAAGATCACCTGCCTGCGTTCCGTGCTGATGAAGCCGGAACATCTGGAATACGTAGAACGCATCTGGGAATTGCTTTCGATGGCCGCGCTAGAAGTCTTCCGGGGAACAGATGTAAAGACGAAAATAGAAAATTGAAATTGCGGATGCGCTAAAGCTATGGCGCCGCAAAGCGGTCTATGAGCCCGTTTCATGCAGGATATTGCGATTCACGCCTCGATAACACCGATTCGGAGAAAGAATTTGAGGCCATGCAACAAAGTCAGGTACACTGGTGTCCAAGCATCGGGCTTTGTGTCGTGTGTCATCGAAGCTGTGCTGCCTGGATGCTCAGCCCAGTAGCACTACACAGACAAACCTAATTCCTGCGGAACACTGAGGGTGATGAATGCCGGAAGTGATGAAAACCTTATTGCTGAACCCGCCAAGTTTCGAGAACTTTGACGGCGGTGCCAGTTCGCGGTGGCCCGCGACGCGCGAAATTGAGTCTTACTGGTATCCCGTTTGGCTGACCTACCCCGCCGGAATGATTCCTGGAAGCCGTTTGCTGGATGCCTCTCCTCACAAAGTAAACTGGCGGCAGACGGTGGAAATTTGCAAGGACTATGAGTTCCTGGTCTTGTTCACCTCAACAGTGGGACTACAGAGCGATATCAAGCTCATTCGCAAGATCAAAGAAACCAATCCGCACATGAAAATCGCCTTTGCGGGCCCGCACGGGCATATCAAGCCGGACGAAACGCTGCAAGCCAGCGAAGACATCGATTTTGTGACACGCGGAGAATTCGACTTCTCGGTGAGCGAGTACGCGCACGGGAAACCCCTCAGCGAAATCCAGGGCGTGAGCTACCGCAAAGACGGCAAGATTGTGCACAACCCCGAGCGGCCGCAGCTGCATACCGAGGAACTCGACTCATTGCCATTCGCCTCCGACATCTATAAGCGCGACCTGGAAATCGAGCGGTACAACGTGCCCTTCCTGTTGCATCCCTTCATTTCGTTCTATACGACACGCGGCTGTCCCGCGCTTTGCACCTTTTGCATGTGGCCGCAGACGATTTCCGGACACGCCTGGCGGACGCGCTCGACCGATAACGTGGCACGAGAAGTCAAACAGGCGCTCGGCTACTTCCCGCAAATGAAGGAAATTTTCTTTGACGATGACACCTTCAACATCCGCAAGGACCGCGTGTTGGAGCTCTGCGCCAAGTTCAAACCGCTGAAGTTTCGATGGTCGTCCACGGCGCGTGTGCACAGCGATGAAGAAACCGTCAGAGCGATGGCCGAGTCCGGAGCGCGTTTGTTCATCGTGGGTTTCGAATCCGGTGACGCGCAAATCCTGAAAAACATCAAAAAAGGCGCGACCCTCGAGATGGCGCGCAATTTCCGCAAGCATAGCCGCAAGTATGGAATCAAAGTGCATGGCGATTTCATCATTGGCTTGCCCGGCGAGACGAAGGAAACTATCCAGAAGACGATTGACTTTGCCAAAGAGCTGGACTGCGAGACGATTCAGGTTTCATTGGCACATGCCATGCCCGGAACAGAGCTTCATGACTCCATGGCGGCACAGGGATTCCTGAAGGTGGAGGCCCTGGCGGATTCCGGAGGGCACCAGCTTCCGCACATCGAGTACCCGCACCTTTCGAAGGCCGAAATGATGGCGGGAGTCAACCGCTTCTATGATGAATACTACTTCCGGCCGCGCGTGGTCTGGCGCATCGTGAAAGACGCTTTGTGGGATAGCCACGAGCGCAAGCGGCTCTACTCCGAAGCGACGGAGTTTTTGAAGCTGCGCGCCGAGCGCTTGAAATGGGCGCGCAAGGGCGGTGAAGAATATCATAAGCCCATGGTTTCCGTCCCCGGAACGAGTTCGCCTTCCGGAAACGATTAGCTTCCCCCAAAAATGGCAAGCGAAAAAAGGCTGCGAATCAAGACGCTGATCATGGTCTTGGCCATGGTCGTGTGCGCGAATGCAGGAGACTTGCTGTTGAAGTACGGTATGGCGCAGATCGGCGCGGTGGAGCTAACCCCGCATGGACTTTCGCAAGCTTTCTGGCAAACCGTCAAGAGCCCGATCATCTGGCTGGCCATCCTTTTTCTCATCGGCTTCATGGTCAGTTACATGACGGTGCTGAGTTGGGCGGATTACAGTTACGTTATGCCCGCAGGAGCGGCTGGATATGCGCTACTTACGTTTCTGGCGGTCATTTTGCTGCACGAGTCCGTCTCGCTGCGGCGCTGGGTCGGCGTCGTGCTGATTTGCTTGGGCGTCCTCCTGGTGGGGCAAACGAAACCGCGAACGACCGAGGTACCTAGCGAGGTGGCCGCGTGATTCGCCTCATCACTGGACTTGCGCTTTTGATTTTGGGCAGCACCTGCGGGGAAATCGCCATCACGCACGGGATGAAGTCGGTGGGCGAGCCGGCGCGGTTACGGCCAGGTGCGGTGATAAAGTTCCTGGGACGCGCCGTGCGCAACGGCTGGTTTTGGACTGGCGTTCCGCTGATGGCACTCTCTTTTTATGCCCTGCTTCTTTTGCTGTCCTGGGAGCCAATCAGTATGGTGATCCCCGCATCCGCGCTGAGCTATGTCGCGGGGACGCTAGGGGCAAAATTCATCCTGGGCGAAGAGGTGAGTACGGCGAGGTGGGCTGGAGTGATTCTCGTCTGCGTGGGCGTTGCGCTGGTTGCGGCAGGTTAAGGAAATTCCGGGAAAATCTTGATGATGATGGCGGGCCAGCCTTCATGATCTGGCACTATGCGTTCTGGCGCGATGCCGTGCTGCTGGTGGCCGCGGTGCCATTCGTTTATTACGCTCTGGCGATTTTTGCCGCCTTGCGCTTCTTCGGGCAGCGGGAACAAACACATGTGGAGTATTCGCCTCCCGCGAGCCTGCTCAAGCCCGTGCGTGGCGTGGACTTTGGTTCTAGCGAAAATCTCGCGAGTTTCTGTAAACAAGATTATCCAGAGTACGAAATTCTATTCGCGGTGAATGACGAAAGCGACCCGGCCTTGCCATTGATCCGGCAGATCATGGCGGAATTTCCTCAACGCCGAATTCGACTGTTTACCAGCGCGAAAGAGCTGGGAGCCAATCGCAAGGTGAACAAACTAGCGATGCTGACCCGCGAGGCGCAGCATGACGTGCTCGTGCTGACGGACGGAGATGTGCGAGTGGGGCCAAGTTATCTTCGCGAAGTGGTTGCGCCCTTGCGGGAAAAGAAAGTCGGCGCCGTGACGTGCTTCTACCGCGCGATCGCTCAAGACCACTTTGGCGCAAAGCTGGAGGCCGTGGGTGCGGCCAGCGATTTCTTCGCGGGCGTGCTGATGGCGCGCTGGAAGGAAGGAGTTCGCTTCGCGCTGGGCGCCTCCATTGCTACGACAAAACAGTGGGTCCGGAAGATGGGAGGCTTCGAGAGTCTGGTGGACACGCTGGGCGATGATTACGAGCTGGGCCTGGGAATCGCCAAAGCTGGCGGAGAAATCGTTCTGTCGCGCGAACCTGTCTGGACGACCTATCCGGCGCAACCCGTGCGCGGATTCTGGGAGCATCAGTTGCGTTGGGCGCGCACGGTGAAGTCCTGCAGGCCCCTTTCTTACATGGGGTTGCTCTTCACGCAAGGACTCCCTTGGACCGTGCTCGCCGCTCTGCTTGCTCCGCCAGCTTGGATCGGGGGCGCGTATTTGGCCGCCTACGTTGTTCTGCGGCTGGCCATGGCGTGGACGGTGGGTGTGTGGGGCGTCGGAGACGAAGTCCTGCGGCGGAATCTCTGGCTCGTGCCGGTTCGCGACGCCATTTACTTTGTTGTTTGGCTAGCGAGCTTTGCTTCAAACCGCATTCGCTGGGGCTCTGCGGAATTCGCGATTCAAAAAGGGCGAATGGTGCCGGTCGCCGCACGAGGGGACCGACAAAGATAATGATAGTCACTTACAGATGAGAGTGACTCCCGGCGCCGCATTTGGATATAATCACGCCAAAATGACAGGCTAAAGCAACGCCGAGATGCCAGACGGCGTAAAACCGTAGAACCTCGGGCCATTGCGCCTGACAGACCGAAAGCACACGCAATGAACTTCGAATTCACCGCGAAGACCAAGGAATTGCAAAGCCGGCTGCTCGCGTTCATGGACGAGCACATCTATCCGAACGAGAAGCGTTATTACGAAGAAATCGCGCGGAACCGGTGGCAGCCGACGCGGATTATTGAAGAACTGAAACCGAAAGCGCGCGCGGCAGGACTGTGGAATCTTTTCTTGCCGCACGACGAAAATGGCGCAGGATTGACCAATCTGGAGTACGCCCCGTTATGCGAAACCATGGGTCGCAGCCCGATGGCGCCGGAAGTTTTCAATTGCTCGGCGCCGGATACGGGAAACATGGAAGTGCTGGCCCGTTACGGCACGCCGGAGCAGAAAGAGCACTGGCTGAAGCCGCTGCTGGCAGGAGAGATGCGCTCGTGTTTTGCCATGACCGAGCCGAGCGTGGCGTCTTCCGATGCGACAAATATCAGCGCCAGGATCGTGCGCGAGGGGAACGCATACATCATCAACGGACGAAAGTGGTGGGCTTCGGGCGGGGGCGATCCGCGCTGCAAAATTGCCATTTTCATGGGCAAGACCGATCCGAACGCATCCGTGTACAAACAACAGTCGATGATCCTGGTACCCATGGATTCGCCCGGCGTAAAGATTATTCGCATGCTAACGGTGTTCGGGTACGATCACGCGCCGCACGGACACGCGGAGATTTCGTTTGAGAACGTGCGCGTGCCGCAGTCGAATTTGTTGCTTGGAGAAGGGCGCGGATTTGAAATCGCACAGGGGCGGTTGGGGCCTGGGCGGATTCATCACTGTATGCGCTGCATCGGCGTGGCGGAACGGGCGCTCGAACTGATGTGCAAACGCGTGCTGTCGCGCGTGGCGTTTGGCAAGACGCTGGCGGAACAGGGAACGATTCGCGCGGACATCGCGAAGTCGCGCCTGGAGATTGACCAGGCGCGGCTGCTGACACTAAAGGCTGCGCAGCTGATGGATACTGTTGGAAACAAAGCAGCGCGCACGGAAATTGCCATGATCAAAGTGGTTGCGCCCAATGTTACGCTGAGCGTGCTGGACCGCGCGATCCAGGCGCACGGCGGCGCGGGCGTTTCCGAGGATACGTTTCTCGCCAGCGCGTGGGCCAACGTGCGCACGCTGCGGCTGGCGGACGGACCGGATGAAGTGCACAGGGAGTCGATCGCGAAATGGGAGCTTGGGAAATGGAGCAAGCCCAAGGCGCAATCCACCTCTCATTGATCTCCGGACTTTCTTGGCCGTGCTGGCGGTGACTTTCGGAAAAGGAAATATCGGATGCCCGGGCTAACGGTTGAAACGCCGGATGCGTTGAAGGCGTTGGTAGGGAAAGAAATTGGAGCGAGCGGTTGGCTGGTTGTAACGCAAGAAAGAATCAGGGCATTTGCGGAGGCAACCGAAGACCGGCAATGGATTCACGTCGATCACGAGCGCGCCAAGCGCGAATCGCCGTTTAAGAAAACGATCGCCCATGGATTCCTGACGCTTTCCCTCATCAGCCACCTGATCAAAGACGTGGTCCGAATTGGCAGCGGCACGCGGCTGGCCGTCAATTATGGATTGAACCGCGTGCGCTTTCCTGCCCCCGTGCGCGAAGGCTCAAAAATCCGGGGGCACTTCAATTTGCTGGGCTTCAAGGATCTTGGAGATGCGCTAGAAACTGTTTTTGCTTGCTCCGTGGAATGCGAGGGGAGCAGCAAGCCTTGCTGCGTGGCGGAGTGGATTGTGCGCTACTACAAATGACCAGCGGCACCGTAATTTGCGTTTTGCAGAATTCTTGCAGCGAAGAATCGAGTGGCATTAGATCTTCCCTGATTCCGCGCATTGTAAAGAATGGCGCAGCAGAGTAGAAACCACTTCCGGCATGACCGCAAAGCGCGGGTCCTTCGTTAGTCCGACGTGGTAGCGGTAATAAATCTGCTGCACGATAACCGCAACTTTGAAACGCGCAAAGACCACATAGAAAACCATACGCGAGACGTCGCGGCCGCTCTTCAGAGCGTAGCGCTGCACAATCTCATTCCGCCTCATGCTGCCGGGATAGCTGGTCGGCCCCCAGCGCAGTTTCTGCAAATCCTCCGAGTCGTCCGCTTCCACCCAATAGGCTAGCGCAGTGCCCAGGTCGCTAAGCGGGTCGCCAAGCGTGCACATTTCCCAATCCAGAACGCCTATGATTTTGGTCAGATCGTCTGAATCGAGAATGACATTATCGAATTTGTAGTCGTTGTGAATGAGCGTGGCGTCACCCGAAGACGGCAGGTGCAGCTGCATCCAAGACGAGATTTGCTCGACTTCGGAAAGATCGTGAGTCTTGGCGCCATGATAGCGTTCAATCCAACCGCGGACTTGACGCTCGAGATAGCCCTGAGGTTTTCCGAGATCGGCCAAACCGATCGTTGTGTAATCGATGCTGTGGAGATGGGCGAGATTGTCGATGAAGGATTCGCAAAGCTCGCGGGCGGTGTCTCGAGTGAATGGAAGACCCGGCGCGGGATCCCGCCGAAGGATGACTCCGCTAATCGGCTCCATCAGATAGAAAGGAGCGCCAAGGATGGAGGAGTCCTCGCAGTAAAGGAGGGCCTCGGGCGCAGGGGGATAAGCTCGATGAAGTTTGCACAGGACGTGAAATTCGCGCCCCATATCATGGGCCGATCTGACCTTGCTGCCGAAAGGAGGGCGGCGCAGAACCATTTTTCGATGACCAAGCTCTACGCAATAGGTGAGATTCGAATGGCCGCTCGGAAATTGTGTGACCCTGAAAAGGTCTGCCTCGCCTGGAAAATGAGAGCGCAGAAAAGGCTCGAGTTTGCCGAGTTCGAGTTCCTCGCCGGGGCGAATGGCAGTGGGTTTGTCCTCGAAGTCGGTCACGTTCGCGGGCTGCTGCTTGGCTAGCGGGCCAGGTAACATTCGCAATCCAGTCTCAAAACGAAATCTCCGAGAGGCGGGGGTCTCAGGCGGTTGCACGCTTCTCCATGCTGTAATCTGCAAACGTCTTTCCTTGTGCGGCCAGTTGCTTCAACAACGGCGCGGGCTCCCAGAGCTCGCCGTGCTGTTTGTGAAATTCCAGAATGCGGTGGTAAACGTTTTTCAAGCCGACGGTATCGGCATACCACATCGGCCCGCCGCGATGAGCCGGGAAGCCGTAGCCGTTGATGTAGATGATGTCGATGTCGCCAGGCCGCAGCGCATAGCCTTCTTCCAGGATGCGCGCGCCTTCGTTTACCAAAGCGTAGAGGCAGCGGTCCAGAATTTCCTCGCGCGTAATCTGCCGCTGGGGGATTTTCGCTTCCGCGGCCCATTTTCTTACCAGAGCGGTTACTTCCGGATCGGGGATTGCGCGCCGGTTTTCGTCGTATTTGTACCACCCTCGGCCGGTCTTTTGGCCGAATCTTCCCATTTCGCAAAGGCGGTCGCCCGCGAACGGCTGACGGATGCCGCGTTTCTCGAGATGGCGATATTCTTTGCGGATGCGCCAGCCAACGTCGAGTCCCGCGAGGTCTCCCACAGCCAGCGGGCCCATGGCCATTCCGAAATCGTAGAGCACGCTGTCGACTTCCTGGACGCTAGCTCCTTCTTCCAGCAGAAATACCGACTCCCGCACGTAGGGATGAAACATGCGGTTGCCGACGAAGCCGCGGCAATTGCCAACAAGCACGCCGACTTTGCCGAGTTTTTTCGCAAGCTGCATGGAGGTGGCGATCACCTCTTTGCTGGTGGCTTTGCCGCGAACGATTTCCAGCAAGCGCATGACGTTGGCGGGGCTGAAGAAATGGGTCCCGACGACAAACTGTGGCCGATGCGTCGCGGAAGCAATCTCGTCGATATCCAGCGTGGACGTGTTGCTGGCGAGAATCGCTCCAGGTTTGCAGACTTTGTCGAGTTGCGCGAAGACTTCTTTTTTTAGCGCCATGCCTTCGAAGACCGCTTCGATCACCAGATCCACATCCGCAAATCCATCCAGGCTGAGCGTCGGCTGAATTAGCTTGAGTCGTTCGTCCACAAATTGCTGGGTGAAGCGGCCACGCTTGACGGAGTTTGCGTAATTTTTCTGGATGTTGCTCGTACCGCGATCGAGCGCGGCCTGGTCCGCCTCTTTGACCAGCACGGGAATTCCGGCGTTGGCGAGCACCATGGAAATTCCGCCTCCCATCGTGCCCGCACCGACCACGCCGGCTGTTTTGACGGGAATCAGCGGGGTGTCTTTCGGGATGTCGGGAATTTTGGCTACTTCGCGCTCGGCGAAGAAAACATGCATGAGCGCTTTGGCTTGCGGCGAGGTGAGGCACTCGACGAAAAGTGTTTGTTCGACCTGGCAACCCTCCCCGAACGGCATTTTCGTCGCGGCTTCCACCGCATCAATGGCAGCAAGCGGCGCCAGCAGGCCGCGCTGCTTCTTGCGCGCATTCTCGCGAGCAGCGGCGAAGACGGGGGCATTCTGCTCGGGCGTGCCAAGTTTGTCGTGGCGTTCGCGCGTCTTCGGAATTGGCTTAGCCGCGAGCTCCTGAGCAAAAGCGATTGCGCCTGCCAGCAAATCTCCGTTGATGAGCTTGTCGATGAGGCCGAGTCGCAGCGCCCCTTCAGCGGCGACGGGATTGCCTTCGCTGCACATCTCGACCGCCTTGGCCACGCCTGCGAGCCGCGGCAGCCGTTGTGTCCCCGCAGCGCCAGGGATGATGCCGAGCTTCACTTCGGGCTGACCAACCTTCGCGCTTCGAACGGCAACGCGATAGTGGCAAGCCATGGCAGTTTCCATCCCGCCGCCCAATGCCGTCCCGTGAATAGCGGCGACGACGGGCTTGCGGCAATCTTCGATTTTCAGGAGCAGCGGAAGCAGACCGGCTCCGCGCGGCTTTCCCGCGGCCATCTTTTCCAGCTCCTTGATGTCCGCACCGGCAATGAAAGTGCTGCCGCCTCCGATCAGCACGGCGGCTTTCAGTCCGTCGTCCTTCTGCAATTGGTCGATGGCATCGGAAATTCCCTCGGGCACGCCGGGACTCAGAGCGTTGACCGGAGGGTTGTTGATGGTGATGACGCCGACGTTGCCGGACTTTGTGAATTGAACAAGATCGCCCATGACCGCCTCTGAACTGGTCTTGATTTAACTACTTCCAAACAAAATCAGGGCTGACTTGTCTGATTAGCATCGTCAGCACTGACTAGTTTAAGCCTTCTCGGCGGAGACCGCTCTCGCATCGATGGTCAGGCGGGCGAGCCGCTCGCGATGAAACGTGGCGTCGCCCAGAGCGGTCTCCGAAGCCTTCGCGCGCCGGTAATACAGGTGAAGGTCGCTTTCCCAGGTGAAGCCCATGCCGCCGTGAACCTGGATTCCGCGGTTGCCCACACTACGGCTGGCATCGCTTAGGTAAAGCTTGGCGATGGAAACCGCCGCGGCGGCATCAGGAGCGTTATGCTGCAGGGCCCAGGCCGCGTAGTAAACGGCGGAGCGAGCGCTCTCGGTTTCAAGGTACATGTCGGCGCACTGGTGCTGCACGGCCTGGAACATTCCGATGGGCTTGCCGAACTGTTTCCGGGTTTTCGCGTATTCGACGGTGATATCGAGCGTCCGCTGCATTCCGCCAACCATTTCGGCGGCGAGAGCGACTGTGGCAATGGCCCGCGGCCTTGCCAGGCCGGCAATTTCGCCGAGCTTTTCTGCTGGTGTACCCTCGAATTGCACGGAATAAAGGCGGCGAGTGAGATCCATGCCGTGCATGCGCTCGATGCCAATTCCCGGCGCTTTCGAATCGACGAGGAAAACGCCGTTGCGCGCGGCAACGAGAATCCAGTCGGCCACTGCCGCGTCCGGAACAAAAAGTTTTTCCCCGTTTAACTTTCCGTTGGTTGCGGTCAAGTGCACATCGGCAAGGTCCCAGCTCCCCTGGGGCTCGCAGAATGCCACTGTGGAGCGCGCCTCTCCCCGGCAAATGGGTGCCAGGTATTTTCTTCTTTGCTCTTTCGTGGCAAGGGAGTCCAAAAGGCTTCCCGCGAAAACGACGGTCGAGAAGAAGGGGCCTGGAAGCAGAGCGCGCCCGGCTTCTTCCATCAGCAAAACGAGCTCGACAATGCCGAGGCCGACCCCGCCAAATTCTTCGGGGAAAATGATGCCGGTGTAACCCTGTTCGGAAAGTTTGCTCCACAAGTCCGCGTCGAACGCGGTATCCGTTTCCATCAAGCGGCGGACTTCCGCGATGGGACACTCGGCGGCGAAGAATTTGCGGGCGCTGTCGCGAAGGAATTCCTGGCTTTCGTTCAGTCCAAATTGCATGACATGGTCCTTAGTAGCTTCGGGGGAGCCCGAGAACAAAATGTCCAATGATGTTGCGCTGAATTTCCGAGGTGCCCGCTTCGATGGTGTTGCCGCGCGAACGGAGGTAACCGTAGGACCAGAGGCCTTGGTCAACGGCGCGAGGGTCACTCGCGAGAAGCTGACCATAAGGGCCAAGCATTTCTTGCGCGAGCTGTTGCAAGCGCTGATTGAGTTCGCTCCAAAAGAGTTTCTGAATGGAACCTTCAGGACCGGGAGCGCCGGTGGCCGTGATTCGGCTGAACGCACGCAACTGGTTCAAGCGCATGATCTCCACTTCCGCGTAACATTGCGCGAGCTTCTGGCGCAGGACGGGATCCTGAGCCGCAGGCTGGCCATGGCGTTGAATCTTGCGCGAAAGTTCGATCAAGCGATTGATATTGCGCTTAAAAATAGGAATCAGGCGCGCGCCATAAGCCCCGCGCTCGTGCATGAGGGTGCTAACCGCGACGTTCCAGCCGTCATTCACTTTGCCCAGCACGTTTTCCACGGCAACACGCACGTCGCGGAAAAAGATCTCGTTGAACTCACTCTCGCCGGTCATCTGGCGCAAAGGGCGAACCTCAACGCCGGGCGACTTCATATCGACAAGGAGAACGGTGAGGCCTTTGTGCTTGGGAACGGTTGGGTCCGTTCGAACCACGAGCTCGCACCAATCTCCGACCCAACCGTAGCTGGTCCAAACCTTCTGACCGTTGACAACATAATATCCATTGTCGCGTCGCGCTTCCGTTTGCAACGCGGCGAGGTCGGAACCGGCGTTGGGCTCGGAAAATCCCTGGCACCAAATTTCTTGCGCGCTGAGAATCTTGGGAATGAAGCGCTTTTTCTGGGCGTCCGTGCCATAAGCAATGATGGTGGGTCCAATGAGGCCCAAACCAAGAGCATTGGCCATAGGCGGCGCTTCAAGCCGTGCCATCTCTTCCCAGAAAATGGCCTGTTGCATCAACGTGGCGCCGCGGCCGCCGTATTCCTTTGGCCATGAGACGGCGGCCCAGCCCCCTTCCTGAAGCTTGCGTTGCCAGGCTCTCAAATACGGGAAGGACTCTTCCAACGGCTTCTCCCGCCATTCTGCCCAATCCTTTGGAACATTGGCTTCGAGCCAGGCGCGAAATTCGTCGCGAAAGGCAACCTCACCTGGGGTGAGATTCAAATCCACTTTTCTTCTCTTGCTCCTTTGTAACCGAAACGGCTGATCAATGGTTTGGCGCAGCGCGCTTGGCAGCTGGACCGGCGTCCTTCTGGGTCCCAGAGGTATTACCCTGACCTTTACGGTCATCAAATTCCGGGCGAATCGTTTCGCGGCCTTGCCAGTATTTCTTGCGCAAATCCCTTTTCAGCACTTTGCCCGTCCCTGTTCTGGGCAAGCTCTCCAGAAATTCGACCGAGCGCGGGCATTTGTAATGCGCAAGTCGCGAGCGGCAGTGTTCGATGAGTTCGATTTCGCCCGCTTGTGCGTTGGGTTTTAACACGACGAGAGCCTTCGGCACTTCTCCCCAGGTCGCATCGGGCACAGGCAAAACAGCGACCTCCAGGACCGCAGGGTGAGTGAGAAGAACCTTTTCTACTTCAAGCGAAGAAACGTTTTCGGCGCCGCTCACGATAATGTCCTTCTTGCGATCGACGATCAGGATGTAGCCGTCTTCGTTCCGTAACCCTCGAAGACGCCGTCGGTGCGGGTAATAATCTCGCCCATCGACCTTCCGTCGCGCGGCACGTTCTGGTCGTTTGCGTCAACAACGCGGAGCTCGACGCCGGGAATGGCATAACCGGTCATCGCTTGTCCTGCAAATCGCTGCTCGCCTTCCCAACTTATGCCCGGTTTCATGCGAGAGATGGACAACACGGGCGCGGTTTCGGTAAGGCCATATCCCGAAAAACAGGTGCAGCCTAACTTTTCTTCTACTTCGCGGATTAAGGTGGGCGACGAAGCAGCGCCGCCAATGGTAGCTCGCTTCAGGCTGCTCAAGTCATACTTCGAACGCTCCGGACAATTCACGAGCGCGGTGGCCATGGCGGGAACGAGGCTGCAATAGTTGACGCGCTCGGCTTCGATGAGCCGAAAGACTTCTTGCGGGTCAAACTTCTGAATCATGACGTGTTTGCCGCCAAGCAATGTCAAAAAGTGAGCCACGCCCCAACCGTTGGCGTGAAACAGCGGAATCGTGTGCAGCTCTACCGCTTCGTTGTCGGTGTTCAAAGCTAGCCCGGCATTGAGAGCGTGCAAGTAGATGTTCCGGTGGGTTAGCATCACCCCTTTGGGTTCCGCGCTGGTGCCGCTGGTGTAAAAAAGCTCAGCGAGTGAGTCTTCGTTGACCTGCATGATGTCGGCGCGATGCGACGGTGCATCAGAGAGAAGCGCTTCGTAATCTTGCTTGGAGAGCCAGTCCACTTCCGGAGCGGCATCGAGAGAATAAAAGGTCTTGACGGTGGTGAGCTGGGGGCGAAAGGACTCGACTAACTCGAGGAAGTGACTCTGGAAAAACAGCACGCGGGTGCCCGCATCGTTCAGGATGTAGGCGAGCTCTTGCGGAGCGAGGCGAATGTTCAGCGGCAAAAGGACCGCGCCGCCTTCGATGACGCCATAGTAGGCTTCCAGCAAGCGGTGACAATTGGCGCTCAGAAAGGCCACGCGATCGCCAGGCTGAACTCCGGCCTTTCGCAAAGCGCCAGCAAGCCGCGCAACACGCTCGGCAAACTGAGCATAGGTAAACCTCTCTTTTCCACAGACGACGGCGGTCCGCTTTGGATACTGCTGCGCGGCGTAGCGAAGAAAGCGAATTGCTGTCAGGGGAATGTTCATCGTTCAATGCCCTCGTGTTAGGCGGTCTGCCCTCCATCCACGACGAGCACGTGCCCGGTAACAAAATCGGAAGCGTCCGAGGCCAGAAACACCGCGGCACCCTTGAGGTCCTGATCGCCGCCGAAACGGCCGAGAGGAATCTTCTTCAGAAAGATCTCGCGGTTCCTCTCAATCACCACCTTGGACATATGCGTGGGGAACCATCCGGGAGCGATGGCATTCACCTGGATATTGTGAACTCCCCACTTGCAGGCAAGATCCTTGGTGAAAGAAATCACGCCGCCCTTGCTGGCGTGATACCCGATGGCCTGGAACTCCGGCGGGGCGCCGCGTAGGCCCGCCACCGAGGAGATGTTAATGATTTTTCCGCGCCGCAGCGGGACCATGAACTTTCCAACGGCCTGAGAAAAAAGAAATGTGCCGGTCAAATTCGTCTCGATAACTTTATTCCAATGCTCCAACTGCATATCCTCGACCGGAGCGCCCCAGGCGGTGCCGGCATTGTTGATCAGGATGTCGATGCGGCCGAACCGCGAAGCGGTCTGCTGTACAACATCGCGAATCTCGTCTGGATTCTTGACGTCACAGGCAAACGCCAGCGTTTTGACGCCAAGTTGTTTTAGTTCTTCCGCGGCTTGCTCGCAGCGCTCCTTCTTGCGCGCGCACAGCACCAGGTTCGCTCCCATCTCCGCCAGGCCTTCCGCCATTTGGCGTCCGAGGCCCATGGAGCCGCCGGTGATAATGGCCACGCGCCCGGAAAGATCGAAAAGCTTCTTGGTATTCACCGCCACGCCATAAAATCACGTGCTCTTTTTCGCCCTACAATTTTCATGCCTTGCGCCGGTTCGCGGCAACGCGGAATTCTTGTCCGCGCTAGAGATTCTGCCGCGCGACGTGTCGGTTGTAGCTCAGAACGTCAGCCGCAGGCCTAGCTGAATCTCGCGCTTGGGGAACGCCGAGGTAAAGCCCAGCGGCTGGCTGGGCGACAAGAACCTGCTTCCATGAACATTGAAAGTGGCGAAACCGGGCGCAAGGCCAAAAAGCGGGCCTACTTCATTATTCACGCTGGCAAAATTCGTGTGGTTCGCAATGTTGAATCCTTCCGCAGTCAACAGCAACGTTGCCTTCTCCTGGACCTTGTGGTGCCAGCTCAGGCGCATGTCGAAGTTGGTGTAGCTCGGGCCGAGGCCGCTGTCGCGGCCGGCGCCAATGGGGCGCTCGTTGGTGGTGTGATTGTCCCCATTGACTTCACCGCCCGCGAGCAGATTGAAGGGGTGCCCACTGTTGTAAGAGAAGATCGGGGCGAGCTGGAAGCCCGAGATGATCGCGCTCTTCCACGGGCTATCGAACACGCCGGCGATGACCACCTTATGGCGTTCATCGAACTCCGAGAGGCCGCGGTCCAGTCCCAGATTTGTGGGGTCCTGCGGTCCATAGTCACTGTTGAAATCCGTGGAGGCGTCGAAGCCTTTGCTGTAGGTGTAATTCCCCAGCAGCGTGAAGGAATTGCTGAAGCGCTTCTTAACTTCCAGGATTCCTCCCTCGTAAAGCGCCGACGCCGCCGAAGTGTATTGGTTGTTCTGCACGATCAAAGGATTCACAAAACAAGCAAAAGGATTCGCGCAAGGAGAAAGGCCGCCGGGAAACTCCGTGCCTCCCAGCGGGTCGGCGGGTGCGGGATTACCCGGGGTGCCGCCATTCCAGTTCCGATAGGAAACCTTGCTTCCATTGGCCAAGGTGACCGTGCTCATGGGCGCGTTCAGCAAATTGGTGTCAATGGCGACCGGGAGCCGGAGCGTGTGCGAATAAATGCCGCTCAGAGAAATGGAGAAACCGGGCGCGAATTCACGTTCAACGCCGATGGAAGCTTGCTGCGAGTAAGGCGGCTTATAGTTCGGCGGGTTGCTAAACAGAACGGTCAACGGCGACAGCGGGCCCTTATTCGCGACAAAGATGCCAAACTGCGCGACGTCGGCGGGAGTGATGCAAGCAGCGTTGCCAGCGGTAGGAGTTGTGCATTGAATCAGGCCTTGAGCAAACAGCCCCTGGAACACTTGCGGGGCGGTTTGTAGCGTCGGAGCGAAGGGCGTCGGAGTAATCGGGTCCACATAAATGGTGATAAAACGCAGGCAAGGGCTCGCGCCCGTTCCGGGAGCGACCGTCACCGGCCCAAAGCTTATTCCGCAGGTTCCCACGACGTTATTCACTTGGTCGGGGACTTGGGACTGGTTGTTCCGATTCTCCACCGTGCTGTAGTTTTTGTTCAGAACGCCCAGGCTCAGGTCCACCTGTGGAATCTGCGTGTCAATCGACCCGAAGAACATCCCGTAACCGCCCCGGATTACAGTCTTGTGGTTTTTGAAGGGGTCCCAGGCAAACGAGATGCGCGGCCCAATATCTTTGTAGTACGTGTTTAGCGGCAGATACTCGGAGTCGATTTCATAACGAGCGCCGTAGATGAGCGTAAAGTTTGATGCCATACGCCATGAATCCTGCAGATAGGCGGCAGTGTACGGCCGGGTATAGGCGGGGTAGTCCGCATTGCCAAAACCTTGCTGGAAGACCTGCGGTACGCCGAAATTGGCGGACTGCAGGGAATTGAGCAGCGCCGAATTCACCGAAGGAAGCTGACAAGCAATAGGCGTAGTGAGGCAAGGGCTCAGCAAGTTTCCAGGCAATGACCCAAACACGAAGCGGCCCGGAAAGTAGGTGTGAGACTCGCTGTGATTTCCCCGGAGCAACTCGGAGCCGCCGAATCTCAAGGTGTGCAGGCCGCGGGTCAAGGTAAAGTTGTCGGCAATCTCGGTGCGCCGTGTGATGGTGAAGTTCGGCAAGAAGATGTTGGTTCCCAGATTGTTGATGAATCCGAAGATTTGCAGCCCTACTTCTCCCGGCTCATTGGGGATGACGTTAAAGCTGTTGTAATCCCACTGCAGCCGGAACTCGTTCTGGGCCTTCGCACCGAACGCGTGGTACCAGCCGAGCTGAATGTTGTCGTCATAATTATGAGTCGAGCTGCCTGCCGAAAAGCCTGTCAGAGATTGCACGTCCGGGTTTTCCTCGAGGTCATGCCCGTAGCGGTAGCTCAGATAGAGTTGGTTGTTGTCGCTGAAGCGATGGTCCAGCCGTCCGGAAGCAAGATACTCGCGCGTGTTGTAGTTAAACACGCCGCCGTTGCTTTCAAACTGGTTCACCAGGAAAGCGCTCAGGGGAGAAGCGGCGGGATTGAGGGTCAGCGTTCCGCCAAGAATCGCCGCGCAGGTTCCCGCGGGCACATTGGTGGTCGGATTCGGCGCCGGGAGGCCCAGTTTCGCTGCGACGGCTGCTCCGATCGGGCCGCTCAAACAGGGGACATTGGGGTTCCCCGACTGGGTCGCTAGGGCAACCAAGCCGCCGATAATGGGTTGCTGCGTTGCGTCGGGACGAAGAGTGCTGGTGCTCGTCAGCAGGGGCACCGCATTTTGCGAGTTTTGCAGCAGGCCCTCCAGAGCTCCGAATAAGAAGGTCTTGTCTTTCCTGACCGGAAACCCGAGTGTGCCGCCGTATTGATACCGGACCAGCGAATTTTTGATTGGGCTGCCGGTCGTGTCACTGGCTAACGGGTTGAATGCCTGGCCGGGTTGCAGCGCCTGGCTGAAGGCAAAGGGATCGCGTGCGTCCATGGCGTCGTTACGGAAATAGCTGTAGAGACCTCCATGCACATCATTGGTTCCTGACTTGGTGACAATGTTGATCGACGCACCGCTCGCGCCGCCCAAGTCCGCGCCGTAGTTGCTGCGATTAACCTGAAACTCCTGGACGTCATCCTGGCTGACGGTGAGACGAACGCCACCCGAATCACCATTCGCCTCACCTCCGTCAACCGTGACGCTGTTGCCGCGGCCGTTACTGCCATAAAAAGAGAGGCCGCTTTGCGGCGTTTGTTTGACGCGAAAATCCTGGTCGTCGGCCAGCCGCGTGGAATTAGACACGCCCGGCATCAGCATCGTAAATGTAAGGTAGTCGCGGCGGTCGATCGGCAGGTCCGCGATATAGTTCTGTGTGAGAGTATCCGCTTGGCTTCCTCTCTCGGTCTCAACGACGGGAGGCTCCGCACTTACTTCCACCTGGGATGACATCCCCGACAATTTGAGACGAAAGTCGAAAACCAGGGTTTGCCCAACGGTCAAGACCACCCCGTTGGCCGTCTCCGTTTGAAAACCTGCGCGCTCGACAGTGACTTTGTAAGTTGAGGGCGCGAGGCCGGATGATCGGTAGAAACCATGCTCGTCGGTCATTACGCTGCGCTCGACGCCCTTTTCAGGGTCGGTCACAGTGACTTTTGCGTTTGGCACGCCCGCGCCGGTCGGATCGGTGACCGTTCCCGTCAGGTCCGCGGAAGCTCCCACACCCTGTGCTTTCGTTGTAAGGCTTGCAGGAAAGAAAGACGCGGCCAAAAGAATTCCCACTGTTAGCAGGGTCGACTTCATAGCTCCTCCTGGTTTATCTGAGGAACCGAAAACCGGTTTTCAGACACGCTCGAACCTCACAACCATGGCCCTGTGCCTGTGGCAGCCTCGATCACCGCCGTGGTCGTCCTCGACTGGAATAAGAAAGCCCTCTAAAGAGCATTAGACCGGAAGCCTGCCTTACTTTCCTCCCACGCGCCCGGTAGGAGCAGCGAGATTGTGATAGTCGGTATCACATTTTACGAACTAACGTCAATACGAAATTTAATGCACGCGCGGATTACGGGATTCCGTGCACCGGGAAATCGACCCCCGATGGAACGGAGTCAGCGGGCTGACTGGCAGGTTTTGGGTGTTACGCGCACGGAATCCCACGGAAGAAAACCCTACGCAAAACAGAGCACCACCCGGCCCGAGACTTGCCCTTGGCGCAGACGATCGATGACCAAGTTCACATCGGATAAAGGATGTGCGGTGACGTGACAGCGAATTCTTCCCTCGCCGGCTAGCGCCAGTACTTCGCGCAGGTCCGCGCGTGTTCCGACGGCGCTCGCTTGGATGCGCACTTCCTTGGCCGCCATCAGAATGGGTGGAAAGCAAACGTTTTCAGCGGGCAAGCCGACGGCCAGGAGGGTCCCTGTTGCCCGAACACACGCAAACGCCGTGTCATACGCGGCCCTTGCCGCGGAGCTCACCAGGGCGACGTGGACACCACCTTTCGCGCGCAAGGCTTTCGCGACGTTCGTTGAAGCGGCATTTAGGCAGTTTGCTGCACCCAGCCTTTCTGCGAGGCGCAGTTTTTCGTCTGCCACGTCAATGGCAGCAATTTCCGCTCCGAGTTCTCTCCCTATTTGCACGGCGAGATGGCCTAGGCCACCAATTCCGAAGATTGCCAGCCGTTGTCCGGCGGAAATTCGCGCCTGCTTCAAGGCTCGATAGACCGTTACGCCGGCGCAAAACAGCGGCGCCGCTTCCACCGCTGAGAGCGCATCCGGGATTTTCACAGCATGGCTCGCGGGAGCTTTTACAAATTCGGCGAAGCCACCATCCACCATCACTCCCGTGATTTTCTGGCGTGCGCAGAGATTTTCGTTTCCTTCATGGCAGAATTCGCATTCGCCGCACGTCCAGTAAATCCATGGAACGCCTACTCGGTCACCGACCTGGAGCTCTCGAACATCGGAGCCTTTTTCAACGATGCGGCCCGCGATTTCATGTCCAGGGATCAGTGGCATTTTCGTGATCGAAAGGAACTGAGGCCAGTCTCCATCGACTACATGCAGATCCGAATGGCAGAGGCCGCAAGCCTCAACTTGAATGAGCACCTCGTTCGCTTCCAACAGCGGACGAGGGACATCCTCGAGCACCAAAGCTTTTTTGAATTCGTGCAAAACAGCGGCCTTCATTGCCTCTGCCTCGAGGACAAGAACAGGCTAATACTTTCCTGAGATTTTGGAGTCAGACGATACTTTTCTGGGACAAATCTGAAGCTGGGCAAGAAACCAAGCAAGCGGCTCTCCGCTCAGGGGCTTACGGCTGTGCGCCCTTCAGAAAAAACCCCACCGCGCTGCGGACGCGTTCGCTCAGATTGTGCGGCCCGGAAAGGTCCACAGCCCAGCGTCGAACTACCGTGGTGTAGAGTCCCTCCATGAACTCCGCCAAGTGCGTTACGGGAAATGCTTTGGTAATTTCTCCGCGCTTTTGCCCTTCGGCGAGGATTTCCCTTAAAAGGCTCACCGCCATCTCTTCCGGCCGGCGCATTTCGGGCGACCGCACGGGATCCATCGCTCCGGAAAGCACGACCGCTCTCCAAAGGGGCCGGTCGGATTCCACCTCGCGGGCCATGCCTTCGTACATTCGCCGCAATCGTTCCGCGGTCGAGACGTCACTGGAAAGTTCCGTCTCGAGATGGTCCTTGATGCAACTGAAGCCGCGGCGGCCAACTTCGCGCAAGACCGCATCCTTGCTCGGGAAGTAGCGGAAAAACGTGGGTTGGCTGATTTCCAGGATCTGAACGATATCTTCGATTCTGGTATTCTCGTATCCGCGTTTGCGGAACAAGCGAATCGAAGTGTCAATGATTTGTTGCCGCAGCCGCGCTTTTTTGCGCTCGCGAAGGCCCAATGTTTCTTTACTACTCGTCTTATCGACCCGGGAAAGCCTTCTCTGCGGCGCTAAGTTTGCGTGACCTCGGGCCGCTCGGCCCCCTGGAGCAAGCGGCTCATTTCGGGCGACTCTCATTCGCCGCATTTTGGGTTGTTCTCCTCGACCGCGGGAAGCTCGAAATGGCCTTCACCGGCAAAATTGCAAGAGTTACTCTAACATGATAGAAACCCACGTCAAGTTGCTCTTCTCACTCGAGACGCGATTGGTAGCTGATTTGATTTGCTTTATCGCTGATATTTGAGCGCGAGCCTATCGGAGGTAAGAACCGCAAGCTGGCGGAAAAACGCCTCCGAACGGGCTTCTTTTTCATCGGCCGGCAGTTTCAAGAGCTGGTCGAATTCCGATTCCATCTCCTGCAGTTCTTTAGCTGGCACGATGTCACCCAAGTGTTGAAAAAGCATTTTGTGCGCCTGCTTGCGTTCCATCACTTCCAGGCCATCCAGAATCTGGCGGTGCGCGGTTCCCTCCCAAATCGCAAGAATCATGGCTTCGCGAAACCAGCGCTCCACGCCATACTCCGCCAGCACCCCAAGACCGCCGTGCACCTCCATGGCCCATTTCGCCGTGTCAGCAGCAAATTCCGCTGTCCAATACTTCGCCAAGTGGGCCATCAGCCGGAACAAATGATAGCGTTCGGAATAAGGCGGCCGTTCCATCCAGACCTCATTCAGGAGCTGGAGCGCTTCCCACGCCAAAGCAAACGAGGATTGAAGTCCCTTCAGACGGACTTCAAACTGACGTCGAAGCAAAGGATGATCAAGGATTCGTTTTCCGAAGGCCGCGCGGCACTCTGCATAAGCCAGAGAATCCGCCATAGCCCGTTGAGCGAGCGCAACGCTCACCATGCTGTTCGCCACACGCGAGAGGTTCAAAACTTCCAAAATCAAATAGATTCCCAAGTCAGCGGAACCCAGCAAGTATCCTTCGCTATCTCGCAATTCCACTTCTCCGGTGGGAACCGAGCGAGTGGCGATCTTGTCTTTCAATCTCCGGATGAAGTAATTGAGACCGCCGTTTTTGCGAAAGCGCGGCACCAGGAAAAGTGCAAGGCCGCGCACGCCCGGCGCCGCTCGTTCCGGCCTCGCAGCCACAACCGCCAACTCAGCTCCTGCGTTGCTCGCAAAGTATTTGTCGCCAGTGAGCGACCACCCGTCGGTGTTAGCGGGCCGAGCCACCGTCTTTACGCCGGCACCCAGGTCGGAGCCTCCTTCAACCTCCGTCATCCAGGTAGCTCCTTGCCACGCCGAATCGTCCTTGCGCAAGAGCTGAGGTAGGAAACGTGCTTGTAATTCGGCGGCCCCGTATTTCGCAAGTGGGAGCGCCGTTCCGAGTGTCACCGTGTACGGACAACACACTCCGGGATCGTAAAACGAGATCGCGTAGATCAATTGGTACGCGGGGACCAGGGAATTTTCTTCCATTGCGCGCCAGACCACTCCGCATCGATAGCCCCTTCGCAAAATCGTCTGGTATTCGCGAGGATAGAGAATTTCATCGGTTCGTTTTCCCGATTTGTCGAACGCACGCAACCAGGGCGTTCCAGCGCGATCGATTGCGCCAGAGATCGAAACGCCCTCAGTTTTCCACCACTGCTGCTCCGTTTCGAGTACATCGAGATGGAGAATTTGGGGAAGTCTGCTTTGAAGAAAGCTTACTGGCGAGCGAAGAAGATCGAAAGAGGCCATTTGCGCGCATGTTAGGGCGCTAACGGCCTTGCGTCAAGCACGCCAGCTAGGGCGCGAGCAAGGACTTGCTGTGATGAAAGGGAGCCTATGTTTGATCCCCTGCGCCCCCGTTTTCAGGAGCTGCTGCGCCGGATGAATCTTCCTGTCGTATCTAATTGAAAAGGTTGGCTGGGAGGCCTGGACTCGAACCAGGATAGCCAGATCCAGAGTCTGGAGTCCTACCAATTGGACGACCTCCCAGCAGTTGAAAACAGGGCACTTAGATTACAGCATGGCCTGCATTCGTCGGTCAAATGGGTCCATCGGAACGAAATTTCAGACGCGGTCGCGTTCATTGTGAATGAACTCGTGACGAAGATACGTGTAACGCTTTATCATCTCTTCGGAGCCGTGTCCAATCCGGTTCTTGATGACATCATTTGACACCCCAGCCATCACAAGGGTACTAACTCTGTGATGTCTGAATCCGTGCATACCGCCGCTCCGCAGTTTGCATGAGAACGGGGACCAGTAATGCTACTCTTTTCCACAGACAATTCCTGACCATCCCGATCACCCTTCCGGCAAGTGCCAATCACTGATCGGCTTGGCCCAGGAATGGTGATCGCTTTCGCCCAGGAATGCTGATCGTGATCGGAATCACCCCGGAATGGCGATCGGTTTCAGCCGGAATCCGCAGTCAAGAAAATTGGGGCGCTACTTTCCCGTTGCAGAGTTCAACTGTCCAAGATTCCAGAGAAACAGAACAACAGACAACGAGACTCCGCTGCAGAAACACCATGTACAATACCTAACAACCATCGGATACCTGGTCAATCCATCCCACCAATTCTGTTTGTTGCTGTTCGGTATCTCGATGTTCTCATCTTCGAAGATAACTTCCTCCTGCTCGGATATAGCGAGTAAGCGAGTACCCCAAACAGCTGATATTAAGCTACTCAAAAACACAAGCAACGTGCCGGAATACAACACCTGGGCTGGTATCGAATGCAGAATAATAAGATGCTCTTGGGCGTAGAAGAATCCGCCGATTGCTGCGGTGTCCAAGCTTATTAAGAGCTTCAAGAAGCCTCGTTCGGCTTTGAATACTCTGTCTCGCTTCTCAGTAAGCAGGACTAGCGTTTTTTCCAGAGTCTCGGTGTCCATATTTCGCAAATCCATTGGTTTCCCCTACGAGGACTATACGCCCCTACCGTTCCTCGGCTCTCTGTTTCGAAGAAATGTTGCCGCAGCCAACACCTGCCTGAATGGCTCGTCAGTGGCCCTCCCCATCACAGCTTCGTCAGGAAAGACGAGCTTTTCTTTTGTGGATCGCTTAGGGTAACTTGGGTTGGAGGATTCGAATGAGACTACTAGCAGCATTGCAAAAAGAAGCACGAAAACTTACAAAGGCGAAAGCTGACCTGGAACGGCAGTTGAATGCCATCAGTGCGGCTGTGAAGGCTTTTGGCAGTACTCTAGCTATCGATTCTACTAATGGCCGAAAGAAGAGAAAGGGCCGTCATTTATCAGCCGCTGCAAAAGCACGGATCGCCAGAGCGCAACGCAAAAGATGGCGTCTCTTAAAAGCGACGAAAAAAGCCGCGTAGTTTGTGCCTCCCTCGGCATTCCAACCTGGTGTTAACTGGAAGGTGCCAAAAAATGTAAGAGGCGATCCGTTCGGGGGATTCCAACGGGATACACTCTCGCAATGCGGCTGAAGCTGATCTTCGCAGGGGCAATTTATTTTACTGTGGTGTAGTCCGGGTGTGGCAACAAAATCGAAAACAACGGCAGGCGAGCCAACCCTTCAATAAACGCACAGTTTCGCCGCTGACCGAGGGGCTGGCGCGGTAACCTGGTTGGAAACCGACGGCAGCTTATATTATATCTTCAGTTTTTCCTTAAAAGACAAGGTGGCGGTCTACAATCACCACACCCAACAGAACCAGCGTGATAGAGGGAATAGCATTTCTTACTGGCGAGGATGCTGACCGTTACACAAAGGCTCTCCTTCACGCCATTGCGCTTTTGCGGTGGGAAGCCCTCACCATTCTAATCCGGACGGTCACTCTGTTACCGGACGGCCATGAATTGAAGCAACTAAATTGTTCTCGATAATGACATGCCAAAGCGCGGTCTCAATCGCAAGATCAAACTGCTCAACCCAATAGTCGAACTCTTTCCTCTGAGCGACATTCGTTTTCAGATGACATGCTCTTGCTTGAGCCTGTAGGCGTAGGACCTCAAGCACAGTCAAGTGCAAATACCAGCTATCGCGTTTCTCCTTACTGTCCTGCTTCTCCTTGCCATCCCAAAGTCTGAGAGTATCAGAGCACTCAGCTTCGCTCACTTTGGGAAGTTTCATCGCGCTTTCATGCATGGCGAGAGCCTGAACGTCTGTCGTGCGCTCTGCGATGCGTTTCTCGTTCTCCTGAGCCATAGACGGGAGGCTCGTTATAAGACCGACGAATGCGAGAAACAGTGTCCGTTTCATTCTCCCTCCGTTTCAAGCTTACAGTGATTCGCCTTTCGCTCTCGACACAATTGCGTTCTGTGCCGATATTTCACAAGGTAGACAATGCATTGCGATTGAGGGAATCAGCAGCAACATGAAGAGATTGTAGGACCGAACGCCGCTCCAGCGCTTGATGATCGCGCTCCCAGGTCGCTAAGTCGGTACTGGAGCGAACTTTACCGATTAGCGATTTGTCAGGACCGATGGGCCTCGAGCCTCTCTGCCGGATACAGCTTTACGTCTGGGAACCTCGGTTTCCCCCGCGGCACCCTTCCAGGCTCGCGCCAGCAGCTACATACACCTTGCAAGTTGTGGCGACGGAGGGTAGTACCAGCCACCACAGCCAAGCCATCACCCTGGTGGTACAGTAAAAGTTGTGCGGTACGCCAAAGCGCAGACGCCCAGCGATTAGCGAGCAGTCCCATGAAGGCCAGACGAATTAAAGGCTGGAGGAGTGACGCGTCAGGAGCAACCGCTCGCCGCGCATGTCCTCTCCGCGGAGCTCGCGCAGCGCATAGGTCACGAATTCAGCGGTCACGCGCTTCCTCCAAGTCATGTCGAAGTCCGTGTTGTCCAGCGGCTTTGCGATGCGCGCGGCCAGCGCTGCCGCTTCCGCGATCGTTCCCTGATTCAACGGCCGGCCCACCAGGAGTTCGGACGCTTCCCTAGCAACGAGCGGGAGGCACGCTACAGAGCCCACCACGATTCGCGCGGCTTCGACGACGCCAGTCCCGGACAACTTCGCGGCCGCAGCAACCGACAAGACCGGAAAATCGAAAGACCCACGGCGGCGCAACTTCCAGTACGCGCTCTTCCAGCCGCGCAAGGAATCCAGGAGCACTTCCGTGAGCAGTTCATTCGGCCGGCGCTTGATGTAGTGGATGCCATCGTTTTGGTAAAGTTCGGTGAGGGGAACTTCGCGTTCACCTAAGCGCGAAACTAATCGAACCCGCGCGCCGAGCGCCATCAACGCCGGAGCGGTGTCTGTGGAAGAGACGGCCATGCACTTCGAGCTACTCGGCGCGACCCAACAAGTGTCACCATCCTTCTTCAAGCAGAAGCCGATGGCTTTTCGCCATTCGTAATTCTGGTCGTAATAATTGCAGCGCGTATCCAGGCAAAGATTTCCGCCGAGCGTGGCCATGTTTCGGATCTGCGGAGTTGCAACGAACGATGCAGCTTGCGCGAGTGCCGTCATGCCATTGCGGAAGCCCGCGTCGGCGGCGATTTCAGAAAGCGTGAGGCATGCACCGAGGCGGGACCCCGAATCGCTGAGTGTTTTTTGATGCAGCTCCGGAATATGGTTCAGGCTCATCAAGGCTTTCGGGACCTGTTGCCGCCGCTTCATGTTCGGCAACAAGTCCGTGCCGCCCGCCAGTGGCATGGCCTTGGGCCCTTCGCCGTCGAGAATGCGCACGGCTTCCAGCACCGTCTGTGGCGCGCGGAATTCGAAGAGCGGCAGGCGCATCATGGCGCGAGTACCTTCTCTTTGACGGCACGCGGCTTCTCGCGATGAACGTCGTTCACGGCGTTGCCGTCGCCGCCTTCCCACGGTGGAGGAACGCGCAGCGCTTCCGGCCAATTGATATGCGGGAAATGATCCGGGCCAAACCGTGGCTCGCGGCCGGCTTTCTTGTCAGCCAGCGCCTTCATGACCTTTTCCGGTGTGATGGGGACTTCGTCAATTCGCACGCCCACAGCATCGTAAACCGCGTTCGCCACCGCGGGCATAATCGGCAGCAGCGGACCTTGGCCGACTTCTTTTGCGCCAAATGGGCCGCGAGGGTCGGGATCTTCGACCAGTTCCGTGACCACCTCGGGCATATCCAGCGAGGTTGGGCTCTTGTATTCGAGCAGCGACGGGAATTTGTGTACCAGTGCATGCGAGAGCCGCTGGGGCAGGCGGCGAAACTCCTGCTCCTCCATCAGCGCTTCGCCAAGGCCCATGTAAACGCTGCCTTCCACCTGGCCGCGCGCCAGCGTTGGGTTAAGCGCGCGCCCGATGTCGTGCGCAATGCACACTTTGGGTACATGCACCCAGCCCGTTACGGGATGCACTTGCACTTCGACGACGGCAGCCGTATACGAATAGGTCGGCGAAGGTCCTACGCCGCCGCCTTTGTACCGCGCGGGCGATTCCGGCGGAGTGTATGAGCCGACCGTGCCGATCGTTCCGAAACGCGCTTCCGCAAGACAAACAGCTTCTGGGAAACTGACGCCTTTGTCGGGTGCTGCGGAATCGAATACGCGCTTGTCGGCGAAACGTAATCGCTCCTTCGGCACTTCACATTTCAGCGCGACGGCTTCCGCGAGAAGCGCTTTGCCGCGTTCCGCCGCTTGCAACGCCGCATTCCCCGCCATCAACGTCACCCGGCTCGAATACGAGCCCAAATCCACGGGGCCCAGATCCGTGTCACCGGTGAACAGGCGCACATCAAAGGGATCAATGCCAAGAACTTCGGCAACGATGCTCGCGAGAACGTCGTCCGAGCCCTGCCCGATTTCCGTCGCGCCGCAGAAAATGCTCACGCCGCCACCGCGATCGAATTTCAGCTGTACGCCCGAATGCGGCATCTTGTTCCAGTAAATGGGCAAGCCCGCTCCGGTCAGATAAGCCGAGCAAGCGATTCCTACGCCGTGCCCCTCGGGGAGCTTCCGGAATTTGTTTTTCCAGTCGGAAACTCTAACGACTCGCCGGATACATTCGGTGAGATTCACAGTGCCCAGCCGCAGAAAATTGGCCGTTACCGCGTTCGGAGATTCCAAAATGCGCAAGCGCAAATCTGCCGGGTCCATTTTGAGTTTTTCGGCGATTTTGTCGAGCTGCACTTCCTGGCCAAAGCGCGGCTGCGGCGTGCCGTGACCGCGTTTGGGTCCGCACGGCGGCTTGTTGGTGAACGTGCGGCAGCCTTCATAGCGGTAGCGCGGAATATGATAGGTGGTCGTCTGAAGAGCGCCCGCGTAGTAAGTGCTGGCAACTCCATACGAACCATACGCGCCGCCGTCGATCAACGTCCGCAGATGCATGCCGGTGATCGTGCCGTCTTTCTTCACGCCGGTCCTGAATTTCATCAGCACCGGATGGCGCCCGCGGTGGCAATAGAAAACTTCTTCGCGCGTCAGGCAGATTTTTACCGGACGGTCGAGCAGCAGCGCAGCCTTCGCCACGACGATTTCGTGGTTGAAGGGATCGCTCTTGCCGCCAAACCCGCCGCCGTTCGGCGTGGCAATCACGCGAATGTGCGCTGGCGGCATCTCCAGCACTTTTGCCAAAGCGCGATGCAGATAATGCGGCGTTTGCGTGCTGGACCAGATGGTCAGTTTTCCGTCAGGATCCTTGATGGCCACCGAAGCGTGCTGCTCGATGGGAAGATGCGTGCTTCCCTGGTAGAAGAACGTGTCCTCAAAGATTTCGTCCGCTTCCGCAACTCCTTGTTCCACGTTGCCGAATTCCAGCGCCACAAACTTGTGAATGTTTCCTTCTTCGCCGTATTCGTGGATGCGCGGCTCGGGAGTCGCCAGCGCTTGTTCGGGATCAGAAATCGTCGTCAGAATCTCGTAATCCACATCGATCAAGTCCAGGGCTTCAAATGCCGTCAATTCCTCGCGGGCTATAACTGCAGCGACCGGATCACCCACGTGCCGCACATGATTGACACATAGCGCTTGCTCGTCCTGGCTCACCGGCAGGATGCCGTACTGCATAGGAAGATCTTTCCCGGTGAGCACCAAATAGACGCCTGGATGTGCCAGCGCGCGCGATGTGTCGATCTTTCGGATGCGCGCATGGGGATGCGGAGAGCGGAGTAGCTTGCAGTGTGCCGTGCGCGGCAAGAAAATGTCGTCAGCGAAGCGGGTCTGCCCGGTTACTTTCGCGCGACCGTCCACGCGGCGCCGCGGCACACCAATCACCCGCAGGTCTTCACCCTGCGAACGGGAATCTGCGACCTGCGACACCTTAGTTGATTCCTTTCGCTCTGGCATCTAACCTCTCCGTGCGGCTGATAACAGCGCACTGCTCAATCCCTTCAGGCTTCGGTCTTTTTTTCGGCAATCTTGATCATTGCCGCCTCCACGGCCTCGAAAATCTGCAGATACCCGGTGCAGCGGCATAGATTTCCTGACAGCGCTTCGCGGATTTGATCACGCGTGGGATGCGGATTCGCGTCGAGTAGGGCCTTTGCCGTGACCAGAATCCCCGGCGTGCAGTAGCCGCACTGGGCTGCACCCAAGTCAGCGAAGGCATCTTGCAGCGGATGCAGTCGTCCATCAGCGGAAAGTCCCTCGACGGTCAGCACTTCTCTTCCACTGCACTCGAGAGCGAGCACCAAGCAGGAGAGCACGGGTTTGCCATCCAATAGAACGGCGCAAGCGCCACATTCACCTAATTCGCAGCCGTGCTTTGTTCCCGTATGGCCGAGGTCTTCGCGCAAAACCTCCAGCAGGGTCTTGTAGGGTGCGAAGAAAACGTCGACTTCCTCGCCATTCAGCGTAAATCGAATCTGCGCTGTCCTCTCGGCCTCCATGGGGATTGTCGCCACCTTCGGTCCGCCTTTCGACTGGGCTATCCACCCACCACGCGTTTTTCCGCGTCCTCAGAAGCATCTTTGCCGAGGACTCGCGGTGCCACTCTCCGAGGAGAGAATTGCCTGACGGAGTCTGCCTTGGCCTGCAAACCGCGGATCAGATAATCCGCCATTGCTTCCGCAATCTCTTCCGCAGTCATTTGGCCATCTGGCCGAAACCACTGCACGCTCCAATTCAGAGCGCCGAGTATCGCCCGTGCTGCGAGCGCAGCGTCGCCTGGACCAAATTCACCGCTCCGCATCCCGGCGGCAATCAGGTTGCGCAGGCCCAATTCATAGCGATCACGCTTGGCCACAAGATACCGCTGCTGCCTTGGCGGCAAAGCATTAGTCAGCAGATGCGCCGCGGAACCCTCCACTTCGTCAAGCAGACAACGTAAATGGGAAACGATCACAAGACGCAATCGGGCGGCCGCGCTCGTCTTCGCACGGCGCGCTTTTTCCAACGCCGCAATCATGCGATCGAGCGAACTGTCCTGACAAAAGAAAAGAATTTCGTGTTTGCCCTGGAAGTAGTTGTAGAGGTTGGCGGGGGAAAGTTCAGCTGCCTGCGCGATGTCCCGCATCCCAGTTTCCGAGAAACCTCGGGAGCGGAATTCCCGTCCCGCCGCGCGTAGAATCTCAAGGCGCCGCGTCCGATAGCGTCGCCGCTGGCGGCCATTGCGGGCATTCAAAGGCTGGTCCTCCGACGGCATGGTTCCTTCTACAAGAGGAGGACTCTCATTCGAGAGGCTTCCTCACCTAAAGTGTCGGCCTTTTTCTTGCCGATGTCAATGGATTCTGAACAGCTGTTCGTAAAGCGAACGCCTGTTCAGCGGAAGCGAAATAAATGGCAGCGACGGCAAATGGGAGTTTCTCTAAGTCCGGTCGAGACGCTGGAATCTCCGAGCTTTCATTTCGAATCGGGCAAGTGCCCCGGGTTCCGCCACCGTCACCGTAGGTCGTAGCGAAAGCACGCGGTAGATGGCCTGTTCAACGTGTGCGCGCACTTCCTCCGCGTCACTGCCGGAGGTCACTTCGATTTGTACTTCGAGGACGCGCATTTCTCGCTGCGTCTTCACCGTAATGTGAAATTCGTCGACGGCGGCAAATTGGCGGATGACATTTTCAATCGCTGCGGGATAGACATTCACGCCGCGGATGGTCACCATGTCATCGCTGCGCCCCAGCAGGCCTCCTTCGAATCGCGCCCAGGTACGTCCACAGCCACAGGGGCTCTGATTTAGCCGCACCAAATCTCCGGTGCAGTAGCGAATCACGGGGAATCCAGGGCGTCCCAAATTCGTGATGACCAGCTCTCCCATTTCGCCGGGGTACACTTCTTTCCGCGTTTTCGGGTCAATCACTTCAACGATGAACTCGCTCTCGATGATATGAATTCCATTGGGCTGAAGTTCGCATTCGAAGCTGTGCGCGCCGACCTCCGAAGCACCGGCGTGATCGAAGCACTTCGCATTCCACGCGGATTGGATTCGCGCTTTGGTTTGCGAAACGCTCGCTCCCGGCTCTCCTGCATGGATCAACGCGCGGACAGGAATGCATCGCAGATCAAATCTGTTCTCGCGCGCGATTTCTGCTAGCCGAAGCGCATACGTCGGTGTGCAGCAAATGACCGTCGCACCAAGATCGCGCATCATGTGAAGCCGTTGCAAAGAATCCCATCCGCCTCCGGGAATCATCATCGCGCCGAGTTGCCGCACGCCTTCGACCGCCGCCCAGAATCCGATAAAGGGACCAAACGAGAACGGAAGGAACACGCGATCAGCCTCACTAACCCCGGCTCCGCGTAGGACGTGCCCCCAACATCGGCCCCACCACTGCCAACTCTCCGGCGTGTCCACCACGCGCAAGGGAGTTCCCGTCGTTCCCGAAGTCTGATGCACGCGCGTGTACGCTTCTGGCGGAAATGTGGCATTCGTTCCAAAGGGAGGCGCTTCCTCCTGCGCGCGCGCCAACTCGGATTTTTCTGTAAAAGGAAGTTTGTGTAGATCTGACAGAGACCTTATGTCGCCGGGGGCAATACCTGCGTCGCGCCATTTTCTCGTGTAAAAACGGTTGCGGCCAAAGACGATTCGAAACACTTCTTGAAGCTTGTGCCACTGAACTTCGCGCCGTTGTTCACGCGGTGCATTCTCCAAGGGCAGGTCGGCGGGCGTCATGGCGTGTTCAATTTTTCACGGTCGTCAGAGTCGTCCAAATCAGCCGTCCAATTTAGCCCGGCTCCCAGTTGCTTAAATTGGGCCAGCGAAATCCCTGGGAATATCTGCTTCACTTTGGAAACAACCGCGCCGCATTGTCATAAAGAATTTTCCGTTTGGCCACTTCTCCAATCGGCAAGGCGTTGAATTTTTCGATGTTCCCTTTGATTTCCGGAACGCCGGGCCCGGGCCAGTCCGTGCCCCACAAAACCTTGTCGGCAATGTCTTCGAGGCGCGGAAAATATTCCAGCAATTTTTGCGGCGGGATGCCGGAAACGTCCATGTACATATTTTTGTGCCGGCGCACAAGGAAAAACGCTTCGTTCATCCATAGAGGCCTTCCTCCGTGCGCGAGAATGACCACTAGATTTGGATAGTCGATACAAACGTCGTCGCACAGCATCGGCTGCGCGTGCAAGTTGCGCGCACCGGGGAAAATGGAAGTTCCAGTGTGGATCATGACCGGCAAGCTGTTCGCTTGTGCCCGCTCGTAAACAGCGGCCAGCCCGCGGTTGTCGCCCATATAAGCGTTCGGCGAGAGCACTTGGTGCGACGGATGCATTTTGATGGCGCGAATGCCGAGGTTGGCAAGGCGGTCCACTTCCCGGCCGGGATCGGGAACGGTTCCCGGGAGGACGCCGCCAAATGCGATGAGGCGGTCCGGGGCCGCGCTGCAATACTTCGCGCTCCAATCATTCACCTCGGGCGTGAAACCGATGATTTTCGGTGCGACGTAATTGATGAGCCCCGCGCGCTCGATTCCCAGTCTGTCCAGAAACGCCAGGAAAGCTTTCGGATTTGCACAATAGCGTTCGACATCCGCGTAGTCCTTGCGCCCCTTTTGCATCAACTCCATCGCCGCGGGCTTCATCATGTGATAGGGCATGATGTGGATGTGAATGTCGATGATGGGTTGCACAGAACTCTACCCCGCGGTCAGGGAACACCGGTGTTTCCGCTTATCAGTCGAAACGGACGTATTCAAAATCTAAGGGTTTATTGTTGATACCGCGCAGCGGTGGCGCAATCCAGTTCGCGAACTTCCCTGGCTCTGTCACGCGCCCGCTCATGAGCGATTGCACGAATTTATAGTCTTTCTCGCTCGGCAACCATTCGGACTCGCGGCTCTTCCATGCCTCTTCCGTCAGAACTTCACCGTTCGGGCTGACGAAGTGCCCGGCAAAGTTTCCGATCGCGCGATGAAAGCCCTTGTGGGGCAAGGTCAAGCGGAACGGAATGCCAGTTTGATCGATCACTCTTTGCCACCGGCCGACGCCGTCGGAAATCTCGTCGATGTAGTCGTCGCGCAAACGCTCGTTCAGAGCCGTTAGCGCCGGAACATTCTTGGTCACAATTTTGTCACCCACGACTTCGGAAACGGGATAACAGGCATCAGTGAGCACATGATCGTCATCGAGCTTGGTTTCGCGGAACCGCCCTTTCAGACCGCTGGTGAAGTAATTCGCGGCGTTGGAGGAAACATCGGAACCGTAAAGGTCCAGCGTCACGCTGTAGTGGAAGTTCAGGTATTTCTGGATCGTGGGCAGGTCGATCACACCGAGCGCGCGCACGTCCGAAGGATCTTCCACGTTATTTTCTCTCATCACTTCGCAAGTCCGCTGAATAATGCGGCTCACACCCGTTTCGCCCACGAACATGTGATGTGCCTCTTCGGTCAGCATGAAGCGGCAAGTGCGCGCGAGGGGATCGAAGCCCGATTCTGCCAAAGCACAAAGCTGGAATTTTCCGTCGCGGTCGGTAAAGAAAGTGAACATGTAAAACGCCAGCCAGTCCGGCGTGGGCTCATTGAACGCGCCTAGAATTCGCGGATTGTCGGTATCCCCGGAGCGCCGCGCGAGCAAGGCTTCTGCTTCTTCGCGGCCGTCGCGACCGAAGTGGCGATGCAGCAGATACACCATGGCCCAAAGATGGCGTCCTTCTTCGACGTTTACCTGAAAAATGTTCCGCAGGTCGTACAAGGACGGGCAGGAAAGCCCCAGCATCTTCTGCTGCTCGACCGAGGCCGGCTCCGTATCGCCTTGCGTCACGATGATGCGCCGCAGTGTCGAGCGATATTCTCCCGGCACTTCCTGCCACGCCGGCTGGCCTTTGTGCGCCCCAAAATTTACCTGCCGGTTTTCATCGCGCGGCTGCAGGAAAATTCCCCAGCGGTACTCCGGCATTTTCACGTAATCGAATTGCGCCCAACCGTCCGGCTCCACACTGACAGCCGTGCGCAGGTAAACGTCGTAGTTGCGGCTCTCGGTGGGTCCCATGTCGTACCACCAGCCCAGAAACGCGGGCTGCCAGTGCTCCAGCGCGCGCTGCAAGACGCGGTCGCGCCCCAAGTCCACGTTATTGGGAATCTTTTCCGTGTAATTAATCATGACTTCCCCGCAGTTCCCTTCCGAAATCTCTTTTAAACCTTTTCCCAATCGAATTTCACCGGAGCGCCTGTGCCATAGACTTTTAACGCGCCGCTCGGGCCAACCGCATTCGGCCGGATGAAGATCCAGTTTTGCCAGGCGGACAAGCGCCCGAAAATTCGAGTTTCCGGCGTTTCTCTAAGACCGAACCGCAAATTTGCCTCAAGACCAGTCAGCGCGTCGGGGGATTGTGCCGCGCGCGATTCCATGGCTTGGCGGATTTCGTCCTCCCAGTCGAGATCATCGGGCGCAGCGGTGACCAAGCCCGCTTCGAGCGCCTCGCGCGGGGAAAGCTTCTTGCCAACTTGTGGACGAAGCCGTTCGATTTGAGCTGCGTCTGCATAAAACCGTGCCGCCAGCCGGGAAAGGTGATTCACCATCGGAAGCGGCCCGAAGTTCATCTCCGACAGCGTCATCGTGGCCACGCTGTCGCCTTCTTCGGTGTCTCGCATGTACACGCGGTCTGCAGCGAGGGCCAGTTCGAGCAGCGTCCCCGAGAAGCAGGAGCCGGGCTCGGCAATCGCATAAATGGAACGCGACGTCACTTCCAACCGCGCGAAGGTGCGCCTCATCATTCCCAGCACTTCGCGTACGAACCAGTGGTCTAGATGGCTCAAGAGAAATTTGTCCATGGCAAGAACGGCGTCCGGGTTCCCGGCCGTTTTCATTACCCAGAGGCCTAATTCGAGTTCGTTGGTGCGCAGGCTGAGGATGGCGTCATCGAGTTCCCGCACCATCTGCAGCGGCCACCAATTCGCTCCCGCTGCAAGGGCTCTTTCAACGGTCTGCTCGCTCGGCGATTCCGGCGCGCGCACGGTAATCGTCGCGGTGCGCCCTGATCGGTTGAACTGGACGTCCGCGTATTGGTAATGCAGGCCCGCTTCATCTGCGACTTTCTCGAGCGGTGTGAGGGACACCCCTTTTGCCCCTAGAGGCCGGTCGGACAATTCCGCCAACTTTCCCGCGCGCTGCTTGACGTGCTCTGCGAACTGTTGGGGCTTGACGATTTCATCCACCAAACCCCAATCTTTCGCTCGCTGCCCGCGCACGCCGTCCTGGTTGGTGCAGAACATGTCGGCAAGATCTTTGCGAACTTTTCTCTTGTCCGTCAGCCGTGTTAGCCCTCCAGTTCCCGGAAGGACTCCCAGAAGGGGAAGCTCCGGCAAGCTCACGGCGGAGGAGCGGTCGTCAACGAGGATGATTTCGTCGCATGCCAGCGCCAGCTCGTACCCTCCTCCTGCCGTCGTTCCATTGCACGAGGCCAGAAACTTCAGTCCCGAATTTCGGCTCGCATCTTCGATGCCTATGCGCGTTTCATTTGTGAATTTGCAGAAATTCACTTTCCACGCGTGCGAGGAGAGCCCCAGCATGTAAATGTTGGCTCCAGAGCAAAAAATGCGGTTCTTCGCGCTGGTAAAAATCACCGAGCGAATCTCCGGATGCTCAAACCGGATTCTTTGCAAAGCGTCGTGGAGTTCAATGTCCACGCCCAAGTCATACGAATTCAGCTTCAGTTTGTAGCCGGGACGAATCCCGCCGTCTTCCGCCACGTCTATCGTGAGCGTGGCGACCGCGCCATCGAAGGAAAGTTTCCAATGCTTGTAGCGCGAAGGCTCGGTCTGATAGTCCACCGGCGCCGGTTTCGTCTTCGCTTCATGCGTTACCGCTACGTCCACGCCACCCTCCTACTGCAGATTCGCTTGCAGCGTCGCTCTCAGTTTCGCAAAGCTCTCGTCCACGGAACTTTCGGAAGTGTCAAGAACCAGGTCTGCTTTCCGGTAGAGCGGTTCGCGCGCTTCCAAGATGCGCCGCAAATCCTCCATCGCCTGATCGTTTGCCGCCATGGGGCGAAAATCACCTTGCGCCATCACGCGCGCCATGTGCTCTTCCGGCTGCGCTTTGATCCACACGGTGTAGCAGTGGGAGAGCAGGTAATCAAAAGTCTCCTTTTCAGAGACCACTCCGCCCCCCACGGAAATCACCGCCCGCTCGTTCTCTTTCAGCACCTTCTCGAGCGTGCGCTTCTCAATCGCGCGAAACCCGGATTGTCCGTACAGCGAGAAAATCTCCCCCAACGGCATTCCCGTATCTTTTTCAATTTCACTATCCAGCTCCACGAAGCGGTTGTTCATTTCCGCGGCCAGTTTCGTTCCCAGCGTGGACTTGCCCGCGCCGCGCATCCCAATCAAGGCGATGCGCATCCGGCGCATCTTCTCTTCGTGGCCAAAGTCGCGCATCAATCGGAATACCACGTCCTCCAGTCGGTGCTGCGGCACACGCTCCAGAAATCTTTGGATTAATCTCTTCTCCGTGGGTTCGTCGGTTTGTGGCGAAAACAGATTGGCGATGGGCACATCGAGCGCCTCGGCGATCCTCTGCAGCAACACGACCGAGATATTTCCTTCGCCGGCTTCCAATTGCGCGAGGTGCCGTTCCGACACGTCCGCTTCTTCTGACACTTTTTTGCGAGTCAGGCCGCGGCGGTTCCGCAATTCGCGCACGCGCCTGCCAAGGGAGGTAAGAAAATCACCGTTCTCAGACAGTCCCGGCGGATGTAAAGTAGGATTCTTCGGTGGCATGGTAGCAGGTGCCATGGTTCGGCAGAATGGGCCACTTGCATTATAATACAAGTTCGTAGGTGCACGTCAATGCTGGAATCGGAACTCCTGTGCAGATCGCCTCACGGGCTCGATCACATGGAAAAATACAGATAAGATACTTAGAATTCAATATGTTGATGCGATTGCTGGCATGCTGCAGAAGGAATTAAACTAGAATTTGTTCAGCCAAACATGCATTATTCTGCTGACAAAAGATTCGCCTATATAGGAAGGTCGTCCGATGAAACTCCCCAACTATCTCGCTGACAAATGGGTCGAGGGCGCAGGCCCCGGCACACCGCTGGTTGACCCCGTAACGGGCGACGAGCTGGCTCGCATCTCTTCGGAAGGCGCGGACCTCAAGACCGCGCTCGATTTTGCCAGGACACAAGGTGGACCCGCGCTCGGCCAGCTGACTTACGGGCAGCGCGCGGAAATGCTGGCGAAAATCGGCGAAGTGCTTACCGCAAACCGCGAGGAATATTTTCGCCTTTCGCTGCTGAATCTGGGCGCCACGCAGGCGGATGCCTCTTTCGACGTCGATGGTGCGCTCTACACCATGAAGTATTACGCGAAAATTGGCCGCGCCCTGGCCGAAGGGAAAATGCTCAAAGAAGGCGCGCCCTTATCCCTTTCAAAGACCGGCGTGTTCGGCGCCCAGCACTTTCTCACGCCTGCCAAGGGCGTAGCCGTGTTCATCAATGCGTTTAATTTTCCCGCCTGGGGTTTCTGTGAAAAGGCTGCGCCAGCGCTGCTTTCGGGAGTTCCTGTGCTCGTGAAGCCCGCCTCTCCGACGGCGTGGCTCGCTCATCGGATGGTGGAGGACGTGGTGAAGTCCGGCATCCTGCCGCCGGGAGCGGTTTCTCTGGTTTGTGGCTCCGCCCGCGAACTGCTCGACCACGTTCGCGAAGAAGACATCATTTCCTTTACCGGTTCCGCAGACACCGCCGCGCGTGTGCGCTCTCACACCAGCGTGCTGCGACGTTCCGTGCGCGTGAATATCGAAGCCGACAGCATCAATTCGGCCATTCTCGGGCCAGACTGCGCGCCAGCTTCCGACCTCTTCGATCTGCTCGTCAAGGAAGTTCTGAAGGAAGTGTCGATAAAGGCAGGCCAGAAATGCACGACCATCCGGCGCATCTTCGCTCCGCGACAGACTGTCAAAGCCCTTGGCGAAGCAGTCTCTTCGCGCCTAAACACGACGAAAGTAGGAAACCCCCGCCATTCCGACGTCAAAGTTGGACCGGTGGTCAACAAGGCCCAGCAAGCCGCGTGTCTCGAGGGGCTCAAGAAACTGCAATCGGAATGCTCGGTCGTGTTTGGCGGCAATGACCACTTTGCGCCCGTGGACGCCGATCCGCAAAAATCTGCGTTTGTCCAGCCCACGCTACTCTCAAGCAATGACGGGCTTAGGTCGCAATACGTTCACGACGTCGAGGTATTTGGCCCAGTAATGACCTTGATTGCATACCTTAGCCCCAAAGACCTCATTCCTATGGTTCGGCGAGGACGTGGGTCGCTGGTGGCCTCTGTTTTTTCTAACGATCCCGCCTTCTTGCAGGAAGTCGCTCTGGGTATCGGCGATTTGCATGGCAGAATCGTGGCCGTGGATTCTACGGTGGGAAGTCAGCACACCGGCCACGGCAACGTGGTTCCCAGTTGCCTCCACGGCGGTCCGGGACGAGCCGGCGGAGGCGAGGAGCTCGCCGGCCTGCGCGCGGTCCTGCTCTATCACCGGCGATTTGTCGTGCAGGGACCCGTCCATTACCTCAAGGATTTATCGAACTCCTCTATCGACGCGAATCTTCTGTATTCGTAAAAGACTTCGGTACCCTCAAGCCCGTTTTCGCCAGCCCGCCGTTCGTGCATATTCCGTCGCTTTCTTGCTTTTCAATCCATGGTAAAGGCGATAAAGAGAAGCTTTTGGTCGCGCTGAATTTGCAAAGCAACCGCCGCTCCCGGCGACAGAGCCTTCAACGCGTTCCGCAGGCGATCCAACGTGGTCATTGGCTGCCCATTCAAAGTTCGAATCACATCGCCAGTGAGCAGGGGTAGTTCCACGCGCGCTCCCGTCGTGCGCGCCGCCACGACAATTCCGAAGGGATCGCGCAAATCCGGAACCATGGCGGCAATGCTCGGGTCGATTTCCACGCCAAGAATGCCAAGCGTCGCCACCCGGTTCTTTTCCGGATCAGCGAGCGCTGCAACTTGATCCGTATCGCGCGGTGGCTGCGCCACAGGCACGTCAAACGACAGCTGCTCCTTCCCGCGCAGAACCTCCAGATGCACTTTTTGCCCGTATTCGAGAGCAAAGAAGTGAAATGCGACGAAAGGCAAATTTTCCGCAGGCCTTCCGTCCACATCCACCAGCACATCGGCGATCTGCAACCCGGAAGCCATCGCCGGGCTGTCCGGTAGAACATCGGAGATCAATACCCCATAGTTTCTCGGCAGGTTCAACGCCGCTGCCAGTGTGGGTGTGATGGTCTGCAATCCGACTCCAATCTGCGCGCGGTGCAAGTGTCCGAACTTGCGTAACTGCCGGCAGGCCACATTCACTACACCGCTCGGGATAGCGAACCCCAGTCCTTCATTACCCCCCGATTGCGATAGGATGAAGGTGTCCACGCCGACCACTTCTCCGTCCACGTTGACCAACGGACCGCCCGAGTTTCCCGGATTGATGGCCGCGTCGGTCTGGATGTATACCAGCGGCGAATCGGGATCGCTCTGCCGCGCGACGGCGGAGACCACGCCCATCGTCACCGAGTTTCGCAGCCCCTCTGGACTTCCAAAAGCAAACACCAATTCGCCTTGACCCAGTCTCCGGTAATCCGCCAAAACAAGCGCAGGCAGTTTTCCCGCGTCCACTTTGATCACCGCGAGATCGAGTTCCTTGGTTACGCCCACGATACGCGCGGGAACGATTCTGGTGCGGGTCGAAAGCGCTGCTTGCAGCGAACTTTCCGTGCTGGGATTGGGCAAAACCACCTCGACGCGCTGCGCCCCGTTTACCACGTGGGCGTTGGTTACAATGTAACCGCTCTCTTCGATCACGAAGCCGGAGCCGATCGCCCGTTGCGGGCCGACAATCGTGGTGGTATTGCCTCGGTCTCCTTCCTCGAGCGGCCCATAGCCGGTTACGAGGATTTGCACCACGCTCGGCGACACTTTCTTGACGAGCGCGTCCACGGACTGGTTTAACTTGCGCAAATCGTCCGGCGACCGATCCTGAGCTCGCGAGGTGCTAGCACCGGGGCTTAAGAAGGCAAGAATCACCACCATGAACAGGGGGTAGAAGCGCCGCCCCGTTTTGGAACTCTTCGAGCTCAGACCGTTTTGGCATTGCAACATGACCGTCGCCTCCTCAGGTGCGCACTCGGATGGATGCCGTAGAGATTCATTAGAGTACAACGCCTCTGGTTCACTGGCGGTTTCCTTGCGAGAGCGCTAGCCGCAACCGCCATTTCTTGAGTTGCAAGCGCATCAAAAAGTCTGCGACTCTGGGGTGAAGTCAAATCGCTAGCAGAAACCGGGGCCTTAGCGGGCTTACCGGCGCCGGAACAGAGGCTCGCTTTGCACGCCCTGCGTTTTCCGCTCGAAAAAATGCGACCATAACAATCGCCTGTTCATCTAAGGCTCATCGTTCATGCCACGAATCCCAGCTACAGAAGACCGCCGCCTCGAAGAAGCGCGCACGCGCAAGAAACACTGGAAGCGCTGGGGTCCCTACCTTTCCGAGCGCCAGTGGGGCACGGTCCGCGAAGATTACAGCGCGAACGGCACGGCTTGGGAATATTTCCCGCACGACCACGCGCGCTCGCGCGCTTATCGCTGGGGCGAAGACGGCATTGCAGGAATCAGCGACCGTCATCAGATGATGTGCTTCGGGCTCGCGCTCTGGAACGGCCGCGACCCCATCCTCAAGGAACGCCTCTTCGGCCTCACCGGGAACCAGGGCAATCACGGCGAAGACGTGAAGGAATATTACTTTTATCTGGATTCCACTCCCACGCACAGCTATATGCGCATGCTTTACAAATATCCGCAGGCAGAATTTCCTTACGCACGGCTGCTCGAAGAAAACCGTCGCCGCAATCGCAGCCAGCCGGAATTCGAATTGCTCAACACCGGCGTCTTTTCCCAAAACCGCTATTTCGATGTTTTCGTCGAGTATGCCAAAGCCGACGTCGAGGACATTCTCATTCGAATCACCGCTGTGAATCGCAGGTCCGAAGCCGCTGCGCTCGACATCCTCCCGCAATTCTGGTTTCGCAACACCTGGTCCTGGGGCAAGGATCTGCGCCGCCCGATTGCGCGAGCGGCCGCCAGCTTTCCTGGCACTGCCAGCATTGAACTCGAGCACTGGCAGTACGGCAAGCGCTGGCTTCTTTGCGCGGGCCATCCCAATCTGCTCTTCACGGAGAACGAAACGAATTTCGCTCGTCTCTTCAACGTCCCAAATCGCTCCCCCTACGTCAAAGATGCGTTTCACGACTACCTCATTCATGGCTACAAGGGCGCGGTCAATGCTGCGCTCGCGGGCACCAAAGTGGCCGCCCATTATCCGCTGCATCTGGAACCAGGCGCGTCCGCCACGCTCAAGCTCCGCTTGACCGACATCGAACCTCTCGCGGGCCTGGATACGGACTCTCCCAGAACCGGCATCATCACTTCACCGGCTCATGCCGAGCGCGCCGAGGGTGTTCCCGGCACCAATGATTTTGCGGCTGGCTTTGACGCGCTCTTCGCTAGGCGTCAAAAAGAAGCGGAGGAGTTCTACGAATCGCGCATTCCAAAAACTCTTTCTGCCGATGCCAAGGCGGTCATGCGGCAATGCTTTGCCGGCCTGCTTTGGTCCAAGCAGTTTTATCACTACGACGTTCGCACCTGGCTCGAGGGCGATCCCGCAGGGCCCACCCCTCCCGCCGAACGCCGGAAAGGCCGCAACAAAGATTGGACGCATTTGTACAATGACGACGTCCTCTCCATGCCCGACAAATGGGAATATCCCTGGTACGCCGCCTGGGACCTCGCCTTCCACTGCATCCCCATCGCGCTCGTGGATCCCGATTACGCCAAAGAACAGCTCGTTCTTCTGCTCCGCGAGTGGTACATGCATCCCAACGGGCAACTGCCCGCGTATGAATGGGCTTTGAGCGACGTAAATCCCCCCGTACATGCTTGGGCCGCGTGGCGAGTCTACAAAATCGAACGCCGCGTGCGTGGCCTCGCCGACCGCGCCTTCCTCGAAAAAATCTTTCACAAGCTGCTTCTGAACTTCACCTGGTGGGTCAATCGCAAAGATCCCGACGGCGCCAACATTTTCGAAGGCGGCTTCCTCGGACTCGACAACATCGGCGTCTTTGATCGCTCCTCCCCGCTTCCTACCGGCGGCCACCTCGAACAATCCGACGGCACCAGTTGGATGGGTATGTATTGCCTGAACATGCTGGCCATCGCCCTCGAACTCGCCAAGGATGATATGGCTTACGAAGATGTCGCCAGCAAATTTTTCGAGCATTTCGTTTACATTGCGCACGCCATGAATGACATCGGCATTGACGGCATGGCTTTATGGGACAATGAAGATGGCTTCTACTACGATGTCCTTCGCTTGCCCAACGGCAGCCAGCACTATCTCAAGATCCGCTCCCTGGTGGGCCTCGTTCCGCTTTTCGCCGTGGAAACCCTCGAGCCGGAAATTGTCGATCGCCTGCCCGGCTTCAAGCGTCGCATGCAATGGTTCATTGACAATCATCCGGACATCCCCGAGCACATTGAAATGACCGAACGCTCGGCGCATGGCGTTCGTCGCTTGCTTTCTCTTGTAAACCGCAAGCAATTAAAGCGCGTTCTCGCGCGAATGCTCGACGAAGAGGAATTCTTATCGCCCTACGGCGTGCGGGCTTTGTCTCGCTATCACCAGAACCACCCCTACGAAGCCCAAGTCGACGGACACGTCAGCCGCGTGCAATATGAGCCCGCGGAAGCTGCCACGGGTCTTTTCGGCGGCAATTCCAACTGGCGCGGCCCCGTCTGGTTCCCAATGAATTATCTCCTTGTCGAGTCTCTCCAGAAGTTCCATCACTACTACGGTGAAGACTTCAAAGTCGAATTCCCGACGCACTCGAACCGCGAAACCGACCTCTGGCAGGTCGCGGCGGAAATTTCCCGCCGTTTGGTCCATATCTTTTTGCGCGATCAGAGCGGCCGCCGCCCCGTCGCCGGTGGAACGGAGATCTTCCAGAATGATCCCTATTGGCGCGATCTGATTCTGTTTTACGAATACTTCCACGGCGACAACGGCGCCGGTCTTGGCGCCAGCCATCAGACCGGCTGGACCAGCCTGGTCGCAAAGCTCCTCGAGCAAAGCGGAGAATGACGTGCCCTCTCCGAATTTTCGCGAAGCCAATCCTGGCGAGGTGTGTTTATGAGCGCAAGATTCGAAGGCCATGCCGTTCTCGTCGCGGGCGGAACCGGCGGCTTGGGTCGCGCCGTAGCTTCGGCGTTCCTCGCCGAAGGCGCGAACATGGTCGTCACCTATCGCCGCGAGCAGGAATGGGCAGCGTTGCAAGACGCGGAGTCCCGAAACGCCTCCCGCCTCGCAGGATTGGCCATCGACGTCACCGACGAAGTGGCCGTCGCTCAGATGATTGAAAAAGTCGTTCTCAAACATGGCCGCCTCGATGCCATGGTGAACACCGTCGGAGGATATGCCGGCGGTTTGAAAATGTGGGAAATGGAGACGAAGGTTTTCGAGCAGATGCTGAACTTGAACCTCCGCCCGGGCTACGCGCTGTCACGCGCCGCGGTTCGCGCGATGCTGAAACAGGGCCACGGGGCCATCGTGAATGTCGCTGCCAAAGCCGCTTTTGACCACGCTGCCGGTGCTTCCGCTTACGCGGCTTCCAAAGCTGCTGCTGTGGCGATGCTGGATTCTCTTGCCGCGGACCTGAAAGGTACCGGCATTCGCGTGAACACCATTCTTCCCAGCATCATCGACACGGACGCCAACCGCAAAGCCATGCCAAAAGCCGATTTTGCGAAGTGGCCGAAACCCCAGGACATCGCGCGCGTCATTTTGTTCTTATGCAGTGACGAAGCCAAAGTCATCCACGGCGCGGCCATCCCCGTTTACGGGCAGAGTTGACCTCGCGCTGTACCCTGTTCCCGGAAACCTCTGAATTTCGGAAAGGCACTGCCCCCGTTCTTGATTTCCTTCTCTCCACTCGATTCCCTTTCTGACCTGCTTTCATGAAAGCTCACCCTCAAGGAACGCAAGCGGTCGATCAGTTCCCCTCGTACAGCTCAATAAGAACCTTGCCTCCATCCGGCGATGCCACCAGAAAGAAGTTGACCCGCGTACCGTCTGCTCCCGCCCGCGTCGCTGGATAGATTGGCGACATCTTAAATTTTTCCTTCAAAATTTCCGTGGCGCGGTCCACGTTGGTGCACAAAAGCTCCACCTGTTGTACGCCCTCTCCAAACTTAGCCAAGTATTTGGCAATGGCCCCCTCGCCGCCCGGCTCTCTCGTCGTAAGAATGTCGAGAAAAGTCTCTGGAGGAAACTGAAGTTCGAATTCTTCGGCGTCCTGATCCGGCGGCACTTCCGCGAGCCGGGGCGTGCCGTTGGCAATGCGAATCCGGTTGAAGGTCTCCCGCTGCACCGCAAGTCCCACCGTGATTGTCGGTTTGGGACCATGCAACAGGGCCGAGAGTTCTTCGTTCGCCCACCAAGCGGAAACGGCAATTCCGGCGATGGCGTGACCCAGCCGATAAACTTCTTCGGCTGCGGCCTGCCTGGCGGACGGTTCGGAGGACGATAATCCGGCGATCACTGCAGCTAGGGGACTGGACATGGCAGCGTTAGAAATTGTAGCGTGAGGGGGCCTCTAAAAGAAGGTGTTGGGGGACGCAACGAACTCTTGCTTTCGTTCATCTGAGGGGTATGCCCAAACCAGTTTTGCTTACTGTGGACGACGACCCGGAAGTCTTGCGCGCCATTGAACGCGATTTGCGCAGCCGCTACGCGGATCGCTACCGCGTCATGCGCGCGAACTCCGGCGGCGCTGCCATAACCACGCTGCGCGAACTCAAAGCTCGCAACAATCCCGTCGCCCTCCTTTTGGCTGACCAACGTATGCCCCAAATGGACGGCGTCGGCTTCCTTTCCGAAGCCATGGAGCTTCATCCGCTCGCCAAGCGTGCGTTGCTTACCGCCTATGCGGATACCAGCGCCGCCATTGATGCCATCAACGAAGCTCGCGTTCACTATTATTTCATGAAGCCCTGGGATCCTCCGGAAGAAAAGCTCTATCCCGCCCTGGACGACCTGCTCCACGACTGGACTTGCACGTTTCGGCCTCCCTACGAAGGCATCCGCGTCCTCGGCACGCGCTGGTCCAATCGCTCTTACGAGTTGCGCGATTTTCTTGCTCGCAATCAGGTGCCCTATCAATGGATCGACGTGGAACTCGCCGAAAGCGATCCCGAGGTGCGTGGCCTCGTGAATTCTCTCGGTCCGGAAGCGCAATCGCTTCCGCTGATTCTATTCCCCGATGGCGCGCGTCTTGCCGAGCCGCCTCTTCCCGCCGTCGCCGACAAAATCGGCCTTCGTACTCACGCGCAAACCAATTTCTACGACCTTGCCATTGTTGGTGGGGGGCCGGCCGGCCTTGCTGCTGCGGTCTACGGCGCCAGCGAAGGTTTGCGCACCGTGATCATCGAGCGCGAAGCCCCCGGTGGCCAGGCCGGCCTCAGCTCGCGCATCGAAAATTATCTTGGCTTTCCATCCGGCCTTACCGGCAGCGATTTGGCACGGCGCGCCGTGGCTCAGGCGAAGCGCTTTGGCGTGGAGATTCTTTCCCCGCAGGAAGCTGTCGGTATCCGGACCGAAGGCCCCTACCGTTACTTGAAACTAGCCGACGGCTCGGAAATCTCCTGCCATGTGCTTCTTCTGGCCATGGGCGTTCAGTGGCGCACCCTGGACGTGCCCGGGATTGATGGCCTTCAAGGCGCTGGCGTTTACTACGGCGGCGGAACATCCGAAGCCATTTCCTGTAAAGGCGAAACGGTGTATGTCATCGGCGGCGCGAACTCTGCTGGTCAAGCCGCCATGCATTTCTCCAAGTTCGCCGAAAAAGTGGTCATGCTGGTCCGCGGCAACTCTCTCGCCAGCACCATGTCTCATTACCTCATCGAGCAGATCGCAAAGACCCCCAACATCGAGGTTTGGACGCAAACGAGCGTTGTGGGCGTTCACGGCGATGCGCGCCTTAGCGGCATCACCGTTCTCTGTTCACCTTCAGGCGAAACCAAGCAGTTGCCTGCCACCAGTCTTTTTATTTTTATCGGCGCGCTGCCTCGCACCGAATGGCTTGGCAACGTCGTCGAGCGCGATGAACGCGGCTTCATCCTTTCCGGTCCCGAGCTGATCCACGATGGCCAGAAGCCTGCCTCGTGGACGCTCACCCGCGATCCCAGTTTGCTCGAAACCAGCGTCCCTGGGATTTTTGTCGTTGGCGACGTGCGCCACGGCTCGGTCAAGCGTGTTGCCTCCGGCGTAGGCGAAGGCGCCGTCGTCGTCCAATTCATGCACCAATACTTGGCCAAGGTCCAATGAGCGCGGCATCGATTCGACGGGTAACCGCTTACGTGGCATTCCATGGCTGTTTTCCTACGGAAGACTGAGAACTGAGGACCGACAACTTTAATGACCGCTCCCGCCGAGCAATCTCGCATCGACGCCTTAGTGGCCGAGTTGCGCAAAGTCCCGCCCTTTGCCGACCAGACCCAGGATGACCTCCAATGGTTTGTTTCCCAATCCGAGGAACAGAGGACAGCGGTGGGCGAAATCGCAGCCAACGAGGGTGCTCCCGCGGACACCATGTTGGTCATCTTGGAAGGAGAATTGCGCGCCCGCAGCGAAAAAGGGCCCGCCGACGGCCCCGTTTATACCGCGCGCGCCGGAGATGTTACCGGCGTCCTGCCGTTCTCGAGAATGAAGATATACGGCGTGACCGTGCGCGCGGTCCTCCCCATGCGCGCTCTCGCGTTTCCTACGAAGAAATTCCCGGAACTCTTTCAGCGCATGCCCGAACTTTCTCAGCGCCTCGTCGGATTATTGACCGATCGCGTTCGAACCGTCACGCGCAACGAGCAGCAGCGCGAAAAACTAGCCGCTCTCGGCAAATTGTCCGCAGGTCTCGCTCACGAATTGAACAATCCTTCTGCGGCAGCGCGCCGTTCGGCCGCTGCGCTGCACGATTGCCTCAATCGCCTACGCGCTGCTGGCCGCAATTCCACTCTTCGCTCCGAAGATTGCGGTTTGCTTGCCCAGTGCGAAGACGAAGTTCGCGCTTCCCTGAAGTGCGCAGATTACAAGGACGAATTCACCCGCGCCGATCGCCAGGATGCCATCCAGTCCTGGCTGGAAGCCCGCGGCGTCACCGACGCCTGGAAGCTCGCTCCGCTTCTCGCCGATGCCAACCTTAGCGACGAACATCTTGAAAAATTCGCGGGAGCCGCGGGTGTCGCGCTTGGAGCGGAACTGACGCGCTTCGCCACGCTTCTCGAAATGGAACGCATCGCTTCCGAACTCGACAACAGCACCGCGCGCATTTCCGACCTGATCAAAGCCATCAAGGAATATTCCTTCATGGACCAGGCTCCGCTCCAGGAAGTGGACATTAAGTCGAGCCTGGAAACCACGCTCACCATCATGCATCACAAACTGAAGCGCGGCATCGTGGTGACCCGCGATTACGCTCCGGACTTGCCCAAAGTCATGGCCTACGGCAGCGAACTCAATCAAGTTTGGACCAACCTCATCGACAATGCCGCCGACGCCATGGGCAGTACCGGAAAGCTTCTCGTGCGCGCTGCCCGTGAAAATGAATACGTGCTCGTGGAAATCGTGGACAACGGTCCGGGCATTCCGCCTGAAGTGCAATCCCGCATCTTCGAGCCGTTTTTCACCACCAAGGGTGTGGGTGAAGGCACGGGGCTCGGTCTCGACGTCGTGCACCGTATCGTGCAAAAAATGCGCGGCCTGGTTACCGTCAAGTCCGTTCCCGGCGACACGCGCTTCCAGGTGCGCATTCCCATTCAAGCCACAATGTGATTCACCCCGCGTGAATCAAAGGAGACTCGCATGGCCGATACTTGTACTCATCTTGACCAGATCAAGCGCGTCAAGCCGAAAACCAAGGGCTGCGAAGAATGCCTGAAGATGGGCGACACTTGGGTGCACTTGCGCTTGTGCTTGACATGCGGCCACGTCGGCTGCTGCGATTCCTCCAAAAACAAGCACGCCACCAAGCATTTTCGCTCTACCAAGCACCCCATTGTTCGTTCGCACGAGCCCGGTGAAAACTGGATGTGGTGCTACGTCGATGAACTCATGCTGGAAGACAACTGAATCTTGGGTCGGTACCCTGCTCAAACATATGCGACACTTTCCTGGTTTTAAACCTTCTTCTTCGCCGGAATCAAAACCGACGCCAGCAAAGCAACCAGCAGTACACCGCCAACAACCAAGAGCGACGTGTCCACCGGAATGCGTACCCGCGGCTCCCCAATCATTTTCCCGCCAATAAAAACCAACACCACCGCCAACCCTTCGTCCAGAAATCGCACCCGGTCGATGATTCCCGCCAGCAGAAAATACAGCGCGCGCAGGCCCAGAATCGCCAGCACGTTCGACGTGTACACGATAAACGGATCTCGCGTGATTCCGAACACCGCGGGAATCGAGTCCACCGCCAGGGTCACATCCGTAAGTTCAATCACCATCAAAACCACTAACAACGGCGTCGCAAATATCCGTCCTCCTTTGCGCACAAAGAATTTGTCGTCCTGGTATTCGCGCATCACGCGCAAATGCCGGTTGGCGAAGCCCACAATCCTGCCTTTCTCTGGATGCGCCTCCTCCTTCTTGAAAAACAACCGAATTCCCGCGTACACCAGAAATGCTCCCAGCACATACAGAGCCCAGGAAAAGTGTTCAATGAGTTCCGCCCCCACTCCAATCATGACGCCGCGCATCACCAGGGCGCCCAGCACGCCCCATTCGAGCAGGCGGTGTTGCAGGAGGTCTTCCACCGCGAACGCGCGGAAAATCACCAGAAAAAGAAAGAGATTGTCCACGCTCAGGGCCTTCTCGATTAGATAACCGGTGAAGAATTCGAGAGCGGGCTGTTTGCCGTGGAAATAAAACACGCCCAAACCGAAAAGGACGGAAATCGCGATCCAGCAAAAACTTACAATCGCCGCTTCGCGCAGCCCGACTTTGTGCGGATGCCGGTGAAACACGCGCAGGTCCAGCACAATCGCAAGGAGGATGAAAGCATTGAAAACGATCCACTGGAGAGGCGTGCCCATGCCGGCGGCATTCCTGTGTCAGGGTTTGGAGCCGCTTGCTCCGGTGCTGTTCAGGTTCGAAAGCTCCACGCGCGCCGTCTCCCCCGCTTCGATCTTTACGGGTACGTCCCACTGCACGCGCAAGTCGCCGGCATTGGCTTCCAGGTTGAGCGAAGAAATCCAATAATTTCCCGGAGCCAGGCCCGAAATGGAGGCGTGTCCTTCCAGGTCGGTCTCCGCTTTGGCGGCGAGAAACTGGAGTTGTGCCATCTCCGGCGCGGCAAGTTGCACGCGTTTCTGTCGTTCATTCTGGAGGACGCCCCATTTTCTTTGCGGATTGACGTCCTCCAATTCCAATTCAATGGTGGAAGCCGATTCCGGATGCGCGCCGGCAAATTTGTGTATCGCCGCCAGGTAATCCTGCCTCTGCTTTGCGTATTTCTCGGGATTCTTGGTGCGGTCGGCCTCCTTGTATTTCGGCTTCGGGAAACCCATCATGGCGCCGCCCCGGTTGCAGCGCTCATAGGCGCGCAGGAATTCCGGAACGTGCACGAGGTCGTCCGGGGACAACAGCTTGTCGATGTCCGGGGAACCGAGGTCCAGCGTATCGTGAGCTTTGAGCCAGGCGCGCAGCTCGGGAGAAACCGTAAGGCTGTCGATGAACGCGTCTCGCGCCGGCGCCGGGTCTTTTTCTTCCGCTTCTTTCATGATATCTTTGTAACTCTTCCTGAGAATGTAGAACGTGAACTGCCGCACCGGCTCGGGCCGCGCTGCGGTGGGGGTAATGCGCGCCGTAAACTCGAGCGACCCCGTGCTGGTTTGAGCCTCCGACATACTCACTAACGCGAAGCTCGACGCAAGAAGCGGGAAAAGCAACGAGGCTGTTTTTCTCATGCCGGAAATCGTAGCAGATTGCCGCGAAACGGGCTAAAGGAACGGGCCGCGGTTTGCGGAATTGGCGAACCGCGCATCAATTACACCACAAGCGGTGCGGGTGTGTTAGTTTTTCATCCTGACTGAGAACGGTTTCAAGTACCTGAACAATACTCATCTTCGAAATCCCGCACTGGCGGAAGGGGAATCCATGAAGAAGTTTGTTCTCGCTTTTCTTCTGGTCGCATCGCCGGTCTTCACGGGTGTAGCGTTTGCCTCGCGACCATCCGACGCTCGGCAGGCGAAACAAACACGCGGCGCAACAGAAACGCCAAAAACTGCCAGCTCGGCCGAGGAGGCCCGTTGGGTGCAAGAGGCGCGCGACGTTACTATCATTCGCGACAATTGGGGCATCGCCCATGTCTACGGTAAAACCGATGCCGACGCCGTCTTCGGCGTGATTTATGCGCAGGCCGAGGACGACTTCAACCGCGTAGAGACCAATTACATCAACGCCATGGGCCGTCTCGCCGAAGCCGAAGGCGAATCCAAAATTTATCAGGACCTGCGGATGAAGCTCTTCAGCGACCCCGAAACCATCAAAAAAGATTATGCCGCAAGCCCCGAATGGCTGAAAAAACTGATGAACGCCTGGGCCGACGGCCTGAACTTCTATCTCGCGAAACATCCCGATGTCCGGCCGCGTGTGATCCACAGATTCGAGCCGTGGATGGCCCTCACCTTCACCGAAGGCAGCATTGGCGGCGACATCGAACGCGTAAAACTCAGTCACCTTGAAGCGTTTTACGGTCAAGTTCCCGTGACCCAAAACTCGCCAGCGTTTGACGAGGACATCGAGGAGCCGGGGGGCTCAAATGGCATCGCCATCGCGCCCTCGAACAGCTTGAACCATCATGCGCTCCTGCTCATCAATCCCCATACCTCGTTTTTCTTCCGCTCCGAATTGCAAATGGCGAGCGAAGACGGCCTTGACGCTTACGGCGCGGTCACCTGGGGCCAGTTCTTCGTCTACCAGGGATTCAACGACCGCGCTGGCTGGATGCACACTTCGAGCGGCGCGAGCCAGCTCAGCTTCTATCTGGAAACCGTCGAGAAAAAAGGCGACCGCTTCTACTACAAATATGGCGACGAAGAACTCCCGGTCGAGACGAGCGAAATCATTGTGCCGTACAAAACCGCGAGCGGCATGGCCGAAAAAAAGTTCACCGTGTACCGCACGCAGCACGGCCCGGTGATCGGCGAATCCGATGGCAAGTGGCTCACCATCCGCTTGATGAACGAACCCGTCAAGGCGCTCACGCAATCGTACCTGCGCACGAAAGCGCGAGACTACAAAACGTTTCGCGAAACGATGGAGCTACACACCAATTCCTCGAACAACACCATCTTCGCCGATGCCGACGGCGACATCGCCTACTTCCATGCCAACTTCATTCCCCGCCGCGATCCCAGCTTTGATTGGACCAAGCCCGTGAATGGCAGCAATCCCGCGACCGACTGGCACGGCCTGCTTTCCGTGGACCAAACGCCGCACCTGTTGAATCCCAAAGTCGGCTGGCTCTACAACGTGAACAATTGGCCGTGGTCCGCCGCCGGGCCGGACAGTCCGAAGAAGGAGGATTTTCCCCCGTATGTGGAAACCGGCGGAGAAACCGCGCGCGGCCTGCATGCCGTTCGCGTGCTGCAAGACAAAAAAGATTTCACGCTCGATTCGCTCATCTCCGCGGCCTATGACAGCTATCTGCCGTGGTTCGCGAAACCCATCTCCGCGCTGATCCAGGCCTGGGACGAAACGCCAACCAGCAATCCGTTGAAAGCCAAGATTGCGGAACAGATTGACGCGCTGCGCGGCTGGGATTTGCGCTGGGGCGTCGCCTCCGTGTCCACCTCGCTCGCCGTCTTCTGGGGAGAGGAACTGCAGCGCCGCATCGGCCCGGAGGCGCGCAGGGCCGGCATCTACTTGAGCGACTACGCCTCGACCAAAGTTCCGCCCGAAATTCTCCTCGAAGCGCTCGCCGACGCCTCGGACAAGCTTGCCGCAGACTTCGGGACCTGGAAGATGCCCTGGGGCGACATCAATCGCTTTCAGCGTCTCACGGGGGACATCGTTCAGCCCTTCAGCGATTCCGCCGCGAGCATTCCTGTGGGATTTACGTCCTCGTTCTGGGGTTCGCTGGCCTCGTTTGGAGCGCACGAGTGTCCTGGAACGAAGAAGTGGTACGGGGACCGTGGCAACAGCTTCGTGGCGGTCGTCGAATTTGGTGACAAAGTCCGCGCTCGCGCCGTCACCGCGGGCGGCGAGAGCGGCCATCCCTCCTCGCCGCATTTCAACGATGAAGCCCAGCGCTACGCCACCGGCATTCTGCGTGAAGTGTACTTCTACCGTTCCCAGCTCCAAGGCCACACCGAGCGCCAATACCATCCGGGCAACTGAGCGGAGTCTTACTTTGGCGGGCGAGAGTCGTACCCACGCAAATTGGGCAGTTCGTAAGCGCATGAAAACAAAGGGAGATCCTGGCCCGAGAGGTCCTTTGCGGTGAAGCAGTAGAAACGCTTCTGCTACCCGTTCGGCACCAGCACGATCTTCCCGATCACCCCTCCGCTTCCCAGTAATTCGTGTGCGTGCCGCGCTTGGCGGAGAGGCAACCGTTGTGCGATCAGCGGTGTGATCTTCTTCCGCTGCAGGAGGTCGAACAGTGTCAGCAGGTCGTGGCGGAACCACGTGGGTTTCAGGCGCATCAGCCACTGATACTGTAAGGCACCATGCCCTTGCGTCCCGGCAGAAACCGGTTTCGGAGGATATACCACCCCAAGATCGCGGATTCGCGAATTGCATGCCGGCCGTTCGGTGTGCCCGACGCCATCCTTCCTCCGCGGAGCTTGGCCTGGAATCCGTAGACCACCACGCGACCGCCATCGCGGAGCGCTTCGCGCGAGCGCCATAGATTGTCCCCACCGATGCCGTCGAAAACAGCATCCATACCCTCACCGGTAAGGCGGTGGATTTCCTGAACGAAGTCAGAACTGCGGTAGTCGATGGGGGTAGCGCCGAGTTCCTTAACAACCTCCGCCGCCTGCGCGGAACACGTTCCGTACATTTCCACGCCGGCGAGCCGTCCCAGCTGCAGGAATGCAGTGCCGACGCCACCAGAGGCGCCGTGAATCAGCACGCGCTGCCCCGGCTTGGCCTTCGCCGAACGATGCAGCATCTGGTAGGCCGTGATGTAGTTTAAGACGACCGCGACAGCTTCGGCAGGATCCAAGCCTGCAGGCACCGGAATAAACTTGCGCTGCGGCAAGCAAACATATTGTGCGTAACAGCCGCTGATCGGCATGGCCGCTACCGTCTGGCCCAGCTCGAAACCGGAGGCGCCTTCGCCGATCTGATCCACAACGCCGACCAGATCCCAACCTGGCGTATAGGGCACGCGCGGTGTTTCCGGATGGACGCCCTCGCGCGCCAGTACGTCAGGCAAGCTCACGCCCGCGGCCAGCATTCGCACGCGCAGTTCACCCCGCTTCGGCCCGGGACACTCCTCTTCCACTACTTGAATGGTATCGGGCCCGCCGTAATGGGTGACGACAATCCGCGTGTGTTGCACGAGCGTCTTTCTCCCATATCTTCCACGGAGTGAGTGGCAACGGCAGGTTGTTACTCCGCCGAGTGACCTTTGTCAGTGACCTATGAACGCTCGATGGTAACCCTCAGCACACAAATGAAAAGGCGGCAAGTCTTTTGCGGTCGGCATCGAGTTTCTCCGAAGGCAACCCGACGGACTTCTCTTGGCCCCGAATCTATCACGGTTTGGTGGCGTCGGCGGCAACGAGCAGAGCGGACAAGCAGTAAAGGGGATATTGAGCTATTCCTGCCCGTGCAAGGCCGGCTTGGGATGGCATCATGCAGCAACGGGAGACCGCGGCGAACGAGGCGCGCATCTAGCAAGGTAAGCAACTTTTAGGCGTACCCAGGGTTGCATCTTGTGTCGTCTCATAGATGTGGGCGCTCCCTGTCCGCACACCATCCAAGGGCCGCACCGTGCCAAGGTTAGCTCGCCGGCCCTCCTCAGGAGGTCCCCATGCCACCAAGCATCGGTCGTTTCGACGGTTTTACCTCGGCTTTCCTGACTGCTCGGAAGAAGCGCATTTTGTGGTTGATTGCAGCCATGCTTCTGCTGGCCGCGCCAAGTGGTGCGCAGCAAGCGCCGCAACAAACGGCTACGCCGAGCCAGCCCGCAGCTCCTCAAGGGCAAGCGCCGGCGCAAAATTCCGCGCAGGAGCAAACGCCCATCACCCTTCCTCCCGGAACGCAACTTGCCCTGATTCTGACGCATCCGGTCGACAGCAAGGTGATGCATCGCGGCAATAAGATTTTTGCTCAGATCACCGATCCCGTCCTTGCCGACAACGACAGCCAAGTGGCCATTCCTGCAGGAGCCTATGTTCAAGGCAAGGTGGAGAAGCTCACGCGGCAAGGCACCCGAGCGAACTTGCTGCTGCAATCGGTCTCGATCGCTTTCCCCGACGGCTACATCCTCAACGTGAACGGCCCGCTCGAAATCGAAAGCGAGGAAGGCACGGCGTTGATCAATCCGAGCAATGGCGCAAAGGTGGGAGCGATCCTGGGGCCGTTTATTGGGTCTGGTGTGGGAACTGCGATTGGCGCCGCCGCGCACACCACCCAAACGACAAATTTCGCAGGAATGACGATGACCACCAACACCTTGAAAGGCGTGGCCATCGGCGGCATTACCGGCCTCGCCGCGGGAACCATTGTATCCTTCGTGCTGGTCGCGCGGAGTCATCACTTTTACTTGGGAGAAGGCGCCCCGCTCGAAATGGTTCTGCCGCATCCTGTGACGCTTGCGCGCGGGCCAGCGGACGATGGGACACGCGCCGCGGCGGCAGCCCCGGCTCAGCCGTAAACGGCGGAAGGCCTGCCACGGCGGTGCGGAGTTCAGGAAGATGCCGCCGCGAAGGGTGGCGCTGCCAAAAAATCGAGGAGGCCAGGCTCAGGCGGATTTGGCCTTGGACCTGAGAAGTTTGGCGAGCTTTTCGATTTGCTCGGTTTGCTTGACAATGTGAACGGAGAAGACCTCGGCGGTCGGAGTTTTCTGGAGTTCGCTGCGCAGGTCCGAGGTGAGCTGGTAGAGGCGCTCGACGCCCTGGCGAAATTCCTTTTCGTTTTCTAGCAAGCGAGCGCGCTTGGCCGCAGCGGCTTCCGGAGGATTGGAATAAATTTCCGCCGGGTTCGGTGTGTAAGCGGGCTGGGGCTTCGGGGGAGGAGTGGGTGGATTTTGCGCAGGGCACGTTCCTACAGGCAGAGCCAGATAGCCGGAGAGCAACGCGACATTCAGGAAAAACTTTCGGCGGGTTTGGCGCATGGCTGCCTCCGGGGATATGAGTTTCCGTTTTCGGCTTTCCGTGCTAATTCAAAAGTTAAAGGTTGAGAGTCAAAAAATTTAGAAAGCATGGCAATGCTACGGTCGGATTCCTGCCAGAACTTCAACGCTTGGCGAAGAGCGAGAACAGAATTCCGGCCGTAAGGCCGAGGAGAAGTAAGCCACCGAGGATGCGAAGAAACAAAGACGCTGGCAGAGCAGGGATGGGGCCGGGCGGGCGCCTGGGAGGAACAGGAGGGTCAAGAATACCGATTCCTGTAAGCTTGCCTGGAGGCCCACCCGAGTGAGCGGAAGAGGCTTCCGGCTCCAGCTCAAATTCGTTCTCGGCGAATTCGTAGGGCATGGCAAAATGCTACTCTGGCGGCCGGAACGTGTCTAGATTGAGTACACGGATTGCCGAGAAAAAGGTAGAGAAAGAGCCACGAAGCTAAGGAAAAAGGTTAGAGGAGGCGGAAGACGACCTCGATGTTGACGCGGCAGGCCACGGGTCTCCCGTTGGGTCCGGTCGCGGGACGCATTCTCCAGTTCTTCACAGCGGAGATGGCCTTTTCTTCCAAGCCGAGTCCGGGTCCCTTGAGAACGCGCGGATCGATCACCCGGCCGTCCGCGGTGACGATCACGTCCAGCAGGACGCTTCCCTGGTACTTGGCCTTGCGTGCTTCATCCGAATAATCGGGATTCGGGCAGTAGATGCAGGCAGGTTGGCCCACGCCGTTCACGCCCGCACGGAACACGCCGCCGCCCGTTCCACCACCTTCACCCGGGCCAAGACCGCCGCCGGATCCGCTGCCGATGCCGCCGCCATCCCCCGTGCCAATGCCACCGCCGCCGCCGGGTCCCGCGGAATAATTCACAGAAGCAGCCAGGGGATCACCCATGTTGCTCAGCGCCGGATTGCTGACCTTCAAATCCGGCGGGCCGAGCAGCGAAGGATCCATCGCCAGCTTTGGGTTGGGATTGCGAATGACCGGTGCGGGCGGAGTAAATTGCGTGTACTGAAACTTCGGCGCTTTGCCCTTCGTGGGAGGCAACGCTTCGTGCGCGCCTCCGCCGCCCCCGCCGCCGGCCTTGTTCGCGCCCGCGGGAAGCTTGGCAATGTACGGGGAAATATCCAAAGGCGTTACGTCAACCGTGTTCTTTGCCTGAGTCACCTGGACCACACGAAACCCGATGGGAAGCAGGAGCAACGCAATGACGGCCGCGTGCGCAAGGATCGCCAGCATTTGGCTGGTACTGAAATTTTCGTCTTTCGACCAGATCTCTTTGACCTTGATGGGCTTGATGCCTGGCGGCAGAGGCGCCTGCTTCGGCGGAGAGAAGAATTCCTTGATGCGAGTGCCGAAAGTGCCGAAGCCCGCTCCCCAAGAAACCGCCAAGCGGCTGTTCACGCGACGATTCTTGAGCGGGTCAGGGCGGAAAAATTCCGCGAAATTGCCGGCGAGCCCGGAACCGAAAGAAGTCTGCGTAAAGGGCGCATCTTTGCGCCCGCGAACTTTAATGGGGCGCTCGGTCAGGAATTGCCTGAGGTTCGACCAAAAATCATCGGGCATCAGAATCGCGGGCCTGCCGAACCGCGGAACATAGGAAGACCGCGCTGGAGCAGGCGGCTGCGGAGCCGCCCCGGACACGTTCGGCCTTTGCGGAGGAGGTGGCACAAATTTGTTGATTTTGCCCGGCACCGTATACCTCTCAGTATAGACGCTTGACGCCCCGCCTTTGGTATCCCTCAGCGATAGGATTCGCCCGGGCTTGGAAAGGTTGTGCGCCCCCTGCGGCTGACACTCATCTGGCATTCATTGTAACATACGTAGTTCGACTGCCTTCCGATGTTTCTTCCCGTGTACCTGGACCAACGGACGGCACGGTAGAGCACAAAACGCTAGTCTTAGTCTAGTAAGGAAGGGATATCCGGCGCTCGCAGCCATGGCCGAACCACTCGAACTCAAAAAGACGCTGAACCTGCCCAGAACCGACTTCCCCATGAAGGCCAGTTTGCCGCAAAACGAGCCGAAACAGCTCGCGGCCTGGTATGCGGGGAACATTTACGAGCGCATTCTGGAAGCGCGCCAAGGCAAGCCGCTCTTCGTGCTGCATGACGGTCCTCCCTATCCTACCGGCGAGATCCATCTGGGTACGGGCCTGAACAAAATCCTCAAAGACTTGATCGTCAAGACCAAGAACATGGCGGGTTACTACGCGCCGTATGTGCCTGGATGGGATTGCCATGGCCTGCCTATTGAGACCCAGGTAGAAAAAGAGCTAGGCGGGAAAGGCAAAGTGCCGCCGGCGGAGTTTCGCAAACTGTGCCGCGAGTTCGCCACGCGCTACGTCGAGCAGCACAAGCGTGATTTCAAGCGCCTGGGAATCTTTGGCCAGTGGAACGACCCGTACCTGACCATGAGCTTTGGCTACGAAGCGACGATTGCCGGAGCCTTTCTGGAGTTCATGGAGAAAGGCTACGTCTACCGCGGGCGCAAGCCGGTGTATTGGTGCATTGTCGACAACACGGCATTGGCAGAGGCAGAAGTGGAGTACGAGGATCACACCAGCCCGTCGATTTGGGTGAAGTTTGGCGTTGTGGGCGGCGGCAAAGGCGATGCGGCAAAGATTGCACGCGGCGTGAGCGCAGTGATTTGGACCACCACGCCGTGGACCCTGCCGCACAATCGCGCGCTGGCGTTTCATCCCGATTTCGAATACGCGGTTGTGGAAACCGAACGCGGCGCGCTGTTGCTTGCCGCGGATCGCGTGACCGCGCTGCAAGCCGAATGCGGGATCAAAGAAGCGAAAACACGCGGCACCTTCAAAGGAAGCGATTTCGAGAGGATGAAATTCCAGCATCCTTTTCTCGACCTCGAGGTGCCGGGAATTCTTGCCGATTACGTGACGCTCGATCAGGGCAGCGGCATCGTGCACACCGCTCCGGGCCACGGCGCGGACGACTTTTATTCCGGACAAAAATATGGCTTGGAGATTTACGCGCCGCTCGACGACAAGGGTGTGTATACCGAAGGCTTGCCGGAATACCGGGGCAAGGATGTGTTCAGCGCGAACCCGATTGTCGTGAAGCTCCTCGAGGATCGCGGCGCGCTGCTTGGGCATCACGATTACAAGCACACCTATCCGCACTGCTGGCGCTGCCACAATCCGGTGATTTTCCGCGCCACGGAGCAGTGGTTCATCAAAATGGACCAGGCCGGAAAGGGCCGCCAGAAAACGCTGCGCCAGGAAGCGCTCGAAGAAATTCACCAAGTAAAGTGGATTCCCGCCTGGGGTGAAGACCGCATGTACGAGATGATTGAGAAGCGCCCGGACTGGTGCGTCTCGCGGCAGCGTTTCTGGGGCGTGCCCATCATCGTGTTTTACTGCGACGCTTGCGGGAAACGTCTGGAGGATTACCGAGCGCTGCGCAACGTGGTGAAGTGGTTCGAGAAAGAAGGCGCGGACGCGTGGTACAAGCATTCGCCGCAGGAACTGTTGCCGCCGGGAACGAAGTGCTCGTGTGGCGCCTCAGATTGGCGCAAAGAAAACGACATTCTCGACGTGTGGTTCGATTCGGGCTCGTCGCATCTGTCGGTGCTAAAGGGCAAGGAATGGCCCGCCGATGTTTACCTGGAAGGGCCGGATCAATATCGCGGCTGGTTTCACAGTTCATTGCTCGTGGCCACCGGCACGCGCGATGCGGCGCCATACAAAAGCGTGGTGACCCACGGCTGGACCCTCGACGAGCAGGGCCGGCCCATGTCCAAATCGCTGGGCAACGCGCTGTATCCGATTGAAATTTGCGAGCGCTGGGGGGCCGACTTGCTGCGGCTGTGGGTGGCGTCGGTCGAATACCAGGCCGACGTGAAAATGAGCGAGCGCGTAATGACGCAGCTCAGCGAAGCGTATCGCAAAATTCGCAATACGTTCCGCTTCGCGCTAAGCAATCTCGGCGATTTTGATCCCTCGCGCAACGCCCTCGCAAATTCGCAGCTCGAAGAAATCGATCAGTGGATGCTCGACCGCACGGCAGAGTTAGTGAAGAAATGCCGCGAATGGTATGCGAATTACGAATTCCACCGCGTGTACCACGCGATCCACGATTACTGCGTCGTGGATCTCAGCGCGTTTTATTTCGATGTGCTCAAGGACCGGCTCTACACCAAAGCGCCGAAGAACAAGTCGCGGCGCTCCGCGCAAACTGTGGTTTGGAAGATTGCCGACGCGCTGGTGCGGCTGGCCGCGCCCGTTCTGGTTTTCACTGCGGAAGAAATCTGGAAGTATCTCCCGAAAACCGCCGGCTCGCCGGAAAGCGCGCACATGGCGCTTTTCCCCGAAGCCGAAGCACTGGCTTGCGGCATTTCAGCAAAAGAAGCCCAGAAGTGGGAGCGCCTTGCTCAGGTTCGCAGCGCCGTTCTTGTGGCACTCGAACAAGCGCGGGCCGCCAAGGCCATCGGTGGCGGCCTCGAAGCGAAAGTCCGCCTGCACGCCAATTCGAAAGCGCCTGGTTTGCAAGAACTGCTTCAGGAAAAAGGCTCGCTCCTTCCCGCGCTTTTCATCGTGTCGCAAGTTGCGGTGGATCCCGCCGAAACTGACGGGCTTCAACCGAGTGAAACGTTGCCGGGCTTGGCTGTGAAAATCGAACGCGCCGACGGCAAGAAATGCGTACGTTGCTGGAATTACTCGACGCACGTCGGCGAAAACACGCGCTACCCCACGGTATGCGAACGCTGCAGCGAAGCGCTCGCCGAAATCGAGAGGGATGCTGCCGCAGGTGTCGCGGCGAGATGAGCATGCCTACAATGACTCGAGCGAGCCAACAAATTAGCGTGGCGGCCGGTTCCGCCGCTTCCTTTATGTCCTTTATCTGCTTTACTTCATGACTGCCACTTCCCGCCTGCGCTGGCTCTGGCTCACGTTGGCTGTTGTGCTGCTCGATCGCGCCACCAAAGCATGGTTTGAAGCGCGCACCGCGGAAGGCTGGCACCACGAACTCATTCACAACTTCATCTATCTGGTGCACGCGCGGAATCCCGGCATCGCCTTCGGCGTTCTGGCGGATTCCGCATCCATGGTTACGCGGGTCATTTTGATTGCGGGCTCCCTGGTGGTGATTGGCGTACTGGCGTGGCTGCTGGTGGCCGGCAAAATTACGAGCGCCATGGGAAACGCGGGCCTGGCGCTCTTGCTCGGCGGCGCTGCGGGCAACGTGGCCGACCGCATCTTCCAGGGAGCGGTGACCGACTTCTTCGAAGTGTGGCTTGGCTCGTATCATTATCCCGCCTTCAACGTGGCCGATTCCGCCATTACCATGGGTGCCGTGCTCATCCTTCTTGACGTATTATTTGGCCGCAAGCACGAAACACCCCGTCAGGCTTCTTAAAGTTCGTTGCAGAGGAGGCTCATGGGCAGGTGGAGCAGTCTGAATCGCGGCGATTTTTTGGCCCGGGCGCTCGGCGCTGCGGCTTGCTGTTACGTTTTCGGAGAGTTTCGAGTTTCTATTTTCGAACCTCGATTTCGAACCTCAGCCCTGGCGATCCTGATATTCCTCGTGCCAGGCCATCTGGATGGCTTCCAGCTTCGACTCATTGGATGCTGCGGGATCCCCGGTAAACCCCGGCAGCTCGGTGATCCACTTGTGCATGTCCGTGAAGCGAACGCTCAGCGGATCGGTGTCCGGGTACCTGTCGGCCAAAGCGATAGCGATGTCTTCAAAATTGTCCCAAGTAAAATTGGCGGGCATGCGAGCCTCCTCGATCCTCGATAAGGCCTAGACCTCTTGTCTATTTTTGTTTATTTGCCGTCCCACCTGGCGCAAACGAAAAACGCCATAAAACAGCCGACCGCGAGGGCCATCAAGCCTTGCATACGGATTGCCAGTTCTCTACCGCGCTCCGTTTTCGCCCGCCGGCTCATGCTTTCAAACCCCGCATACAAGGATGGATATCTCTTTGGCGCGACGAGCATCAAGAACCCTATGCAAATGAAAGGGATCGAAAACGCAAAGACCCAAATTTTGAATAACTGATTCATAATTCAACAGACCTTGTTCATAATGCTCAATGATCCGCTTCCTTGGCGTAATTCTTGTTCCAGTCGGGAATCTCCACGATGATGTCCGTGGTGCCGTCGGGAACGGTTTGGCAACCCAGGCGCGACTTCGGCGTAATCCCGGGCGCTTCGTCGAGCTCATCGAGTTCCGCGTCGGTAGCTTCGTTGCATGACTCCAAGCCTTGATGCACGACCACGTGGCACGTCGAGCAGGCACAGACTCCACCACAGGCATGGTCAAGCCCCATCTTGAAGCCTTCGGAAATGTCCAGAATGCTGCCCGGCAAGCCGTTGTGGCCGTAGGGGACCTTTTCCGGATCGACTTCGACGGTCTTGCCGCTGGGAAGAAACGTCACCTTGTATTTCTTCGTGGCCGGCTTGTATTTGACTTCTTCAATGTATGGATTTGTGCCGCCCATTTAATTTCCTTTCCGATCGCCGCGCCGTTTACGACCTCCGTCATTCCGAGCTGTATCTCAAGCCTTTAGGCCTAAAGGATTTCTCTTCGCGGGCGCTTACATCGCGCCAGGCTGGGGCCGGAGCAGGCTGCCCTTTTACAACCAAAGTTCAGACTTCCGCGAGCTTCCGGCCCTCAAGCGCCGTGGAAACCGCGCTGGTCATCAGCAGCTCCGCCAGAGGCTCGGTTGCCTGATTCAGTTCGTCAATGCCCTTGCGAATGAGCTTATAGTCGCTGCCCGCCACGGATTGTTTGAGCGCGGCTACGCTTGAATCAATCCTCGACCGCTGTTCCGCACTCAAGCTGACAGATTGCGGATTCGCCAGCGCCTTAGCGGTCGCGGCCAGAATCGATTCCGCCTCGGTGCGGGCTTCGATCAACTGGCGCTCGGCGAAATCCTGCTCCGCATATTCGATAGATTCTTCGAGCATACGCGCGATCTCGGTATCGCTGATGCCATAGCTTGGCTGCACTTCGATCGAATGCTGCTCGCCGGTGCGCAGGTCTTTCGCGCCAACCTGCAGGATGCCGTTGGCGTCGATCAGGAATTTCACTTCGATGCGCGGCAATCCCGCCGGTGCCGGAGGCACTTTCAGAGTGAATCGCGCGAGCGAGCGACAGTCTTTTGCCAGTTCGCGCTCGCCCTGCAGAACGTGAATGTCGATGCCCGTCTGGTTGTCCACGCCCGTGGTGTATAGCTCCTGAGCGCTCGCGGGAATCGTTGAATTGCGCGGAATCACTTTTCCCACCGCGCCGCCGTAGGTTTCGATTCCTAGCGAGAGCGGCGTGACGTCGAGCAGCAACATGTTTTTCACGCCGCAGTCCAAAATGTTTGCCTGCACCGCCGCGCCCAGGGCCACCACTTCATCAGGATTCAATTCCGTGTGCGGCTTGCGGTCGAAGTATTCCTGCACCATGCGGCGAATCAGCGGCGTGCGCGTGGCGCCGCCCACGAGTACGACTTCGTCCATGTTGCTCGGCTTGAGCTGCGCGTCGGCCAGCGCTTGCTTCACCGGGCCCATGGTGCGGTCGACGACAGGCTTAATCAGCGCCTCGAACGCGCCGCGCGTGAACTCGTAAGTGAAGATTTTCCCGCTTGGCAGCGTAAACCGCAGTGTCGCCGTCTCCGCCTCGGACAACTGGTGTTTTCGACTGATGAGCGCCTTGCGAAGTTCTTGCGCCACTTCGTCGTGCGGCGAAAAATCAATCTGGTCGTGCTGCAAAATCTGCTCGTGAACGAAGGCTTGAAGCAAATTGTCGATATCATCTCCGCCAAGATGGGTGTCCCCGTTGGTCGAAAGCACCTGGTAAATGTCGCCTTCGCCCGTGGAGATCAGCTTCAGGACGGAAATGTCGAAAGTGCCGCCGCCTAGATCATAAACGGCCACCTGTCCGCGCTGCTTTTCGTGCAGCCCGTACGCCAGCGCCGCAGCCGTTGGCTCGTTTACTAAACGTAAAACTTCCAGTCCCGCAATTTTCCCGGCGTCCTTGGTGGCCTGGCGCTGCGCGTCATTGAAATACGCTGGCACGGTAATGACCGCGCGGTCCACGGTTTCGCCGAAAAACGCTTCCCCCCAATTCTTCAATTCGCGCAGAATGAAAGCGGAAATTTCCGGCGGCGTGAAAACTTTTTCGCCGAGCCGCACACCAATCACAGACTTGCTGGAAGGATCGATGCGGAAGGGAAAAAGCTTTAGCTCATCCTGAACGTCCGCCGGTCCGCGACCCATCAGACGCTTCACGGAATAAATCGTGCGCTCGGGCTGTGTAAGAAGGCGCCGCTTGGCGGGCTCGCCTACGATGATGCTGCCGTCGGCATCAAGGCTTACCACCGAGGGACACAAAGTTGTTCCGTAAGGTCCGGGAATGCACTTGGGCTGACCGGTCTCGGGATCGGTGTACGCAACCAAGCTGTTCGTCGTTCCCAGATCGATTCCAACAATCCGTCCCATTCCTAAATCAAACCTCCGTTAATTCCTTGGCAACGTTCGTGACCAAATTCCGGATATACGAGCGGCGATTCAGCAATTCATTGAGCTTGGCCATGACTTTCTTTCGTGTTGCCGAATCACCAGTGAGAACCGCGTCCCATTCACGCGCCGTGGCCTGGAGTTCGCCGTCTACTTCGCCAAGCTTTTCCTGAAAATTCTTCTCCGCGTTTTCAAGCTGCGCCTTTAACGCCGCCAAATCTTCTCCTGAGGCTTTTGCTTCGCGCAGTTCATCGAGCGATTCGTTAAGCTCGAAGACCTCCTCGAGCAACTCCGGCGGCGCCTGCTGCTTCTTTTCGCCCTCTTTGCGTTCGCCTTCGATGGCCAGCAGGTACTCGACGCGCGCGATGGGATCGCGCAGGGTGCGGTACGCGTCATTCAGCTCCGAACTGCGCTTAAGAGAAACCTCGCGCTCCTGCTCGCTGGCATTCACAAAATTGTCCGGATGCAGCTTCCAACTGAGCCGCAGGAATTTTTGCTCCAGCTCGCTCATTTCCATCCACAACTTTCGCGGCATCTCGAACAACGCGAAGTAGTCAGTGCCCTGTGGCAATTGCCGCAGCTTGCCGCAATTCGAGCAGAAATGCGTGCCCAGCGTGCGCTCGTGACAGTTCCAGCAGACGAGCGGGGCTTCGGCCGATGTGGGAACCGTGCTCATAACTTTTTCAGGAACTCCTGGGAGCAGGCACAAAAAAAGTGGCTGGCGAGTGCGGCTGCCAACCACTTGTCAAACTCGCCTGTCTGTCTCCCCGCCGAAGCAAAGCGAAACCGACGAGCGCCGGCAGGAGTGCCTGTGCTACCTCACGCCGTAAAAGAGCTGCCGCAGCCGCAACTCCGCGCCGCGTTGGGGTTCTGGAAGACAAATCCCTGGCGCATGAGCGTTTCTTCGTACTCCAGCGTCGTGCCATTCAGGTACAAAAAGCTTTTGGGGTCCACGAAAAGGCGCGCGCCATGCTCTTCGAAAATCTTGTCGCGGTCGCGCGGTTGGGTGTCCAGGCGCATCGCGTAGGACAAGCCGGAGCAGCCGCCACCCTGCACGCCTACGCGCAGGCCGCCAACTTCCGGCGACACGCCTTCCTTTTCGAGCAGCGCGCGAATCTTCTTGGCGGCGCGCTCGGTGAGGTGGATTGCGGCGACGTTCGGGAGCCCCCCCTCTATTTTTGCGTAAGTGTTCATTCTAAGCCACTTAGCTTCCCTCTAAGTCGTTTAGGGGTCAGTATCTTTTCAGCCGCATACGCTTCCGCCCGTAACCCAGCCGGGACCCCGCATGCTGTGCCCCGACAAAGAAGGGTGCAGCAAATTGCGGCGCCGGAAAGACCTGAGCTCTTAGTGCGATGCCGTTTCGGCGGCCGCGGGAGCTTCGACCCCATGCTTCTTCTTCCAGTCGCCGATGGCGGCCTTGATGGCGTCTTCGGCGAGCACGGAGCAGTGAATCTTCACCGGCGGAAGCGAGAGCTCGCGCACGATGTCCGTGTTCTTGATGGCCAGCGCCTCATCGACGGTTTTACCCTTCACCCATTCCGTGGCGAGCGAGGAGCTGGCGATGGCCGACCCGCAGCCGAAGGTCTTGAACTTGGCCTCTTCAATGACCTGCGTCTCCGGGTTGATTTTCATCTGCAGCTTCATCACGTCGCCGCATTCCGGCGCGCCCACAAGACCGGTCCCCACGTTGGGATCGTTCTTCGGGAGGCTGCCGACGTTGCGGGGATTGTTGTAATGATCCACTACTTTGTCGCTGTATGCCATTACCCGTTGCTCCTTGCCAGATTTGCGAGACTTACGAAACCCGCGCTCTTCACCGCCTTGTCCGAGAGGGACACGTTCGGCACGGAAGCCGAACGGCCCGCGGTCAGCTGACGAAGAGCATCCTTACTGTACTCCGCTCCAAGCCCGAGCATCTTCAAGAAGGCTCGCACCTGCTGAAGCTCGCGGAAAGAGCGCTCACCCCCGGTCTCCTCCTCCGAATCGTAGGGCACGAAGCTCACGCGGAAAGCCGCGCCTGTACCCGCGATGGAGCGATGGATCCGAATTGTTCCTTCATTTGCCATTGTTGCTTCTCATTCCTTTTAGGCGGTTTGCCATTTCATTTTTGAGATGTCGATTCCCTCTTTGGCCATTTCGTAGAGCGGGGAAAGCTCGCGCAGCTTGGTTACGACCTGCACCATCTTATCGATGACATAGTCGACCTCTTCCTGCGTATTGAAACGGCCGAGGCCGAATCGAATCGAAGTGTGAGCGAGGTCTTCGCCCACGCCTAAAGCTTTGAGTACATAGCTGGGTTCGAGGGTTGCCGAAGTACAAGCCGAACCGCTCGAAACCGCCACGTCGTTAATGCCCATGAGCAAGGACTCCCCTTCCACATAAGCGAAACTCATATTCAGGTTGTTGGGCAAACGGTGTTCCATCGAACCATTGACGTAAACTTCGTCCAGCTTGGATTCCAGGCCAGCTTTCAGGCGGTCACGTAGGCCGCGGAGCCTCACGCTCTCTTCCGGCATCTCCTTTTGCGCAATTTCGCAGGCCTTGCCGAGCCCCACAATGCCGGGCACATTCAGCGTGCCGGAGCGCATGCCGCGCTCATGCCCACCGCCGTCGATAATGGCCGAGAGCTGCACGCGAGGATTGCGGCGCCGCACGTAAAGCGCGCCAACTCCCTTGGGTCCATAAATCTTGTGGGCACTGACGGCCAGCAGGTCGATATTGTCCTTCTGGACATCGACCGGAATCTTGCCCACCGCTTGGACGCCGTCGACGGCAAAGAAAATCCCATGTTCCTTAGCCATCTTGCCGATTTCCGCAATGGGATTGATCACCCCGATTTCGTTGTTGGCGTACATGATGGTGATCAGAATGGTCTTCGGCTTAATTGCCGCTTTCAAATCGTCGAGACTGATGCGGCCGTCGCGCTGCACTGGGAGATAGGTCACTTCAAAGCCGTGCTTCTCGAGGTTCTTGCAGGTGTCGAGCACGGCTTTATGCTCGATCGACTGCGTAATGATGTGGTTGCCCTTCTCGCGGAACATTTCCGCGATGCCCTTGATCATCAAGTTGTCCGATTCCGTGGCGCCGCTGGTAAAAATGATCTCCTTCGCCGTGGCATTGATCAGCGAAGCGACCTGCTGGCGAGCGTTCTCCACCGCTTCCTCGGCGGTCCAGCCGAAATAGTGGTTGCGGCTTGCCGCATTCCCGAACTTCCCGGTGAAATACGGCATCATCGCCTCGAGAACCCGAGGATCGACCGGGGTGGTAGCGTGATTGTCCATGTAAATCGGCAGTTTGACGGCCATGTCCCTGTTCTCCTAAGTTCTTGTTAATGCCACGAGCGCTGGCTCGTGCGGATCCTCGCTCATCTGAGCAATCGTGACCGAGCCCAACACATTTAAGATGCTCTCGTTCACGCGCCGTAACGGCTCTTTTACCGAACAGCGGTGCGTCGCGTCGCAGTCCCCGTGGTTCGTGACACAGGAAGTGATTAGCACCGGGCCGTCAATCGCGGAGATCACGTCCAGAGCGCTAATCTGCGAGGGTTCTTTCGACAACTGGTAGCCCCCGCTTGAACCATGCTTTGCCGCGACAATGGACTTGTGCGCCAGCTTTTGCAGCACCTTGGCCATCAGCGTGGCGGAAATCCCGTACTCCTCGGCGATTTCGCTGGCGCTGCAAGCATGGTCGCCACGGTGCAGAGCCAGGTGCTTGACGGCAATCAACCCGTAGTCGGCTTTCTTGGAAAGCTTGAACATCGAGCCGAGACTCTCTAAGTCCCCCACATGCTAAGCTACATATGCGACCGTTCTAGTCGCACATCGGAGTATACACTTTTCGGCGGACGAAAGTCAATGCTGTGAGGTGCAAAACGTTTTTTATAACCCTTTTGTTTGCTACAGCTTATATTAGGACTAAGATAGTCTTGGTTTAGCGGACCTTCTGTTGTCAGAGGTCGGTTCCGAGCGCGAATCCTGACCGATAGCTTTCTAAGGGGCAGAATTCGCGGGCCGGTGACGGTTTGCTCCGGTGGAGGTGCTATGAGCGCGACATTTTGCTTTGCGAGCGGAAAGAGCTCGAAACTCCTGGGAATTTTTGGAATAGGCGTGCTCCTCGCTCTCGCATCTCCGCAGGCAGTCGAAGCTCAGCTACGGCCTGGAGCTCGGGCCCCGGGAACTCTTCAGCACCGTGCGCCCAAGAAAACCGCTTCTGGTGACCCCGCTGAGACTGCCTTCACGCTGGTTGGAGCTGGAGACATCGCCACCTGCGAGCATCTTGAGAGTGCTGCGGCCACGGCCAAGTTGATTGAGGGGATTCCCGGGACGGTGTTTGCAGCAGGCGATCTAGCCTACGAGAAGGGCAGTGCGGCGGAGTTCAAGAATTGCTATGGCCCGGCGTGGGGATTGTTCAAGGACCGCACCAAACCGGCTTTGGGGAATCACGAATACGGTACGCGCGACGCGACCGGATATTTCGAGTATTGGGGCACGCAAGCCGGGCCAGCAGGCAAAGGCTACTACAGCTATGATCTGGGGGATTGGCACATCGTGGTGCTGAACACCAATTGCAATGCCAAGAAGATGGGCGGCTGCCACAAAGGCTCGCCGCAGGAAACTTGGTTGCGCGAAGACCTGGCCAAGCATCCCCATGCCTGCATTCTCGCTTACGGCCATCACCCGCTTTTCAGCAGCGGGGTTTTCAAGAGCCATGCTTTGCACCCAGCCCTGAGGCCATTGTGGGAGGACCTATACGCGGCACACGCCGACTTGGTTCTTGCGGGCCACGAACATTCTTATGAACGGTTTGCACCGCAGGATCCCAACGGAAGGCCGAACCCCGCGAATGGGATTCGGGAAATCGTTGTGGGGACGGGAGGAAGGAGTCACGTACCGCTGGGGGTGCCAACTCCCAACAGCGAAGTGCGTGAATGGAAGACCTACGGCGTGCTCAAACTCACGCTGGCTCGGGCGAAATACCACTGGGAGTTCATTCCGGTAGAGGGCCAGACGTTCCACGATTCCGGGGACGGCGTTTGCTATAACCAGCCGTCAACCGCGCATTGAGTCCCGAGTTTGTTTGGCGGTACACGACCTCTCAGCATGTCGACTTGCCTGAAATGAATGAGGGCGCTCACCGAGGCTTAGCTTTTCACCCTATTTCCTCACCATCTCTTTGATTTCACGACTCATGGTGCGAGCACTAGACGCGCAACCCCGTTCCCCGAGCATTCTAATGCCGTTTCCGATGGCCTCGCACGCCGTGCGAATGGGTCCATCTCATGGTTTTGCACTCGCGCAAGTTCCGCCGGAGGCGGCGGCTTCGACCAGTTTTTGTACCGCGGACACAGGGATCAAAAGCAATTGCACTTTTCCCTTTTTCATTTGCTCGAGGGCGGCCAACTGCTGCGACTTCCAGGAATCCGTAGCGGGCTGGCGCTTGGCGATAGCCTCGAGCGCGGCAAGTCCTATGCCCGCAAGCGCCGAGAGGTCTTGAGAACGAACCGACACCTCGTTCACGAGAAACGAACGCTGCGCGAGGGGCTGGAGCTTTGCGGGGTTGTCACGCCAAACGGTGAATCGCGAGCGCAGGCGCCCCCCGGCATCGGGGTCCAAGCAGGAAGTTCCAATGAATTTGTCCACGAGTTCGCCAAAGCGCCTGCCCGCGTCGCTCTCCAAAGGAACGGCGTCCACAACGCGATTCAGTGGCGATAAGCTGGTAGCTTCCACGGCAGCGGTCTCCTCTCGCGTGTAATCCTTGACCGGTTCCACGACATCGGCCAGCGTCCGCAACGCAGCAAACTCCTCACGCTTCGCGGGGCCTGCAATGCGGTGGAGCATTTGCCAATAGCATGTTCTGTGAGTCAGGCCGAGCCACTCGAGCCGCGGGCTTAGGAAATCCAGCCGCGCGTACATGGAAGCAGGATCGCGGACCTCCGCCGGAGACCAGAGACGCTCGGCGATGGCCGCGTTTCTCGGCCATATGCGCGAATCAATGTTCTCCGCGCTCACGTATTCCGTCCACATGGTGGACTCGCCGCCCAGAATGCGCTGTTTTTCTTCCGGCGAGAGATTGGCGGCGTCCCCACTGAGCGGGTCCGCGGCATAGTGGCGCGCGGCCGACCAGCCGAGATCGAGGTAGTAGCCATTCGAAAGAATCCCGCGGTACCCTTGCCTCGCGGCCGCGGCAAGCGACTCGGGGCCGCGCCAGGACTGAATGGTGACGTCCTTTGGCAAGCTGGGGTCGAGGATTTCGTCCCAGCCAATCATGCTCTTGCCGTGCTTGGCCACAATAGCCTGGAGCCGCTTGCTGAAATACGCTTGCAGCGCTTGATTGTTCTTAAGGCCGTGGGCGCGCATGTATTCCTGAATCTTCTGGTTGCCGTCCCATTGCTTGCCATTCACCTCATCGCCGCCGATGTGAAAGAACTGATCCGCAAAGAGCTTGGCCATCTCTCCGATAAACTCATCCAAGAACTTGTAAGTCCGCTCGTTCGTGGGGTCCATGGCGGGATCCATAACGCCCCAGCGGCGGTCAATTTCATAAGGGCCGGGAGCGCTCGCCAGTTCCGGGTAACCGACAAAAAAGGCGGTGCTGTGGCCGGGCATCTCGAATTCCGGAACCACGCGGATGCCGCGATCGCGCGCGTAGGCAATCAGGTCGCGAATCTCTTCCTGCGTGTAATAGAGCCCGTCGGAGCCCAGTTCCTGCAATTTAGGAAATTTCTTGCTTTCGACGCGGAACCCCTGGTTGTCCGTGAGGTGCCAGTGAAAAACATTCATTTTTGCGGCTTCCATGCCGTTCAGGTTGCGGCGGATCACCTCCAGAGGAATGAAGTGCCGCGCGGAATCGATCATCAGGCCGCGCCAGGGAAAGCGCGGGTGGTCTTGGATGGTGAGCGCTGGAGCCGCGAAACCGTCGCTGGTAACATCCACGAGCTGCAGAAAGGTCTCTAAACCGTACAGCGTGCCGAGAGGTGTCGGGGCAGTGAGCGTTGCGCCGGCGGTGGTCACTTCGAGAACGTACGATTCATCCTCGCCCACTTCCTGGATTTCTTTGCTGGCATGGTCGGTGTGAATGACCAAGGTCGCGTGCGCGTACTGTGCGGGCTTCAAATTCAGGGGGAACGCAGTTTGACGAGCCAGTTGCTCGAGGAAGCGCTCGACGCCGCGTTCGAGGCGCGGCTCGGTGTGGCCGGTCAACACGACGGAGAAAGAAGAATCCACACGCAGGCTCCCGGTACCGGCTTGGACGCTCGCGGGCATGGGCATGAGATTCAGAGCCGGCTGTTGAGCGGCAGTCCTCTTAGGGATCAGGAGCGCCAGCAGAACCAGCAAGAGGAATCCTCGCAAACCGAAGTTCGAAATGAAATCGTGGGCCATGATTCGGTAAATTCCCTTTCGCTAAAGGTGAGAACCGCGAACCCGTTTCTGCGATGCCGCAGCGGCGTAGGCATACTGTCATAACTCCGCGGTTCTGCGAAGAGGATTCCGAGAGTCTGCGAGGCGGGCTGGAAGGTTTGGCGGCAGGGCGGCAGGTTTGTGGAGTCGCGCTTTTCGCGCCGCCTGAGATAGAATAGCCCGGCGTTTACACCAGCCGCGAAAATGAAGACCTCCGTCGCCATCTATCCAGGCTCGTTTGATCCGGTGACTAATGGACACCTCGACTTGATCGAGCGCGGCGAAAAAATGTTTGATCTGCTGATCGTGGCCGTGCTGCGAAACACGGAAAAACAGCCACTGTTTAGCGTTTCTGAGCGGGTCGAGATGCTGCGCGAAGTTACCAAGAAATGGAGCGACGTCGAGGTGGACGTTTTTGAGGGATTGCTCATCGACTACGCGCGCAAACGCGGCGCGGGAGTGATTTTGCGCGGCATTCGCGCTGTTTCGGATTACGAATACGAATTGCAAATGGCGCTGATGAACCGCAAACTGGAGCCGCGCCTGGAAACGGTTTTTATGCTCCCCGGCGAACCGTACAGCTACCTCAGTTCGAAGCTGGTGCGCGAGATCGCGCAACATGGAGGGCCGCTCGAGGGGTTGGTTCCTCCTATCGTCGAGCAGCGGTTGCGCGCCAAAGTGCCTTAACCTAACCGCAGCGCCCCCACCAACACCATTTAGGTGGCGCGCCACGCTCT